>JANNWY010000075.1:0-15235 GCA_031409335.1 Chthoniobacteraceae bacterium | reverse complement strand
GGGCGACCCGGGCTTTGAATGCGGCTTCATGCCGCTTGCGTTTGCTCTTCATTTTCGGTGGTTTTATGCTGCGTTTTTACACGCGCTCCCACCGCCATTTTATAGCTTAACCTCTGGCCCGATTTTCGGGGTCCACCTCAGACTGCCCTTCGATTGGATCGCGTGGCCCCGCCCACGGAGATCGCTTCGCCGTGCGCTGTCATCTGATGGTAATGGATGCCCGTTCCTCGACGAGGTCGTGCATGCGATTTGCAGCGGGCCTCAGAGTCACGAGCATTGATGGCCGTCGCTCAAATGATGCCGGATCGAATGGTGTGAGGACTGGACTACGGAGTGCGCGTTTCGCAGACTGACTCCGCAAAATCTATGCCCACAAAATCCGCATCATCCAAAGCTCGGAAAGCGCATCCGGACAAACTCACTCCAGAGCAGATTGCGGCATTAGAGGCTCGAATGCAGCTCTTGGCCGAGCGGAATCTCAGTTGGAAAATCAAATCCGACGACTACGAGCGGCTGTATGAGTATGTGGCAGCGCAGAAAATCACTTACCTCTACGACGATGAGCTTTTCGAAAAGTTCGTTTGCGTGGACACACACCGAACAGGAAAAGAGGAAGAACTGCTTGACGCTTATCTGATTCAAGAACAGGGCGACGAACTTCATCTTCACCTCTTCCAGTTCAAGTTCTCGAAAACGTATATCCAAGGTGGAATTTCGACCAAGGAACTTTACAGCTTCGTGGACCGGATGCATCGCGTGTTTCTGCGCGGTGATTTGGAGGATGAGAAAACTCTCGCCGCCTACGCCGAAGTACGAAAGGCATTTGACGAGGCGCGGAGCGCCAACAAGCGATTGAAGTCTCGTATTCGTTGCCACTTCGTGACGAATGGGCAACGCTTGGCACCAACTGATCGTCCTAAAGTGGACGAGATGCGAGAGGTCTATCGTTTCGACCGACAAACGAATGGCTTCACCTTCGAGGCCTATGCTGGTATGGACATTTACGACCTTTGCGAGCACGGGCGAATTCCAATTCAGGATGAAGTCCTAGAGTTGAATTACGAATTCAAGGATACCTCTGTCCTGCACCATCCAATTGGAACGAATCCCAATGGGATGCCGCTCAAAGCGATCGTGGGCTTCGTGAATGTAAATCAACTGACCAGACTGGTTGACCGTTACAGCAACAACGAGCTATTCGAAAAAAATGTTCGATTCTTTCTTGGGGCCGGGAAGGACGTCAACAAACGCATCACGGCTACAGTGACCAGCGACCATAGCAGTTGGTTTGGGTTCATGAACAACGGCGTCAGCATCATTGCCGACAGGGTGCATCTTAACCTGCCACCCGCTGGCAAGAAGGTTCCGGTGCAACTCGCGAACATGCAAATCATCAACGGCTGCCAGACCGTAAATGCACTTTATCACGCTAAACATGACCCGGAACTGAGGGACAAGTTTCAGGGTAACTCCAACGTGCTGGTTCGCATTTACGAGATTGACCCAGCAAACAAGGCATTCACGGACGCGCTCATCCTCGCCACGAATTCACAAAACGCGATTCGCCCTGAGGACCAAGTGGCGAATGACCCAGTTCAAAGAGCGCTTCAGGAGTTATTCAGGCTCTACAACATTGGTTACGAGCGGAAGGAGGGAGAAAAGCTTTCCGCGAAGAATTTCCTACTCGTTCTAACCAAAGAGGATGCGGCTTTGGCTTATCTAGGTGTTTTTGACAAACATGCATCCAAGTTGCGGAATAGCCTAAGTCGCCGCGAATTCTTTCGACGAAATGACGAAGACAGCGATTATGCACGAGTCTTCGCGCTGCAACTTACCACCGATGGCGTTTTAGATTCCAATTCGGAACTTCAGAGCCGAGAACGTGCTTTGCAGTTCATCGCTGCTCATGTTCTCGTCCATGGCTGTAGAGAAAAGGTCACAGCTGTTTCATCAGCATCTAGGAAGGGGGCGTTGCGTAAAGCGGGGTTCTACTTGGCCGGGATCATCCATGCTCGCTACCAAGCTGAGCTTGAGAAAGCAATCAAGGCAGCCGCCGACGAATCTCCAACCGCAAAGATTGCAGAGTCCCTTCTGTCGGAGCTTCGGAAGCGCGTTGAGTTGGGATTTTCGCAAGCTGTAAGCATCTTCGAAAAGGAGCTGAAGGCATTTGTCGAAACGAATGGCAAAGACGAAGACGCAGCCCTGAAGAACAGTGAATTTGCAAAAAAGGTATTTGAAGCTGCCAAATCCGCACCGCCGGAAGCGGAACTCAATCTTACACCTTCCTGAGCTTTTGCGTGTTCGATCTGCGTTCGAGCGGAGTCGGGTCCGTGAATCGGGAAGTTCACGCCAAGAAACGAAAGCGTGTCGGCGTTCGCATCGCCCGCGAAAACGGGTGGTGTTGCGATCTATCAGCCCAGATTTGCGGAATGGTATAGCTCCGCGTATTCGCCGCCGCGCGCGACCAGCTCGGGGCCTTTCCCCACTTCCACGATCCCGCCATTCCCGAGCACCACGATTATACCGACCTCGTGAATCGTGGCGATGCGGTGCGTGATGATGAGCGTGGTGCGGCCGCGCATCAGTTCTTCGATCGTGGCCATGATTGAGGCTTCGGTGGTGGGATCGAGCGCGCTCGTCGGCTCGTCGAGGAGCAGGACGGGCGCGTTTTTCAAGAAGGCGCGCGCGATGCCGATGCGCTGCCGCTGGCCGACGCTGAGATGGCCACCGCGCTCGCCGACTTGCGAACGATAGCCATCGGGCTGGGCCATGATGAAGTCGTGCGCCTGCGCGCGTTTCGCGGCTTCGATGATTTCCTCCTCGGTCGCATCCGGGCGGCCATACGCGATGTTTTCGCGGATGGTCGTGGAGAAAAGCAGCGTGTCCTGGAGCACGATGCTCATCTGGTTGCGGAGCGATTTTTTCGTGATGCTACGGATGTCCTGACCGTCGATCAGCACGCGACCGGCGATCGGATCGTAGAAGCGCGGGACGAGGCTCATCAGCGTGGATTTTCCCGCGCCCGTGCCGCCGACGAAAGCGATCGTTTCACCCGGCTCGATGCGCAGATTTACGCCGCTCAGAATCGCGCGATCGTTCGTGTAGCCGAAGCTCACGTCTTCAAAAACGATCTCGCCGCGGCAGGTCGTGAGCGCCTTTGCATCGGGCGCATCCGGCACGTCGTCCGCGCGGTCGAGCACCTCGAAGCAACGCTGCGCGCCAGCCGCCGCGCCTTCGAGCGCCCAGGCGACATGGGTCAGCGCTTCGAGCGGCTGGTAGAGCATCATCAGCAGCGCGGAAATCCAGAACAGGTCGCCGAGCGCGAGCGTCCCATCGAGCACGTGGCGCGAGCCGACGTAGTACATCGCCGCGGTGCTGAAGGCGATGAGCGTGCTGATGATGAGCGCGCTTTTCATCGAGACAAAATTCAGCCGCAGATTTGCCTCCAGACTCTGCGTGGCGCTGCTGCGGAACTGCGCCACTTCAAACTCCTCGCGCCCGAACGCCTGCACCATCTTGATCGAGCTGAGCCCTTCCTGCGCGACGGTCAGCACCGCGCTTTCGCGCTCCGCGATCGTCGTGGATTCCACACGGATGCGGTGCGCGTAACGGCGCATCACCACGACCATGAATGGGATCACCCCGAGCGAAAGATACGTGAGCTGCGCGTCGAGTTTCCACATGAGCAGGAAGGTGCTGACGATGGAAAAGCACGATTGGAAAATGAACACGGCCTTGCTGTAAAACGCCTGGATCGACTGCGAATCGTACGCGACGCGAAAGCTGGAATCCGCGCTCCTGCGTTGATCGTGAAACTTGAGCGGGAGCGAATGCAGGCACGCGTAAAGCTCGGTGCGCAGCCGGAGCAGCGACTGCAATCCGACGCGCAGAAACAGGATGCCGGTGTAGAGCCCGAGCAGACCGGAGACGATGTGGAAAGTGACCATCATCGCGCACATCAGCATCACCACCGAGGCAAGGCTCCACCCGCTCACGTCATAGCCGAGCACCGCGAGTTGGTGCAGATTTTGCCCCGAAAGCGGCAGCACGTTTTTCACGATGTAGGCAAAAGGCCAAGGCCGCACGAGGCCGAGCAGGATCGAGATCAGCGTGAGCAGCACCGCCACGATCGTCTGCCCGAGGAAGGGTCGGTAGTAAGCCAGCGCGCGGCGGTAGATGGGCATTGGTGCGATGGATGCGGTGCCATCCACCGGCTACCGCTTGGCTCGCGGATCGAGGGCGTCGCGGAGGGCGTCGCCCAGGAAGTTGAGCGCGAGCAGGGTCATGGACATGACTAGCGCGGGGAATAACAGCAGCCACCAATAACTCTTCACGGGATTGATGACTTGCGCACCCTCGCTCAGCAGGCTGCCCCAGCTAGCCTGGGGAGCTTGCACACCCAGACCCAGGAAGCTCAGGAAGCTTTCATCGAGGATGACCGCGGGGATGGTGAGGGTGAGGTAAATGATGACGATGCCGAGCAGGTTCGGAAGCAGGTGACGAAGGATGATGCGGGTGTGGCTTTGCCCGAGCGAGCGCGCGGCGAGGACGAATTGCTGGGACTTCAGCGCCAGCACCTGCCCGCGGACGATGCGCGCCATGGTCAGCCATTCGATCAGGCCGAGGCTGACGATGAGGATGATGATTTTCGAGTAACCCACCAGGCCGGATAGTCCGACCTCGTTGAGCCATGTCTTGAAATGGCGGTCGAAGATAAAGGTGACGAGGATGATGATGATGAGTCGCGGGATGGTGTAGAGGATTTCCACAAAACGCATCATCAGCGCATCGGTGCGCCCACCCACATAGCCTGAGACCATGCCATAGGTGGTCCCGACAAAGAGGGCGATGATGGCGCCGGAGAATCCTACAATCAGCGAGATGCGCGCGCCTTCCATGACCCGGGCGAAGGCATCGCGTCCGTTCACATCAGTGCCGAATGGGTGCTCGCGGCTGGGCGGCGCGTATTGCGCGGACGAAGTGGCGTGAGGGTCGAGATCGAAGATGTGCAGCCCGAAGATCGCGAAGCCAAACACCGTCGCCAGGATGACGATCGAAACGATGGCGACCGGGTTCCGGCGCAGCCTCCGCCATGCGCCGGGTGGTGTGGCGACCGGGCTACTCATAGAGTTTGATACGGCGGTCCAGCATCGTGTAGGCGACATCCACAAAGAGATTGAGAACCACGAGGATGGAGCAATCGACGATGACGACGCCTACAAGCAGAAAGACATCATTGTTCAGGATGGAGTTGATGAAGAACGGGCCGGCACCGGGAATGTTGAAGATGGTTTCGACGACCAGCGACCCGGTGAGCAGCGCGGCACCGAGCGGACCCATGTAACTCACCACGGGAAGGATGGCGACTTTAAGGCCGTGCTTGTAGATGGTCTGGGTGTCGGAGAGACCTTTCGCGCGGGCGGTGCGCATGAAGTCCTGCTGAAGCACTTCGAGCATACTCGTCCGCATGAGTCTCGCGATGTAGGCGATGTAGGGACCGGCGAGGGTGATGGCGGGAAGGACGATATTTTTCCAACTCACCCAGCCACCGACCGGGAACCAGTCGAGCTTTAGCGCAAAGAAAAGGATAAGGACCGGGCCGGTGACGAATGTGGGAATGCTAATGAGGGTAAGCGCACCGAGCATTGCCCCGGTGTCGATGGGTGTGTGATGGCGCACGGCGGCGAGGCTGCCGAGCCAGATGCCGGCGGACGTCGCGATGATGAATGCGACTAGGCCAAGGGTAATCGATATGGGCAGGCTGTCGGCGAGAATCTCGCGCACGGTGCGGTCGCGGTACTTCAGGGAAGGCTGGAGGTCGCCTTGCAGGAGGCCACTGTATTGGCCGGTCGCGTTGCGGCGGACGCCGAGATAGGTCGTGTATTGCTCCCAGAGCGAGCCATCGAGATTGAACCGCTGCTTGAGCTGCTGCTCGATCGCGGGCGGAATGCTGCGCTCTTTCACGAAAGGTCCGCCGGGCGCGATGCGGACGAGGAAGAACGTGATGGTGATGACGCAGAAGAGAACGCCGAGCAGGGAGGCGAAGCGCCGGAGAATGAAGGCGATCACGAGTTTAGTTCCAGCCGCTCCTGCGCCTGTGCGAAGTAATCGGCGTCGATCTCAAAACCGATGAACTTTTCCACCCCGCAAGTCTGCGCTCCGCTCGCGCTGTGACCGATGCCGAGAAAAGGGTCGAGCACCACCATGCCGGGCTGGATGCCATGCAGCCGGATGCACCACTCGGCGAGTTGCGTGGGAAAGGTCGCCGGATGCGGGCGGTCTTTGTCGCGGCTGTTGATGGTCGCGTATGGGATGAACCAGTTATTGCCACGGCAGCGGCGATCCTGCCCGCCGGTATGGCCCCATCGCGCGATGTTACTCTTGTCGGAATACTCCACGCCGACGGCGATCCGATCGAGCGGGACATCGCCGGTCTTTGTGAGGTGAAAAATGTATTCGTGACAGTCGGTGATGAAGCGTTTTGAGTTGATCGGCTTGAAATGCCCGACGCTGACCGGCGGGCCCTGGCGCGGGTGAACGGTGATGGATTTAATCCAGTGCAGCGTGTTCTGAAGTCGGAAGAGCGGCTGCAATTTGATGACGAGTTCGTGCGGCAGCAGCGGGTTTGCGGGCGACGCGCCGACGTTCAGGAAAAACGAACCGTCCGGTTTCAAGACGCGCAGGATTTCCTCCGCCCACGCGTGACACCAGTCGAGGTAGGCTTCGCGCGGGACATTGTCACGATACTTCGAGTAGGCGATGTCGAGATTGTATGGCGGCGAAGTGACCACGACATCGACCGACCCGGCTTCGAGCTTGCGCATCCCGGCGAGGCAATCGCCCAGATGCAGATCGAACTGGGTGATGCTGGTGGAGAAAAGGTCGCTCATGTGTGAGCACGCATCATTTTCAGAACAGCGGACGTTTTGCATTGCCTAAATTCGCGTGGCGCGTAGTTCTGCGCGCCTCCCGCGCCTCATGCGATGCCCTCCTCTCCTGCTTCTTTGCATCGTCCTCTTTTCCCGCGAGGGGCGCGCGGCAAATCCCACCGTCCCCGGCGACATCGCGGTGCTCCGCGGTGAAATCGCGCACGCTCCTGCCAACGCCCCGCTCGCCGTGAAACAGGCGATCTGGGCCGTGAACACGATCATCAGAAAACCCTACCGCTGGGGCGGCGGCCACTCGACGTTCTTCGACGTGGGTTACGATTGCTCGGGCACCGTGTCGTTCCTCCTGCACCACGCGGGCGCGCTCGCGACACCGTCGCCGTCGAAAGGTTTGCTCAATTGGGGCGAGCCCGGACCCGGCCGCTGGATCACCGTCTATGCCCGCTCCGGCCACACCTTCGCGATCGTCGCGGGACTGCGGCTCGACACGACCGGTCGCACTGAAGGCGAAGGCCCGCGCTGGCGGCCAAATGGCCGCGATCTCTCAAAATTCGTCGCCCGCCATCCGCCGGGACTTTAGCCCGGCCTCACGCGCGCGGGCCGGCGCACGATGAATGGCACCCGCGTGCCGCCCGCTATTTGAACTCCACCACCACGTCATCGAAATCGAATACGCCCGCCGCGCCGAATGCACCCACCTCAACGCGAATTGCCTTTGCGTTCGCCGCCACGGCACAACGTCCGCTGAATTTCTTCCATCCACCGTCCTGTTTTGCGTCCGCGTGCTCCTCGGCGATCTTCTCGCCCGCGGCGTCGCGGGTGCTCACTCGCAAGCCGGGATAGTAGTCGTAGTCCTTCCCTGCCGTCAGCCCTTTCACGCGGACGCGTGCGCTGAACTCCACCGCGCGCGCGTTCGCGGGAACGGCGATGACTTTCTCCGGCGACACTTCCAGATGGTGTTCGGCCTTGAGCCTGCGGAAGCGGATGAACTGCTCGTCGCCTTCGCGGATCAGCGCGACGTCGTCGGCCTGCTTCCAGTCGTTACTTTTGCGCCAGCCCGGCGGCCAGTCGCCCGGTTTGCCCCCCGAGAAATCACTGTTCTCGACGACATTGCGATTTTTCTGCCCGCCGCCCGCGGCCTCGATCTGCGGGAGCACGCGCGTTTTCTCCGCGGCGACGGCTTCAGTGAGCGCGGTGTCTTTCGCTCGCAACGCCTGCGCTTCCAGCGCAACCAGCGTTTGCAGATACTTCGTCGCGAGTTCCCGCTGCTTTGGCGGGATCGCTTTTTCGATGCTCGCGGTGACGGCGATGAAATTCTTGCGCTCGGTGGCGAGGCCGCGTGGCAGGTCGGGTGGAATCTCGGGCTTCACCGCGCCGCCGTTCACGCCCGCGATTTCGGCGGAGATGGCCGCGAGATCGCCGGTCTTCACCGCCGCCGTCGCGACCTTCTGCGCGGCGGCGAGCGCGGCGAGATAGCGTTCGCGCGCGGGCTTCAGCGCAGCATCCGCGGACGCGGCCAGGGCCGCGCAGTCACTGTCGTATCGTCCGGCGAGCGGCTTGAGTTGAGGCGGCAATTCGGCGAACGATGAAGTCGCGAGCGACACGGTGATGAGTCCAAAAAAGACGAGGGGTTTCATAGTGCTTCGAGTGCTGACGAATGGATGGGCGTTTTCTTAGCGAGGCGGCTTTGCTCCGGCCTCCAGCTCCATGCGGTCAATCTTCGTAGCCGGTCTCGCGCTACGTTTCATGGTTGCGGTTGGATTGCCTGTGGTTCGGTTGCCTTGGGGACTGTGGTCGTCGTCGCCGGGGCTTCGAGCTGGGATGTGGGAGCGGGGCTTGTTGATGCTTCCGGCGATTGTGCAACCAGCAGCTTCGCCAGAGCCTCCGGATCACGCGCCACCGGGAGAGGCGGGAACAGCTTCAACTGCTCCGCCGTGCTGTCGGCGCGGAGCACAAACACGCGGCCTTTCAGCAGGTCGTATCGCGTGCCGTTCACTGTCAGCTCATCCGGGTAGCGTGCGGTGCGACGGTAGCCAAAGGTGCGACCGTTCTTGAGCGTGACCGCGCCTTCATCCTCCCAGGAACGCGTGGGCAGATTCTGCGAGCCAGATGACGACGATCCAAAATCGCCCGCGTAATAAAAGACGTAGTGCAGGGCTGTGACGTCGTGCGTGACGAGCACGGAGTGATTGTTCCGACCGATGTGCGCGCCTCGCGGGAAATCGTCGCCGATTGCCGGGCCCGGGCGAATCGGACCGGCGAGAAACAGGGCCGTGTAGGTCGCGCCCGTCGCTGTCTTCACTTCAAACAATTCGCCCCCGGTCTTGCGATCCGGCCGCACTTCGAGCGGGCCGATCGGCTGCAGGTTCTCCCACACCTCCCGGGCCAGCGCTTCGGTCGGGAAGACGAACGCCGCGCGCCATGTGGTGATGCTCGTGTTCAAGATGCGCACGCGTCCGGCTTCCGCGCTTTGGCCGGGAGCGATCACTTCCGCATCATCAGAAATGTCGTTCGATGCGGGCACCAGAGTCGCCGCTTCTGCCGACAGTTCCGGGCCCTCCAAGACCAACTGCACCTCGACCGGCCCGCGCGAAATCACCGCCTGGAAATTCAGGATCACCACGTTTTTCTCCAAGCGGAATTGGGTGAAGGACGGCGTCACCGTAGGGTAGGGCTGACGGGAAAGAAAATACACGCCGGTCATGGTCCCAAACACGACCAGCACCACCAGGCCGACGATCGCCAGGGCGCGCAGGCAGCCGGAGCGCGACGTAGCGGGACTCGCCGGGCCGGAGGCGGGAGCCGGGCGGTTCATCGCCCGCCAAACCGCGCGGATGAGGAGGAAGTCCACGACGAGGATCACGAGGCCCGTCGTGACGGCGAGGAGCGTCGCGCTGACGCCCTGCTGCGTCAGGTCATTGGCCAGCCGCGTGAGGAACGGCGGGGAGATGCGTGGATCACCCACAACCGACGGATTCGCGTGGAAATCCACGACCAGGCGCGTGAGGAGAAAAGTCAGCCAGCCGATGAATCCATCCAGCACGAGCAGCGGGAACAGCACGCCGTCGAACACGGCCAGCCCCAGTCCGCGGAGCTTTCCGGCAGACCGGCGAATCTGGGAGACTGCGACCCAGCCGAGGATCGTCGTGCCGAATGGCGCGGAAAGTGTGGGCAAGAGAATCATGAAACTGAGCAGCGTTTGCCACCACGGCAGGCCCCTCTGGATCGGACCCGCAACTGTCAGGATGCCAACCAACGCCACTCCGAACCACGCCGCCCCCACGATGGCCACACGCGAGAAGCCCGCAGGATTCTCGATCGCGGAAACCTCTTCGTCCGTGGACGGGCGGCGTCTTCCCAGTGCGAAAACCAGCGACCCCACAACGGCTGCCACCGCGAAAACAAGGACAGGGAAGATCGTGAAAAAGCGGGCAGGGAAGGAACCGGGCGGGCTCCACACAATGCCGAAGATGCACAGGATCGCGATGAGCCCCGGCACAAGCATGATGAGCATCGCACCGGGCGCGCCGGGCGGCATCCCGAGTCGGTCTGCTGGCGTGCGCGTCGGCGCGTGGCCGGTCGCATCCTGCACCGCAGCACTGAGCGCATCGACCCACTCGCTCACCCGGCGGTTCAGCTCCCCCGGTGACGCCCATGAACCGTCATTCAGAAAGAAGAAGAACTGCCGCCGCGCGCCGGACTCGTCGAACGTCACGCTCATAATCCGGATGCCGATCATATTCACCACGCGGGGCAGTCGGCCGATGCTCACGTCACGAATCGCTGAGAGCGGCACGCAGACCGGGACGCCATCCTGCGTGAAGTTGAACTCACGATCCGTGAGGACGATCTGTGTCTTCCGTCGGAAGAGGAACATTTGCTCGCCCGTCGCGGCCAACCGATCCGGCGTCGTCACCACTCCGTTCACCATCCGGAGCACGCGCCCCGATGATGCCTGCGGAGGTCGGGAAGTCCCGCTTTCGTGAGCCACCGTCTCCACCTGCGTGCGGAAATCCGCCGCGGTCTGGAAGCGCAGCTCCGGCTTCACTTCCAGCGCGCGCAGGACGATCTCATCGAGCCGCACGTCAATCTGCACCTTCCGCGAAGGCGGCTGCAGTTTGTCCGCCGGAAGTTCGCCGGTGAGCAGTTCGTAGAGCACCACGCCGAGCGAGTAAATGTCCGCGCGATGATCGGTTCGGCGATGCTCCTTCTGCTCCGGCGCCATGTATTGCGGTGTGCCGGCGGGCTGGCTTTCCGCGAGGCCGACATCCGCGCCCTCCGTGTGGAGCATCTTCGCGATGCCGAAGTCGGCGATCTTCACGCGGCCGTCTTTGTCGAGCAGCAGATTCTCCGGCTTGATGTCGCGATGCACGATGCCGTGCTCATGCGCGTATTGCAGCGCCTCGCAGACCGGCGGCACCACCGCGAGCGCCTGCTCCGGCGTGAAGCGCCCCGCCTTCATCGCCTGCCGCAGATTCACGCCATCGACGAACTCCATGAGCAGATAGAAGAAGCCGCCCGCCTGCCCGAAGTCATGCACGGCGACGATGTGCGGATGGTTCAGCGCTGCGAGCGCCTGCGCCTCCTTTTCAAAGCGCGCCGCGAACTGCGGATCATCCGCGCGCTCCGGCGCGAGCAGCTTCAGCGCGACGAAGCGGTTCAGCGACTTCTGCCGCGCCTTATACACGACGCCCATCCCGCCGCGCCCGAGGCACTCGATGATTTCGAGCTGGGGAAAATGCGGGGCGAGTTCCTCCTGCGACGGCGACGGCATCGGGGCGACCGCACCTCCCGTGAAGGCCGTGTCCGCGCAGAGATTCAGCGCCGCGACGCAGCGCGGGCAGAGTCCTTCGGGCGCTCGTGCGGCGACGGGCGCTCCGCATTGCGGACAGGTGTGAGTTGCGGGAGTGAAATCGGGCATGGCGGTGGGTGTTCAACCATCACCATACGGACCGGCATGCGCGCGTTACTGGGGAAACGAAAGAATTCATGCCCGGGCGAGCACGGACACGAGATGGCGCACTTCCTCGTCGATGTCCTCGTGCTTGGACACCGTCTGCGCGACCTCCGCGCGGAAGAGTTCGCGGAAGCGCTTGCGCAGCCGATGCGCCGCCACGCGCACCGCGCCATCCGAGGAACCGATCGCCGTCGCCATTTCCGCGTAGCGCATCCCGTCCTTCGGAGCGCTGAGCGTTGTCTTCAAGACCTCAAATTCCGCCTCCCGCCCGGTGGCGCGGAACTCCTCACGGAGCACCTGCATCACCGTCGCCAGCACCGTCATCGCCCAGCGCACCTCAAATATTTCGTCGGCGGGAAGGCCCGGCGCATCTCCGGCGTAATCGAGCTCCGCGCTTTGAAGATCGAACGGCACATGCGTCGCGCCACCGCCCCGTTGCAGCGCACCCGCACGGTCGCGTTCCTTCGCGAGAAACCGCTTGAACGCCATTTGGAGAAACGCGCGGAACGGCCCGAGTTCGCGCCGCACCGCCTGGAGGTAATCCTTTTCCAAGAGCCGCGTGAAGAACGCCTGCGTCGCATCCTCGGCATCGTGTGGCGAACACCCGCGCCGCCGCGCATAGCCGTAAAGCGACGGCCAGTAAGTCCGGCACAAATGCTCCAGCGCCGTCGCCGCATCACCCGCCCCGCCATCGCGCGCCGCGAGCACCACGGACCAGCGGGTCGTGGCAAAGAGCGGTGTTTTCTCTGAATTGTGGGAGTCGGGCATGGATGCGTGTTCCGAGTCTGAATACGCAAGATGCGACGCGGGTTACAGCAGGTGTGTTACTTCGTCGAAAATGATGACCGAACAGCGTCTTTGGATCGCGTCAGTCACTCTGCTGATTTGAGCAGTCCCAGAATCTTCATCGTCGTAAACCACCCGATTACTTGACCACCTCGCGCCATGTGCCGAGTTCGGGTGCCATTTGAAACGCAGGAACGGGCCGGTCGCCCGGGAGCTCCACCGTCGCAAAAACATCCCACCATGCGGTCAGTGCGGCACCCGGGTCGGTTTGTTCCTCGGCACGCAGAAGTTGGAATTCGACCCGTGTTCTTGAGTCGCCCGGTTCTGCGACCTCGGCGACGTGGGGCAGCGGCGGCACGTTGGGCGAGGTTAGCTTCACCGGCTTGATGAATCGGTTTTCGATGCGGTGAAAGATCACGCCGGAGTCGGGATCAACCAAGTCCAGGATCCACTGATTCCCAAACTTCCCCTGCTGCGCGGGGTAGGCGTGCCAGCGGAGCGTGAACCCCGTCGCGCGATTCTGTGCGGTCTTGAAAACGAAGCTCTCGCCCAAGTTCGTCTTCGGCCCATCCTTCGCCGATTGGGCAAGTGTCACCCGCGCCAGCGCGTCGGCCGGCCAGTTGAAACGCTGCTCGGCGGTGAACAATGCTCCCGCGGGCGCGGGCGGACGCGGCGAACCCGGCTCGCGCAGCACCTTCGTGACGAGGTGATATTTCCAGCCATCGCGATGCAGCGCGGTGGCGAACTCCGGCACCGCACCGTCCGGCAGCGGATGCGAACCCTTCCACTTTGTCTCCATGTCCTTCGCCAGCGCGCTCGCTTGCGCCTCGGTGAATTCCTGCGGCAGCGTCCACCCGAGCACGCGCCCGCCGTTCAGCCCGACCCACGTTTTCTGCTGCGACGTGCGGTAGCCTTCCTTCGGCGCCTGGCCGTCCGGCGAAGCGGTCACGTCCTGCCAGACTTCGATGGCGAGGCCGTGGTTCGTGTCGCGCTCGAAGTGCAGGAGGATGTCGCGCGTGCCCGACGGGTTCTCGACGCGGAGGACTTTGAAGTCGATCTGCCCGGGGATGGACGCTTCGAGCGCGGGGGCTTTCGAGGCCGTGGCCGCCTGCGTTCTCGGCCGGACACGCGCGGTCATCGGGATGCGCCGGCCGTCGGGCGTGACGATGTCGGCGAAGGTGATCCGCGTTGTGTTGTCGGTCACGTTGAGTTCGCGGGTGCGAAAGGTGAGTTCGCCCGCAGGCACGGAGCCGCCTGGCTCCATCGACACATAGGCAATGCTCTTCGCCCCATCCGCATCACCGCCCGGTCCGCTGCGGATCAAGAACCCGCGGCCCTTTCCGCCGTTTTCGAGGGCGATGGCGTCCGACTTTTCGATGAAGGACTGGTAGTCGCCCTTTTTTGCAAATCGCACGACGCTCGACCAGCCGCTTCCTTCTTCGCCGAGGAAAAACGCGAGTTCGTGATCCGGATCAAGGCGCGCTTGGATCTGAACCCAGCCATGCGCGATGCCGGTGGCGGCATAGACGAGGATGCGCGCATCGGGCAGTGACGCAGCGGGAAGCGACTTTTCCAATGGCACCGCGCCGGGGTTGTCACTGCTTTGGCCGGGCTGCGGCAATTGCACGACAGTCGCCTCCGGTCCGAAATCACATGAGATACGCCGCACGGCGGGTATCGCGGCGACCGCAATGGCGAGCAGAAGCACCATCCCTCCCACAATGAACCCCACGATCTTCCCAGCGGCGCCTCCTTTGCGCACGAGCACGACGAGCAGCGTGATGCCGGCGACGATGATGAGCAGAATCACCGCGCCGATTGCGAGGAGGCCGATCGAGGAGAATCTGACGTTTCCTGTGCCCGTTGACCACTGCGCGTAGCCGCCGGCCAGCACGGCGAAGATCAGCGCGGCGAGGAGAAGCGGAGCGCCGATGACCAGCAGCACGATCTTCCCGGCAGACACGCCCTTTCGCGCGAGCACGACGATGAGCGCGATGACCCCGATGCCGACCAACAGCAAGATGATCGACGGACCAGTCCACGCCACCATCTCCACAGGCGCGAAGACGGACGTCTCCAAAGGACCACCCTGAGTCTGCACCTGCACGGTGAATGGCTTCCCCTGAAACTGGCACAGCTCGACGACCGTGCCGGCCACGGTCTTGGCGCTCGTGGTTTGGGTGCGGCGGAGTTCGTCGGCGAGTTCGCGGAAGTTCCCGGAGAATTCCTCGCGCACCACCGAGTGGCCGAGTCGCCGGACGAACCGGACGCGATCCGCGCCCACCTTGGTGAGTTCGAGCTTGGCGGAGACGCCGTAAAGCTTCGTCTGCGGATTGCGCGCCATCGTTTTGATCGGGCTGCCGACCCGGGAGAATTGCGCCAGGCCGGGCTGCGACGCCTGCACTTCCCAAGTCAGCGTCATGTCGGATTCGTTGCTCCGGCTTCCGCCCGAGACGGACACCCACTTCGGGTCCGCCGTGGTGAGAGGCGGCGCGACTTGCAGCAAGGCGTGATAGTCCTCGCCCTCGCTCTGCTGCAGGGCAAAGAGCGTCCCGGCAATGGTGCGACCCGCCACGGCAGGCAGCAGGCCGATCGGGCGGAGGTT
>JANNWY010000074.1:0-26362 GCA_031409335.1 Chthoniobacteraceae bacterium | reverse complement strand
ACAACCGCCTGCGCGTTTACCTCGCCCGCCTGCGCCGCAAGACCCATTGCTACACCAAGAAACTCGCCAATCTCGCCGCCAGCATCCTCTTTTACCTGCTCACAAAATCATAATCAATACCTACTGAGCAATCCCGGATTTTGGTAGGCTTCGGCCCACTCGTATTCGAGCGTCTTGGCCAGCCGATAGAGCCGGTCCACCGCGAAGTCCGTCTCCGCATCCGCGCGCCGCTGGGCTTGCGAGACGACGACGCGGAAGGATGGGTCTTGGAAATAAAGGCTGGAGGCCGTATCGCGGGCGTGGGCGAGATCTTCGATCAGCCGGTCCATTTGCGAGAGCAGTTGGTCGAGGCGGAGCTTTTGCTGGTCGTAGGCATTCTTCGCACGGCGGATGTCGAGAACGAGATTGGCGACTTCAAGAAGGCTCTTTCGGGTTTGCTCTTCAAGTTGAATATCAGCGATTCGCGCGGACTGGAGACGCTGGATGTCCCGGTCGTCGGCGTTGAGAATGCCAGAAATTATACTTCCTGGCGAAACACTTACACCCACTGTGAATTGAGCGGTAGTAGCTGTCCCACTGGAAAGACCAAGCGCGGATATTAGAACACCTAAGGTGGTGCCTGTACTAAAGGATACTGAATTTGCGATCCCACGCGCAATGTCATGCGCACTCAGTTGTGCGGTAGCGTCGGCGTTTGCGATGTCCACTTGCGTGTTCGCCCACTGCGAGATCTCGATCGACCGCGCAAGATTGGTTAGCCGATTGACCGACTGCTCGATCGCGATGCCGGAATCCAAAACACCGATCACCTGCGAGCCGAACTCTCCCGTTCCCGCGGGGTTCGCGTTAGGATAGCTGGTCAGCAGCGCATTCACGCGCGTCCTGATTGTGTTCCGGTAATCGTTCTGATCATCGACGGTCTTGAGGTCGTTGTAGAGCACGGGATCGACACCGGTGAGATTGGTGAGCGGCGTGATGAAGCTGGCCCGCTGGCTTTGCTGCTCGTTGCGGAGGTCGGCCTGGTAATGGTCGTAGGTGCGATCCTCCTGCCGGGCGTTGATCTCCGCTTCGCGGGCATCGGCCACAGCTTCCTGCGCGTCTTGGAAGGTCGCGGTGAAGCTCTCGTTCGGAACGAAGCTGCCGTCGTTCCCGAGCGGATTAAGCCCGGCGTTGATCGTCTCGAAGAGGTCGCGCGCGTTCTTCATGTGCGCGAGCATCAGGTTGCCCTCATTGTTCTGAAACTCCCGTTCGGTCTGCGCGGCGGCGAGCACGGCCATGCCGAGATAGCTCTGGATGCCGGCCACTTTGCATTCCTCGGCGGCCTCAGAGCGGGCGCTGGAGTCTTGAGCCGAAAGGCGGAAAAGCTTTTTTGCCTTCTCCATCCGCCCCAACGCCATGCGTTCAAACACTCCGCCAAACTGCCAGTATTCATTTTTGATCGGGATCGGCGCCTGGCTGAGTGACGGATCGGAGAAGGAGAGATATTGCGGGAATTGCGGGAACGGCTCCTCGCCCGATGGCGCTCCCACGCGCAAAATATCCGTGCCGTAATTCCGAACCGCCACCGCCGCGTAGCGGATCGGTGCGTGCAGATCGAGGATCGCAGTTTCGATGGCCGCCGTCTCATCGCGCACACCCGCCGGTGGGTTCAGACGGTCCTGCTCCGGGTCGATGTCCGTAGTCAGACGCGGATACTTGATCCGCAGCGCCTCAATCAGCCGTTGATTGCCAATGAGGCTCTGGCCCTGGAGCAGTTCGTTAATGGCTTCGGCCATCACGCGCCGCTGCGTGGCATCCGTGGGTGCGCTGAGCAATGCGCTCTGCTGTGTGAAGAAGGCGTCTTCAAGATGATTGAAATAGACGTAGCGATTATTGCCGACGCCAAGCGCCCCGTAGGCCGTGATGATGTCATCCCAGCCGTAAGTCTCTGGAAAGCCGCGCCGGTAAGCCCGGCCGAGTTGCAAGTCGCTCGGGACACCCTGCACGCGCACAAAATCCTTCTTCGTTTCGGTGAGGTTCATTGTCTGCCCGGCGACGGTGTAATTGATCGTCAGCGAAATATCGTAGGTGCCATCCCCCGGCCAGGTGACCACCGGCGAAGTGCTGGCGCTGTTCGTTCCATCTTGAAACGTGCCGCCGGACACGCTCCACAGATAGCTGCTGATCGTCCCGGTCACGCCTTCCAGCAGGTTGACATCCGGCAGCAGCTTCACTTTTCCATTGGGCAATCCCGGCAGGGCGAGACGTGGGTTTGCGGAGAAATTGACGCGAATTTGCGAATTGGCGACCGAGCGTTTTTTGATCTTGATCGTGGCGTCAGTCCCGCCATCAAGTCCGAAGACATCCTCGGTCACACCCACCTGCACCGGCAGCGTCACATTGGCCGTAGTGGTGATTTGCAGTCTCGGTGTGTAAGTATTGATACCGCCGACTGCGGTGGCGGCATTGGTCGTTGCGATCCAAGTCGCATTGAGCTGGTCGATGGTGACATCGTTGATTCCGACTTCTTTCTGCTCATCCCAAGTCCCGTCGCCGTTGAAGTCCCATTTCCATTTCCTGACCTGCGCCAGCGGCACTCCCGCCGGACGACCACCGGGAAATGCCGAACGAGATGGCGGCGTCGGCAGATAGGTGAACACGACCGCGTCTCCCTCGAAAGCCTCGAAAGGCCTCGCGTAAAAGTAGAGAGATTGGCCGAACGAATCCAATGCCGCGCCTATCAACAGAGCAACAGCGAAGCATATTCGCCAATAGAATGACGGGTAGCGACCGATGAGTTTTGGGAAGAATAACTCAGTTTTCATGCTCTAGGCGAATGCGCCATCAGTATTTGATAATGTAATTTACGTAGGCGTTGGCGGGCCGAGTTTCGTTGTCTCCGTTCGAGAGAAATGTCCCCGTAGTATTTGTCGTCGTGGTAACGGTGGTGTAGTGAATGTCGTGCGGCGTGCCAACCGCCACATTTTGGGTTCCATTGGGACCGAGCCCGTTCAGTGTATGGGAGTGGCCCGGGTCAATTATTGACAAACCATTCTTACGGGTGGCTTGAGACTGAACTGAGCCGACGACATTCCCTGGTTGTCCGCCCGGCTTCATCGCTGTGCGGGAATTGGCATCGGGATCGTTTCCAGCTCCTCCGTCAACGCCGCGAAGGAAGCGCCCGCGGTAGTCTGGAAGGTTGAAAGTGGCTACGTCCGGCGCTCCGTGATTATTACTAATGGCCGCAAACAGCCGCAAATAAGTTGTCCGGCTTACTGCGCTACCGTTGCATAGCAGAAATCCACTGGGAGGCGTCGTGCCCGCGAAAGGCAAGACGGTCCCGGGCGGCAATAGAGCGGCCTCACTTAACCCCTGCAGGCGATCTGCATTCTTCGCGTAGAACGCCGGGATGATCATCTGCCGCGGCACCATCTCCGGGTCGGCGGTGTTGGCATTGTCGTCCGCGTCGATGGTGATGCCGAGATATTTGACCTGTGAAAAATCTACCGTGCTGATCGTTATGATGCTGCCGAGAAAGACATTCACCATCCCATTGATGACGCCGACCTTCTGGTGGCGCTCCGTCCAGATGGAAGTGCCGCCGACGGCCTGGTTGTAGAGATTGAAGACGATGGTGTATTGCCCAGCGGTGTAAGCCACGCCGGCTTGACTAGTGAGCTGGCCCTGAAAAGGGATGAGTGTCGGGCTGGCCGTCTGCGCGCAAAGCGGAAGGGCCAGTGCGAGCGAGGCGAGGACGAGGGTGAGGCACTTTTTCATAGGACGTTGGGTTTATGGAGTCAGGACAGGCAAGAATGGCTGGATTGCAATCAGGGTTGTACCCTCCCGGTTTGAAGGAGGAAATCGCCGACGCGCGAGGGAGCTTCGCCGAAGACCGCCCCGCCCAGCGTAGTGATGATGCGCCAGCGGTCGGGGACTTCGACGCCGAGAACGCGGGGCTGCTGGTAGATGGTGTAGGTGCTGCTGCCGTCGAAGTCGGTGTCTTCCTCGGAAGGACGGAAGGGTGAAGGCGCGGCGAGGAAAGGGAAGCGGTCGATGTCGAAGGGAGCCGAGTCGCGCTTGGATTCCTGGAAGACGATATTGCCCGAGACTTGGACCGGATTGCCGACATCTGTCAGCGGTGCCGCAAAGCCACCCACGAAACTGACACCTACGATCTGATGTGCAGCCCCGGTGAGGCTGGGGCGGGTGCGCTGAACGTGAATCACGGCGCTCTGCCGCGAGATGCTGCCGGAGGTCGCGCCGACAATGGTGGCGGTGGCCGTATAATCGCCGGGCGTGGTGTAGATGTGCGAAGCATGTGTCGCTGTAATGTCGTCGGTCGCGGAGGCGGTGTCGGTGATGACGGGCGTGTTATCGCCGAAATCCCACGTCGTCGTGGTCGCGCCGACCAATGTTCCGAGTTGCGAGAATGGGATGAGGAAGGAAAAATCCACGAACAGCGGCTCCGCTCCAATGGGCGGTTCGGCGGAGAGCAGGGCGTCGGGCAGGATCAGCGGTGCGAGAGGGAGATTGCCGAGTGCGACATCCTGATTGAGCAGGAAGAAGGATGTCGTGCTGGAGTTGTAGCCGCTTTTGGAAATCGAGACGGAGTAGCTGCTCTCCGTGAGATTCGTGAAAGCGAACGTTCCATCGGCGGCAGTGTCCGTTTGCTTGATGACGTTGCTGCCCGCCAGAACGACATGGGCGCCGGCAATCGGAGCGCTGACATTGTCCACGACGATGCCCGAGGCGGTGTAGGTGGCGAGTCCGGCGATATTCAAAGACCAATTCGCCCATGTGCCGCGCTCCCCGGTGCTCGGATCCCAGCCGATTCGCAAAGTCCAGTTTCCCGCACCGTTGAGATTATTGAAGTCGCTGACCGTAAAGACAGTCGTGCCCGCAAGCGCGGTGCCGCTCGGATGGAGCAGGACGGTTTGCCCGTTTGGCCCAATGAGCGTGACGGTCGCCCCGAGGCTGGTGAAGTCCAGGTTCAGCGTGACGGTGATGTTTTGGATGTTGACGCTGTCGCCGACGGTGATCGTCCGGTCGCGCCACGGATTGCCGGACGAGCCGCCGACGGGGGCGAGGGGGTTGTTGTTGTTGGTCTGGTTGAAGATGCTGCGCTTGGTGGGCGAAGTCGTCTGGCGGTCGAGTTGAAAGGTGCCGTCGATGAAAATCTTCTGGCCGGCGGGGAGCATGTTGCCGATGGCTTCGACGTAGGTGCCCTCCATGCGGTCGGGGTTCACCATTCTCCCGAGCAGGGTGATTTCGCGCTGCACGGCAAAGGGGAACGGGTTCATCACATCGAGTTTGCCGTTGGCGTTGGAGTCCTTGTCTCCGCGTTCATCGTTTGCGGGAGTGTTGGTGAAGGTGTCGTAGGGCGGCGCGTTGCGGTCGCCGGGGTTCATCTGGAAATTGGTGGTGAATGAGAAATCGTTGCCGGAATAGAAGACGCCGTTCATGAACACGTCGCGCGGGAAGAGCAGCGCGAGATCGCGATTGAGGACGGCGCGGAAGCCGGTTTCGCTCGCCTGTTCGGAATTCATGAAGAGATTCACGAAAAGGTCGATCTTGCCGAGGCCGATGGCCTTTCCGTTGACCTTGGCGGCGCTGGCGTAGCCCTTCCAGTCGCCCGATGCGGTGGGGACATCGAGGATGACGCTGACTGTGTGGATGGTGCTGCCGGTGTAGATGGTGAAGGTCTGTCCTGTCACTTTGCCTGGGCGAAGCCCCGTTCGATCCACGTAAAGAGTCACCGTGTCGGTTTCGGACGAGATGGTGCCCGAGGTGGTCCTGGCGCGGTTGGTGTTTGACGGGTCGTTGGGATTTGACGGTGCAGTGAAGAGCCAAGGGACGGAATTGATCACCGCCCACCCGAAAGTGCTGATGCCCGTATTTCCGATGGAGATGGCTTTCCGATCCACCCCGACCTCGAACCGGATGGTGTCTTGTGTCGTGGGCGTGTCGATGATGCCGTTGTTATTGAGGTCGTAGTCGGCGTCGCCGCCCGCCGCGTACCGGACAAGGGTATTCGCGTATTTCGCCGGATTTGCCCCATGCCAGCGGGGATCCTGCGCGCTGAAAAGCTCCTGAGATTGCAGCGGAGACGCATCGGCATCGCCAATCAGCGCGACGAAGGGCTGCGACTGCAACGTGAGTGGCTCCAGCGCATAGACCCAATAGCCGCGGCCCGGATTGACCGTGACAAGCTCTTTCAGCATCGGGATCGCCGTGGTGTCGTAGCCGACGAATCGCTGCGCCGATGAACTATCGAAGGTGTAAATCTGGGGGATTCGCGCAAAGTTGGAGCCGAAAATGGATGACAAATCCTGCGCCTCGGACGCGGCGCGGACGAGTCCCGGAAATCCGATCAGATTCCAACCGTGCTGAAGCACGAGGTCGCCATCCCACGTCGCGCCGGTGAGCGTTGCTTTGCAAAACACGCCGACATTGACCCAATAGCCCCGTCCCGGCTGCATCGTCGCGAGATCGTTGGGGAAGCCGGGCTGCGTTGGCTGGTAGGTATTCCAGTGGCCGGGCAGGAGCGGATCGCCGGTGGGTGCGTAGCCCCAGATTTCGATGAGGGTCGCGGGTATATCGAGCGCGCCGCTTTTGAATGCCGCCGGAGTGATTGCGCCTCCGACTTGAATCGAGATGAGGTTCCAGCCGGGATTCAAGTCGATGACTTGCGTGGTCGATGGCTGCTGGGCGTCAGCGCGTCCGGCCATGAACAGCGCGAGCACGAGTGCGAGCAGCGCCGGCAGGCGGGTGCGGATTTTAACCTTCATTGGATGCCCACCTCCACGCGGTAGAAGCCGGGCGGCGATGCCGAAACATGATCGAACCAAACCGCCGCCGCCGATGCCGACGGGGTGACTTCGCCGTTTTTTTGCCACGCCGGGTTGGAGAGAGTCGCGGTGTAAAAAATCGAATAGACACGGCCAAGCCGCAGTGGCCCGAAGCGAATGGAGTTCACGCCCGGAGAGCGCGCAATCTGGAGGATGCGCAACGCACTGCCGCCGCTCGCCGGATCGGTGTCGCTGAGAAATTCCTGAAAGTCGGTCATGCCGTCGCCGTCGGTGTCGCGATTGGCCAGCGAAGGATTCACTGCCGGGTAAGCTTGCGCCCACACGGCAAAAGCCGCCATCAGCGCCCCACCGGTGTTCAAATTCTCCGGCACGCTGAGGTTCAGGGTATAGACGACGCCGCGCCCGGAAACGACGGAGCCGTTGACCGTCGGCCCGGTGCGCGTTTCGAGCGCCTCGTATTCGAGATTCGTCGCGGTGTTCTTAAGGAAAATACGCACACGCTCGCCGGGCCGCACCGTTCCCGGTACCCGAGGATCGAAGTTGTCATCGAGCGGCACCTTCAGCACATACGTCGTCGAGCCACTCGGCACGGAATCTTGCGCGACGATCACGCCATTGTATTTCGCGACAACCGCGATGGGGCTTCCGGCGGAGGAGGCGAGCGCCTGCCCGCTGTTGTGCGTCATCGTCCCCCACCAAAGCGCGTCCGGCTCCGGGAGACGGGAAAGCAGCGTTCCGCTGCTTGTCAGCAGAAGGATTGACGACAACGACAAAAACCAAACCGTAGCGCGCGTTCTGGAGTGGAAATACATGGGCCTCCGTTACATATCAGACGTCAGTCCACACTGGATTGGGTCGGCCGTGCAAGAGAGAACCGATCATGATGCGAAATTGGGCTGCTCGGTCGTCAATCCTCCGTGAAGATAAGAACCTTCGACAGGATCAAGCGATCGCGAAGATAGCGACCCCAAGTTCAGCGACGGCGGAGCAGTTAGGCGATGCAGCGCATTGTTCGGCGTTACGCTTGGAAGTAATTCGCTTGGAGTCTGGCGGAGAAAGAAACCGTTCAGGTTGGAATGATGCGTGGCATTCATCGGTTAGGCGGCGGGTTAGTGGGTGGGCGGGTTCTGGCAGGCGGCTGGCCGACTTAGGTCAGACGCGCAAGTAATCGCCACAAGCTGGGGGCGGTCAAGGCGTGGGGCGGCAGGATATTTCGTTTTCACCGATTTTTCAGAGCGGGGTCGCGTTCGCGAGATTTGGAAATGAGATTTACTAACCTTCAAAGCGCCGTTCTCCGGCGGATCGTCTCATTTATTTTCATTCAAAGAGCGGCGGTGCCTTGGCCCCCTATCGGCACCGCCGCTCTTCCTCGTCTCAACGCACAGCGCAAACCATGGGCTCCTCCGTTCTCGCTGCGGCAGGGATCACTGCCGGTGAGCAGTTTAATATGATGAACAATCGCTAATGCGCCATTGACCGGAGAATCGTCTCATTCCATTTCGATCATTTGAGCGAGGTAATCCCACAGAGCTCCGCTGCCCCGTTGGAGCAGGATGGGGTCGGGGACATCAGGATCGCTGATGAAGATGAGGTGTTCCAGAGAGTCGCGGTTGTGGAGCAGCGTTCCCGGCCGTCCTTCGACTTCCCACGGACCAGTGATGACAAAGTGACCATTTCGACCATGCGTATGCACCTCGACCCACTCGTTGCCCTGGCGGACCCACGAGTGAAGTGGTTCGTTCGGATCGTCGAAACGAAGGCTGAATTTCTTCATTTCGTTGAACGATCTCGGCCTGGGCGGGCGGGCCTTCAGCGCGCTGAGGCGAGGCGCGAGCTGGGTGGCGGCGGCAGGGTCGAGTGCCGCGAGGCGATCGAGGGCGCGAACAGCGAGGGCGAGTTGTTGGCGATCGAGGAGCATTTCGGCGGCGCGCTGCCAGAGTTTCGGATCGGGCGGAAGATGAACGAGAGCGTAATCGCGCAGGTATAAGGCGCGCTCGGCCCGCTTTTCAAAACGCGCGAGGGCCAGCGGCAGGAGAGGATGGCCGGGATCGGAGAAAAGCACTCCGCGGAGACCATGCCGGTCGCCCGAGGCGATGGCGCGATCGGCTATGGCGCGCGGCGTCGTGGCGCTGAGCGGGGAAACGGTCCGCTGGGACACAGGGGTCAGCAGCCAGCGGATGGTGCGTTGCGTGGAGGGATCGGCGGCGGTGAAAGTGGCGAGCGCGTCGCGCATGGGGAGGCGTTGGGCGGTCGGCACAAGCTTCAGCGTGCCATCTTCAAACGTGAAGGCGAAGGTAGCGCCGACGAGTTTTTCGAGAATGGCGGGGTCGAAAGTTTTCCCGCAATCGGCATCCCAAAACAGCGCGATGCCGGGTCCGCCAGCGGCTCCGGCGGCGGCGATCCGGGTGCCGTCGGGACTGAAAGCGGCGTCGATCACGTCGCTCTCGTGGCGAAAGAGGGTGCTGACCGGGAGGCCCGTGGTGATGTCCCAAATGCGCGCGGTGTTATCGCGGCAGGAGATGACGACGCGGCGGCCATCGGGATGGAAGCGGACGGTGCAGAGGGCGGTATCGTGTCGCAGCGGTTCGCCGATGGGCTGGCCGGTGATGGCATTCCAAATGCGCGCGGAGCCGCCTTCGTCGGCGGTGGCGAGGAGCCTGCCATCCGGGCTGAAAGCGACGCCGCGCACGATGTGTTCGTGCGGCAGCGGCGGGCCGATCTGCTGGCCAGTCGCGACGTTCCAAAGGCGGGCGGTTTTGTCCGCGCTGGCCGTGGCGAAGTGCGCGCCATCGGGGCTGAATTCGGCGGCGCAGACGGCGGCGGCGTGGTGAAAGGGGCCGAACGAACTTTCCACGGCGACCGCCACGTCTGCGGGAAACGGCGACTGCCGGGCCACCGGCTGTATTTGCCAAAGCCGCGCGGCGGCGTTTTCGCCGCATGTCACGACGCGTGTGCCATCCGGGCTGAAACACGCACTGGTCATTTTGCCTCCGTGTTTCAGCGGAGCGCCGATCGGCAGGCACGTCACGGCGTCCCAGAGCTGGGCGGTATCGCCGCTGGCGGTGAGGACGCGGAGTCCTTCGCGGTCGAAGCACGCGCTCATCACCGGCGCACCGTGCGGCAGAGGCGGGCCCATCGGCGCACCGCTCGCGGCATTCCAAATGCGCGCCGTCGAGTCCAGGCAGGCCGTGACGACACGCTGGCCGTCCGGGCTGAACGCGGCAGCGAGGACGGCGGAATCGTGCCGCAGTGGAGCGGCGATGGGCCTGCCTTTCGAGGCGTCCCAAAGGCGTGCGGTGCGGTCTTCGCCGAAGGTGACGACGCGCGTGCCATCCGTGCTGAATGTGCCGCCGCTGATTGCGCCGTCGTGTGACATCGAGTCGCCGAACGCCTTCGCATCGGAGCGCTGCCAGAGGTGAGCGGTGTTGGCCGCGATGGTGAGAAGGCGCGTGCCGTCGGGGCTAAACAACGCGCGCCGGACGGTGGTGTCGTGTTTCAGGTCAGCGGCGGGGGTTTGAGGATGATCGAGTTTCCAGATTTGCGCGCCGAAGCCGCTGGCCGTGACGATTTCACGTCCGTCGAAATTGAAGCCCACATCCAACACCCGTGCGCCGAGCCGGGTCAGACGCGGTGTTTCATCGCCGCTTGCGGTCGCAATGATTCGCACCGTCCCATCATCGCATGCCGTCGAGATCTTCGTGCCATCGAGGCTGAACGTGGCGGCGTGCAGCACCGCTCCGTCCGCATGTTGCACGCGATGACACAGCCGCAGCGTCGCGACTTCCCAAACATAGGCCGTGTCGCCGGAGAGCGTGAGCAAGTGCGTGTCTTCGCGGTTGAACATCGCGCGTGTGACTGGGCCGGGATGCACGAGTGGCGCGCCGATCTGCCCGCCACTGGCCGTATTCCAAACGCGCACGGTGCCATCGCGGCTCGCCGTGACGACACGCGCATTTTCAGTATCAAAGCTCGCGCTTTCCACCGCGCCCTCGTGCCGCAGCGGCGCGCCGATTTGCGCGCCCGTCGCGGAATTCCAAATGCGAGCGGTGCGATCGTCGCTCGCGGTGACGATCCGCGTGCCATCTGGGCTGAAGCTCACCGCACGGACGGGGCCGTCGTGTTTCAAAACGAGGCGCGGCAATGGATCGCGCAGGCCCTCGCCGTGGACCAGCGTGCTGAGCAGGAGTTCCTGCGCGACCGTGTTATGCGGATCGTTTTGAATGGCGCGAGAGAGATACGCGATGGCCATGTCCGTTTCGCGATTCTGAAGGTGCGTATCGGCGATGGCCTGATCGGAGCGGCTCATCGCGCGGAGCTGGTTCCCGGCGACTGCCTCCGCCTTGCGCGCGCGGAGGGCTTCGCGTGCGACGAGAAATGTGGCGACGAAAATCGCGAGCACGATCGCCGCAATCGCCGTGGCGGCCATGCGATGCCGGCGCAGAAATTTTCCCAGCCGGTAGGCCGCGCCCGGTGCCGCGGCCACCACAGGCTCATCGGCGAGGTAGCGTTCGATGTCTTCGGCGAAATCGTCCGCGCTCGCGTAGCGCCGCTCGCGATCTTTCTCGAGCGCCTTCATCACGATCCAATCGAGGTCGCTGGAAAAAGGGCGCGCGTGGCGGAAACGAAAAACGGTGCTCGCTTCGCCAGGCACCAGCGCACTCGCGCGCGTCGAAGGTCGTGGCGGATCCACTTCGCAGATCATCCGTCGCACTTCCTCGACGCCGCGCTCCAAGGCGACTTCCGCGTCGAACACCGTGCAGCCCGTGAGCAACTCGTAAAGCAGCGCGCCCAGCGCATACACATCCGAGCGCGTGTCCACGCCCTGACGATCGGGACGCGCTTGCTCGGGTGACATGTAGGCGGGCGTGCCGACGACTTTTTCATCGAGCGTGATCGTGATGCCGGGCGCGCGCTGCATGGCTTTGGCGATGCCGAAGTCGATGACCTTCGGCACGGGCCCTCCGCCGTGCATTTCGACGAGCACATTCGAGGGTTTGATGTCGCGATGAATGACGCCTTTTTGATGCGCGTGCTGCACCGCACGGCAGACCTCGACAAAAAGCGCGAGCCGTTCGCGCAGGCCGAGCCGCGCGTCCTCGCAGAACCCGGTGATCTTTTTCCCGCGCACCAGCTCCATTGCGAAAAAGGGCCGCCCCAGCTCGGTCGCGCCCGCATCGAAAATGCGCGCGATGTGCGGATGCCCCAGCAGCGCGAGCGTCTGCCGCTCCTGCTCGAAACGCGCGATGACTTCGCCCGTGTCCAGGCCGGGCTTGAGAATTTTCAGCGCCACCTCGCGGCGCAGCGGACGCTTCTGCTCGGCGGCCCAGACGGTGCCGAAGCCGCCACTGCCCAGCTTCTCGCGCAAGCGATAACCGCCGATGCGCGCCCCCGGCACCGCGGCGGAATCCATCGGACCATTTTCACGCGCCGGAGCCGCCGGGACTTTCATGAAAACTGCCGCGTCGTGTCCGCGCAGCAACCCTTCGATCTGGGCGCGGGTCTCGGAATCGTCGCCACACATTTCCCGGAGAAAAGCCGGGCGCTCTTCCACGGGCAGCGCCAGCGCGTGAAGAAAGATCGTCTCTTCGCCGCGTACGTCGGGGGAAGTTTTTACGCCCATGGCCGCGCGCGAATTCCTCAGGCCGGCGGCGTGCCGCCATTCGCGCTGATGCGCCGGTGCAGCCACGCGCGCGCGAATTCCCAATCGCGCACCGCGGTGACGCGCGCGATGCCGAGCGCCTCCGCCGTTTCCTCAAAGGTCATGCCCACGAAATAGCGCAGCTTCACCACGTCCGCCTTGCGCGGATCGAGGGCCGCGAGCGCATCGAGCGCGTCGTCCACCGCGAGCAGTTCTTCGTCATCAGCGGCGGGCGCGGCGATCTGCGCCAGATCGGCTTCGACGTGTGGCTGGCCGCCGCCGCGTTTGGCGCGGTGCTTGGCGCGCGCCCGCTCGACAAGGATGCGCCGCATGGCCTCCGCGGCCGCACCGAAAAAGTGCGCGCGATTTTGAAAAGATCCGCTGGCGACCCGCAGCCACGCCTCATGCACCAGCGCGGTCGGCTGGAGCGTTTGGCCCGGAGCCTCGCGTGCCAGCTTCGAGGCGGCGAGGACACGCAGTTCGGAATAGACCAGCGGCAGCAACTCATCCGCCGCGCACGGCGCGCCGTCCTGCATGGCATCAAGAAGTTTGGTGACCTCGCTCATTACTACGGAGCCTACCTTTCCCCCTTCGAGTCCGCAATCACTCGCAAAACGCGCGTCACTTTCACCCGCGCGCGACGGTGATGACGCGCACGGACGCGGCGCCGGATTCTTTCAGGACGCGGGCGCATTCGTCCACGGTCGAGCCGGTGGTGAAAACGTCGTCCACGAGAATGAGATGGCTGCCCGACACGGTGCGGCGGTGCCGCACGCGGAAGGCATTGTGCAAGTTTTGCATTCGTTCCTCGCGATCGAGCCGCGTCTGCGTCGTCGTGTAGCGAATGCGCTTCAACGCGTGCAACACGCGTTCGCCGTGACGCTCGGCGACGAGTTGCGCGAGCACTTCGGCCTGATTGAATTCCCGATCGCGCATCCGCGCCGAATGCAGCGGGACGGGCACCAGATAGTCGAACGAATGCGCGGTGATGCGCGCGTCGTTGAGCGTTTCGGCGAGCCACTGCGCGAGCGGTTCGCGGAGGTAAAGACAGCGGTCGTATTTGAAGCGGTGGACGAGATCGCGCACGACGCCGGTGGAGCGGTAGCGACTCACGGCGCAGTCGAAATGGAAGCGGCGGTCTTCGCAATTTGCGCAGGTGAAGGTGCCGTCGATCGCGCCGTCGAACGGCTGCGAGCACTGTTGGCAAAAGGGCGCGTCGATCGTCGCGGCTTTTTCTCCGCACGGCCCGCAGAGATGCCGCCCGGCCCGCGTGTTGCTGCCGCACAGGGCGCAGTGGGGCGGGTAGAAAATGGAGAGCGCCGCGTCAGCCGCGCGTTGCAGGATTTTCATGGCGCAACCAAAGCCAGACGAGCACACCGCCGAGGGCGAGGAAGAGCACGGGGACGAGGCCGATCTCCAGACGCTCGCCGATCCACGGCAGCGCGGTGTCGGTGCGTTTGGTGAATTTTGCGAAACCCATTTTCACAAAAACTACGCCCGCGTGCAGGCCGATCGCCATCCAGAGTGAACGCGTGCGGAGCGTGGCGTAGCCGAGCACCCAACCGAGCGTGAAGAGCGTGGTGAAGCCCGCGAGGAGTGCCATCGGCTCGGCGAACGCGTGGAAAACATGCGGCAGCAAAGCGAAGCCGCTCGCCCAGCCGACGTGCGTCACGGCGATGTCCTCCGGCTTGAGAAAATGCACGATGGCGAAGATGGCCGTGACCCAGAAAAGCGCGGCGAACGGTTTCAACGTGCGCCGGAAAAGTCCGAACATGCCGCCGCGAAAAAGCGCCTCCTCCAGAAACGCCACGACAACTGCCGAGAGCGTGACGGATGGCAATTTCTCCCAAGGCAATCCACCCGTTTTCCAGCGGTAAAAACCGAGCGGCACATAAAGCAGCGCCATCGCCGCGACGACTCCGCCGCCAATCGCAAACCCGACCAACAAGCGCCGCCGCCAGCACGCATCTGGCTCCAGCCCGAGGTCGCGCTTTCCCCCGATCCGCAGCCAGCGGATCACCGGCCAAAGCAGTGCCACCGCCGCGATGAGCACCGCGCGATTGAAGTACCGCTGAAACGGCACCTCGCCGAGAAACGTGACCACGCCACGATCCGCGACCGCATTCCCCGCCCAATACAACGGCGGCGCGAGCAGCGCGCCGAGCAGCACGACACCGAGGAAGTAAGCGATAATCTTGGCGACCTCTTTCAAAGTGCCGCCGCTTCTACGTGGCGGTGCGGACCTTGTCGAAACAACCGTTGCGACTGGCTCGCGCGGCTCGCCGGTGTTTTCGCCCGTTGAGGTTTGCGGAAACCATGTGATTCTACGCGCGTGCTGACACCGTGTTTTTCCCACGAACGCGAGGGACCAAGGTTGTGGCCAAATTCGACCCCCATGAAAATCACGCTGCACCTCTTCACTGTCTGGCTCGTCACCTTCCTCGCCCCGCCCGACAACCGGGCACCGCAACTCTTTAACGACCAACACAGCGTCCCCGCCAGCACCTCCAGGCCAGCGGCCCACGATCCGCAGGCGGTGCCCGAGGGTCTCGCGAAGTCCGATTGGTCGGGCATCCGCGCGGCTTACGAAGCGGGGCGTCATGCCTTCCAGCCGATCGAAGGTGGCTGGCAGGCGCGCAATCCGGGCCAGCAGTGGACCACGAAATTCGACGGACGAGGATTCCTCACCGAGCCACGCGATGGCAGTTGGGCATGGGGCTTGGAGTTGAAAAGCTACGGCGTTGGGGAAAACCAGCGCATCATCGCCGGGACGCCCACCGTGAAAGCCGACGGCCAGCGCCTCAGCTACCAGCGGGATGCCGCGGTCCAAGAATGGTTCGTGAACGACCAACGCGGCCTGGAGCATGGCTTTACCGTGAAGGAGCGCCCTTCCGAAACTTCCAACACTCAACATTCAACACTCAACTTCTTCCTCTCCTCCCGCGGCACGCTGCACCCGTGCGTCTCCGCCGATGCGCAAGGCGTGCTTTTCCAAGACGCCTCCGGCGCGACCGTGCTCAATTACACCGGCCTCAAGGTGTGGGACGCCGATGGCAAGTGCTCGCCTCGCACTTCGCACCTGCCGAGGGCGGCGTGCGTCTCCTCGTGGAGGAAAGCGGTGCGCGCTATCCGCTGACGATCGACCCCATCGCGCAACAAGCGTATCTCAAACCGGCTGCGGTCGGGACCACGCAGTTGGAGGATGACTTCGGCCAGTCGGTGGCGATTTCCGGCGACACGATCGTCGTGGGAGCGCCGCGAGAGGATAGTGGAACGACGGGAGTGAACAGCACCGCCAACGAAAGCGCCACCGACTCCGGCGCGGCTTACGTTTTCGTGCGCAGCGGCGGCGGATGGGCCCAGCAGGCGTATCTCAAGCCGGCACTCATCGGCATCTCGCAGGTGGGGGATGGGTTCGGCTCTTCCGTCGCCATCTCGGGCAACACGATGGTCATCGGGGCGCCCGGTGAGGACAGCAGTTCGACGGGGGTGAACAGCACACCGAACGATTTCGGTTCCACGACTGGCGGTGCTTTTTATGCCGACTCCGGAGCGGCCTATGTCTTTGTGCGCACCGCTGGAGTGTGGACGCAGCAGGCTTATCTGAAGCCAGCCACCGTGGGCACGACGCAGGCAGGTGATGGGTTCGGCTTTTCGGTGGCGATTTCAGGCGACACGATCGTCGTGGGGGCCATCAATGAAGATAGCGACACGCTGGGTGTGAACAGTGCGCCCGAAGACAGTGAAGGCAGCGTCTTCAATGCGGGGGCGGCCTACGTCTTTGCCCGGAGTGCGGGAGCGTGGACCCAGCAGGCTTTTCTGAAGCCCGGCAGCGTTGGATTTTCGCAGAAGCGAAATGGCTTCGGATGGTCGGTCGCCATCTCGGGCGACACGGTTGCCGTTGGGGTTCCCTTCGAGGACAGCGGCACGACCGGGGTCAAGAGCACCCCCGACTACTGGGGCATGTATTTCGACTCCGGCGCGCTTTATGTCTTCGTGCGGAGCGCGGGAGCGTGGACGCAGCAGGCCTATCTCAAACCGGGAGCCGTCGGGGCCACGCAGGGGTTTGATAATTTTGGCCTCTCCGTGGCGTGCGCGGGCGACACCCTCGTTGTCGGGGCATCCCGTGAGGATAGCAGCACGACGGGCGTGAACAGGACGCCCGGTGACGACTACTCCAATTCCGGCGCGGCCTACCTTTTCACGGGGCTCGGCCCGGGCGTGCCGGACGCAGATGGCGATGGCTTGCTCGATGCGTGGGAACTCACTTTCTGGCCCAACCGGAACGACCACGGCCCGCTCGATGACTCCGACGGCGACGGCACCGTGGAACTGCTCGAACTCGCCCTCGGGATGAACCTCGGGCAGCCGAACGCCGGTGGCCTGCCCGCAGCAACTAACGAAACCGGCTATCTGACGATGACGATCACCAAACAGCCCGGCGTGACTTACGAAATCCAAAGCGCCGGCACGCTGCTGCCCGCACTGCCGGACTCCTTCAGCGCCGCGAGTACCACGGTGCTCATCGACGACGCGACGACGCTCAAGGTGCGGGACAATTTCCTCATTGGCGCGCCGCCCACCCGCTTCATGCGCGTGAAGGTCACGGCGGCTCCGTGATTTCTCTCGCGCGCGGATCGAGAATGGGAATATCGCAATCGAATCGTCCGGCGATAATCTTTGCGGCCTCGCGCCTGGAGCCGGTAATCTCGGGTGAATGTCATCTGCTTCGCACCAATCATGAACCGCAACACCCACGTTTGGAAAACGAAGACCGAAGACGGCGAGAAGCGCGAGGTGCGCGCGGAGAAATTTGGGAAGCGCTGGCGCATTCAGGCGAAGGCGAAATCGGATGAACGCTGGACGTATTACGAAGATCCGCTGCTCGACGATTTGCTCGCGCTGCACGACATCCTGTGGCGGAAGTATCAGCGGAAACATTTGTCGTGGGAAGATTTTGAGGCGGTCGGGCAATTGATCCGCGATCGCGGCGGCGAAGTGCCGGTGTATGAATGAAACGCGGGCGCTGATCGCGGCGGACAAGGCGCACGGCTGGCATCCCTTCACGCAGATGCGCGACTGGTGCGCGCCGGAGCATGAGCCGCTGGTGCTCGTCTCGGGTGAAGGCGCGATCCTGCGCGACAGCGAGGGGCGCGAATACATCGACGGGAATTCCTCGATCTGGACGAATCTGCACGGGCATCGTCATCCGAAAATCGACGCCGCGATCCGCGCGCAACTCGACCGCGTGGCGCACACGTCGTTTCTCGGATTCACCAATCCACCCGCCGCGCAACTCGCTGCGGAACTCGTCGCACTCTTCCCGCCCGACACGCTGACGCGCGCCTTTTTCTCGGACGACGGATCGACCGCGATCGAGGTCGCGGTGAAGATGACGCTGCAATACTGGCGGCAGTGCGGCCAGCCCGAGCGACGCGTGTTCATCGCGTTTCGCGACGCTTATCACGGCGACACGCTCGGCGCCGCGAGCCTCGGCGGGATCGGCACTTTCAAAGGCGGCAGCGGCGGGCGCGGCTACCTCGTCGAGCACGTTTCCTCCATGCAGAGTTTTGGAAATGTGAAGCCGGAGGAAGTGGCCGGCGTCATCATCGAGCCGATGATCCAGGGCGCGGCGGGGATGAAGTTGTGGCCGCGCGGCCTGCTGTCATTCATCCGCGTGTGGTGCGACGCGCACGGCCCGCTGCTGCTGCTCGATGAAGTGATGACGGGCTTTGGCCGCACGGGAAAAATGTTTGCGTGCGAGCACGAAGGCGTCGTGCCGGATTTCATCGCGCTCGCGAAAGGGCTGACCGGCGGCTACCTTCCGCTCGCCGCTACGCTCACCACAGAGCGTGTGTTCGACGCCTTCCTCGGATCGTTCGAGGAGCAGAAGACGTTCTACTACGGTCACAGCTACACCGCCAATCAGCTCGGCTGCGCGGCCGCGCTCGCAAATCTCGCGATCTTCCGCGAAGAACAAACGCTCGCGACCATCGCCGCGAAAGCAGCGCTTCTTGCCGAACTCCTCGAACCGCTCAAGACGCAGCGGCACGTCGCGGAAGTTCGGCAGTGCGGCCTCATCGCTGGCATCGAGGTGAAGCGCGATGGCCGCGATGCGTATCCCGCCGGGGATTTGATTGGTGCGAAAGTCTGCCTCGCTGCCCGCAAGCACGGCCTCCTCACCCGCCCGATCCGCGACACCATCGTCTTCATGCCGCCCTACTGCATCGCTGATGCGCACATGGAAAAGGGCGTGACCGCGCTCTCCTCGGCGATCGGCGAAGAGTGCGGTCGCGCGTGATGGCATCCGCTTTACCCGCCGGCCCGCGCCGTCGTCGTTTCGGTTTTGAAAAGCGCGCTGCCTTTCAGCAATCGGTCGAGCGCGGGATCCGTTGCGAGCGCCTCAAAAAACGAACGGCACGCCGCGCTGTTTGAACTCCGCCTTTTGCTCCGCGAGCCATTTTTCCGCGAGCCGGTCGAAGCCGCCGCCCTTCCGAAACTCGGCGAGAAACACGTTCACTTTCGCGCGCAAATCGTCGTTCCCTTTTCGCAATCCGAGCGCCCATGATTCCTCGCGAAATGGCTCCAGCACAGGCCGCGTCGTCTCGCGATTGCGCCGCCAGTTTTCAAAGATGCCGATCTGATCGTAGATGAAGGCGTCCGCTTTTCCCTGCGCGACTTCGAGCACGCACGCGGTTTCCTTGTCGAGCACGAGCACCCGCGCCTGCTTGCAGTTCTGCGTCGCGTACAGATGCCCGGTCGTGGCCTTTTTCACGGCGATCACTTTCCCCGCGCGGTTCAAATCCGCCGCGCTCTTCACATCGCTCTTTGCGCCGACGAGCAGGCACAGGCCGTTCTTGAGATATGGCTCGGAAAAGTCGATCGACCCCGCGCGTTCCGGCGTGGCCGTCATCGACGAAAGGATCACGTCGATCCCGCCCGTCTTCAGCGCGGGGATGAGCCCGTCGAACGGTAGATTCTTAATCTCGACCGCGCGCCCAAGATGCGCGCCGAGCGCCTGCGCGAGATCCACGCTCACGCCGATCGGCTGGCCTTTTTCATCGCGCATCTCAAATGGCGGGAACTGCAATTCCATCCCCACGCGCAACGGCAGCTCCGCGGCGGAGGCGCAGGCGAAAGACAACAACGCAGTGACGGCAAAACGAATGAGCGATTTCACAACGTGGAACCTAGTTCGTTACCACGCCGCGCCGCAATGATGGGACTGCTTTTTAAGTCCGCTTTTGGAAAAGTGCCTGCGCGTCGGGGATGTCGAGGTCGCTGAGATCGATGCCGTGTGAGTCTGCGCGGCCTGTGGCGAGGCAGATTTGCTCGGCGATGCGTTTTGCGGCGGGACCGGCGTAGTACTTCATCGAGCCGACGGTGAGGTGGGTGGGGAAGACGATCACGAGGAGCGAGTTTTCGTCCACGTTCACCATCAGCGTGCTAAAGTTTTCGCCCTGCTGATACATGCTGGTGAAGTTACTTTCATTCACGAGCGAAGCCATGAATTGCACGGCGTTGTAGGCATTCGAGCCAAGGGTGGCGAAGGTCGTCGTATCGACCGCGTCGGGGCTGCCGGCCTGGTGGATGAGATAGCCCGCCTTCTCGACGAGAAGCGCGATGTTTGCCTCACTTTTTGTGAGGAGTTCTTTCAGCACTTCATCGATGAGGTCGATGTCGGCTTGATTAAGGGACGGGAACTGGCCCATGGGATAGGATTACTTGCGAGCGCCGTCGCTGAGGAATTTGTGGAGCAACATGCGGGTGATCATGTTGAGTGTTTCGAAAACGCCCTCGCACTTCGCCGCGGATGCCTCAAAGGTGGGTGCCTGGGTTTCACGATTGTTTAGCAGGAAATCCAGATACTCGACCGGTGCTACGTCGGGCACGTCGCGCTTGTTGTATTGCATCACCATCGGGATTTCATCAATGTTGATGTTTAGCGTCTTTAGGTTTTCCTCGAGATGCTTAAAGGTTTCGATGTTTTCCTCCATCTTGTCGTATTGCGAGTCGGCGACGAAAACGATGCCATCGACGCCGCGAAGCACGATCTGCCGAGTGGCATTGTAGATGACCTGGCCGGGGACGGTGAAGAGCGCAAACTTAGTCTTGAAGCCTTTGATGGCGACTGCCTCCAACGGGAAAAAATCGAAGAATAACGTGCGATCGCTGCTGGTCGCGAGCGAAGTCATTTTGCCCTTCGCTTCGGGATTGGGAACGTGGACGTTTTTGTGGACCTGTTCGAGGTTAGTCGTCTTCCCGCTCTTTGCGGGACCGTAATAGACGATCTTTACCTGCAATTCCTTGGTCGCTTGGTTGATGATAGCCATGGGCGTTTTACTGGAGCTTTGAGCGGGCTGCTATTTCTTGAACTGACCGGCGCACAGATCGAGGGCGTGGATTGGCAGGGCCTCGCCGGTGCGACCCACTGCTGCGAAAAGGATTTCCCCGTGCTGATACATCTGGCACGGCGCGCCGGCCGCTTGCACGGTGATGGAGTTGACCACGCCGATCTTCATCTCGCCCGCGTATTTGTTCAGGCGCGCGAAAATCTGTGGCAGGAATGCCGCGAACGTCTCGCCGTTTAAGTGTTCCGGCAGGCGGTGCGCCACGAGCAAACCCTCCTGCATCGCCACCACGGCACCGATCACGCCCGGCAGCTTCACCGCGTTTTCCACGATCTCGGATGGCGACCAACTGGCTTTGTCGGGCTGGTTGAATAGCTCGTTGATCGTTTGCGGAAGCGGCGCGGCGGCTGGTGCCGATGGCACGGAAACAGGCTTGGCTGGGACGGTCTTTGCTGCGGGTTTTGCGGGCGCTTCGACTGGCTCCATGACTGCGGACGCTGCTGGCGCAGCGGGCTGGGTCGGCGCGGCTCCGGGAGACTCGGCACCGTGGAAAAGAGACGGAATTTCCTCGCTGATCGCCGCGCGCTTCCGCGACTCGGAGCTGCCTTTCGTGAGCTTTAGAAAAGCGGGAGCGACGACACGCAGCGGGAGCGAAAGTTCGGTATCGGCGTCGGCGCCGCTGGCACCGGGAGGCACTGGCGTGATCCATTCGCGCAACTGTCCCCATTGAAATGCGACGCGGCCTTTTGCGAGGCCCGCCGTCACTTCCCCACTCGGGAGCGAAACCGTCGAGCCATTCATTGCGCCGACTTCCGCGCGGATGAGCTCGGGCCAGCCCGCGGCGAGATCGCCGATCGCCAGGACGAGTGGCGGTCCATCGGTTTTTACCGTGGTCGCGGCAGGCTTCGCGGCCTTTGGCGCTGGCGCTGCCGGTGCGGCTGCGGGCTGGGATTTTTTCGGTTTGGGAGCGGGCTTGGCGGCTGCGGTCAGGTCGGCGGGCGGCGCGAGCGGAGGTCGCTCCACAGCTTTCTCGGGCTCCGACGCGGCCACTTTCAGAGTGGGTTCGGCGCTTGGCCCCGGGCCAAAATCGACAACGGGTGGTGGAGCCGGCGCGGGCGCTGGCTCACGCTCCGCTGGCAAGGTGAGAGCGACCGCGTGCGGGTTTTCTTTGTCCCCGAAAAGGTTGAAACCCTCGTCCGCGTACTGCGACGGGCGCTGGTCCTGGCGGCGCTTCAAAAGCTCCGGGCGGACACGCTTGAAAATCTCGGGCAGCGGCACTTCGACCATCCGTTTGTCCTCCGGCGGTCCAGACTTGAAAACTCCCGCGGGTGCCTGCCGGTAGAGGCTTGCCAGCGACATCTTCACCGAGCACGACGGGAGCTGCTTCAGGATCGTCGGCATCGGCAGCGTCACCATCACCGACGCATCTGGCAGTGTCTGGACGCATTTGCGCAACTCAGCGGGAAACTTGGCAAGGATGGCCGCGAGCGAAAGGTGGGCGATCTCGACCGACGGAACGATCGGTGGGGCTTCACCATGAAAATTTTGCCCGCCGTGAACCGTCAATGGCATCGGTGCGACTACGGGCCTTCGGAAAAGATTTGAAATGAATGTGAACATGCGCCGGGATATTCCCACTCCCCGGTCAAGCAGACGCAATGCCACCGGCGCTGCCCGCGCAACAACGCTTCCCGGAACTACAACCCGAGCGCGTCGCGCGCGAACGGATCGCCCTGCGCCGCAAACTCCTCCAAGATTTTGCGTGCAAGCGCCTGCACCGCCGGATCGAGATTTTCCAACGCCTTCGCTGCCACCACATGATCGGCATAACGCGCGAAGATCGCTTCCGCCTCCGCGGGTGTAGCGGTCTTCAGGCGCGAGCCCAGATCGTTGCGCAACTTTGCTTCGAGAAACGAAATGTCCAACTGGTCCTGATCGCGGCCTGTCCCGTCTTTGGTCACGATCAAATCCAATGGATCAACCACGCGCACTTCCTCCGCCCAAACGGACGCGCGTTCCCAAACGGCATCAAAGTCGGCGCGTTCCAATCCATTCGGGCGATAAAATAGATCGAGGTCGGTGACTAAACCTGTGACGCGGACGACGCCGTCAATCGTTGCGATTTCCTCCAGATCATCCCGCTGCGCGATGCGCCGTTCAGCGAGCGACCACAGCTCGCTCTCCGGAAAATCGGCGAGCGTTTCGCGCAGCCGCGCAGTCCACTCTGCCGCTGAATCCAGCGGATCAAGCCACGCATCTCCGTCCTTTGTCGGACGTGAATATCCATGTGCGATCACCGCGAGCCCGCCGATCACCACCACGCGCTGGCGCGTCGCGACTCGGGCTAGGAATTGCTGGAGGGTTGCCGCCATTTTTGAAACTCGTCCACGCGCCGCTGCACGCACTGCGCGATTTCCCAGAGGTCATCCACCGTCTTCGGATTCGCGATCCAAGGCTCGCTATTCGACGGCGTTGGCGGATGCGCGGGTCGCGGGCCGCGTTTTTCGCGCATGATGCGGCGCGCGATCATACGGGAGTATTCGTCTTTCACCCGTTCGATCGGTGGCGAGTAGCGGCGCAGTGCCATAACCGGAAAGTGGCGCGCGGATTTCGCGGTGGCAAGGCCGACTAACGAGCGGCAGTCGCCGCCATGCGACGGGCGATGTATTCTTGGAGGATCGGAATCTTGACCTTGCCGAGCATCGCTCCCGCTGCAGCTGGTTTTCCACCGACGATCGGCTCCAGCGCATACCAATACATCAGCGGCAGATTCACATCGGCGGAGTCTTCTCCGTGCGCGACAAGGGCATCCACGATGGGCTGGCGTTGTTCGATGGTGAGTCGTTGGGCGGCGCTGGCGAGGTAGCGGCGGACGATTGGGGAAGTGTCCTCCTTTGCCATCTGCGCGCATTTTTCGAGCATCGCGGATGAAGCATCGCGCTTTTCACACGCGAGCTGGATGGCCCATGCCCGCACGTATTCATGAGGCGAGGCGAGCGCTTCGAGCTTGTCCTTTTCATCGGACTGGCCGGCGACGTGCCGCATCCAAAGTCCTCGAAGCTGGCCACGCTCGCCATCCTGTCGAAACACCGTCGCATCGGACTCCGCTCCGCTTTCCTGCACAAGTCGGAGAGCGTGGTTCGCTGCAAATGCGTCTTTTCCTTTCAACGCGATTTGGGCGATTTGGGACTTATGAGGAACGGCGCGCAGATCGGTGATCATGTTTGCCGGAGCGCTCTTCGGTGCCAGTTTGTAGATGCGCCCGGTGGCGTAATCATGCGCCGCGCGCTCGACGCGGTGGCATTGATTCCGGTCATACCAGTCGATCATGAAAATCGACCCGCCCGGCCCCTGCCGCGCATCCACGACCTGGCTCGCGGGATCATTGAAGACGATGAAGTCCGCGCCGTGTTTGCCGACAAAGCCGCTCCCTTTTCGCTCCGCCACGTCCGCGTTCATGCGCTGCCCGTGGATGTTTCCCATGATCAGCCGACCCTCCCATTCCCCAAAAACACCGCCCGCCTGGGGGATGACGAATCCCGCGTGCGCATGCCCGCCGCCGGTGCTGTCGCTCTTGTTGTTTCCCGCGTGCGGATTCTCTCCGACGTAGTGCCGGTGATCCGCGATGGTCTTGATGTCGTCGTAAGTGTGCTTGTTAAAATGTTCGCCCGCCTGCCGCTGGTAGCGTCCGCCCTGAGCGATGTGGAAGAGATGCGGGATGACGCACGCCTCCGCGAAAAGCTGGCCGTTTTCATCGAAGTCGATGCCCCACGAATTGCTCGTGCCGTGCGCGAACACCTCGAACTCGTGCCGCTTCGGCTGATAGCGCCAGAAGCCCGCATTGATCGGCACGCGCTCGGCATTTGGCGTTCCGGGCTTGCCGACTTTCGAGTGGGTGAAAACGCCGTGGCTTCCGTAGAGCCAGCCATCCGGTCCCCAGCGGAAAGTGTTCAGCGTCTCGTGGGTGTCCTGCCAGCCCCAGCCATCGAGCAAAATCTTCGGCTCGCCCGCTGGCTTCGGTTCGTCGCCATCGTGGATCGGGATGAACATGAGATACGGAGCCGCGCCGACCCACAGCCCGCCGAACCCATATTCGAGGCCGCTCACGAGGTTCAGCTTTTCCATGAAAACGGTGCGCTTGTCCGAGCGGCCATCGCCATTCGTATCCTCGAAAACGACGACGCGATCCTGCCCCTCGCCATCCTTCGCGCGATTGGGATACGTGCGCCCTTCGGCGACCCACAGCCGCCCGCGATCGTCGATGCAAAACGCGATTGGATTCACGATGTCCGGCTCGGAGGCGAAAAGTTTCAGCTCAAATCCGGCAGGGACGGTGGCGAGTTTCACGGACTCTTCGCCGGAGACGGTGACGGGATCGGCGGCGCGCGCCAGGAAGCTCGCGAAGCCGACCATGGCGGGGAGGAAATGACGGGGTTTCATGCGGTCGATGACACGACGAATCCGCGCCGCGCGCAAGCCCGCGCTGACACGCAAATTGACGGAAAGCGAGGCCGCGCTAACCTGCGCGCATGACCGCACTCGCCGGATCCTGGATGAGCCCCGACGAATGTCTCGCGGGAGAATTGCAGAGCGAAACCCGCCACGAGTACGTCAGCGGTCGCGTGTATGCGATGGCCGCCGCGAGCGAGGAGCACGGGACGATTTCCGGGAATATCTATTCGCCGATTCACGAGCGCCTGCGCGGCCACCGCTGCCGCGCCTTTATGAATGACATGAAGGTGCTCCCGCGCCCGCAGCAGCGCGAAGACGTGCTGCGTTTCGCCGCCATCGACTTCGCGATCTCGCTCGCGCGGATCTACGAAGACGTCGCGGTCTAGTTACTTCAGCCGCTCGGGATTCAAGGCCTGAAGGGCCTTCGGCACGAACCGCCCGTTCTCGCGGATCAGCTTTCCGTCGAAATGAATCGTCCCGCCGCCGTAGTCTTCGCGCTGGATGTTCACCAGATCCCAATGCACCTGCGAGCGGTTCCCGTTCTCCGTTTCCTCGTAGCACTGGCCCGGCGTGAAGTGGAATGAACCGTTGATTTTCTCGTCGAAAAGAATGTCCCGCATCGGCGTGAGGACGTGCGGATTGAAGCCGATCGCAAACTCGCCGATGAACCGCGCCCCCGCATCGCTGTCGAGGATGCTGTTCAGCTTTTCCGTATTGCTGGAAGTAGCCTCGACAATCTTTCCGTCCTTGAACGCAAGCCGCACTTTGTCGAACGCGACGCCCTGGTAGATCGTCGGCGCATTATAGCTCACGTGCCCATGCACGCTGTTCTTCACCGGCGCGGTGAAGACCTCGCCGTCCGGGATATTGTGTGCCCCGCCGCAGGGGATCGCGCTGATTCCTTTGATGCTGAAACGCAGGTCGGTGCCGGGTCCCTTGATGTGAACCTTGTCGGTCTTCATCATTAATTGCGCGAGCGCCTTCATGCCGGGCTGCATCCGGCGATAGTCGAGCGTGCAGACGCGGAAGTAGAAATCCTCGAAGGCCTCGGTACTCATGCCGGCGAGTTGCGCCATGCCGGGGCTCGGCCAGCGGAGCACGCACCACTTTGTCTTTTTCACGCGCCAGTCCAG
>JANNWY010000073.1:0-15278 GCA_031409335.1 Chthoniobacteraceae bacterium | reverse complement strand
GCTCGAAGTCGGCACCGGCTTCCACCCCGAACTCACGGGACGCGAAAACATTTTCCTGAACGGCGTCATCCTCGGAATGAAACGCGCGGAGATCGCGCGGCGTTTTGATGAAATCGTGGACTTCTCGGAGATCGGCAGCTTCATCGACACGCCGGTGAAGCGCTATTCCAGCGGCATGTATGTGCGGCTCGCTTTCGCCGTCGCGGCGCACCTCGAACCTGAAATCCTGATCGTCGATGAAGTGCTCGCGGTAGGCGACGCGATGTTCCAGCAGAAGTGCCTCGGCAAAATGGGCGATGTCACCTCGAAGCAGGGCCACACCGTTCTTTTCGTGAGCCACAACATGTCCGCGATCCGCGGCCTCTGCGAGCGTGCGCTGCTCATTGAAGATGGCCGGCTCGCGATGCAGGGCGCGCCCGGCGATGTCATCACGCACTATCTTTCCTCGGGAATGCCGAAGGACGAAAACAGCCGCGGCGAAATCTCGTGGAGCGGCGACGACGCGCCGGGCAATGACGAAGTGCGGCTGCGCCATCTCCGCCTGCTCGAACCCGGCAGCGAGAAGCCGCAATCCGTTTTTGAAGCGGATAAGCCGATCCGTTTCGAGATTCACTACGAGCTGAAAAAGCGGCTGCGCGGAAATCGTTTTCACATGCTGCTCCAGACGCAGGAGGGCGAACTCGCCTTTGCCGCGACCGATCATCTTTTTCAAGACGAGCAGCAGGAGCCGGGGCGCTACATCACCTCGTGCATCATCCCCGGACGCCTGCTGAACCGGCGCACCTACGTCATCGCCGTCGGCTGCGGCGTGCCCGGCGAACGCTGGATCATCCCGGATTCGGAATACCTTTCCTTCAATGTCGGCGGCGCGGGAAATCAAGCGTCCCACTTTCCCGAAAAATGGCCCGGCACCCTCTGCCCCGCGATCGAGTGGAAAGTCGAGCGCACGGACCAACCGGGCCTCATCACCGTCGCATGATTTCCCAAACCCCACTCAGCCGACTCGCGCGCCGCGCCTATGAGACGTTCGTGCCGCAGCGCATTCGGAAGGGATTGCACAACCGGCGGTTCGTCCGCGACCACGCGCGCTGGGACGCGATCCGCGGCACGCCGAACTCGATCGTGCGCTCGCTCGGCGGCGGCGTGCGGATGCGGCTCTACGGCGACAGTCGGCTCTGCGAGATGCTGTATTTCAATCAGTTTGAGCCCGAGACGCGCAGCTTTCTCGATGCGTATCTGCGGCCCGGTGATGTCTTCCTCGACATCGGCGCAAACGTCGGCCTCTACACGATTGCGGCGGCGCGCATCGTCGGGATTCACGGGGAAGTCCACGCGTTTGAACCCTGCACGCAGACCTTTTCCAGGCTCGAGGAAAATGTGCGGTTGAACGCTATCCGCAGCGTTTCGTGCCATCGCATCGCGCTTTCAGACGCCAATGCCGAGGCGCAGCTTTCGCTCGCGAAGGACGGGTTCGACGCATGGAATTCGCTCGGCAAACCTTACATGGGCGAGCCCGGCGGACAGGAGACGGTGCAGACCGTCACGCTCGATTCCTTCGTCGGCCAGCACCGGCTCGATGGCCGCATCACCGCGATGAAGATCGACGTGGAAGGCTGGGAGAATCAGGTGCTCATCGGCGCTGAAAAACTTCTCTCCGCCGCGAATGCGCCCGCGCTTTGCGTCGAGTTCACGGAAGAAGCGGCGCAACTGGCGGGCTCCTCGTGCGCCGCGTTGTATCGCACGCTGGAGCGGCTCGGCTTCCAGATGTTCACCGTCGGTGAAACGGCGGAAGCCGTCGTGCCGTTCGCGATTTGCGATCCGTTTCCAAACGTCAATCTCCTTGCGCTCAAGTATCCTGCCGCCGCCCGCACACGCCTCCGCCCAAGCGCCAGTCAGTGATGAGCGTCCACTGGCTTCTCCGCCTCGATTGGGGAAATCATCCCATCACCGCGGGCCGGCTGGTCTATCTGCTGAAGACGAAATTCGCCGACGGCCTGCGTGTCGCCTACTACCGCGATGAAGTGCGACCGCGGATTCTCTCGATGCCAACATCGGATTTGCCGGAGGATCGCAGTTGCGAAATCCATGTCCTCACGTCCGCGGACGACTGGCTGAATCTGATCTGGGCGCTGCGCACATTTCAGAAAGCCACTGGACGAAATTACGCGCTCTGCATTCACGACGACGGCACGCTGACCGCCCGCGCGCTCGAACATCTGCGCACGGCATTTCCCTCCGCGCGAATCATCTCCCGCGTCGAAGCCGATGCTCGTGCCGCGGAAATGCTCGCGCCATTCCTCCGCTGCGAAAGCCTCCGCGCGAGGAACACGCTTTCACTCAAAGTCTTCGACTTCGCCGCATTCCTCGAAGCCGACCGCATGATCCTGCTCGATAGCGACATCCTGTTTTTCGACAAACCCACCGCTCTCCTCGCCGCGCTCGACGATCCCCATTTCACAAAGAACACGCTGAACAAAGACTGGCGCGACGGCTATACGATCGACCCCGCCGCGCTCGGCATCGACTGCCCAGCGCTCATCAATTCCGGCCTCGGCCTCATCCACCGCGCGTCGCTGCGGCTCGACTGGATCGAGCAATTCCTCGCGCTCCCCGGCATCCTCAGCCACCCGCACCAAATCGAGCAAACGCTCGTCGCGCTGTGCAGCGCGAAGTACGGATTCCAAATGCTCCCCGCCGAATACGACGTGCATCCCGGCCCGCGAAATCCCGGCGCGCCCAGCCGCCACTACGCCGGCCCGATGCGACCGCTCATGTATCGCGAAGGCATCCGCGAATTGCTCGAAAAAGGTTTCCTGCCACAGTGAGTCGGGCACAGGGGCCGCTTTGTCTGGGTCGTAACAATCGACTCGACCCGACCCGACAACATGGCATCCATCACTCGCACGCTGCGCAAAGTTGCCGCTCATCCGCGCCACATTTTCAACGTCGCCAGCCGGGTCCGGATGATCGTCACGCGAAACAGCATCTTTCACTCGCCCGCTGAACTCTCGATGGCAGGCTCCTGCCCGGTGAAAATGCTCACGCGCATGCTCGAACTTTTTCAGCCACGCTCGATCCTCGATCTGGGGCAGGGCACCGGGCAGACGGTGGATTTTTTTCTAAAGTCGGGAATCACCGACGTGCAGGGCATCGAAGGCTCACCGGAAGCGATCGCGGCATCGCCGCATCCTGAAAAGGCGATGTGCTGGAATCTCAACGAAGCTCTCGATCTCGGTCGCACGTTCGATCTCGTCTATTCTTTCGAGGTCGTGGAGCAAATCCATCCGCGCTACGTCGAAAACCTGCTGCGCAGTTTTGCCAACCACGGCAACCGAATCGTCATCACCGCCGCGCGTCCCGGCCAGGGCGGTGCCGGCCATTTCAATGAACAACCGCCGGAATACTGGATCGGCCACTTCCAGAAGCGGGGCTATCGCCACGATGAAAACGCGACCGCGCAACTCAAGGCTTGCGACGATATTTGGGCGGACAATTTGCTCGTCTTCGAGCGGTGATGGCGCTCCTCTCGCGTTCGCCAAACGCGCCTGAATGAAAGTCGGCATCGTCTCACCCGAATTCCCCCCCGAGAAAGGCGGCATCCAAACTTATGCGTTCGAGTTCACGCGGGAACTCGCGCGGCGCGGGCACGACGTCACCGTCTTCACCACGCCGCATCCCGGCGGCGAACTGGCCTCCGCGCCGTTTCGCATCGCGCCCGTGCTCAAATTGCGCCGCCGCTTTGATCGCCAAATCCTCCGCGCCGACATCGACCTCTGGCACGCGATGAATGCGTCGTATTCCTGGCTTGCGCTCGGACATCCGCGCGTGTTCGTGACCGTTCATGGCAACGATTTTCTCGCGCCGTATCATCCGGTCGCGCGACTCGATTTTCGTCAGCGATTCGGTCTGCCGTTTGGCAGCAATGCAGACCACTGGCTCGGCGGCTGGCTCACATGGCTTCTGGTAAAAAGATCGCTGCCGAGAGCGGCGCACATTTTCGCAAACAGCCGCTACACCGAACGGCGGCTGATCCAGACGCATCCCGGCTGCGCTGGGAAAACTTCCGCGGCGATGGTCGGTGTTTCCGAGGATTGTTTCGCGGGTCCAAGCCCGTCGCGCCGTGGCGGGCCGGCGCGTTTGATCACCGTCTGCCGACTCGCGGAGCCGCACAAAAATGTGGACCTCGTGCTGCGCGCGCTGGCGAAGATTCGCGACGCGCACGCATTCCACTACACGATCGTCGGCGACGGCTACCTGCGCGCTTCCTATGAAAAGCTGGTGGACGATCTCGGCCTCGCCGACCGCGTCACGTTCACCGGATTTCTCGATCGTCCACAGCTCAACGCCCGACTGCTCGACAGCGATCTTTTCATCCTCACGACCTCCTCGACGCCGGTCGCGTATGAAGGCTTCGGGCTCGTATATCTGGAGGCAAACGCCTGCGGCTGCCCGTCACTCGCCGCGCGCATCGGCGGCTCCGTTGAGGCTGTCGATGAAGGCATCAGCGGCTTCTTCGTGAATGAGCCCACGGTCGCGGGCATCGGTGGCGCGCTCGCAAAATGTCTCTCCGGCAATGTCCGCTTCGATGCGGACGCTTGCATCGCTTTCGCCCGAAAATTCTCGTGGGCAAAAGTCGCGGATCACTGTCTCGCCTACTACCCGCGATGAAAGTCAGCATCGTCACGCCTTGCTACAACGCCGTCGCGACCATCGAGGAAACGATTCGCTCGGTGCTCGATCAGCAGGGCGTGGATCTCGAATACATCGTCTGCGATGGCGGCAGTACCGATGGCACGGCGGACATCATCCGCCGCCATGAATCGCGCCTCGCGTGGTGGGTGAGCGAGCGCGACCGCGGGCAGGTCGATGCGATCAACAAAGGCTTCACGCACGCAACCGGTGATGTGCTCGGCTTTCTCAATGGCGACGATGTGCTCGCGTCCGGAGTGCTCAAAAAAGTGTGCGCCGCCTTTGCGGAGAATCCGAACGTCGACCTCGTGCAAGGCGGGATCGAGTTGATCGACTTTGCAGGCCGCGCGATCGGCACGCATCTCGGTGATATCCGCGATCTGGAAGACGCGCTTGATATCTTCCGCGTCTGGTGGGGAAAACGGCAATGGGTGCAGCCGGAAGTCTTTTACCGGCGCGTGTTGAAGGACCGCGTTGGCACATTCGACGAGCGCTACAATCTCGCGTTCGACTACGACTTCTGGGTGCGCTGTTTCCGCGCCGGCGCGCGCGTGGCGCGGGTGCCCGAAACATTCGTCCGCTTCCGTCTGCATGATGCGCAGAAGTCGGTCGATACCGTCACAGCCAACGCCGAAATCCGCGCGATCCTTGCCGAGAATCTCGCGAGTTCACCCGAGATCAGCGCACGCGCTCTCCGCCGTCTCCGCACCGAACTCGCTTACGATCTTTACCAATCCGCCAGCGTGCGTCCGTCGTTCATGGCCGCGCTACTGCGGCATCCGGGCTGGTTATTTTGCGCCCCCGTGCGCCAGCGTCTCGCCGCATCCTTCAGGCAACGCGCGCGGTCAACGCACTAGCCGGCACATTTTCTCCACCGATTCCCAGCTCGCCAGGATCGCTTTCTGGTGAGCGGAAACGTCCGCTGCGGACATTCTGAGGACTTCCATTACCTCGGGCATCAACACCTCCTGCGGCTCCTCGTCCGGCTTCAAATCCGCGACGGTGTGCGCGAGCGCGTCAGCCACCTCCACGCACGCTGCAAATTTCGCGTGGTCGCCAGCCGCTGCCGAATCATGATGGAAGCGAACGCTGGCGATGAATTCCGGGGCGAACTTCCACTGGTCGAGCAAGCGGCCCGCGACCTCCGCGTGGTTGAGTTCAAAACTCGCGTTTTCGAGCGCGACGAGGGCGCGTCCGTTTAGCGAGATGTCGGTGATGAGTTCGGTGTATTCGCCCTTCAACGCTTCGGCCATCGGCACCTTGCCGATGTCGTGGAGCAGGCCGGCGGTGAACAGCATGTCGGGGTCCGCGCGAATCCCCCGCGCCACAAAGCGCGCGGCGAAAGCGGTGATCACCGCGTGTTTCCACATGCGCTCGATATCGATCCCCGACGCATTTGAAGGGCGCAGGAATTTCTCGCCACTCATGATCGCGACCACGTGGTACACCTCGTGAAAGCCGAGGCGGGCCACCGCCTCGGACACGCTCGCGACGCGGCGCGGCAGTCCGAAATACGCGCTGTTGCACATTTGCAGCAGCCGCGCGGTCAGGCCCGGATCAAACGTGATCATATCGACCACCGCACTCATGTCGCAGTCGATGTCCGAAAGCGCGTGCATCAACTGCGGCAGCAGTTTTGGCGCGGGCGGCAGCTTTTCCACGCCCTCCAAAAGTTGATCGATTTTATCCATTTCGCATTCGTGATTCGCAGACGGTGAGGATGCAAATCATCCGTCGAGAAGCAAGCATTGCGCCGCACCAACCATCGTCCCGCCCCGCCGCAAACCCAAAGCGACCCAAAGCAGAACTGACCATCAACAAGAGCTGGCTGCCGTGCGCGATTCACCCTTCGGGTGTGATTTAAAGTGGTGCATAGGGCGGCAATCCGTCCTCGTCCTCGTCCTCCTACTCCTACTCGAAAATTTTAGCTCCCATCAAGAACGAGCAGGAGGACGAGGACGAGCACGATTCACTCCGGCAGCTTGCACCACTTTTAACCACATCCTCACCCTTCCTCGCGCGAAAAAGAAGCTCCCCAAGCTCCAAGAGCAGTGGCAAAAATCCGCAGACCGTGCTTTGAACATCCCAGTCTTCCTGCCTCCTGAATCATGTCTGAAAATCTCAGTGCCCTGTCATTTCGCAAAAGCGCCGCAAAGAATCTGTTCGAGCGGATGGTCGAGGCCGCGGATGAGACGGGCAGTGCCGCTGCACCGGACACGGTGCGCGCGCTCGGCGAGGAGTCGCTGTTTGGCGATGCGATCACGCTCGGCGCGGTTTCGTTTTACGATTTTCTGAAGAAGGAGAACGCGGGGAAGAAAGTCTTCATCTGCAATGGCTCGGCGTGCCTTTGCGCGGGGACGCAGGAGAAGCTGCGCGCGGATTTGGGCGGGCATTTTCCGGCGGAGGAGATCGGGCACATCTGCTGCCTCGGGCGGTGTCACACGGGCGGGGCGTTTCAGTACGAGGGGCGGAATTTTTCCGGGCGCGAGCCGCGGCAGCTCGCGGAGTTGTTTGCGACGGGGGAAGGGGATGCGGCGGATCGCTATGCGGTGGTCTCCGCGCTGGCGGAGCCGATTCTTACTGCGCCTTTTCCCGGCATCGAAGCCTACTACGGGCCGCTGCGCGCATGGCTGGCGCGGGATCGCGACGCGATGCTCGTGGAACTGCGCGAGTCGAAGCTGCGCGGGCGCGGCGGGGCGGGCTTTCCGGTGCATGTGAAATGGCAGTCGTGCCGCGAGGCAGCGGGCGGTGTGAAATACATCGTGTGCAATGCGGACGAGGGCGATCCGGGCGCTTACATCGACAAGTATCTGATGGAGGAGCAGCCGCATTCGGTGCTCTTCGGGATGATCGCGGCGGGGTGGTTTGCGGGGGCGCAGGTCGGGGTGCTTTACATCCGCGCGGAGTATCCGGATTCCATCACGCGCATGAACGCGGCGGTGCGGGAGCTGCGCGATACGGGATGGCTGGGCGCGAATATTCAGGGCAGCGGGTTCGACTTTGAGATCAAGACGATCAAGGGTGCGGGCGCGTATATTTGCGGGGAGGAAACGGCGCTGCTCGCGAGCATCGAAGGGCAGCGTCCCGAGGTCCGCGTGCGCCCGCCATTTCCCACGCAGGAAGGGCTGTATCGGAAGCCGACGATCCTGAATAACGTGGAGACTTTCTCTAACATCCGCGCAGTGCTGACGCTCGGCGGAAAAGGCTACGCGGCCATCGGCACCGAGCACAGCACCGGGCCGAAACTGCTGTCGCTCGACAGCGCCTTTCGCAAACCCGGCATCTACGAAGTGGCGATGGGCACGCCGCTGGAGGATGTGCTGTACGGGATGGCGGGCGGTTTTTGGAAACCGGTGAAGGCCGTGCAAATCGGCGGGCCGCTCGGCGGCATCGTGCCGGTGGGCAAGATCGCTTTTCTAACCGTGGATTTCGAGTCGTTTTAGAAAGCGGAATTCCTGCTCGGCCATGCGGGCGTCGTGAGCATCCCGGAGTCGTTCCCGATGATCGAATACATCCAGCACCTCTTCCAATTCACCGCCGACGAGAGCTGCGGCAAATGCTTCCCCTGCCGCCTCGGCAGCACGCGCGGCGCGGAGCTCGTCGCGAAGGCGCGCAGCGACAGCAGCTACAAGATCGACCGCACGCTCATCGACGACCTGCTCGAAACCATGGAACTCACGTCGCTCTGCGCACTCGGCGGCGGCGTGCCCTTGCCGATCAAAAATGCGCTTCAATATTTTGGCGACGAGATGAGCGCGTTTTTCAAACCCGCCTGATCTGCGCTCTCGTGAAGGGAGGCATTTTCGAAGGACGAGGACAGCGTCGCGTTTTCTCGCGCTGGTACTAGGCGGTGCGATCGAAAGGCGGTTAATTGGTCCGGATCCGAAGCGCGTCGAGCGCGGGCTCAGCGCGCCACGGAGCGACGACGGGAAAAGCCCGCCGTGCCGAGCAGAGCCAGACCGAAAAGTGCCGTGCCGGGCTCGGGGACGACCGGAGGGGAGACCCGGCGCAGTTGCGCGGCATTCACCACGCCCACCTCGCTGCCAAAGTAAGTCACCTGCTGGCTGGTCGCATTCGCGGTGAAGGTGCCGGTGACATACCTGCCCAGGCTTCCCTCCAGACCCTGGCCGGGGGCGAGCGTCACCTCGCCGACGCCGTTTCCATCCCGGTTCAAATCGACCGTGAACACGTTCCCGTTGAAATCACGCGAGTCGTTCACCCATGTTTGAAAGAGGTAACTTTCCCCGATCGTCAAACCCGCGATGCTCAGAGTCATCGTGCGATCACCTCTCTCCGCCGCCGTGCCGAGCAGGGCGCGATAGGACGCGGTGAGATTGGAAAACGGAGCCGTGGCCGAGGACGTATTGTTAAAGCCCACGTTCCCATCGCCCGGCGCGAGCGAGAGGGTGAAATTGCCTTCCGTGATCGAGGGACTGCCCGTGCCGAATTCGCCAAAGGTCACGCCGTTCACGGTCGTGGTCGCGCCGCCAAAATTGTAGGCCCCGAACAGCGCACCGGTCGTATTCACATCGGCGTCACCGGTGATTTGCTGCGGCGCACCCCACGTCATGGGGGCGGCATGGAGGGTTGCGCCGGAAAGTGCGGCGACGGCGAGGAGGAGGCTGAGGCGGGTTGTTTTCATATTGCGATGCGGGCTGAACTTCCGAGCCATGGGTGAACTCGATGTTTGGGTGCGGGGTTTTGGATTTAACGATGGAATTTTCATTTTGCGCTGATTAGTGGTTCTGATTGTTTTGTAGCCATCCGTCTTACAGTCACGGATGGTCCTGCATGGCTTGGATCGTCGGGATCACGGCATCACGTTCACTCGCACGCGACCGAAGCGTTTTGGTGTGACGGTCGGGTCGGTGACGGTGACGCGCTCCCATGTCGGGTCGATGGAGACGACCGTCGCGCCGCTCAGATTCAGCGGTTGCAAGGCGGTGAGGTCGTCGCCGGTCTCGACGATGCAGGCGATGCCGGGGAGCGTCGCGGCTTTGCGGCGGAGGAACTCGATGACCAGCCGCCCCTGCGCATCGCGATAGAGGAAGGGCAGGCCGGCGGTGCCGTTTTCGGGCAACTCGGCGACGTTGACGCGGGCGAGGTCGCCGATGTTCGGGGCCAGGTTGAAGGCATACTTGAGCAGGTTCGCGACGCCGTCGGCGGCGGGGTTGGCGAGGTCTTGCGTGCCGTCGTAGGGCAGTCGGTGGAGCAGACGCCACGAGACGAGCGAACGGTTCACGATTTGCCAAGAGGAGCCGAGTCCCGCATCCGAGCCGACGCGGAGGTAGTCGTTCCCGGCGTTGTTCCGGGCGAAGATGGCGCCATTCGGGGCGACGGAGAGCTGCGTGCCGAAGCCACCGCTGTAGGTCGGTGCGCCGCCGCTGGCCCAGCGGTAAATGTAGGCGTCGCTGCCGAAGCTATCGGGGCCGAAAAACCAGGTGGCCCCGTCGCCCGCGACGACGGAGGTGAGCCGTGGCCACGCGGTGCCGGGGCCCGTGGTGGAGCCGGGGCGGGCATAGACTTCGCCGATGGAATTTTCCACCAGCACGGTGCCGTCCCCGGCCTGGCCGAGGCGCACGGCATAGCCGTAGTCCACCCACACGGCGAGTTGATCGGGCAATTCGCGATAGACGCGCAGGTCGCTGCCGAGAGCATCGGGCCCGAGATACCAGAAGCCGCCGCCGACATTCACGATGGTCTGGCCGGTGTCGAAAGGCGTCTGCTCATACGCGCCGATATCGACCACGCCGAACTGCGGGCGCAGCTTGCCGCGCTGATCGATCGTCGGTGCGCCGATCGCGGTGCCGCCATTCACGGCGGGACTGCCGGGCAGGAGCGCGACCGTTCTGGTGAGGCCGCCGTTGTTCGCGAGCGTGCCCAGGCCGAGGCTCGCTACGGCGATGCCCACTTTGTTTCCATTCACGCCATGCGTCAGGCCGCTACCGCTCGGGCCGGCGACATCCGCACCGAGAAGATTGTTGAAGCTGTTCGCCGCATCCAGCGGGTTAAGGATGGAAGTCACGTTATTCGGCGAGCCGTTGGCGGTATTGCGGGCGACGATGGTGTTCACCAGCCGCGTCGTGCCGTTGAATTGATGGATGCCGCCGCCCACCGTGCCGGTGATCGAGTTATCCGCGATGGTCACATTCATCAGCTTCAACAGCTCGCACGCGGTGGAAATCGCCCCGCCGTTTTGCACCGAGGTATTCCCCGCGAAGGTCGAGTTTTTCACCTGCGTCTGCGTGCCTGCGCCGTAGTTCCAGAGCGCGCCGCCTTCCTGCGCACTGGTGTTGCCGGTGAAAGTGCAGCCGTCCACGTTCAGGAGGCCCTGGCTGAAAATCGCGCCGCCACCCGACGGACAGTTGCCACCCGTGAGCGTGACGTTTTGCAAAGTCAGCACCCCCGTCCCGCTCACATAAAAATGCCGCCGCGGCACGCCCGCGCCCACGGCGAGCGTCATTGCCGTCCCATCCGTGATCCCCTGAATCGTCACCGCTGTCGAAACCACCAGCGCCGAGGCATCGCCCGCGCCACTCCAGCCGGAGGAGAGCGTGATCGTTTGCCCGGCCAGACCACCCGCGAAGGAAATCGTCTGCGCGCCGCCCAGGCTCTGCGCGTAAATCAGCGCCTCGCGCAGACTCGTTTGATTGTCCTGAGCATTGCTCACATCTCCCGCGAGGGTCACGAGAAGGCTCGGCGTTTCCGTCAAGTTGGCCTGCTGCTGATACGCTCCGGGGTCCAGCCGGCCCTGCGTGAGTCGCGGATAGCCCGCGCCACGCTGATCCGTCGTGAGCCCGGCGGCGTCCGCCACGTTCCCGAGGCCAATCGCTCCGCTGCTGATCGGCAGCGCCATCGTCGCGGTCGGTCCGCCGTTTCCGGCCAGCGCGGAGAGCTGCGGATGGATCGCCGCAAAGCCGCCGCCGAAGGTGGCTTGGGAATTCAAATACGCCTCGGCGATGACGTTGCCGCTCCCGCTGCTGCCGACCGCGCCGCCATTCCTGGCTTCCTCCCGGTAATCCACCACTCCGCCGGAGCCGGAGAGAATCGAGCTGCGCAAAATGACGCGCGCCAGCGAACTCACGGACGTCGCCGGGAGCGCGGGGCCGTTTTGCGTGGCCACGCCGTTGTCGCCCAGATTGTAAATGCTGCTGGCACCGTCCGGCGCGCTGTTGTTTGCGAGCGTGGCGCAGGTCGCGGTGACGCTGCCGTTGAGATTGAAAATGGCCCCGCCGAGCGCGCGACCGTTATTTCCTCCACCGCCGCTGCCGGCCACCGCCGAGTTACCCGCGAGCGTCGCATGGGTCACGAGCACCGTGCCACCGTAGTTGAACACCGCCCCGCCCAGCCCCGCGCCTCCGCCAGGCTGAATATTTTCCGCCGTGCTGACGCCGCCCCCAAAACCATTGGCCCCGGAACCGCCGTCCCCAAAATGACTCCCCGATCCGCCGCCAAATCCTCCTGCGCCGAGATAAGTTCCACCGCCCCCAAAACCTCCGCCGGAACCATTCTCAAAGGTGTTCTCACCACCACCCCCGAAACCCGCAGGCGTGGAAGTCTCCGTGGATTCGATCACGTCTCCGGTGTCATCGTCTGTGACATACTTGGTGTAAGCGATGGCACCGTTCGGTGGGCCTCCAGTGCTGGTGGCTTCTTCCACCGAATAGGTGTGTCCGTTTTGGGAGTAGCGGTAAGCCCGGTATGAAATCTGGCCTCTCCCACCCAGCCCGCCCGCGCCATTGGAATCGTTGCCTCCCGGGTTACCGCTTCCGCCGCGCGCCTGATTGGCCGTCAGTGTGGCCTCCACCAATTCCAGCGTGCCCGCGTTCACGATGGCCCCGCCCAATCCCGCCGCGCCGCCCCCATAAAGGTCGCCATCGCCGCCCTTCGCGTAGCCATCGCGCACCGTGAGCCGCCGCAGCGTGAGAGCCCCGCCGCTCTGCACATAAAAAATCCGCATCCCGCCCGTCGCGCTGGCGTTGCCGATATTCTGCCGCAGCGTGATCCCGCCCGTGCCGCCATCCATCGTCACCGCCGTCGTCACCGCCAGCGCCGACGGTCCAAACGTGCCGTCGCCGATCGTGTTGAGCGAGATCGTCTGCCCCGCCAGCCCGGCGGCAAAAGTGATCGTGTCCGCATCGGGATTGGCATTGGCCAGCGCGAGGGCCGCGCGCAACGAACCCGCCCCGGCATCCGCGAGCGTGGTGACGGTGAAATCCGCCGCCGCCACCCGCAGACTCAAAAGCCCGAAGGCGAGCAGGCCCGACAATACCGCGCGAAAGAGGGATGAGATTTTCATGCACCCGAGTTCTTACCGGCCTCGCGCGCAACCTTACGCGATTCGGCGAAAAAGTTTTCCGCGCCCCGGCGAGCGCATCACTTTCCCCGCCCGCCGAGTTCCGTGAAAACATGACCGGGCTGCGCGCAGCGCCTTGGAGTGCGGCGGGAAGCGTCAGCGCCACGCCGCTTTCGGACTGCTCTGCCGGTGCGGAGCCGTGCGCGCGCAGCCCGCCCGCAGACCTTCCGAAAGCGGTGTCGCGCTAACGCTTGCCACCGCACTCCAAGGTGCTCCACGCCCCGGCTACGGCGCGACCTCCACGCGCACGCGACCGAAGCGGTTCGGCGTGAGGGTCGGGTCGGTGACGGTGACGCGCTCCCAGGTCGCGTCGATGGAGACGACCGCCGCACTGGTCAGGCTCAGCGCCTGCAAGGCGGTGAGGTCGTCGCCAGTCTCGACGACAAAGGCGATGCCGGGGTTGGTCGCGGCCTTGCGGCGGATGAATTCGATGAAAAGGCGGCCTTGTGCGTCCTTCATGATGAAGGGCAGTCCGGCGGTGCCGCTCTCCGGCAGCACGCCGAGGTTTATCCGCGCGAGGTCGCCGGCGTTCGGGGCTAGGTTGAAGGAGTATTTGAGCAGGTTCGCGACGCCGTCGGAGGAGGGATTCGCGAGGTCTTCCGTGCCGTTGTCGGCGAGACTTTGGAGCGCGCGCCAGAAGGGGAGCGAGCCATTCAGAAGTTGCCAGCTTGTGCCGAGGCCGGTGTTGGAGCCGAGGCGGAGGTAGTTATTCGCCGCGTTGTTCCGGGCGAGGATGGAGCCGTTGGCCGTGATGGAAAGCTGCGTCGCGAAGCCGTCGCTGTAGGTCGGGCTGCTGCTGCTCGACCATCGGTAAATGTTGAAGTCATTCGCGTTGCCATCGGGGCCGAGGAACCAGGTGGCGGAGTCGCCCGCGGTCACGGAGGAGAGAATTTGGTAGCCGCTGCCGAGGCCGGTGGTGGAACCGGCGCGGGCATACACTCCGCCGCTGGCGTTTTCCACGAGCACGGTGCCGTCGAGGGCCTGGCCGATGCGCGAGGCCGTGCCGCTGTCCACCCAGGTGGCGAGCTGGCCGGGCAGTTCGCGATAGACGCGCAGGTCGCTGCCGACTGCATCCGGCCCGAGATACCAGAAGCCGCCGCCGACATTCACGATGGTCTGGCCGGTGTCGAAGGGCGTCTGCTCAAACGCGCCGATATCCACGACGCCAAACTGCGGGCGCAGGATGCCACGCTGGTCGGTCGCCGGTGCGCCGGTCGCGGTGCCGCCATTCACGGCGGGACTGCCGGGCAGCAGCGCGACCGTCGGGGTGAGGCCGCCGTTGCTCGCCAGCGCGCCCAGGCCGAGGCTCGCCGCAGCGATGCCCACCTTGTTGCCATTCACGCCGTGCGTCAGGCCGCTGCCGGTCGCGCCGGCCACATCCGCGCCGAGGAGATTGTTGAAACTGTTCGCCGCATCCAGCGGGTTGAGGATGGAAGTCACGTTATTCGGCGAGCCGTTGGCGGTATTGCGGGCGACGATGCTGTTCACCAGCCGCGTCACGCCGGAGTATTGGTGAATACCCCCGCCCACCGTGCCGGTGATCGAGTTATCGGCGATGGTCACATTCGTCAGCGTCATCAGCTCGCACGCGGTGGAAATCGCCCCGCCGTTTTGCACCGAGGTATTCCCCGCGAAGGTCGAGTTTTTCACCTGCGTCTGCGTGCCTGCGCCGTAGTTCCAAAGCGCGCCGCCTTCCTGCGCACTGGTGTTGCCGGTGAAAGTGCAGCCGTCCACGTTCAGGAGGCCCTGGCTGAAAATCGCGCCGCCGCCGGACGGGCAATTGCCGCCCGTGAGCGTGAGGTTTTGCAAAGTCAGCGCCCCCGTGCCGCTCACCTGGAAATGCCGCCGCTGCACACCCGCATCGATGGCGAGCGTGACGCCCGGCGTATTGGTTAGACCTTGAATGGTCACGGGCGTGGTGACTTGCAGCGCCGAGACATCATTGCTGCCGCTCCAGCCTTTGGTGAGCGTGAGCGTCTGCCCGGCCAGACTCGGATCAAAGGTCACCGTGCCGCCCCCATCCGCCTCTGCCACCGTCAGCGCCGAACGGAGCGGAACGTAAATTCTCCCCCGGAAAACAGGACCGTTACCTACGTAGAGTGTTTGGATTCCCGGATCATCGGCGACGGTGTCCACCGTCATCGTATGCGGCACACTGGCCCGCGCCCCGATGTCAATCTGGTTGGGGTTGCGCAATGCGCCGGTGGCATCAAAGGCCAGCGTGATGGGCTGG
>JANNWY010000072.1:0-22562 GCA_031409335.1 Chthoniobacteraceae bacterium | reverse complement strand
GCGAGGCGCTCACCGAATGGCTCGCAGCGTTTTGGAGCGACGGCACCCGGGCGCTCTCCCTGATCGGTCACGGCTGGCTGCTGGCTTCAGTAAACGCTGGCGCCAAATGTTGATGGCATCTTCTCTATAGGGAACTGGTATAAGTCCCATGCGACCCATGCGACCCATTCGTCCTATAGCCTTTTCAAAAAAGCCTCAAAAAACTCCACGCCCTTCTCCAAATCCGCGGTCGCGATCCACTCATCCTTCGTGTGCGCCTGAGCGATCGACCCCGGCCCCACCGCCACGGACGGCATCCCGCGTTCCGCAAAAAAGCACGCATCGCAAAACCACGGCGCGCCGATCGGCTTCGCACCGCATTCACCGAGCTTCGCGATCAGCGGATGCGATGGATCGGTGAGCAGCGGCGGCGCCGGGTCGGAGGTCACTTCCAGATCGGGACACACCCGCTGAAGCCGCGCGCGGAATTCATCGATGATCGTCGGCCGATAGTGCGCCGGCACAAGCCGCATATCCACCGACACCTCGCAAAGATCGGGAATGATATTCGTCTTCGACCCGCCGCGAATCGTCCCGATGCTCAGCGTGCTCGCCCCCAGCACCGGATCGCGCTGCGCCGCAAAATCCGCCGCGATCTCCGTCTGCACCACCGCCAGCACATCCAGCATTTTCGCGATCGCATTCACCCCAAGATCCGGCCGCGCCCCGTGCGCCGCGACACCGCGCGTCGTCAGGTAAAGAAACGCCGAACCTTTGTGCGTATGCACCACATCCAGCCCGGTCGGCTCACCCACGATCACAAAATCAAACCGCTCCTCCGCGGCCAGCGCCCGCGACCCATGCTGACTCGCCTCCTCGCCCATCAGCCCCGCAAACCAAATCTCGTGTCCGAGCCGGGGAAGTTCATCGCGCATCTCCCGCAGCGCCCAAAGCATCGCCGCCATCGGCCCCTTCGTGTCGCTCGCCCCGCGCCCCCAGATTTTCCCGTCGCGCAACTCCCCGCCAAACGGATCGATCGTCATCCCCTCCACGCTCACCGTGTCCGTGTGCGGCGCAAAAAGCACCCGCGGTTTCCCCTCTCGATCGGAAGGCCAGCGCGCCACCACATTCGGCCGATCCGGCAGCACTTCGCGCAATTCCACTACCGCCCCGATCCCCCGCAAAAACTTCACGAGCCATTCCGCCACCCGCTTCTCGCCAACGCCATCCGTCCCCGGATCGCCATGCGGATTCACGCTCGGAATGCGCACCAGCGCCTGGGCAAGTTCAACAACGGATCGCGGCGAATTCATTTGAAAAAGAAACCTCCCCATTTGCCCCAACCAAGACGAGCCCGCATTTTTTCAATCAACCGCCCACACCGAAAACCGCCGCCTACCGATCTCGACCACCTCTCCCAAAATCAGCGGCAAGATTTCACCATCCGCGATCCAAAAGCCCCGCTCACGCAAACAACGCCGCCAAATCCACGCGCACACCCGGCAGCGCGGCACACTCGATCACCGCTGGCGACGCCAGCACCGTGCGCTCCGCATACCCCTGCGGACCAACACCCCGATAAACCTCCACCTGCTTCTCCTCCGGGCACACGATCCAGTATTCCTTCACGCCAGCCTCCGCGTAGATGAGCGCCTTCGCGCGGTCGATCTCCAGCGATGTCACCGCGACTTCCACCACCAACTCCGCCGTCGTTGGGTGCGTTGTGCGAAATTCTGTCCGCGATCCCCGCACCACCATCACGTCCGGCTCCGGCTCTGAGTCTGCGGTGGTCATCGGATCCCGGTAGAAGAGGCAAAACTCCGGAGCGATCTGCCCTGCGAGAATGACCCGGAGTTCGTCAGAGGTAAAACGGTGGAGGGGCGACTTGGACATTTTTTCAATGATGGTGCCGCGCAGCAACTCGACCGGCAGTTCGCCGAGCCGGTGATAATCCTCCACGGAAAGCCGCGCGACACGCTGACGGATGGCTGGCACTTCGAGCAGTTCGGTCATGCCCGGAAGCTATCGTTGAGGCGGGAGAAGGCAAGCCGCTCACTGCGCTCGCTAACTCTAATAGTGGAAACGGCGCAAGGCGATGACCAGCGCATCCTCCACCACTTGGTAAACCAGTCGATGCTCGTCATTGATCCGGCGCCACCAGAAGCCCTTGAGTTGATGGCGCAGCGGTTCGGGTTTGCCGATCCCGTGAAATGGATCGCGCGAGGTTTCGGTGATGAGCCGCGTGATCCGCTCGAACAACACCGGATCGCTTTTCGCCCACGCGGTGAAATCCGCAAACGCCTTCGCGTGGAAAACGATCCGCCTTACTGAAACATCGCCCGATCCGGCTCGGCTGTGTTGCGTCCCGCCGCGAGGTCTTCCACCGCTTGCAGCAGATGCTCTCGATTGGCCGGCGAACTCAGCAAGTAGTCGGTATCATCCACCGCCGTCTCGCGCAAATTCGCCGCGACAAAGCGCAGCAACTCGGCCTGGTCGTTTCGCGGCAATTGGGTCACGGCAGATTCGATCTCAGCGAGCGTGCTCATGGCCGGACGTTGGCCCCGATGCTCCGGCAAAACAAGCGCCCGCTCACTTCACCTCGGCCTTCTGCTGCGCGTCGTATTCGGCCCAAAATTGCTTCTTGTGCTTATAGCCTTCACCCCAATCGATGAATTCTAGAGTCGGGTGCTCGCGGAGGAGATTGAGATTTTTGTGCATACGATCAACGCTCAGCTTTTTGAGTTCATGAAGGCCGAGAAGCGGGGCTAGGTCGAGCGGTTGAGAGTTAGGGCCGAGACGAAGCTCTTGAAGCGGTGTGCCGCGCAGCGGGGTGAGATCGGGGATGCGGCTACCCATGAGCGCCAAGAAACGCAGTCGCAACAGGCCATGTAACGGCGAGAGACTGGCGACGGGATTTAAGTTTAAGTCCAGATGCTCAATTGTCGGCGAATCCGCGAGTGGGCGAAGATCGGAGATGCCATTGTTAGGGAGGCTTAATTTCCACAGACGAGCGCCTTGAAGCGGGGTGAGATTGACGATGCCACAACCGTGCGCAGTTAGAAACTCCAGCGGCAATCCTTGAAGTGGTGACAAATCGGTGTCTGGACTGTCTTCCATGTATACCGATGCGAGCGGCATATTGCGAAGTGGCTCAAGAGAGATCGGCCCGATTCCAGTGATGTCCAAATAAAGTAGGCGCATTTTGGCCAGTGGCTCCAAGCTCTGAAACTTCATCTTCCCAAGATTGAGTCGGTCAATGGGTAAGCCTTCCAACGGATCGAGGGTTTTCATCCCTTTTGGCAGGCTTTCGACTTGGATCAGTCCCTCGCTCGTCACGATGACGTTACCCATACCCTTCCCCAGCCGATCATCGAGTTGCTGGCGAATGGTCCTCCCCTTTTCCTTGGCGCTGAGTTGAAGCCGGTTTGAAAGCGCGAAAAGTTCCCCGGAAGCTTTGACGTTTTGCAGATGTCGGGTGACGGCGACGGCGCGGTCGCTGTTCCAGCGATCGGCTTCGCTGGGAGCGGCAGCAAGTTCCTCGACAACGGGGAGGATGGCGGCAAACGAAGTGTTTGCTGGGTCGAGCCGTTTTGCGCGGCGGACGGCTTCGGCGGCGGCGCTCCACTGCTCCATGCAGAGCAGCAACCACGCGCGACGCCATCTTGCATCGGGTAAGTCGCGATCAAGTTCGAGAGCGGCGTCGAGATTGCGTAGCGCGGATTTGAAATTTTGTGTTCGCGCCTGCGTCTCGGCGAGGTCGCGAAGCGCCGGTGCGGTCTTCTTCAAATCGGCGAGGGCGGCGGTGGCTCGGCGGCCTTGGACGATTGTGCTCGTGCCGAAGACTGTGCCGACGAGGAGCACGGCGGCTGCGCCGATACTGGCGGCTTTGTTTCGTTTGATGAGCAGTTTTAGCTGCTTCCATGCGCCTGCGCGTTCCGCGCCCGTGGCGAAGCCGTTTTGGCAGGCGGTAAGGTCGGCTTGCAGGGCGGGGACGCTCGGGTAGCGCGCGGCAGGATCGTGCGCCATCGCTTTGCGCACGATGGCGTCGAGCGATTCGGGGACTTGGCCGTTCGGCAAATGCGGAAAGCGGATTGCGGATTGCGGGGAGGTGTCGGACGGCTCGCGGGATTGGGATTCTTTCCGCATTCCGCACCTGCTCGGCGGGCGGGATGAAATCTCCCTCGCTCACTTTGGCCACGACCTCGGCGGCGGTGCGACCGTTGAAGGGACGTTCGAGGGTGAGGATTTCGTAGAGGATGATGCCGAGCGCGAAAATGTCGCTGCGGGCGTCGAGCGTTTCGATTTCGCCCGCGGCCTGCTCGGGGCTCATGTAGTGCGGCGTGCCCATGATCGAGCCGTCCATCGTCGAAAATGCGGAGAGCGGAGTGGCGATTGCGGAGAGGTTTTCCTGCGCGAGGTCGGTGCGCGCTGCTCACGGGCTTGCTTTCCGCACTCCGCTTTCCGCTTTCCGCAATCACTTTCGCCAGCCCCCAATCCATCACGAGTACCTCGCCGAATTACCCGAGCATGATGTTCGCGGGCGTTAAGTCGCGGTGGATGACGCCGCGGCTGTGCGCGAAGGCGAGGGCGTCGCACACTTTTTGGAAATCGGTGAGCAGCGTGCCGAGCGGGTATTTTTCCACGGTCGCGGGGACGCCCTCTTTCAGCAGTTCGAGCACCTTTTTCAGCGTGATGCCCTCGACCATCTTCATCGTGTAAAAAGGCTGGCCCTGCGGGTCGATGCCGAGGTCGTGGACGGGGACGACGTTCGGGTGTTCGAGTTGCGCGGTCACTTGCGCCTCCTCGATGAAGCGCAGCGTGCTCCGTGCATCGCCGCCGCGCAGCATCACCTTCATCGCCACGGTGCGCCGCGTGGCGCTCTCCCGCGCGTGCAAAACCGCGCCCATGCCGCCGCGCGCGACTTCTTCGGCGACGGCGTAAATCTGCGCTTCGCGCGTTTCGAGCGGGAGATTGCGGCGGAGCAAATCGTCCGCGTCGTTCGCGAGCGGGAGGGTTTCCTGTGTGGGTGAAAGCGGAGCCTCGAATTCAGCAGCTCGGTTCAATTGGATCGTCACATCCCCGATGCTCAAAATTTGTCCGTTCCGCCACGGCATCGGCCCGCCAACCGCCCGCCCATCGAGCAGCGTGCCATTCGCACTCGCGAGGTCTTCCACCTGCACGCCGCCATTTTCACCGACGACGATCCGCGCGTGCTGCCGCGAGACGGGGCCGACTTTGATCGTCACATCACAAGCCGTCGCGCGTCCGATGGTGTAAGCGCCGGGGCCAAAAGTATGGCGCGCGATTTCGCCGTCATTCCCGCTGCAAACGATGAGTTCGATCTCCGGCATGTGATTGTTAAACTTGCATATCCGACGGCTCGCAGACGTGACGAGTCCGCATTTTCCCGCGGGAAAAAACGGCGCGTAACGAAACGCAGCACGCGCCCGTCTCACGCCGGCATCGCCTAATAAAAACCCGCACCTCGGATTCCCAGAATGACCGTTGCTTTCTCCGCGCTCCGTCACGATACTTAATCTGCAAACCATTCAACAAACCTATGACCACCATCGCTTCTCTCTTAAATCTCGGCGGACCGGATCTGATCATCATCATGGGGATCGTCCTGCTTCTTTTCGGGGCGAAAAAACTGCCCGAACTCGCTCGCGGCATGGGCCAGGCCGTGCGTGAATTTTCCAAGGCGAAAGACGAGTTTTCCAACGAGATCAATCGCCCGCCGGCACCGCCAGCACCGACTCAGATCGAGCAGCCGAAATCCGCCGTCACCGAAGACCCACACGAGCAGCGCGATCACCAGCCGACCTCGCACGTTTAACTCCGGCCATCACAGTTTCTGATTGGGCTCGCCTTCACCCGGCGAGCCCTTTCTATTTTTCCAAATCATGTTCCGCCCGTTCCTCGCTCTGCTGCTTTTCCTGGGCAGCCATCTCACCCTGCTCGCCGCCCCGCCGGAAATCGTGGTCTGCACCTACAACGTGCGCAACTACGTGAATGCAAAACCGAAGGGCGAAGGCGATCTCTACGGCACGCGCGCCAAACCGGAGTCGGAAATCGCCGCGCTGATGAAGATCATCAAGGACATCAATCCCGACATCCTCGGCGTGTGCGAAATGGGGACGCCGGATCGCTTCGAGGATTTCAAAAAGCGCCTCAACGAAGCAGGCCTCGGCTATACCGATTCCGAATACCTCCAGGCCGCGGACCCGGATCGCCATCTCGCGCTCGTCAGCCGCTTCCCGATTGTCGCGCGGAACTCCGCGACGGATGTCTCATTCGAGATCAACGGCAAGCAGGAGAAAGTGCGCCGCGGTTTCCTCGACGTGACCGTTCAGGTGAACGCCGACTACCAGCTCCGGCTCGTCGGCACCCATCTGAAATCGAAACTCCCGACGCCCGACGGCGAGGCGCTCGTCCGGCGTTACGAAGCGCAAAAACTCCGCGCGCATCTCGAAAAAATCATGGCCGCCGATCCGCAAGTGAATCTCGTCTGTTACGGCGATTTCAACGACACGAAAAACGAGCCGATGTTCGCCGAAATCAGCGGCGTGCGGGGGACGGAGAATTTCATGGCGGACCTGTGGGCCAAGGATTCACTCGGCGACAAATGGACATATTTCTGGAGGACGGCGGACGAGTACTCCCGCATCGACTACCTCTTCGCGAGCCCCGCGCTATTCCGCGAAGTCGTGCTCGCGAAAAACCGCGTCTATCGCTCGCCGGAAAACGACTGGGCCGACGCCAGCGATCACCGCCCGGTCTTCACTTCGATCATCCCGCTCAACAAAAAGTGAGCCCGCGCACCTGGACCATTTCGCTGGCGCTCGCCGCCACTGCTTTCGCAGGCAGCGCCGATCAAGACTGGCAGTCCGTGCTCGCGCTCGACGCCGGCCCGCAAACGCAGGTCCGCTCCGGCGACGAAGCGCAGTCCGCGCTCACCGCGCATCTCGCCGCGCAGGATCGCGCGCTGCGCGCCTTCATCGCCGCGCACGCGGGAGACTCGCGGGAGTTTGAAGCAAGGCTGCGGCTGGCCCGGCTGTTCGCGCTGCGGAGTGAAATTGAAAACAACGCAAAACTCCGCAACGAAGCCGAGCGGATGCTCGTGGCGCTGGAAAAATCCGCCACGCCGCAACAACGCGCCGACATTGATTTCGCGCGCCTCTCGCAAGCCATGCGACGCGCAAATTCCCCGTCCGAAATCGACCGCGAATCCCTGCTCGGTCGCGCGCGCAAATTTCAAAAAGCGCATCCCGAAGACCGCCGCATCCCGCAAATTCTCGCCGAAATCGCAACGCTCTTCGACTCGCAACCCGACATCAAACGCAAGCTCCTCATCGAAGCGCAACCGCTCGCCAACGACGAAGAAACCAAATCCCGCATCGCCGACGACCTCCGCCGCATCGATCTGCTCGGTGAAACGCTCGCGCTTGCTGGCATATCGATTGACGGCAAACCCATCGACATCACCGAGTATCGTGGGCGCGTCGTCATCATCAGCTTCTTCGCCACCTGGTCCCCCCAGTCGATCCTCGCGCTCGACGCCCTGAAACGTGCCCTCGCCCCATTCCCAAAAGACCGCGTCCAACTTATCTGCGTGAGCCTCGACACCAAACCCGAGCCCCTCGGCGAACTGCTAAAATCGCGCGCCATCGCCTGGCCCGTCATCCGTGACGGCAAAGGCTGGGAAAGCCCGCTCATCCGCGGCTTCGGCATCAACACCCTCCCCACCGTCTGGCTGATCGACCGCGAAGGAAAACTCCGCTCCCTCGACGCCCTCGAAAACACCATCGGCCAAGTGCGAAAAATCCTCGGAGTAAAATAGGCGCCGTCACTCCGGGACTTGGTTCCGACGGCGTGCAGGCGCTTTCTTCGTGTCGGCCAAATCGCTCCGCATATCCCGGCGCACCAGAGGGAGTGACGAGACAGTTTCGGCCTTTGGGATAGGAGCCGCGAAAGACCTCAATCGCAGAGCCATCGAACGCGGCGCTGTTCCATTTGCATTCGATCACATCCACTTCGCGCCCCTGATTGTCGCGCCAGTATCGCGCCAGAGCATCCAGTAAATTTCTCGCCGCCGCCGAAGCGCGAATCGGGAAGACGCTGACTTACGATCCCGCCTATACATCGCTGGCCTATCTCGACGGCGATGTGCCGGTCGAGCGCGGCGTTTGCAGCGATGTCGCGATCCGCGCGTTTCGCGGCGTGGGTTTCGATTTGCAGAAGGAAATCCACGAAGACATGAAGCGCGCATTTTCCGCGTATCCGAGAAACTGGAGCCTGCGGAAACCCGACGCGAACATCGATCATCGGCGCGTGCTGAATCTGATGACGTTTTTCAAACACCGCGGGAAAAGTCTGCCCGTCACGCAAAACGCCGCCGACTACCAACCCGGCGATCTCCGACACGCAAGACCAGCCGGTGCCGATCCCCATCCGGCCAGAGTTGCTCTTCGGCGAGGCAGAGCCGCCCGCGCAAGATTGGCCCCTGGATGAGCCGCACCTCGGCGCGCCGATTGAGCGGCACTGCGAGACGCCGGCACAATTCTTCCGCGGCCCGCATCCATTCCGCCCGCCAGGGCATCGCGCCCGGCGCCTCAGGTGAACCATCGGAAAAGGCGAACTCGGATTGCTCGGGACCGGACATGAATAAGTCGTGTAATTCACATTCTAAACCTGAAGGTCACCCCGCCAAGCAGATTGGCGCACCTGCGCGGGATCATCCTCGTCGTCGAGGTGCCATGCCTCACCAAGTGTGATCCCGATCGCCGCCACCGGCTCACCGGACGGCCGCGCTCAACCGCCGCGTGGAGATTCGTTTTTCTTGCCACTTGGCAGCGGATTGAGGAGTGCCCGGGCGTGAAACGCTCCGCGTGTTTTGCTATCGAATATTCTCCTGACCCTTTCCTTTCCTTTAAGCGGCACCAAGTTATCGCGTTTCGCCAAACCTCGTACCTGGCGTCCATCCACTAAATCAAACATCACTACCATATGAAACTCACGAAACTCACTCTCACTCTCGCCGCCGTAACCTTGCTGATTCCAGCGCACAGCGGAGCGGTGCAGTTAACCGTTGAAATGCTGGCATCGGCAGACGGGAGTTCTTCCGGCGTCGTTATATCCCCGGACGGTCGCAGTGCATTCGCGTTGCCGGGACAGACCGTCGGTGTGGACATCTTTGCCGTCGTGCATGGTGCCAATGCGAGCAACACGGACGATGGGTTTCTCTTAACTCACGGCTCATTTCTTTCGGTCGGGCCGGCGTTCGGTAACTATAGCGTTGCGGGAAACAACGTGGCCCCTTTCAATGGAGGGGTCTCCCAACCTGGTGTCCTGGCGAATTTGGACGGTGATCCGGGTTTGGAGTTGGGCAGCCTCGCCACTACTGGAACTCCTGCCCCGCTTCCCTGGTTCATTGCCACGACCAGCGGTACGACGGTAATGGGCACTCAGGGTTCGGGAGGTCTTACGGCATTCCGAATCGGTCACACCACTTATACTCTGACGAGCGATGCGACCGGGGACGTTGATTTGAGCTATTCTCCTCGCACCAAGCTGGATAGTTTGATAGCCCCACAACAGCTTCATAAATTTACTTTGGACGGCACTGCGTGGCAACTTAGAGGAGACAACCTGCAGATCGCCACGACATCTTTGCACGTCGCCACGCCCGAACCCTCGGCCGGTATCCTGGCCCTTCTCGGCTTGATCGGGCTGATTGGGTTCCCCCGTTTGACCGGGCGCAAAATCTAACTTTTCACCTGCCCTCGTCCCTTTTCCCTTTTGGGACGCGATACATTTCCAAAGCGCGATCTCGCTCGGCATGATGATCCACGACAGGAAGCGGATACCCGCGTGCCAGCGCCGTGCCATCCGCGGGCGGCGCGCACAGTTTCGCGGCGGGCACATCGCGCAGCCCCGGCACCCAGCGTTTGATTAACTCCCCGTCGGGATCGTATCGCTTCGTCTGCGACCACGGATTTTGGATGCGGAAATACGGCGCGGCGTCCGTGCCCGTGCTCGCGCTCCACTGCCAGCCGCCGTTGTTCGACGCGATCTCGCCATCCACGAGATGCCGCATGAACCAGCTCTCCCCCGCGCGCCAGTCGAGGTGCAAATCCTTCGTCAAAAACATGGCGACGATCATGCGCAGCCGGTTGTGCATCGTGCCCGTCGCTGCGAGCTGGCGCATCCCGGCATCGACGATGGGGAAGCCGGTCCGCTCCCGCGCACCAGTAGTCGAGCGCCTCACTGCCCGCTGCCCAGAGAAGGCTGCGGTATTCCTCCTGCACCGAGGAGGTGATAGTTGACCTGTCCCGGCCAAGTCTTTGCATTCAGTATTCACCGAGTTCCCGGTTCCGTGATGCAGTAAAGGAAATGTTCGCCGCGCAGGTAAAGTTCACGGTCCACCAGTGCAGGCGAGGCGCTGAAGGTGTCGTCGAGGCGGTTGAGCGCGAGCGGGGCGTTTTCGCGATCGTGTTTCAAGACAACGGTGACGCCGTCGCGTCCGGTGATATAAATGCGGCCCGCGGCGCCGACGGGCGAGGCGAAGATGTCGCGGATGCCTTCCAAGCGGAGCGGTTCGCCGCGGGGTTTGCCGGTTTCGGGTTCGAGGCGAGAGAGGATGTTTTGATTGTGGCGCAGGAAGTAGAGCGTGTCGTCGTAGAGCAGCGGGGAGGAGACGTAGGGCGTGAGGCGATTCATCTTCCACGCGACTTGGGCGGTGTCGGTGATGTCGCCTTTCGCCCCGGCGAGGCGGATGGCGAGCATGGCCTGCCAGTCGTAGCTGTTGCCGGCGAAGACCATGCCGCGGCCCGCAACGGGTGAGGAGACGACATTGCGCGAAAGGCCGGCGCATTCCCAGAGCAGGGCGCCGGTCGCGAGGTTGTAGCTGCGCACGCGCTTGGTGGCGCTGATGACGACCTGCGGTTTGCCTTCGTGCTCGACGATGACCGGGGTGGACCAGGAGGTCTTTTCGTCGCGGGCGATTTTCCAGCGTTCCTTGCCAGTGCGTTTGTCGAAGGCGTACAGCGCGGAGTCGCCCTCGTGATCCCAGCAGACGATGAGCGTGTCGCCGTGGAGCACGGGCGAACTGCCTTCGCCGTGGCCGTGGAGGGTCTGCATCCGGCCGAGATCCTTCTGCCATACGATGTCGCCTTTCAGATCGAGGCAATAGAGGCCGCGCGAGCCAAAAAAGGCGTAGAGGTGCTCGCCATCGGTGACGGGGGAATTGGAAGCGAGGCTGCCGGTATTGTGACCGCCCTCGTGCGGGAACTCCTCGCGCACGACTTTTTTCCACAAAACCTTTCCGTCCCGGCGGCTGACGGCGAGGACGACGAATTGGTGACGTTGAGTGACGCCGACGTTGTCGTGCGTGCCGGGGGCGTTGTCATAGACGGGCTCCTGCGGCTCGCCGACAGGAACGGCGGCGGTGAGGAAAACGGAGTCGCCGAAGACGATGGGTGAGGAATGGCCTTTGCCGGGCAGGGGGATTTTCCAGCGGAGATTTTTGGTTTCGCTCCAGTGGACTGGCGGATTTGCCAATGGTGCCACGCCGTTTGCCAACGGGCCGCGCCACTGCGGCCAATACTGCGCGCTCGTATCGCCCAGCGCGGACAGCGCGAGCAGAAAACCGAGGACCGCGAGATTGCGCAAAGGGATGAGCATGCAGACGTGTTTTGTATTATTCCTCCGCGACGATTGCCTTCATGATCGCGCCGTAGTTGCGCTCCTGCGTCTCGTCGATCTCGTGCCGACCGGGGACGCCGCCGATGTGGTGGGACGCGAAGTATTGGCGCTCCCGTTTGATCGTCGCGATCACGTCCCGGGGATCAGCCCTGAAGTTTGCGCAGCGTCTCAACCAGATTTTTCGCCAATGCCGCCACCTGCTTCGCTTTCCGCTCGTCCTTGAGTCTGCCGGTTTCCTCGAAGGCTTCGTGGGCGGTGCCGATGGCCACTTGGTCGGGGAGGACGAGGACGCCGATATTGCCGAGGATGGCGCGCAGATGCACGAGGCCGCGCAGGCCGCCGAGCGCGCCGGGCGAGGCGGCGAAAAGGGCGGCGGCTTTGCCGCGGAAGGCAGCGAGCGGCGGTTCATCGTCGGTCTCGGCGCGCGAGGCCCAGTCGATCGCGTTTTTCAGCGCGGCAGTGATGGAGCTGTTGTATTCGGGCGAGGCAATGAGGAAGCCGTCGCTCGCGCGGAGCAGCGCCTTGAATTTTTTCGCGCCTTCGGGCAGGCCGTTGGCGGCCTCGAGGTCTTCGTCAAAAAGCGGGAGCGCGAGTTCGCGGAGATCGACGACGGTGACTTCCGCGCCCGCTGCGCGCGCGGCCTCGGCGGCGAGGACGGCGAGTTTTTGGTTGAAAGAGCCGGCGCGCAGGCTGCCGGCGAAGGCGATGATTTTTAGTGTGCTCATGTCGCGATGTTGCGGTGATTTTCCTTGGCGTGGCAAGCCGAGGAGCGGGGAGTTTTGCGGGACGCGCGCGATCTTGGAAAGGCTTGGTGTTTTCTGGACGGCGGTTCGCGCTCGCCTTCGCAGGAGTGGCCGATACTCTTTTCAAAAACGGACTCCCAATGCCGAAGACTGTTCCAGAAAAATTCCGCGTCCTTCTCATCGAGGATAATCCGGGGGATGTTTTTCTGCTGCGGGAGATGCTCGATGCGGAGCGCAAGCGGCGCTTTTACATTTCGGATGTCGCGGCGTCGGTGGCGGAGGGGATTCAGCTCATTGAAGGGGGGAGATTCGACCTGGCGCTGCTCGATCTGAATCTGCCGGATAGCTCCGGGCTCGCGACGTTCGACCGGGTGCGCGCGGCCGCGCCGGAGCTTCCGATCGTGATCCTGAGCGATGACAATGGCGGCGAACGCGCGCTCGAGGCGATGCTGCACGGCGCGCAGGAATGTCTCGTGAAGGGGAGGATCGACGGGATCGCGCTGCATCGGGCGATGCGCTACGCGATCGGACGTTCGCGATCGGACGCGGCGCTCGCGCACGAGCGCGATCTGCTGAATATGCTGCTCGAGAGCATTCCCGACCGGATTTATTTCAAGGATGAGGAGAGCCGCTTCATCCGGATCAATCAGGCACTGAAGGAACTTTTCGGGCTGAAGAAAGCGGAACAGGCTTACGGCAAAACGGACGCGGATTTTTACGGAGCCGAGCACGCGGCGAAGGCGCTCGCCGATGAGCGGCGGGTGATGGAAACGGGCGAGCCGCTGCTGGGAAACGTCGAGTACGAGATGATGGCCGACGGGCGCAAATCGTGGTCGCTCACGACGAAACTGCCGCTGCGCGATCGCTCCGGCCAGATCGTCGGCACATGTGGAATTTCGCGCGAGGTGACCGGGATGAAGGAGATGGAGGAGCAGCTCGCGACCGAGCGGAATTTGCTCCGCAGCGTGATCGATAATCTGCCGGATCGCATTTACATGAAGGACGCGGGCGGCATCTATCTGCTCGATAACGTGGCGCATCTGCGGTGGCTCGGCGCGGAGGATCCGAGCGAAGTGCTGGGCAAGAGCGTGTTCGATTTTTTTCCCCAGGAAATCGCCGCCCATCTGCACGCGATCGACTGCGCGATCATGGAATCCGGCGAAGCGCAGCCGAATCTGGAGGAGCGGCTGGTCGATTCGGAAGGGCGGACCATCTGGGTGCTGACGACGAAGGTGCCGTGGTTTGGCGATGACGGAAAGATCCTCGGGATCGTGTGCATCAGCCGCGACATCACCGCGCAAAAGGAAAGCGAGGAAGGGCTGCTCAGCGCGAATGCGGATCTGAATCGCAGCCGCGAGGAAGTGCTGGCGGCGATGCAAAAGCTGCAGGCAGCGCATCATGAATTGCGCGACGTGCAGCTCCAGCTCATCGAGGCGGAAAAGATGAAGCTGGTCGGGCGGCTCGCGGCCGGCGTGGCGCACGAGGTGAAGAATCCGCTGGCCGTGGTGAAGATGGGCACCGAGTTTCTTTTCATGCACGAAATGGCCGCCGATCCCGATGTGCGCGAGACGCTAAATGGCATGGCGGATGCCGTGGCGCGGGCGGACGGGGTGATCCGCGGGCTGCTCGATTTCTCCGCGCCGAAAACGCTCGAGGTGAAGCCCGAATCCTTGAACGCGGTGATCGAACGCGCGCTCACGCTGGTCCGCGGCGAGATGAAGGGAATCTCCGTCGAGCGGGAACTCGCGCGCAGCCTTCCCGTGGTCCGGCTTGATGTCGGCAAGATCAGCCAGGTCTTCATCAATCTGCTCACCAACGCCGCGCACGCGATGGAGGAAAGCGGCGGCACGATCACCGTCCGCACTTACGCAAAGCAGCTCACCGGGATCGGCGCGAACGTCTCGGATCAGCGCGTCGAGTCCTTTCGCGTCGGCCAGACGCTCATCGTCACCGAGATCGACGACACGGGGCACGGCATTCCCGAAGACAAGCTGGCGAAAATCTTCGAGCCGTTTTACACCACGAAGCCGACCGGGAAAGGAACTGGACTTGGCCTTTCCGTCGTGAAAACCATCGTTGACCTTCACGGTGCCACGATCGACATGCGAAATCTTCCCAGCGGCGGCGCGCGCGCGACCATCACTTTCCGAACCGAGTAACCAAACAGGCCCACAAATATGGAAAACGAACCGAAGAAAAAACGTGTCTTTATCGTCGATGACGAATCCGGCTTCACCCACCTGCTAAAACTCACGCTCGAGAAGACCGGGCGCTACATCGTGCAGGAGGAAAACGACGGCACCAAAGCGTGGCTCGCCGCGCGCGACTTCGCACCGGACATCATCTTTCTCGATGTCGTGATGCCGAAGATCGACGGCGGCGACGTGGCGAAGCAGATCACGAGCGACCCGCAGCTTCAGCATGTGCCGATCATTTTTCTCACCGCTATCGTCTCCGAAAAAGAGGGCGGAAACATGATCGGCGGCTTCCCGTTCATCGCAAAGCCGGTGAGCCTGAAGGCGATCACGGAGTGCATCGACAAACATCTCGGGACGACCTGAGCTATCGCCTCGCACATTGCCGCACGGCTTCGTAGAGCACGATGCCGACGGCGTTGGCGAGATTGAGCGAGCGCGTTTCGGGGCGCATGGGAATCGTCAGCGTGCGCTCGGGATTCGCGGCGAGCAGCGTTTCGGGGAGGCCCTTCGTCTCGCGACCGAAGACGAGAAAATCGCCATCGCGAAACGATTCATCCCAGTACGGACGCGCGGCTTTCGTGGTGAGGAAAAAGCAGCGCGCATCCGCTGGCTGCGCGGCACGCAGCGCGGCGAACGATTCCCAAAGCACCACGCGCACATCCCGCCAGTAATCGAGCCCCGCGCGCTTGAGCGTCTTGTCGTCGATGGAAAAACCGAGCGGTTTCACCAGATGCAAAGTCGAGTCAGTCGCGAGGCAGAGGCGACCGATGTTGCCAGTGTTCGGCGGGATCTCGGGTTCGATGAGGACGACGTGGAGCAAGTAGTTGAGAGTTAAAAGTGGAGAGTGGAGAGTCCGCCACTTCGCCGCTTGCGGAAACTCGGAGGACTCTCAACTCTCAAACCTCAACTCACAACTTTGCCAATGACCGACTCCACGCCACCCGAAATCGCCGAAATGCTGCGCGCACAATTCGACGAACCCGCGGACGAGCGCCCGAATCACGACCACGTTTTCGTCTTCGACAAGCTGCCGCGCGACATCAAGACGTACCTCGACCGCTACGTCATCCAGCAGGGCGAAGCGAAGAAGGTGCTCTCGATCGCGGTGTGCGATCACTACAATCACATCAAGCAACTGCGCGCGCTGACGCGGGAAGATCCCGAGCGCGCGAAGGCGATGGAGTATGTAAAGCAGAACGTCATCCTCATCGGCCCGACGGGCGTGGGGAAAACGTATCTGGTGAAACACATCGCCGAGCTGATCGGCGTGCCTTTTGTGAAAGCGGACGCGACGAAGTTTTCGGAGACGGGATACGTCGGCGGCGACGTGGAGGATCTCGTGCGCGATCTCGTGCACAAGGCGGATGGCGACATCGAACTCGCGCAGTACGGCATCATCTACATCGACGAGATCGACAAAATCGCCGCACCCGCGCAGCAGACCGGACGCGACGTGAGCGGACGCGGCGTGCAGACCACTTTGCTGAAGCTGATGGAGGAAACCGAGGTGCCGGTGCGCAGCCAGAATGACATCCAGGCGCAGCTCCAGGCGGCGATGGAATTTCAGCGCAGCGGCCAGCGGTCGCAGGCGGACACGGTGAATACTCGCAACATCCTTTTCATCGTCAGCGGCGCGTTCGAAAAACTGCCGGAACTCATCGCGCACCGTCTCGAAAAACCCTCACCCGGCGCGGATGGCCACGCTGCCGCGGACCTGACGCGCGAGGCATCCACGCGCGATTTCATCGCATACGGATTCGAGCCGGAATTCATCGGGCGGCTCCCCGTCCGCGTCGTCTGCGAACCGCTGCGCGTGGATGATTTTTACGAAATCATGGAGCGCTCGGAAGGCAGCATCCTGCGCCAATACGAGCGCGCCTTCCGCGCCTACGGCATCGACGTGAGCTTCGCCGAATCCGCCCTGCGCGAGATCGCCCGTCAGGCCGCCGAGGAAAAAACCGGCGCGCGCGGTCTGCTGACCGTGTGCGAAAGAATCCTGCGCGATTTCAAATACGAACTGCCCGGCTCGGAAGTGAAACGCTTCACCGTGGACGGCCTGTTGATCGCGGAGCCGCAGCGTGTGCTGCAACAATTGCTGGTGAGCGCGCGAGTGCGATAGGAGCATCGCAATTTCTTTCAATCGCTTCGCGCAGCCGTTGAAACGCCCGGTCGCCGGATCGCGGACTACGCCGGGACCAATTCAATCTTCACCTTGCGTCCCAGCGCCCGCGCGGCGCGTGTCAGCGTCGCCAGCGTCACCGACGTATTCGCGGGATCGAGAAGCCGGTCGAGCGCGGCGCGCGAGGTGCGCATCTGTCCGGCCAGCGAGGTCTTGTTCACCTGCTGTTCTTCCATCAGATCGGCAAGCTTCAGCGCGAACGCGCGCTTGAGCGCCGCGGCCTGCACTTCCTCGAACACACCATCCTCTTTCAGGAAGTCATCGAGACTGCTGCCGTCATGCGGGTTCTTAGTTTTTTTCTGCTTTGCTGTGGGCATGTTTGCGTTTCAAGGCCAGCGCCTTGTCCTCCGGTGGTGTTTTCTGTGTTTTCTTGATAAAGCCGTGCAGCAGCACGATGCGACCGCGCGGCACCTAAAAAAGACAACGCGCGATCCGTGTCGGCAAAGTGGAGCGCAATTCCCAAACGCCGTCACCGAGGCTGCGCACGAGGGGCATCCCGAGCGGCCAGCGGAATTGCAGCGTCTTGAGGTCTTCGCCGATGGTGCGCCGTTCCTCGCGGGCCAAATCTTTCAACCATGCGCGCACCGGCTCGTTGTCCGCATCGGTGCGAAAAAAGAGAACCGGCAGTGGGCGCGAATCAGGCACAGCGAAAGTGTATCATTTATGATACGCATGCAAAGTGAATTTTACGGCACGGCAAAGCGCGTCCGGCCTGCTCGACTGAGCGAGATTCTGGAACCGACCCTTTTTTTGGACGGAAGCAGGAAAACTCACCCGGCGCGTGCGTGGGAAAAGCGCGGCCTGCTCGACACCGCTTCACGTTTGGCCTTTCGTCTGAAAAACAAAATGCCACGCAAGCCGAGCAAGCACACAACCAAGACCACGAAGGCGAGACGCGCACCCAAACGGGGGCGCAACGGCAACGCGGAGTTGTGCGTCCTCCGCGAGGACTCGCCGGAATACGGAGCCGCCCCGCCGCGCTTCATTGATTTGTTCTGCGGCATCGGCGGCTTCCGCCTCGCCTTCGAGCGCGCGGGCGGGCGGTGCGTCTTCTCCTCCGACTACGACAAATTCAGCCAGCAGACCTACGAGGCCAATTTCGGCGAGCGTCCGCATGGCGACATCCACAGCGTCGCCGTCGCCGACATTCCCGCGCACGACATCCTCTGCGGCGGCTTCCCGTGCCAGCCGTTCAGCATCGCGGGCGTGTCGAAGAAGCTGAGCCTCGGCCGCAAGCACGGCTTCGAGGACGTGAAGCAGGGCAACCTCTTCTTCTCCATCGCCGACATCCTCGACTTCCACCGCCCCGCCGCGTTCGTCCTGGAGAACGTCAAGAACCTCAAGGGCCACGACGGCGGCAAGACCTTCGACATCATCCACCGCACCCTCACCGAAGCGCTCGGCTACACCGTCTATCACAAGATCATCGACGCGCAGAGCGTCGTCCCCCAGCACCGCGAGCGCATCTTCATCGTCGGTTTCCGCGAGTGGCGGTATTTCGAGTTCCCGCAGTTCCCCGCCGACGGCCCAAAGCTTGGGAGCATCCTCGAGCCGAAACCCGACCCAAAATACACGCTCTCCGACCATCTCTGGAATTACCTCCAGAACTATGCCGCCGGCAATGGCTTCGGCTTCGGCCTCGTCACCGAGCGCGACATCAGCGCGCGCTACCACAAGGACGGCTCGGAAATCCTCATCGCGCAGAAGGGCGGGCGCATTCCGCGTCGGCTACGTTTTGCGGAAAATGGTCGCGCGATGCTGCGAAAGAAACGCCAACTCCGGCGGCGCGGCGTCATCGGGAAAGTGCAGCGTCTCTCCCGCGTAAGCGCCGAAGTTATCGGCGACGCTGCGCTGTGGCAGCGCGGCTTTGAGTCGTGGTGAAAGCAGGAGCCGGAACTTGTCGTCGAACCCGATGAGTCCCCGATCGAAAGCAGCGTCGTGCAGACGCGAGAGGCAGATGCCGTTGCGGACATTCAGCCGCTCCGCGACGTGCGTACCCCACGGGAGGATGTGCGACGCAATCAGCAACTCGCGCACGGCCAGCTCGGTCACGCCGCAGCGTCCGCCGAAGTTGTTCAGCACGGCATCGCGAAAGTATTCCTGACCGCGCCGGAGCTTCACACTTGCGGTAGCCTCCATTGGCCCGTGCGGCGGGCGCTTCCGCACCCGCACACCGTCTTTCGGGAGCACTTCGAGTTCGCTGCCCTCGTCGGCACCGAACAGCGTTCGTAGCGCCCCTTCGCTCGCCGGAACTGCGTCATTGAGGTCGGCGTGAAATTCATCCCAGACCGCACGGTCGAGCGCACTCGCACCTTGCAGACCTTTGATGCCACGCAATTGAAGTGCCGGGTCGAACGAAGCGAAATTACAAAGCTTCATGCCAACGCTGCTCGGCGTGCGGCCCATTTTCTCCGCCAAAGCAGAGACCACCGGATTGCGGGCGTGAAGCTGCCCGAACGTGAGCTTGTGGTAGAGGTTGAGCGCGACGAGCAACTCGTCTCGTGTCCATTTTTTCCGAACAATCATTCCAGGAAACTATTGGGCCGGAGACTTGTCGGGAAGTGATGAGTGATGAATCTGAACAACCCGACCCTGCTGCCGTATTTGGCTGCGCTCTCTCGCTTTGGCACGAGTGCAAGAAGCCATCCAAAACCAATGAGCGCGTAAATCTGAGCGAGTGTTACAACGGCGGTGACGAGTTCATGCGCGTGGTCATGCGAGTGGCAACGAGGTTTGAAACATGGGCATCCGTGCACATTGAATTCAGTGATCTCGATGACGTTTGGCCTTACATGATGGAGGACAAATTCGGCACTGCGTGCGTAACGGTGATTGGCGCAGAGTGTCTTGCTCAGTTTGATGACAGCGATTGCTTGCGAGTCGCGTTGCACATGCGGCTGCCGGTCAAAGTGAGCGACGGACTTCCTGTGCCGGTTGATGTGGCTGCGGCCAACCCGGTTGCGGGTTCGCCTTTCCGAGCGTTTCGGATTCAGACTGTCCGAGTGCCCGCCGAGGACGACATCTGCGAGCCGTTCACTTTGGCCGACGATCCGTTCGATGAGCATTTCAGTCATCCACACTTCGCTTTGTATGGCGTCGGTGTCGATGGGTTGCTCGAACACATCGCCGACCGCCGCACTTATGCAGATTCTGCACAGCTTGCGCGCAACCTTGCGCCCGGCATCGCATTTCCTGACAGGCCGCACTTTTCCCCGGCAATGAAATGCGAATGAGACTCCCAAAACCCGACTTCCTCCGCGCATGGTGCGCCGTCGCTTACGCTTTCCCCGGCCTGCATCCCGATGGCTACGAAGACGCCGGGAGCGGCTGGCCGCGCGTGCTGAGACGCTTCGCCGCCGAGGCGTGGCGGCGGGCGGACGCCGGCGAACCCGCCGACGAAGAACTCCACCCCTGCGACGCCCAATGGTCGGGTCTCTACGACCGGATGCACACGCACGACGACGACGAAACCGCCCGCCGTTCCCAAATCGCCGCCGGCCACGGCGAGCGCGCGGATGGCTGATGTCTTCACCAAGGCGAAGCGCAGCGCCGTCATGTCGCTCATCCGCTCGCGCGGGAACCGCGCGACGGAACTCCGCCTCATCGCGCTGATGCGCGAATATGCCATCACCGGCTGGCGGCGAAATGCACGCGTCTTCGGCAAACCCGATTTCGTCTTCCGCCGCGAGCGCGTCGCCGTCTTCGTGGACGGCTGCTTCTGGCACGGCTGCCCGCGCCACGCGACCATGCCAGCGACCCGCGCGGCATGGTGGGCGGCCAAGCTCGCCCGGAATGCGCAACGCGACCGCGCGGTAACGCGCGCGTTGCGGGCGGCGGGCTGGACGGTATTGCGCATTTGGGAGTGCGCCTTGGCGCGCTCGCGCGCTGGACGAGCGGTGGCGCGAATCACCCGCGCCCTTCGCTCCCGGCGTTGAAGCACCCGCCGCGCGCACTTTCCCGTGCAACGGAAAATGCGCTCCCTTTCCACACGACCCATGCTTTTCCTCAAACGCCGCCGGATTAGAAACTGAAGAAGTTGCAGTTGGAGGCGGTTTTCCGCTGTTCTTCCACGCAGTTGGGCTGGTGGAGCCTGGACCAGAAGTTCGCAGATGTTGAGTGTTGAGCGGCGCGCCGCGAATGTTCAAAACGCTCGCGCACTTCGCTGCCATCTGTCTTCTTGAAATGGAACGGCACCAAATGCCGGACGCGCGGCGCGCGAAAAAGCGTCACTCAACACACAACTCTCAACTCTCAACTTCCCTCTCCCCACGGTGCGTTATCTCAAGGTTACCCTTTTCCTCGGCCTGGTCGTGAGTCTCATCTGCGCTGGGTTACACGAGGCCGGGCTGTGGGCGCGGCTCGATGCGGCAGTGGCCGTGGCGTTTGGCGGCGCGACACCGATCTCGAATCGCTGGGTGCAATATCCGTGCTTCATCGCCTTCGCGTTTGGCCTCGCGTGGACGAGCATCGACATCGGTGGGCGCATGTTGAAATGCGTGGTCGCCGCCGCGGCGCTCGCGCAAATCGTGGTGGCGACGATGCTGCTGCATCTCTTCGGGATTTTCTTTTCGCCGTGGGCTTCGCTCGCCGCGACGTGCCTCAGTTTCCTCTCCGCGTTTGCGTATTCGCAGAGCGCGAGCGGCAGCCGCAAGCGCATCGTCCGCGACATCTTCGGCGAGCGCGTTTCGACGGAAACGTTCACGGCGCTGGTCGATTCGGATCAGCCGCTCGCGTTTGAAGGCGAGCTTTGCGAAGCGTCCGTGGTCGTGTGCGAAATCTTCAATCACGAGGAACTCTCCGACGCGCTGCCGGTCGCGGACTATGTGGCGCTGCACAATTCCTTTCTCCGCAACGCGTCCGAATTCCTCGTCGCCAGCGGCGGCTATCTCGATGAATGCGATGGCGAAAGTCTGCGCGTCGTCTTCGGCACGCCGCTGCCAGACAAGGCGCACGCGCGCACCGCGGCCGCAGCCGCCGTGGCCCTCACCGTGCGGCTCGATGAGGTGAACGAGGAATGCGCGAAAATCTGGCGGCAGATGTTCGACTTCCGCATCGGGGTGAATTCGGGCGATGTGGTGGTGGCGGCGTATGGATCGAGCCGGCTGGGAAATTTCAGCGTCGCGGGCGAGCCAGTGGAATTCGCGCGCCGGCTTTGCGCGGCGAACACGATCTACGGCTCCCGCATTTTGATCGGCTGCACGACTTTCAACCAATCCGAGACCGGCGTGGAAGTGCGCCCAATGGAATTGATCCAGCGTTACCAGGAAGAGCGCAGCCGCGAGGAAGTCTATGAATTGCTTGGGCTGAAGGACACGCTGACTCCCGAGGAGGCGGAGCGGCGCGATCTTTTTTGGAAAGGTATCATCTATTACCGGCAGCAGCATTGGGATGAAGCGTTGAGTCATTTTCGCAGCGCGCGGCTGAGTCACGGCGGCGATGGCCCCGTCGAGTTTTACATCCGCCGCATCGAGCAACTCCGCCAAGGCCTCGCGTCGCTGGACTGGAGCAACGCGCGTTTTTGAACCCGCCTCTTGATTCGATGTTCGACGTTCGATGTTCGATGTTCGATGTTCAGCCCCGCGCAGCGGCAGTGGATTTCGGTCGGCGTCCCTCAGTCGGGCGGGGCCGGCGGCGGGCTGAACAAAGAACGTCGAAAAACGAAAAACGGACATAGAACAGGGGGACATCCCGCACAAGAAGCGCATAGAGTATACCGCGGCCAACCCCACCCACAAAGCGGAACACAAAAGCATGCCCCGC
>JANNWY010000071.1:0-78439 GCA_031409335.1 Chthoniobacteraceae bacterium | reverse complement strand
TACCTCGCCCGCCTGCGCCGCAAGACCCATTGCTACACCAAGAAACTCGCCAATCTCGCCGCCAGCATCCTCTTTTACCTGCTCACAAAATCATAATCAATACCTACTGAGCAATCCCGGGGAGACGGCGACGGTTACTGGCTGTATCCGATGCAAACCAATCTCCAGCCGTTCAGCGATCAGCCACCGGGAATCACTCCCGACGACACGCGGGTGGGTAATTTTTTTGCGTTCGACAGTTTGGCGAACGGCTATGACGACGGTTACGCGGCGACCGGCTCGCCTGGCTTCGTCACTGCGGAGAACTACCTGACGAACGTCGGTGCTTACACGCAATCCGGGAGTTTTTACGGGACGTTCGACCAAGGCGGGAATGTATCCGAATGGAACGATACGGTTGATGGCAACGGGCAACGCGGCGTGCGCGGCGGGTCGTGGGCTCTGAACGTCGGGGATTTGCGCGCATCGAGCCACGGTTTCTTCGATCCGGCGGGTGCGGGAAATGTTTTCGGTTTTCGCGTGGCGACCGTCCCGGAACCGACTGCGGTCGCGATGGCGCTGCTCGGCGCGCTCTGGCTGGCTTCTCGCCGGAACAAACGAGGCTGATTCCTCCCGCTGCCCGCGGGATTTCGCCTGTGCACTGCCATGATTTCCATTCCGGGAAAGGCGCGTGCGGGATTGGATCGGGGCAAAATAAAACCGGGCGGGGAATTGCTTCCCCGCCCGGCAAACTATTTTTGCTGGAAGTCGCCTTAGCGCTTCAAAGCACCGAGCTTGCGGCGCAGGCCTTCCACTCCGACGAGTCCCATGCCGAGCAGCGCGACGGTGGTTCCGCCGTCTGGGATGGACGAGTTGGTGGAGGAGAAGCTGAACGTGGTTCCGAGCGTGTTGGCGCTCAGGATCCAAGTTCCAGGAGTGTTATCCCTGCCGGTCTTGCGCGCGATGCCTGTTCCGGTGAGAAGCAGGGCGGTCGGCGATTCAAACGCGACGTTGAGCGCGAGCAGATCAAACGTCGTCCCTGGGGATCCGACGATCGACCAGAGCGGCACGATTCCACCCGCTGGGAACGGATCGAAGGTGAACGGCGTCATGGTGACGGCGGAACCAGCGAGACCGGCGTAATCCCCAGTTGGCGCGAGGCTCACGGTGACGCCGGAGAAGCTAGTGAAAGCTGTGGCGAGCGCGAGGTTCGGGTTGTTGATGGTGTAGCTACCGGCGAAGGAGACTTCACCAGTAATTGGAATCGCCGATGCGTTCTGACTGAGGAGGGCACTGATGCCCACAACCAGAGGTGCGGCGATAGTCATTAGACGTTTCATATGTTGATTGTGTTTGTTTGATGATTGTCGGTTTTCCGACTTCCCTACCCTAGCAAAGCCCATGCCACGGTTTCAATCCTTGCTGTAAGTCGCACGTGCAGAGTATTTTGATGGATACTCTCAATGTTGACACCGATCGAGCCGAGCGAAAAACTGTAAGCTCTGCCGACGCTTTGCACCGTGAGACAGGGTAAATAATGCATAAAGCATTGTTTCCAATAGAGATACATCTTGTTCTTCGCTCGTAAGAATCCCTGACGATTTACCCAGCGGCGCACTCGAACTACTCACGATCCTGCAGCTCGATCACGCGCCGGGCTTCGGATGACAGGGGCTCGGCGAGCCCGGCCTCCAGCGCTCGCTTCAGTGCCTCCTGGCTTTGTGCCTTCTCTTTGGTCTGCCAGGAGGCCATTCCCATAAGGTACAATTGTTTGGCACCGAGCGGCTTCCGGGCTTCGGTATCGCGCAGGAGCTGGCGGGTGTAGGCATACTCTTTCCGTTCGTAGCTCAATTCAGCCAGGGTTTGCGCCAGCTCCGCGTCATCGGGCAACGTCTTGCGCGCCTTTGCCGCCAGTTCGTAAGCCGCTGCTTGATCGCCACCATGATCGGTGTAAACGATGGCCAGTTCCTTTTGCGCAGGGGCAAAATCGGGGCGAAGCCGGAGGATTTCCGCATAGGTCGCCGCCGCAGCTTTGTGGTCGGTGCGGTGCGCTTCGATCGCCGCGCGCGCCATGAGTGCCGGCACGAATGAAGGATCGGTTTCGAGGATCTTTCGGACTTCTGGTTCGGCCTCGGCCAGGCGGGCGGAATCCGATGTCAGCGCCGTCATTTCGAGGAAACGTTTTGCGTCCACCGCTTCGGGTGAATCCGGTGCCGCGAGGCTGGGCACACGCTCCATCGCCTGCTGCGCCTCTTTCACCTTGCCGAGACTGTACGCGCTCGCGGCGAGCGCGTGCAGGATCGTGGCGTCGTCCGGGAGTTGCCGCGCGCTTTCCTGCAAGAGGCTGTACGCCCAGGTGAAGTTTCCGTTCAGCTGCGCGATCGTCCCGAGCAGGCCATTTGCCTTCGGATCATTCGGCGCGAGCACCCGCGCCTTTTTTGCGTAGTCCAGCGCCTTGGCGGGATCCTTGAGCGGGCCTGCGTAGAGTTCCGCCAGTTTCAGCATCGGCGGGAGCAGCTTCGGATTGATTCTAATGACCCCTTCATAGGTCGCCGCCGCCTTGGCGAAGTCTTTCTCCTTCTCGTGAAACTCGCCGATTCGCATCTGCGCCACGATGTCCGACGGTTGCGCCTTCGCCATTTCCTCGAACTGCGTCGCCGACGGTCCTTTCATCCCGTTCGGACGGTCGCCGAGTGAGGCGAGGCGTTCGCGGATCTCCGATTTTCCCGGGAAATCCTGCATCGCATCCGCGGCAAAACGCAGTGACGTGCGAGCTGCATCCATCTCGCCCATCATGTAATTCGCGAGCCCGAAATGATACTGCACTTCGTGCTCGGTCGGCAGCTTCGCCACTGCCTCGCGCAAGAGCGCTACCGCCTGCGGATAGTCCGCCCGCTTGTAGCAAATCCAGCCCAGTGTATCCGCGATCGCGGGATTTCCCGGCTGCAAAGTCCGCGCCTTTCGCGCCAGCTCGTAGGCTTGGTCGAGCTTCTGCAAATGCTCCGCGTAAAGCCACGCGAGATTGTTCAGCGCCGGCGCGAAGTTCGCATTTTGGGCGAGCAGCTTTTCGTAGGTCGCCGCGGCTTTCACGTGATCCTTCATCCGGTCGTGGATCATCGCTGAAAGCATCAGCGGCCGTTCGCTGTTCGGATTCAGCGCCACCATGCCGTCGAGCTGGCCGATCGCCTGCGTCAGCTTGCCGGCGGCGACGTAGGTGGAAACGAGCATGTCGTATGCGCTGACGAAGTTCGGATCGAGTTCGAGCGTTTTCACCAGCGACGCCTCGGCCTGATCCCACTTCTTTTGCGCGGCAAAAATTCGTGCCTGCAGGAAATGCGCACCCGCCGCGTTTGGTGTTTGCGCGAGCTGTTTTTGCACGCGCTGCGTGGCGGCGTCGAAATTCTGGGTCATCAAATCCAGCTCCACGAGCTGATACGAAGTCAGGAACGAATCGTGGCCGAGATCGCGCGCTTTTTGAAAAGCCTCGCGCGCTTCGGGGATCTTCACCTGCTGGCGCAAAATGCTGCCGAGCAGAAATTGCGGATGCGAACTCTCCGGGCTGGCCGCGATCTGCGCGCGGCAAATCTCCGCGCCTTCCTCCAGCCGGCCCAGCGTGCGATAGGCATCGGCCAGCAGCAAATGCGCGGGCAGCAGTTTCGGCTGTTTCACGAGCAGTTCGAGCATCGCAGTCACGACCGCCGGCGCCTCGCCGCGCCGCAGATTCAGCTCGCCTTGCAGCAGCGCCGCTTCCGCAAAATCCGGGTCCGCCGTGACGGCCATGCTCAAAACGGCGGTCGCCTGCGCGGGATTCCCGGCGAGCAGGAAGGCGCGCGCGAGGTGGAATTTGATGACGGGCACGCCGGTGTATGCCTTGTCGAGTTTTTCGAAACACTCGACCGCTTTGGCGGCATCGCCTTTCGCGAGATAGACCTGCCCTTGAATCATGCGGCCTTCAAAATTCATCGTGTCCCGACGGAACACATTGTCGAGCGCAGCCAACGCCTCGGGGAATTTTTTTTCCGCCAGCATAAAATGCGCGAGCAGGCACCACGCCGGGAGGTAATCCGGCACTTGTGCGGTCAGCGCCTGGAGGGATTTCCGGGCTTCCTCGCGCGCCCCGTTTTGCGCTTGGAATTCCGCGTATTTCAGCCGCGCGATCGATCGTGGCGGCGACAGCGCCGCGGCCATTTCAAATTCGGCGCCCGCCCTCGCGGTGTCCTTTTGCGCGACGCGAAGATTGGCCATCGCGAGATGCGCTGAGGGGGATTTGGGATCGAGTTCCAGCGCGCGGAGCAGGGACTTTTCCGCGGCGCTGGCATCGCCTTTTTTCCCCGCGAGAGTCGCCTTGGCGAGTTCCAGGCTCGCGCTCGGGAGCGCCTCCGACTTGGCCAGCTCGACTTCCGTGCTGCGGATTTGGTCGGGCGTCGCCGCCGTGTCGGCCAGCACGAGCAGCGCGTCGCCATGCGCGGGATCGCGCGCCAGGATTTCCAGCGCCTCTTTCCGCGCGTCGGAATACTGGCCGATGGAGCGAAACGCCGTCGCCAGTTTTCCCCGCGCCATGAGATCGCCGGACGCGTCGTCCTTTGCCCGCAGCAGATAGGGCAGCGCCTGCACGGCTGCGCCCTGCTCCAGCCAGATCAGGCCGAGCTGCAAATTCGCGATGGCATTTTGCGGATCGGCGCGCAGCAGATTCAGATATTCGATGCGTGCCTTTTCGTATTCGCCGGTGGTGCGGTAGCCGTCCGCCTTTGCCTGGATGCGCGCTTTCTTTGCCTCGGGCGAGCAGCCCGTGGCGAGCAGTGCCGCACAGCAGGTGATGGCGATGGATGAGCGTTTGGAGTTACTGGTGAACATTTTGTGAAATCGTGGTGGCTGCGAACGGCTGGGATTGCGCGCCCCGGAGGGAATGCAGTTTCTGAAGCAGGAAAGCGAGCAGCCTGCAACTGATGGCAGGCCGCGTTTGTCGCTGAAGATTGCGATGTGTCATAGTTGATGCTGCGGCTTTCACGTCTTTTCCTCTCGATGGACACCGTTTGGATGCCTCCCATCCGTGGACCATTTCAGGCGGCGCACGCCCTGGATGGCGCTGCGCAAAAGGGCGGGATGTTTGACCAGATGATTGTCGCGAAACTCCGAGAGTTTGCGCCGGACGTGGATCATGGCGCGGTATTTCAGCCCGGGTGTCCACGCACTTTCATTCGGAGCCGAGTCATGCAGCCGCATGGAAACTCTTTGCTTCGGACCCAACTCACACTCGAACTCAACAAACCCATCGCGATGGGTGAAAGGAACCTCCGCGCCTCCCACCCGCACGCTCTTCACCCGGCACTCTTCCGGCTCGGGTCGGGTGAAAAGGAACGAACGCGCGCGGGAGTCCGGGCTTTCAAACTCAAACTGCGATGTAAAAAAGCGGACGTGGCATTTGCCATCGCCACCTTGCCTTCGCAAATGCTGTCGCGGCAGCGATTCGGCCAGCGACGGCCACGCCAGCGCGGGCTCGATCTTCTTCAAAAACCGCACGCACTCCTCCAAATCATCGCATCCTTTCGCAAACCAATCGTGGTGCTCCACGACATGCACGGGTTTCCCGAGAAACAAATCCAGCGCGTAAGCGGTCATTTGGGTCGGATCGCGGCGGGCGAAGATTGGCAGGCCAGCATACCGGTTCGTCGCGGGCAAGAGCTCTTCACCCAACGACGAATCGCTCCCGTTGTGATTGGCGGCGATGCGGGTGGAATTCACCACTGCGAGAAAACCAGCGTGACGCACCGCCCTCATCGCGACTGTGGTGAATTTTCCCTGGGGGAATACCATCACCCGATCCCATGGAATGCCGGTTTGCCGCTCATGATTCTCCATGCGCGCGACGGAAGCCTGCGACTTGCGGTCGAGCAGGTTCTCGTCGGTCACGCCGAATTCGTTGTTGCTGTGGTCGCACCCATGCACGCAGATCGAGTGCGACGGATGATGTTCCGAAAAAACGCGGGCAGCTTTCCGCGACGTGCGGCGATAGTTCCACGGGATGAACGCAGTGGTGACCCCGTAGCGCAGGCGCGCCTGCGATTTGAACAAGTCGTGGTAGTTCAGGAACCCATAACTTTCCCGGAGCAATGGATCATCAATAATCACTCGTGCTGTCCGGACGGGATTCTCCCAGCAGGCATTCGGGAACGCGGCGCGCAAAAACATGATCGGCGGCACCAGGCGCTCGCATCGGCGCATGAGTGTGTCTTCGTGAATGCTCTCGTTCGGATCCGCGATCGAATCGCCCCCCGCCCAATGAAACCACGGCGCCCCGCAACGATTCGTCCGGATGAAAACGGGCCGGGCCGCCAACTCCATGAGCGTTTCCACATTCGATCCCGCGACGACATCGAAACAGCAGTCCGCGGTGGCTGGTGCCCGGTTAAATTCGCACCCGGCAAGCTGCCGGGCGTGCGCTTTCCCCGTGCCGGGAAACGAGCATCGGGTGGCACCCTGGAGCGGTTCCATCGCTCGCACCGCGCCATCGCTCCACCGCTTCGCCAGTTCGGCATGATGCGCGCTCGCGCGATACCCATAGACCAAAACGCCCTTCAAGGGACTGTCGCCCAATCGCGCGAAATCCGCCGGGACAAGGCCGAGTTTTTCGATGGCAGCCAAAGTCTCGGCACTCATGGCCACGGCCCCCGCTTTGGAAAGGACTCGCAAGAACTCCTCCGCACCCGAGCCAGCCTCCGCGAGACGCAGATGCACGGCTGGGACGCCCATGAAGTTCGCCAAGGAACAAAGGCTCTCCTCCCATGCACCGATGCCCTCCGCGTGGAGGATGGTCAACTCGCTTATACTATGCGTACGCAGACGTTTTATTCCTTCGCGATCCCGAGCTTTTCCATCAGCTCGTAAAAAGTGGGTCGGCTGATCCCAAGCTCCATCGCTGCCGGGGCGATCTTCCCGCCGTGGCGCTTCAGCGCGCGCTGCACCATCTCGCGATCGAGGCCGTCGCGCGCCTCCTTGAGTGTGCTCACGGCAGCTGCGTCGCTGGCGTCTGCGAGATCGAGGTCGGCCGCGGTGAGGCGTTTTCCGTCGGCCATGATCACGCCGCGCTGGATGCGGTTTTGCAATTCCCGCACATTGCCCGGCCATGCGTGCCGCAGCATCGCGCGCAGCGCATCCGGCGCAAAGCTCAGGCCGCTCTTCGCATTTTCCGTGGCGAAGCGATCGAGAAACGCCTGCGCGACCACCGCAAAATCCTCCCCGCGCTCGCGCAGCGGCGGCAGATTCACGACGATCACCGCGAGTCGAAAATACAAATCCTCGCGAAACGCGCCCTTCGCCACCGACTGCTTGAGGTCCGCATTCGTCGCCGCCACGATGCGTGTGTCGATCTGGATTTCCTGCCGTCCGCCGACTCGGAGAAAAGTCTGCTCCTGGAGAAAGCGCAGGAGTTTCACCTGAATCGGCGCGGGCAAATCGCCGATCTCATCGAGAAAAAGCGTGCCGCCTGCCGCGCTCTCCAGCAGCCCTTTGCGCTGCGCCTGCGCGCCGGTGAACGCGCCTTTTTCATGCCCGAAAAGTTCGCTCTCGATCAGGTTCTCGGGAATCGCGCTGCAATTGATCGCGACGAACGGCATGTCTTTCCGTGTGCTGCGCCGATGAATCGCCGCCGCCGCCATTTCCTTGCCCGTGCCGCTTTCACCCAGCAGCAGCACTGGCGCGCCGCTCGCGGCGACTTTGCGGATCATGCCAAAGACCGCCTGCATCTGCGTGCTCGATCCGAGCATTCCCTCGAACACATCCGTGCGGATGCTCTGCTGCAAGGCGCGGTGCTCGCGCTCGAGATCGGCCACGTACACGCAGCGGCGGAGCACGAGTTTCAGCTCATCGAGGTCGATCGGTTTGCAGAGAAAATCATACGCGCCAGCGCCGACCGCGCGCAGGGCGTTTTCCTTTTCGCCCTGGCCGGAGACGATAAGCACTTTCGCCGTGCGATCCACCGCGAGGATTTCCGCCAGCGCGGCGAGACCTTCCTCCGGTTCGTTCGGACGCGGTGGCAAGCCGAGATCGAGCAGCACCGCGGATGGCCGGTGCGTTTTGAAAGCCTCCAGCGCACTCGCGCGGTCGCCGGCCTGCGCCACTTCGTAATCGGCGGCGAGTGCCCATTTCATTTGGGTGCGAATTTCGGTGTCATCATCGACGAGCAGCAATCGGGGTTTCATCATGGGTTCGCTTTCAAAGGGAGCAGCACGCGGAATGTCGTGCCTTTGCCGGGTTCACTTTCGACCTGGATGTTTCCGCGATGCGCCTCGACGACCATTTTCGACTGAAACATACCGATGCCGAGACCCTTCTGTTTGGTGCTGTGGAACGGGCGAAAGAGCGAATCCTTCATGAACGCCGCGCTCATGCCGCAGCCATTGTCCGCGACGGAAAGCATCGCCTGCCCGTCGCGCTCGCTCGTCGCGACTTCGATCGTGCCGCCGCTGCCGACTGCGTCGCGCGCGTTCATCAGCAGATTCACGAGCACACTTTGCACTTGCTCGCGATCCGCGACGATCGTCGGGAGCGGATGCAAATCGCGCCGCACTTCGACGCCAAGCGTGCCGTTCATGCTTTGCAGCGCATCGCCGACGAGTTGGTTGAGATCGCACTCGACGGGTTTCAGTTCGAGTTGGTTCCGCAGCGCGCCGAGCCGGCTGATGAGATCGTTGATGCGTTTGACCGTGCTCGCGATTCCACTCAGCGCATCCTTGCGAAATTCCGGGTCGTCGAAATGCGTCGGCAGGTTTTGCAGCATCAGGTTCAGCGTCGAGGCGGCATTCTTCAAATCGTGGACGAAGAAGGCCGACATCGTCTGAAACGCCTGCAACTCCTTCGCCATCATCAGCTCGCCCGTGAGCCGCATCCGCACGAGCCCTGCCGCGATTTGATCGGCGATGCATTTTAGCAGCTCCAGCTCCTCGGTCGTGTACGGCACGCCGTTCACGCGATCCGCGAGCATCGCCACACCGAGCAGCCGCTCGCCGCTCCGGAGCGGGACGCAGAGGCGACTTCCGCCGCCGGTGAATTTCGTGAGCGCGAGTTGCCTCAGCGGCTCGGCCCACGGCTCCCGCGTTTCTTCCAAATCAAACGCGCGTCCGATCCGCAGCAGCCCCTCGCGAATCGGCCCCGTCACCGGCACACTTGGCGCAGCCTCCGCCATTGCCTGCGCGCTCGATCCGCCGACCGTGAAGCGCCCCGCGCTTTCCTCCGCCAGCCAGATCGTGACGGAAAGAATTTGAAACGTTTCCGAAATCAATCGCGCCGTGGCACCGCACAGCCCTGGCTCATCCAGCACGTTCGCCGTCCGCTCCGTGAGCCGCGTCCAGATTTCCCGTGAATCATGACCCGGCCGGTGAAAATGCTCGCTGACAAACCGCCCGACGCCCTGCCGGAACCGCTCCGAAAGCAGCCCCACCGCAAGGATCGTCAGCCCGGCGAGCACGAGGAACGCCTGCGTCTGAATGCTCTTCAGGCCGCCGAAAAAAACCACGACCTGCGCCAGCACACCGATCGCCAGCAAATACCCGCCCGCGAGCAGCACCGTGAGCGAACGATGCAACACCGCGCGCGACGGATACACGTCGCTTTCCGCAAAACCGCTCCGCAAATAACCGATCGCCATCAGCGAGCATCCGACGAGCAGTGCGACCGTTTCCAACTGCGCCCACTCGGGATTGTAGCCGGGAAAAAGCAGCGCCTGGCTTTGCGTATAAATGCCGACCCCAAAGATCGCGGTCAGTCCGAGGATCAGGAATTTGATCCGCCACCGCATCGTCCCCACTGCCGCGCGAAAGGTGCGCTCCAGATTCATCAGGATCAAAACCATGCCGATCAGCAGCAGCCCATTGAGCAGCTTCGCCGCGCCGGAGAATTTCAGCCACCACGCGCCGTCCGCATCCGGATTGCTCACGAGCGAGAGCAGCCCGCCGAGATTCGCCAAAGCCAGCCCGATCGGGAGGACAAACGAAAGGACGATGGCGAGACGCCACCGCGAAAGCCATTCCCGGAAATCTCCGCGGGAATAGACGACGGAGAAACTCAGCCAGATGCCGGGAAGAAACGCCTTCATCGCGAACGCCATGTTCTGCCAGTAGGCGATCTCCTCGGGCCGGTCCGCCCGTGCGCATTGCCCATTCAGCGCACTTACCACCGCAAGCGCCGCCATTCCAAAAAAGAAGAACCAGCCTGCTGCCGAGCGGCGGCGGGAAACGATGGCAGCCGCCGCCAGCGCTCCGCAGAAAAGTGCGCCCGCATAGGCGAGGAGGATGTTGGCGCTCACTGGCTGATGGGTTTGCGGTCCGGCCGCACGGACTCCGCAAGGGTCTTAAAACTCCACAGACGTTTTGAAGGTCGTCTGGAAGTAATCGAACGGGTTCACTTCGGATTCGTTTTTCCCGACCGAAACATTCAACGCACAATTCCAGTGCCGGGTCAGTGGCTTCACCACCGTCCCCGAAAAGTAAAACAGTTTGTCTTTGCGACTCCCCTGACCGCCAGTGCCAGTGCTTTCATATTCCGTGTACTCATACCCGCCGGAGAGCAGCCCGATGACTCCCCACCTCAGCCGCTGACCCAGCCGCAGCACCACGCTGGAACTCGTGAAGTTTGTATTGATGGATGAGGCCGCATTGAAGATCCGGCGTTCGGCGGCGAGAGAAATCGAAGTCCCCTGTCGCGAATCCCACGTGGCGCTCAGGCCAAAGATGGGTGCCGTCGAGAAAGTGTCGCCCTGATCCCGGAAGTCGATACCCACAGTCCCATCGACCAGGACGAAACGGGTGGGCACCAAGGTCGTCCGCACCAGCACTTGCTGGAAGACTTGATCGTTCCCATTCTCCACATCGAGCGTGCCAAACGTGTAGCCAAGCCCAACGCTACTTTTTCGCGTGACTTGATTGGTCACAAAAAAAGTGCTGGTAGCTCCAGTGGAACTCACCGCATCGCTGAAGCTGCGGATCGGCACCGAGAAGGAACAGTTAAAGGATGTCTTCGCGCTGTATTTATAGTTCGTCGAGAAGGACGCCGTGGCGATCTGCCGCTTGGCCCCGTTACCGGTATCGCGTTCGATACCGGACAGGCTCGCATACTTTATTCCCAGCAGAAATTCCACTCGTCTCAGCTCTGGGAAAACCACCTTCGCCATGAGCGAGAACGATTGATCCAAGCCGCTGGCACCATCGCCGCCTCCGCCCTGCCTGCTCTGCGCGGCGCTTTCCGGATAGATGATTCCGAGGTCGTAAGACAGCCACAGTGAAGACAGGCTCGATCGTCCAAGGTGCGCCGAGATGCCTCCCTGAAAGAGGCCGGAAGTGGAAAAATCATCCCCGTTCTGCAACCCATTGAAATGGCTGCCAACCACTCCCAGCGTGGCGCGACCGCTCAAGTCCAGCGATCCCCACCGAATCGGGCGGAGCGGCTGCGCTGCGGAATCTCCAAGGGGAACAAACGGCGCTCCGATCAAAAACGGCGAAGTCAACGAATCGCCCAATCCACCGAGGCTGCCCAATAAAGTCTCACCAGTGCTCAACGCCTGATTCATCGCCACATCGCGCGAAAAATCCGGGTTGGTCTCGGTGGAAGATTCGGATGTGGGTGGCTCCGTGACTGGTGTCGGTTCGGCTGACTCCTCCTCCATCCACTCCTGAAGATTCTGCGGAGCAATCCTGCGAAAGTCACGAACCGGGATCGCACCAAGCGGCAGTTCAGGAGTCAGAGTGCCATCGTCTGGCATTCCCGGCTCGCCTGGTTCCGGCAATTTTGCCGCCGCATCCGGAAGCTCGGGGGGAGTCACCGGAGCCGGAGTCTCAGGATCTGTTTCCTGGCCCAATCCGGAGCATGTCAGCGCGACAGCCAGCACTAGCGCGACACCCATCATATCGGGATACCGATGCCCGCGGTTGGTGGAAGGAACGGTTCGAAGAGTCACCCGATATGGTCCTGTCTTAAGTTGCCTGCGAAACGAATGAATACCTCGGCCTTAAAACATCTTCTCCTGAACAATGAGACTATCATACGGATTGAGGTAAAACGCATCGCCCACCTCATTGCGGAGCGCAGGACTCAAATCGAGGATTTGCGTCTGTTGCCGCCCATTCGACTGCCTCACCAGAATCACCTTCCTCGGATTTGCCAGCCCCGGCGAGAATCCACCCGATTCCATGATGGCTTCAAACGCAGTCAATGGCCGCTCCATGCTCACTCTCCCCGGCCGGTTCACCGCTCCCGAGACATAAACCACCGCACCGCTCCTTTGCAGTCCGACCACGACTGCGGCATTCCGCAGCTTTGGCCGGTAGAGATCGGTCAGGTCAATCTGCAAAGCATCGGGGCTTTTGCCTGCGGCTTTCACCCTTCCCACCTGCGGCAGGTTGATCATCCCATCCGGGCGGATTTTCTCCGTTTGATTCAACTCGGGAGTAGCTGGGAACGAGATGGCAAGCACATCGCCGGGCGAGAGCACGACAGATTTTTGCGCGGATGATTGCGCGATTGGCGTATTCGCGCGCGGGGTTTCACAGCCCATGCACAAAAGCGCGAGAGCTAGTGCGAGATGTCCAACGATGCGGACACAGGACCAACCCTCTTTGGCTGGGATCGTGATCGTGCTATTTGGCTGATGGCGTGATGTGTTCATGATGTTTTTTCTGGACCGCAAAGGATGTTTCTCCCCTTCGCAGCCACCATAGCAACAGAAAGAGCGGGACTAATGAAAGCCCAAAAAACACCGGCCCACCGTTCGTATGCAGGAAGCTATGAATCATATGCGGCCCGATATGGATGCAGAGTAGTCCGATCACCAAGATGCGGAATGCATTGCGAAACACCGCCAGCGGAAGCACCAGAAGCAGTATCGCCGCACGCCGCCAAGAACTCCTCAGCAACACGTAAGAAGCAACAAGGGAGGTGATAAAAAGCACCCAACTGGATCGAATGCCACTGCATTCCTGGGCAACTTCGAGCGTGATGCCGGGGAGCTGGAATACCAATCCTTCACGAAACACCGTGGAGCCGGTAATGCTAAAAAGGACGTTCGCCGCGTCCGCCGAAGCGAACTTCAATGCTGTCTCCAACCAATTCACAGCGGCGTCTGGCAATGGCACGATGAAATACAGAAACGCCACGGGAAAGGCGATGGCCATCATCCACTTCCCACCAAGGGTGAGTAGTGCTCCCGCGATCAGCAGGCAGACATATGAGAACGCGCAAAACGACAGGAAGTCGCCATGACTGAGTTCTGGTCGCAATCGCAACCCCGCTCCCAAGACAAGCAAGCCTACGGCCAGCGCGAGCGCGGCTGGAGCCGGAGAAGTCTGGCAGAATCGTGGAAGGATTTGGCGTTGAAGATAGATCAGATAGCCGGAAATCAGCGGGACCAGCAGAATGTGCGAGTGCAGCGATTCTTCAGCGGCATAGGCGATCAATTGAATGAGTGATCGTCCGTATGCAACGGAGAGAACCGCGGCAAAGGAGAGCAGAAGGATCAGACGGAACCGGATGCCCCTGCCCCCGGCTGATGGCGCATCCTTTTCAAGCGCTGCCTCGCCAGGGTTTTTCAAAGGAGTTAAAATCGGTTCTGCTTTCACGCTGCGGCTCCGAATGCGGCGCAATTTTACGCCTTCCAGACTTTGCCCGATGCGACCTGAATTCCGGCAAGTGCATTGCGCGTATCGACGATGCACTGCGCGAAATCCGCGAGTTCCTGATAGTTCACGCAAGCATGCGCAGTCGCCACGAGCACCACGTCGAATGAGGCGATCACAGTCGCATCCCAGGCAACCGATTGCGTCCCTGCCCAGTGCGAATGCTCCCGCGTTGGCTTAATCGCGGGGACATACGGATCGTGATAGGCCACTTCCGCCCCGCCATCAGCAAGCAAATCCATCAATGCATAGCTCGGAGACTCGCGATCATCCTCGACGTTGGGTTTGTAGGCGAGGCCGAGGACGAGCACCTTCGCGCCATTCAATGCCTTGCGTTTCGCATTCAAGGCTTCGACCACCCTGCCAATCACATGCCGCGGCATCGCGGTGTTGATCTCGCCCGCCAGCTCGATGAAGCGCGTATTCTGCGAATACTCGCGCGCTTTCCACGTGAGATAGAACGGATCAATCGGGATGCAATGCCCGCCCAAGCCCGGACCGGGATAAAATGCCATGAATCCAAACGGCTTGGTTTTCGCAGCGCGAATCACCTCCCAAATGTCGATCCCCATCGCGGCATAAACGAGCTTCAACTCATTCACGAGCGCGATATTGACGCTGCGGAAAATGTTTTCGAGCAGCTTTGTCGCCTCCGCCACGCGGCACGAGGAAACGGGCACAAGCGACTGCACCGCCCTTCCATAGAGCGCCATCGCCCGTTCAAGGCAGGCCGGAGTGTAGCCGCCGATGACTTTCGGCACGATCCCCACTTTGCTATCCGCATTTCCGGGATCTTCCCGCTCCGGTGAAAAGGCGAGATGGAAATCGACCCCCGCCGTCATCCCGGAGCCTGCTTCGAGTAACTCGCGCAAATCCTGATCGGTCGTCCCGGGATAAGTGGTCGATTCCAACACAACGAGCGCGCCTTTTGCAAGATGGGGAGCGATTGCCCGTCCCGTGCTCAACACGTAGGAGATGTCCGGCTCGCGGTTCTTGCTCAGGGGCGTTGGCACACAGATCACCACTGCTTCAACATCCCTCACCAGCGAAAAGTCCGTGGACGCCGAAAAGCAGCCACTCTTGCTAAACTGGGCCACTGCTTCCGATGCGATGTGCTTGATGTAGCTGCGACCGCCAATCAGCGACTCCACCTTTCCGGCGTCGATATCGAGTCCGATAACTTTCACCCCACACCGGGCAAATTGCAGGGACAAGGGGAGTCCGACATAGCCTAGGCCGATCACGGCGATCCGCGTGAACTCGGGCAGCGGGCTGGGTGAAGAGGGTCTTTCCAATGGTGAAGCGTTCATACGTTACAGGGTCAAATCGAGTGGGGTAAAGTTTGGCGTCGAGTTCAAGGGGCCGGCTTTCTCAACGGCGTCGCGGGCAGGCACGGCCGACTTCACGGGCACGGCGGTGTTGCGATCGAGTCGAAGTGGCTTATACAACTTCAGGGAAATGATCCGGCGGATCGTTCCCAAGGTCGAGCGCAGCTTTTCATTGAGCGACAGTTTCAGCCAGCAGCGGAAAAGTCGCAGGCCGCGAAAGTCGGGAGTTGGCAGCCTCATCAGGCGCATTGCCAGTATCCGCCCCCAAACTGCACCCTTCTTCTTTAACAAGCCGGATTGTGAACGATCCAGTTTCCACATTTCCGCAGGTTGCAACGTTAGATACCCGGCCTTCATGGCACCTTCGACGATCTCCCGTCCGCGCGCCGTGCGCGCCACCACCAGCGAACTTCCGGGATTCCTGCCATCGGGCTCGTGATACCAGGGATCGCCACAACTAATGTCCGCCAGCTCCCCGCTCCCATCCGGCCAAAGCTGCACCGACCACGGTCGATGCGCCTGGAGAAACGCCCAGCTTTCCTGGTAAGTCATCTGGTCACACGGCTCGTCGTCGCCCCGCCGCGTCGGCGCAAAATGCCCCGGCCACCCGAGCCCGCGGTAGCGCAGATCGCGCAATGAAGAAGGTGTGACACCCATCCGGTCCAGCAGCGCCGCGGTGCCACCCGTTGAAGGACTCTCCGCGCAGAAAAAAGAAAGCGTCACACCGATCCGCTCATCCAGCTTGGGACGGAGCCTGCGCGCATTCGCCACCGCTGAAATCTCGGACGGTTTTCCCACAATCGCGCAAGGCGCATCCGCTTCCTCCACCAAACCCAACCCATTGCAAACCGAAGCCGGCGAATAGCGGGACCCAGACGCGGCCAGCAGCTCCTCGCGACTCCGGCTGAGGCGCGTGCGGTTGCGCATGGGATCCTCCGCATCTTGTCCGATATGCAGCACACCCGCCATGCCCAACCCTTCCACGCAGTAAGCTCCAAGCGCCGTCAGGACACCGCCGGAAGACCCTTTGAAACGAATCTCGGGATCGCTCGCGTGACCCTCCCACATTTCCAGGATCGGTCCCCATTCCTCGGCAGAGGGAAAGTCGCTTCGCACTGCCGGGCATACCTCCACACACGCCAAACACCCCGAACAGTCCCCAGCCTCCACCACCGGACGAATCCCTTCCTCCAAAAAGTCGCGCAGACCCACGCGTTCCTCAGGGCAGATGTAGGCACACGCGCCACACCCGAGGCACATGCGCCAGTCCACGACCTCCGTTACGGTTTGCAGACTAGACACCGGCAAATTCGATTGGCTGGGTCTTTTCTGATTCCATTGCCGTCAGCTTGAAGACGCGCCGAAACACCGCGCGCAAACTCGCCCGCGCCTCATTGGCCCCTCGCGCGAGACCTTCCCGGACCTCATCCCTCTTGCGATACAAATCCACAATCCGCGCAACCGCCGGCGCATTCGGCACGCTCCGTCCATCCACCACCCATTCACCCATCCCGACCGATTCAAATACACCCTCAAACTTCATGCTGTAAGCCACGCCCACACACGGAACAGCCTGCGAGAGTGCGGCGATGCACGCGTGCATCCGCGAGCCGATGAAGAAATCGCAGCTACCGATGACCCCTTTGATTTCATGCTGATCGTATTCCGCCGCAACGATCCGCACTCGCGATTGCAACGCAGCAGGCAGTGATTCGCGCAACCTCCGCGAAGCGTCTTGATCGCTCTCCACATCCCCCGGCGGAGCAAAGGTATGCGGTATTAGCCAAAGCTCGCCCTCATGTTCCGCGAGTAACGAAATGACCAACTCGGTTAGGAAAGTGGGGTAATTTAGTTTTAACCCGAACATGTTATCGCGAGTGTAACCACCGTGATACATCAGACCGTTCACGTTCAACCCGAGCACCCCTCCTGTTGCGGGAATACTTGGAGCCGGTTCCAAGGCAATTCTGGCAGGTCGTGTGACAGCCAGTGAAAAAGCGACGTCCGGGCTGAGGTGGACTTCGTATTCCTCCCCGAGCAACTCCTGGGCAACCCGCCGACTCCGCTCATCCCGCGCGATCACCATCGAAGAGCGAACCAAAAGAAAGCGCGCGAGCCAGCGTGCCGGTGAACTCTTAAATGGCCCATAAGTTTGGGGAAACTGCACCATCTCCCCGCGCACCAGGATCACGCTCCAAGCCATGAAGAACCCGAGAAGAAAGCGTCCCATCCCATAAATGTCGCTGAAGCTATCCCCGCCGCGCACATCACCCACCACTTCCGCACCCGCGACCGCGCCAATCCAGGGCGTCGAATTCGCAATCAACCGGCGGACACTCGCGATCGGCACGCACTGATACAAAAGCGACATGCCCACGATCCAAACCAAATGATCCTGCGGCCGTGAACGCGGAGATAGCCGACATGGCACGATGGGAATCTCCCGGGCTTTCCCATCCACCTGAAACGAAACCGGTCGATGATCGCCGTGACTGAGGAGCAAAACGATCTCCGCCTCGCGCGCGGCCTCGCAGCAGAGATTCACCAGCGACACACCAAGCGCAACCACACCCCGGTTTCCCGAAGTCACCGATGTCCCCATGATTCCGATGCGTCGCCGTGGGTTCGCCGTTTCCGCGCTCATCGGGTCGCTGCCTCGGCTGGCTGTGGCCCGCTGGGTTTCCGCAGACACTCATCTTGAAACTGCTTTGCCTGTTCGATTGTCAGGGTTTTGGAAAAAAGTGGTAGAAACTGTTTCAACTCCGGCAACGACTTCAACCACCACTCCGTCTCCAGGACGATTCGCTGAAGCTCTTCCGACAGGCGGTGGCGGATCAGCTTCGCCGGCACTCCGCCGACGATGCCAAACGCCGACACATCCGCGGTGACAACCGCGCCTGCCGCGATCACCGCGCCATCACCGATACTTTTACAGCCTGGAGTAATGATGGCATTTTGACCAATCCACACATCGTGTCCGATGTGAAGTGGATTCGAGGAAACCGGTGGAAGGGTGTCTTCCGATACGAGTCCGCATTCGCGATTGAAAAAGATCGGGTGTTGGGAAATGCGGTCGATGGGGTGATTCCTGCGCAGGATCGCGATCCCATCGGCAAGCGAACAATAGTTACCCACCCACGTTCCGGGCGGCAATCCGCCCGGCGTAAGGCACAGTCCATAGCTATACATGCCGACATGCACGCCGCAGTGTTCCTTCAGCAACTCCCGAAGCGTAGGCGATAGGAGTTCCCCGCCTTCGGCCCGCGCCACCGACCGCATGGCAAAGGCACGCATCCGTGGCGACTTGCAGAGCAGACGAAGGACGCTGATCCACAGCGAAGAGTGATCGGGTTGTTGGTCGCGCATCATTTCCATGAAACTAGGCAGCGGAAGCCAGTCGCCCGCGCCATGTCCAGCCAGTGGCGCGGCTGAGAAGAGTCCAGGCATTCGGAAAGAGAATCAACGAAGTAACGATCGCCGCCGCCAGAATGAGAACGGTGACCCCGGAAGCCAGCCAGGCGCTCCAATGATTTGCTCCCGCAAAAACAACACCCAGCCCGATCGCCAAAAACGATCCAATGAAGAGACCAGCGGCAAGATTGTCGCCCAGCGGAATGCCCTGCCGTTGCCGGAGGCGATAGATCGAAAAGAACGCTGCAGCAGTTTCCGCGATCAAAGCACAAGCTGCCACGAGCACGACATCCTGTCCTATTATCATCACGACTGCGATGGCGAGCGGAAGGCTGACGGCCCGCCATAAGTTCGCGTAGAGCAGGTTCACAGTATCCGCCCGGGCCATCGCCGCGATGGACGGCGCGAAGCGCACGAAGCGGACAGCGGACGCAGCCCCGAGGACGGCGATGGCCGTGCCGACGCCCGCGTATTTTTCTCCGTAGAGGAGTGTCGCGATCTGCTCGCCCGCAACGATCAGCGGCAGGAGCAGAAAGACCGAGGCCATCGCTGCATAGGTCACGCATTCACGGTAGGAGGCGCGATACTTTTCCCCGTCGTCCTGAGAGCGGGAAAGAATCGGGAGCATGAGCGATGAGGCAGTTTGCGCGAAAACGAAAAAGGGAATGCTCACCAGCGTGAGCGCGAGGGAATAGCCGGCGAGCGCGCTCAGCGAAAAACTTTTCCCCACGAGAATCTGATCTGCTTCCTGACAGAGAAACATAATCAACCCATTCAGCAGCAGCGGCCACGCAAAGGCAAACATCGGTCGGCCATGTTCCCGATGCCATGCGCAGCGATAGGGACGCTCCGCCGCGAGATGGCTCATCACCGCCGCCAGCGCGGCGTTGCCAGCCATGAGCCAGACGATGACGCGGTAGTCTTTCAACCAAAGGGTCAGCGGCCAGGCGGCGAGCGTGATGATGAGTTGCGGCGTGACTTCCACGACTGCGGCAGGCAGAAACTTCAATTCGCGCTGCTGGCGGAAGACATCGAGATGCTCGAAGGCTTTGCACAAGGGCACACACCCGAGCAAAGCGAACGAAGGCCAGCATTGTGGCACCTCGAATAGGTATGCCAGCGGAACGCTCATTAACGCAAACAAGACTGCTCCGCCAATTCCCGCGATCATTTGAAAGGCATGGGAGGTCGCGAGAAAGGACTCCGAATCTCCTGCGCGATTTTGGATGACCTGTTGTCCGAATGCCATCCGCCCGGCGACTTCCAGCATTCCGATGGTCAGCCCGAACACGGCGGCCAGCCCAAAGTCCGCCTTGGTGAGCATTCGGACAAGGATGATATTTCGCGTGAACGACAGCAGATAGACGAGCATCCTTCCCGAAGTCAGGATCGCGCTGCTCTTCATCACGCGCCGATGGGTCTGCCGGGTGCGCTCCTCGCGGGCGACTGGGTCTTCGATCTCCAATTCACCACTCATGCGCTGTCGGCCTCCGTCTTCGTATCACCGGCAACCAGACGCCTTCGCCAGAGTTGTTTGAGGCGGCTGACCGGACCGGCCTTCGCGACCAGCCAGCGCGCCGCCTTTTCCGCAACGAAACCGCCGGAAACTACTGCGTTCAGCATCACTCCGCGTAGGCTGGGTGCGAAAATATAGTAATCTTTCTCCAGCCAGCATTCGTCACCGAACCGCTCTTTGTAGTCCGCCGCACCCAGCCCGAAATCGACTTTCTCCAAGACCGTCCCGCAGGCATCCCGAATTAGATTCAGGAACAAAATCGTTCCCACCTCGTATTTGCGAAACTCGGGATCGTATCCGGTGGCATGAAGGAAAAGAACTTCGCGATGGGTGGAGGCGAGCCAGTAGGCGCATGGCTGGCCATCGACATATACGATGTAACCTTTCAGCGCCTGTCGCGCGGCCAGCAGTTCGCAATATTCCCGCGTCTCTCCGACGTTCGCAAATCCTGCGCCGAGCTTCCGTTGATAGGTCAGCGTGGCCACCGCATCCGCATCCCGGCAGAATTGCGGCACATCGGCCAATGTCTCGAAAGTTTTCGTTTCCACTTTTCCAGGAAAGGCTTTCTCCAACACACGCGGCAGCCGGTTCAACCAGTAACGATGTTTCTTTTTCCGCCGCGCGAGAAACTCCTCGAAACTGCCCGGCAAAGTCATGCGCCAATGCTCGCGCTCCCGTCCGCCACCATCTCTCCGCCATGTTGTCACGCTGGTCTGTGCTTCACGCGCCAGCCACGAATCCACTGGCTGATTGTGCAGGACAGCGAAGTCCAAACCACGCTCGCGGAGTGCGGACTGGATGGAGTCGATTAGCATTTGGGCATCTTCGCGGGAGATTTTGCCGAGAGCGCCACTCGTGACAAACGCCAGTTTCCTAACCCCCACACTCCCGCAACCAACATAGCCAAACTGAAACTTCTGCCTGGTGTCCTCAATGCGCCCCGCCAGCGACGCACGAAGTTCGCCGCCTGACTCCAGCGTGACCACCAAAGGACCGAGCACTTCTTTCCGAAAACGTGCGATCAGAGAAAAATAGTCGAGATCATTATTCGGGTGCGCTTCGTGGGCATTCCACAAATTCCGCACACGCTCCAGTTCATCGACTCGATCGAGAACACGCACACAAACCTGCCGCTCGGGCGGAGTCTCGACGGTATCTAGCGATGCTGGGTTCATAGCTCCCGGCGTTTTCAATGAACGGCGTGGGCGGACTCGGCCGGCTCCCATTCCGCAAACTCGTCTTCAGGCAAGTTCGACGCGATTTCCACATTGCCCGCCGCAGAGTAGAGGGAACTGATGGCACCCAGCGTGACATAGATGAGGACGAACGATTGATCGAAGTATGCCACTGAAACAAACGTCGTCGCATGCACGAACAGGGACGAGCCCAGCGCCCAGACTAAAAACTGTGATTCCGCCGGCAGATCCGGACGGTTGCGGAGAATCTGCCCGATAAAGGAAAACCCTTTCACCAGAATGGCGAAGAAGATAATGACCAAAGGCATTCCACCGATGACCCCGAGATGGAGGTAATGATTGGTAATGTCCGTGTGATTCGGACTCCAAGACACCCCGGTCGGCAGCCAATGCCTCGTAAAGTTTGTCCCGCCCAGCCACCACTCGTTGAAATGTTCGATCGCAGTTTCAATCAAAGCCGCCCGATGCCATCCCGTGCTTCCGCCGACGATGTCCATGCGCGCCAGCACGAAATAGGCGGGAGCTTTCATGAAAATATCCAGCGCAATATAGCCAAAGACCGCAGCCTTTCGCACCAGCCCCATTTTCTCGCGATGCTTCCACATCCAGAGCGACACGACTGCGGCGAGCAGACTCATAATCGGGCCGCTGGATGCACAGGTCACGACCATCGTGACGCAGGCGATGCTTCCGACGATCGCGAAGGGTCGCTGCAATCTCCATATCCCAATCAGCAGCGGAATCGACACCGCGCCCACCGTGCCGGCGAGGATCGCGTGCGAGAACGGACCCTGTGCGCGGAACCTCCCCTGCCTCATGTCAGAAATCTCCGGAACTCCGCCAAAAGCGGCGAATAGATTGGACCCGCTCGCCATTTCCAGAACCATCTCTATCGCCAGTGGAGCCAGCAAAAGTGCAATCATCCGGCAAAGTCCGACGACATCTTCCAGCGTATGACAGAGGGCGCGGAGAAGGAAGTAGAGGCCACAGGTATTATAGACGAGACCTAGTCGGAAGATATACTCATCGGAGGAGTCGAGTTCACCGGAGAGGTCGTTGAGCAATGGCACGCTCACCACCGCCCAAACTGCCCAGAGCATCATAAGGCGGTCCATTCTATTCAGTCCACCCGCCAATCGCTCACCGCGCAAGAGCAGCCGGAGCAGGCCGGCGCCGATCAGGATGCGAATGATCGTGAAGTTAAACGGCCCCACCTCGATCCCTTGCCCCAGCGTCATATAACACGCGCCAACCAGAAGCGGCAACGGCGCCCACGTCCGGGGCAATGCTAGAATACCAAGCACATTCAGCAGCATGAAGATGAAAACAGGCGCGTTCATGTTGTGCTGCTACCGCCGGTGTCGTTTCAGACCGATGCCTGACTTCCCTTGCTCTCGTAAAACGCGATTTCCAATCCGTTGAAAGTCCGAAACTCCGAGTAGCGTTTGAGCCACGCGCAAGAGTCAAAAACGTCACGACAAACGCTATTGTAGTACACGATTCGCACCCGCCGCGGATTCTTCGAGAGGGAGTCTTTGATATTGGCGAGCATCTCGGTCAGCGTCTCCTTGCCAAAGGGGTTGAAAAGGAAATACACCGTCCCATCCGACACATCGGCGATGGAGGCATCTTCACACCGAATCTCGATCGGCGCGCGCCTGCCGCGCATTTTCTCCGCGTTCGCGCGCGCCGCAACACAGAGGTCCTCGAAAAGTTCGATGCCGACGCACTTTTTCACGTCGCGGCGACTCATCACACAAAGAATCCGCCCTTTCCCGGAGCCAATATCATAGACCACATCGTCCTTCTGCGGATCGAGCACTTTGATGATGCGATAGATGTAGTAATAATCCGGCGTCCCGTAAGCGCAGTTATCCTGGTGCCGTGCGGCGGAAGTCTTCGGTCCGCGCCACCATCCGGGCGTCTCAGCGTATTGCACTTTATCGGAAGTATCGATGTTGAGATAATGCTCATTCATGGCAATCCATGCGAATTGTGCGGGTCGGATTAACTTAACGATTTTCATGCGGGATAAGAGATGTTTCTAAAATGCAACGCGGGATGGGCAAGCTTACTTCTTTTCGTGGGTGATAGCCTGAAGCGCATCTCGGGACAGGGAAAAGTCTCCCTTCGCCAAGTCGGAAAACGGCGAGGTTTTCACAATGGAATAGTTTGCGTCCTCGCCTCGGCGCACGGGGGTTTCATGGGATGCCGGTTGGAAAGCGAACGGAAACTTACAGTTGGAAAAATGATTGTAATCCTGGGTGGTTACGCCGCTGAAGGATATCCACGAATTGTCGTACCAAACATTATCAACAATAGTAATGCGGCCTTTCGACTTGAAAAAATTCATGCCCGCATTGCCACGATGCCCAACGATGATGTTTCCCGAAACCAGCACATCCTCAATGGTGTCCCAGTCATTGTCGGCGACCATCCCATGACCCACATTGCCGCGAAGAAAAATGTTGCCATGGACATTCCAGCGGGAGGAATTTCCGCTGCCGCTCACAATCACCGCGGTTCCGTTGATATCTTCCCACTTGTTGTAACGGACAGTTAATGCCGTGCAGCCCCGGGCTTGAATTCCTGCGGTATGCCATTCCGCGGTGCTCTTGGTGCGTGCGATCAGGCAGAACTCGATCAAAATGTTCGTTGCGTCGATAAAGTGAAAAGGAACTCCGAATAAGTCGTGGATGTGGCAATGTTGAATTTCTATGTGAGATGGGCCCTGCACCCCGTAGATTCCTGTAATTCGCTTTTCCAGAGCCGCATCGCCTGCGAGTTCCACGCAACGAATGGTGATGTGAGATCGTTTTCCTTCCAGTGTCACGAGGGTGCTGAGATCAACCATATTGGTGATCCGAAGGCCGCATCCGCTATCGGGATGTTTTCGTCCGGCACCGTCGAGAATCCACCAGTCCGTATTGAACGTCAGTCCGGGAAATTCAGCCACGCCATCGCCATATGCGGGAGCCCATCCTTCATCGGTGCCGTGATCGGCATCGGTCGCCTTTCTGACGGTGATCGTTTGAGCTGATGCCTCTGGAGCATCGAAGCTATGTTTGGAGTAGCTGCCATCTGCGATGTAGTAGGTAGATCCCCGTTGCATCGCCTTCGGCAGTGCGGTGTAGGCGTTGTTCCAGTCGGAACCGTCTTTCGTCCCTCCCGCGTCCGGTCGAATGTAATAAACGCCATCGGCCAGACACGAATTGACAAGGGCCAGCGCGCAAGTGGCGAGCAAAACCAGCGAGTTGATTTTCATATTGTGGAAATAGGAGTTTCCTGGGGCGTTTCCTTCATGGGCGAATGCCGAACAGGAGTAGTGGCTTTGGGTGATGTCCGAGGAAGTGTCTGCCTTTCTCCCAATGCCCAGCGCAGCACCACCATCCATTTCTGCGCAGAAACACGCGCTGCAAGGCGGCGCTCCCCGGAGAACATCAAAAACGCCAGAACGATCAACGGAAGTCGAACGATTGCTGAAACCGCCTGGAGAAGACGGTATAGTAGTGCCGCCGCCTTTCCGCAATTCTGCCTGAAATAAGTTTCCCCGGCAACCCGAAGCATCTTGTCGCTGAAGCCGCTAAATTGTGTGCGGGAACTGCCGCCGCCATGATGGACGGTTTTCGCATCGGGGACGAAGATCACTTTAAGGCCCTGCGCACGCACCCTGTAGCAAAGGTCAATATCCTCGCCATACATGAAGTAATCATCTCTAAAACCCCCAAGACCTCGAAAGACCTCCGTTCGCAGCAGCATGCAAGCCCCGCTAACTGCCTCCACCTCGATCGGCGTCTCGCTCGCAAATGCCGCGCCGGTGCCCCAGAGCCTGGAAGCAGGGAATACTTTCCTGAGAAAATCGCAGTCCAGCGCCTGATTTATAGGCGTCGGCAGCGATTGCACGCAACTGGATTGCAAAGTGCCGTCCGAATTCAGAAGGCGACCGGACACAATTCCATATTCGGGATTGTCATCGAGCACCTGCATCAAACGAGCCAGCGCGCCGTTGTGTAGTTCCGTGTCCGGGTTCAGCAGCAGAACCAGGTCGCTGTTAATCTGCGCCAATCCCAAATTGTTGCAGCGCCCGAATCCGATGTTGTGCTCACTCTGAATAAACTTTGCGGAAGGAAATTGTCGCGCCATCATTTGGTCGCACCCATCGAAGGACGCGCCATCGACGACAATCACTTGGGGTGAAAGCTCGCGGCAAGTAGCCTCCACGCTCTCAAGACAGCGCTGGAGATAGTCCCGGGAGTGCCAGTTGACAATCAGGATGGAAAGTGTGCGTTTCACTTTTTGATAAATGCCCGGTGCCATAACTCCAAAGACACCAGCAAGTATATGTTCCTCCGCCAATTCTGCTTTCCCGAACGGTCTTCCTCGATGATCCGCCGAATGTATTGCTGATCGAAATACAGCCCCATCGACGATTGTGAACCCAGCAGGCATTCCTCGACGAATCCCTGCATTCTCGAGCGGAACCAGTCCGCAATAGGATTGGCAAAACCCTTCTTCTTTCTGTGAATCACCTGCTTCGGCAGCCACTGCTCACAGGCTTTTTTGTGCAAGTACTTTCCGGTAAAGCCCCGCAGCTTCAAGTTAACCGGGAGGCTTTCGACAAACTCGACGAGCCGGTAGTCGAGGAAAGGAACCCGGGCTTCGAGTGAGTTGGCCATCGAGGTTTTGTCGCCGACCATCAAAAGGTCATCAGGCAGACTGGCGCGGGTGTCGATGTAGAGCATCTGACTGAGCGGATCGAGATGCTGCACATCGGACTGCAGGCGGGCCAGCGCCCGCCGGGTTCCGAAGGCGTCGGCGTCAAAAGATTGTTTCAGCACTCCCTTGTAGAGTTGTGCTTTCATAGCGGCGCTAAAAAACGAATATACTTTGGCAAAGCGCGTTAGCGTATCGGGCTCACTCAGCGATGCCACGCCGCGCTTCAGCCGCTCCATGCGCCCGGACATTTTCGCCGCCAGCGGAGCCACGGTGTTGAGAAGTCCACCGGGCAGACGGCTGTAAATGCTCGATAGCTTGATGCCTTTGTAACGATCATACCCGGCCCACTGCTCGTCCGCCCCCTGGCCTGTCAGCGCCACCTTTACCTCCCGGCTGGTGATGCGGGAGACAAAATAGAAAGCTGCGGCTGTTTCGTTGCCGACAGGCTCCTCCAAATCCTGCATATAGCGGTCATAGTAACCCGTGTAGTCGTCGGGCGTCAGCATCTGGTGTTGGTGATCCGCTCCGAAGTCGCGCGCCATCGCGGCAGCATCTTCGATTTCATTAGTCGCTTCCCCACCCTCGAAGCCGATGGTAAAGGCTCGCACAGGACCGGAGGAATACTTGCGCATGATGGCAAGCAATACCCCTGAATCAACGCCGGAACTGAGGAACAAGCCCAAAGGCACGTCGCTGCGCATCTGCAGACGGACCGCGTCTTCCATAAGATGCCTATATTCCTCCACGAGGTCGGCTTCACTCTCGGTGCGCCGATGACCGGGCACCCATTGCCAGAATCTTTCGATCCGCATTCCCGACGAATTAACAGTCATCAGGTGGGCGGGAGGCAATTTCATCACCTGTGCAAACAAAGTCTTCGGTGAAGGTACGTATCGAAAAGTGAACAACTCTGCCAGCGACTCGAGATCGACCTCGCGCGGACAGGCGGGGTGCTCCAACAAAGCCTTAATCTCCGAAGCGAACAAAAGGGTGTCCTGGACGCGAATGTAATAGAGAGGTTTAATGCCCAGATGATCGCGTGCCAGAAACAGTTCACGCTTCTTTCCATCCCACAGCGCGAACGCAAACATGCCATTGAACCGTTTTACGCAGGCCGTTCCCCACTGTTCGTAGGCATGAACGATGACTTCTGTGTCGGACTTCGTTCTAAATTCATGCCCGCATTTCGCAAGTTGATCGCGCAGTTCGACAAAGTTGTAGATTTCGCCGTTAAAGACAATCTGTATGCTATTGTCTTCGTTACCAATCGGTTGGGCACCGCCGCCAAGGTCGATGATACTTAGTCGCCGGTGACCAAGGCCGATTTCGCCGTTCACGTATTCACCCTCACCGTCTGGGCCTCGGTGACGGATGGCGGACGTCATTCTTCGCAAGAGTTCCCGGTCTATTCTGCCCTGGGAAAAATTGAAGATACCGGCAATGCCGCACATAAATCGATGCGTCCGATCCAGTTTAGGAAACAGACGGCGAAACGACTGTTCCGTCAGCGTTTGTCACCATACATTCCGAACCCGTGTTTTTGAATGCCCGAGGGCTGGATGTTTTCAAACCCATATTCCTCAAACCAACTCTGAACCTCCGCCTCGGTATGCCAATGGTTAAATCGAGGGGCGAATGCATCGAAGAGGTCGAGGGTAATCTCGCGCGTTGTCCTTGGCCTGAACTTCATTAAGCCAAGGGCGTTCAAACAAACCGCAGCCATTTTGTGCAATGGGGCAAGCGTCTGGCAGATGCCCAAGACGGATTTCAACGAAATCCACTGTTTGAGGCTTCGGCCCACGCCAAAGAAAACGCGCACCGGCCAACCTCTCTTGCAATACACCCAGACATACAAACGTCCGCCTCTCCTAGGCATCCGGGACAAGCTGGCGAATGCCCGCTTCGAGCTGGGGGTGTGATGGATGACTCCCGAACTGTAAACCAAGTCAAAAGAGTCGGGCTGCAGTGGTGGCGTGACGAGATTGCCTTGAACGTATTGCACCCGCTCCGCCGCGTCCGCCGAAGTGTATTTGCTCCGATTTTTATACGCACGCCCGAGTCCATCATTGAGATCCAAGCCGGTAACTTCCAAACCGAAGGTGCTTAATGCGGCACTCAGGGTTCCGTTTCCACATCCGCCGTCCAACAGTTTTTGACCAACCAATTGGCCGGGTTTCAAGCCGACATCCGATAAGAAAACGGCTTTTCGCTGATCCAAACTCCAACCCCACGTTTTGTCGGCGTCATAATCAAACAATCCCCATTCCTGACTGAATGACTTTCGAATGTTCTCATAATCCTCACCGGCCCCATTCTGCGTCGCCATCGTAGCATTGCTGGAGCGGCCGGTGATTTTCTCCAACTGGGCTTTGTAAGTAGCGGCGAAACTCTCGTCAGCGATCAAGCCGTTTTCGAGGAATCGAGGTACGCCGTCAATGATGGGAAAAGTCACGCCGCACTCGCATTTCAGAGCGCCGGAAACAACCTCCCCGTCGCAATTCTGCAAGTTAACGCCCTGGTCGGGGTTGCCTCCGTCAAAGCTAATCAATTGCGGGGTTTTCTGGCACGACGGACAGATTAAAAGTTTGAGCAGTCGCTGATTCATAATGTTGGCATTTAATCCGAAACTGGTCGCATCGGCTTTCGCAGCACGATTGAGAACGGCGCGGCAGCCATTTGTCTGAGTTTTTTCCGCTGCTCCGCCCGCAAATAACTTACCACCTCGCCCGACAGGTTGACCGGCAATCCTTGAAACATGCTTTTCAAATAACCGAATAATGCTGCGGTGCTGCCAAGCACCAACGGGCGTTCCGGCAGTCGATACAAGCACCTAAGCGCGTAAAATAAAAAGCCGTAACCAAGGGAGTAAAAGCGACTGCCTTCCCGCACCTTCGATCGAAGGATGCCGGTGTTGGCCGTTCCGGTTCTCCGCTGTTCGTAAGCGCGATTCTCGGGGAATTTGCGGACCTTCCATCCCTTCATTCGCGCGGTGATTTCCACGGCGGCGTCCTCGCCGCCTTGCTCAAAGACAGGATAGCCTCCAACATCTTCCATGCACTGGCGGCGAAACACCTGTACGGCACCGCCGATACTGTCCAATGTCTGATCGTATGTGACGAAGGTTGCGCCGGATTTTGTGTACACAATCCCGCCCGCAAGTCCGAGTCTGCGATCGGCAGCAAATTCATCCAGAATGTTTCCAAAATAGTCCGGCGCAACGGAGATGTCCGCATCCAAATTGCCCACAAATGCATAGTCAAGATACTGCACTTCCTCGAGTCCACGATTAAAGGCCAGTATTTTCCGCCCAAAATTCCGCCCGCCTGCTCTTTCCAGATTGACTAGGGTGATGAAGTCGTAGCCTTGGACTTTTGATTCTACCCGCTCCCTGGTCTTATCATTCGAACCATCGTTCACGACAATCCATTTAAGCGGCCGGTGTGTTTGTGCGATCACCGACAGAATGGTTTTCTCAATAAAATCCTCCTCGTTGTGGGCGGCAGTGATTAAGACGTAATGCGGCCTGCCTGTTACCGGACGGTTAACAGAATCAAGATTGAGCGTTTCACTATGTGAACGAAAAGTCATATCGAATTTATCGTTGAAGCCGGACTGTTTGTTTGCTGTCAGCAATGTGTGGCCGGAGAAAGAATCTAACTCATCCGCCATGTGATCGCAGAAAGTGACGAGCGGCTTTGGCGGCTGACTGCGGAATGGCTAGCCAATCGTAGGCGCCTTCGATTTTAGCTCGGAGAAAGGTCGCGCCGTCTTCATCGTTGACTGGAAGGCGCTTTATTGAAAGCAAGTCGTCGGCGGGGCTTTGCCGCCCGACTTCCGTGGTGGCGCATGATTGATAGCCTGTCGCCTGAAGTGTTTGTCGAAAGCGAGTCACGAAGTCCTTTTTGGCTTTAGGATATGCGTAGGGATAGGCAAACGAATTGACGCTCGTCCCAAGGCGGTTCTCAATGATACATTTTGATTTCCGTAATTCCTCCTCGACCCCCGTCCAGTCCAACTCGATCAGCTTCGGGTGGGTAACCGTGTGGGAGCCGAACTCGATTCCGGTGGAATGAAGTTCAGATACTTCAGTCCATGTCAGGCAATCGCGCGACTGAAATGCTTGTCGCTCGTCCGCGATGAATCCGGTCGGGAGATACATCGTTGCCTGAAAACGATGACGCTGAAGGATCGGGAAAGCTTCCGTGTAGAAATCCCTGAATCCATCATCAAACGTGATCGCGACAGGTCGGCAATTGGATGATGGCATCATTGAAGTCAACCAAGCAAGACCTGTTTCGAGCCTGACGCCCAAATAGCCGTTGTCGTCAAGCCAGCGTATTTGGTCCGCAAATTGTTGCGGAGAAGTACAGACCTTGTAGTAGGGCGAACGGTTTGGTTCGGGGTCTTCTGAAATGCTGTGATACATTAAAACTGGCAAATGCGGTTGTGAGCAAGGCCGAAGCGCCAGGAGAGGTTGGGCAACGCGCAGGGAAATGAGTCTGTCCCAACGCATTTTCATGCCTCGTTTGCGCGTTTCGACGGGATAAACTCGGGATCCGACAGGGAGTCGATGAGCCGAAAATAATCATCCTTGCGTGAATCCCAACTATTGCGCGCCGCATACGAGCGGGCGCGAGCTACCATCTCATGCCGCGTGGCATCGTTCCCAAGAACTTCAAGAATCGCTTGCGCCAGGGAGTCAGGATTACCCGACTCAAAGAAGTGCGCTACTGAATTGTCGAAATAGAATTTGTCGATCTTGGTGTTCGAGATGACCACAGGGATGCCCATGGACATAAACTCCATGATTTTTGTGCTGTATGCCTCATTGCCAAAAGAGTCAGCTCGCTTTGGCACGACACCCAAGTCCGCCTCCGCCATCACGGCGGCTATTTCTTTTACTGGCAACGGATCGAAAAAGCGGACGTTGCCGTTGAATCCCAACTCAGCTGCCAAAGCCAGCAGAGATGGTTTCATAATGCCATCCCCATAAATATGAAACTGCGCATGGGGTAGCTGCCTACTCACCTCCTGAAAGGCTTCTAAGGCAATATCAAGTCCCTGGTGCCACTGCAAGCCTCCCGGAAACAAGATAACAATCTTGCCATCATTCCGATTGCGTGGACGAGCCGCAAAGACCTGCGAGTCCACGTTGTTAATGAACACTGAGCATTTGGAAGCGGCATTGTTGCGTTCTGCAAACTTGTCCCGCCACAAATGGTTGGAAATAATAATGTGGTCCGAAAAACGTGCCGAAAGTGTTTCTACCCACTTTAACGCCGTCAGTGTAAGAGACCGGCTTTGGGAGCCGAACTTGCTCTCATACAACTCGGGAACAATATCATGAATGTCCAAGACAACTTTGGCACCTGTGAGCTTCGGAAAGAGTGCCGCGAATACCAGAAAATCCGGCATATTGTGAATGTGCAGCAAGTCATAGCGCTGGTGGAAATGTCGCTTTGTGATCAGAAAAGTGGACGAAAACAGAAAGCGCAACAACGGAAACAAAAAAGCGAGAGGCGATTGCTCCGTCTTTCCAACACGAGACTGCGGGCAAATTAGATTTACTTCTCCGAGTTTTTCTTTGGACGGGCTTTCAGAGGCTCGTCGGAGCGCAATAACATCGACATGGTCCCCACGATCAGCAAGACTATCAGCGTAGCGGGTAACTCGAGCATCTGTCTGATAGTGCGAGTAGCAAAGCATGCAGATGCGTTTTGGCTTCGGGTGTCGCAGCGGCTTGTGGGTGGCTGTGAATGAAGCTATCTCCCTGGGAAGGGCGTGCCAGAACAAGTTTTTATGTTGTTTCCTGACATGCTTGAGGAGGGATTCGTAAAATGCCAAAGGAAAGGTGCGCGTGGATGGTGCATCGCCGGGAAAGCACACGTAATCTGGATGAACGATCAGTGCTGCCATTCCGCCGCGTTCGGCCACCCAATCCAACTTCTTTAACCAAATTGCCGGGGTGGTTTCACCCAATAGCATAAACAAGGTGGAATCTTGGGGCAATGTGTAGGGCAGTTCGACGTAACCGTCATCTGTTTTTCGCCCGCCGAGATTCGGTGGTCGTGGGATCCAGAACGGAAATATGGTGTTCGTTCCCTCCGGTTGAGGCTCGAAGGGGTCAGTGTCGAAAGTCGAAGCGTCATAGGTGACGTCCAATTCATGCAGCCAGTCCAGGCGGTTCAACATGAAGCCGGAACGGAAACCGACGGCCTGCCAATCCTTCAGGTATTCATTTATACGGGCCGCTTTGCGCTGAAACGCTTTGCGGCTGCGGTAGAGCTTTCCATCGTGGTGAAGATCGTGGACTCCCACCTCAAAACCGCTATCGACGAGCCATTGGCGAAGCCCGGGAGTTACTTGGTAGGGACCGTCCGGGATGAAGTTGAACGACGAACGGAAACCGAGCGTCATCTCAAATTCCGCAAGCGCTTTTACGCGTTTGAGACCGGCTTCGCTTTCCACATCGTGAGTAAGAACGAATGCGAACTGCTTTCCATCGGGCCATCCGGGCCAGTTGTTTGGCAAGCGATCTGAGCCAGGCAGGATGGGCCATCTGTCCGGAACTTTGGGCAGAAGGTGCGCAACGAACCACCGCCGCGCGGCAAGGCGGAGCGAAAGGGGAATGAACGGCTTAAGCCAAAAATAGAGCTTGTTACGAAGCATGAAAAACTAATGGAGGCATTCAATTGGCCAGCGAATCATGCACCAAGTCCGACCCATTCCGGAGCATAGGAGCGCGTCTTGTTCACAACACTTGAGACATCCGCCTTGGCTGCAAGCAGATCATCATGCGCACTTTTGACGGCAACTCGCGTGTCTTTTTCCGCCTCGACGACAAGGAGAACCTTATCCATAAATCCGGCCACGGAGATCGTTGCGCCGCTTTGGTTCATGGGTGGCATGTCAAAGATGATGTAGTCAAAGTCGCTTGCCTTGAGTCGGGGAAGCAGATCATAAAACTTCTTGGGACCAATCTGGACGGGGACCGCACTCTTCTCGCCAACGGTCGCCAAGTAGAGGTTATCCGCAGCTGAAACAATTTGTTTTCCGGGCTCTATTGCTTCGGTCAACAAGCAAGATGAAGTCTGATCAAACAGAGGATGGTCCTTCGCCTGGTCCATGTTCATATCAACGAGCAAAACCTTGTCGTCCCCAGTCTCGGATAGTGAGGCGGCAAGACCTGCGGCGATAGTGGAAGTTCCAACTCCCTCGGAGCAGCCCGTCACGGCGATTAGCTTCGGTTTGTGAAGCAGGCGATTGATTTCAAAGTGAAGGATGATCCGATCGCGGATGCCATCGCAAAATGGCTTGATGCGATGACTAATTTGGCGGCTGGCGCTGCCGTTCTCGCGTCCTTTCAAAGTTCGTTTTGCGCTGGGTTTGCCGTCATAACCCAGTTGTGCCCGCGAATGACCGTTGCGAGAGAGGTGTGGAATGGAACGCAACACCGGCAACCGCAGGCGACCTTCCAGATCCAGCGCAGATTTTACACTCTTGTCGAAGAGGAGGTCGACTAACATGGCAATGGCGATTCCCAGGGCAAGGCCGCCAGCGGCAATACCCAGCACCAGTTTCCGGAGCTGATCGACGACCTTGGCGGGTGGGGACGGCTTCTGGACGACGTTGATGTTTGGAATCTTTGATGGATCGAGCGCTTCGTCGATTCGCGCTTTTTCAAGGCTCGACTCAAAGTATTTGTAGTTTGTCTCCTCCACATCTTTCCGTCGTTCCAGCTCTGAGATTTGTGTTCCGACCTCAGAGAATTGCTTGATCTTTTCCTGCGCCGCCCGGACTTGAGCGCGAAGCGTTTCAGTCTTCGCCTCCACTGCTGCCAGGCGCGCTCGCTCTGACACGAGATCAACCTGAGAAACTTTCGCGGTGTTTGGTTTGCCGGGCGCAACTGCAACTAGACTTGGGAAACGCTTCTCAAAGTCTCGTTTTTGGCGATCCAGAGTCGCGATCTGTCCCTGGCATTGCTTTACCAATTCATTCTCGGGTGTGTATTTTGCGAGAAGACTAAGCTCAAGCTGGCGTTCACGGGCAATCCGGTCGTTCAACGCGTCATACTTTTGCACGTCCGAGTTGCCAGGTGGTTGTGAAAGCGGTGTCTCAGGTTGGGTTGGAACAACGTCGCCGGGCTGCGGCGTTTGGCCGGAGTTTTTTCCTTGAATGGTCGCGACAGGTTCCGACCGAGGGGCGGTGCCGCCAGAAAGCCATTTCTCCAACTCTTTTACCCTGGCAAGCTGTTCAGCACGCTGCGCCTCAGCCGCAAGCAGTTCTTCCTGGCTCCTTCCGAGCTGCACGCTGAGTGAAGAAGTAGTTTCAGGAAGGGAGATGATTCCGGCTTTGGATTTGAAAGTTTTAAGTTCCTCTTCCGTCTGCCTCAGTCGACTCCTGACTTGATCGGTCTGTTGTGTAACGAAATCGAATGCGCCTACGGAGCGATGCACCTCGAGATGCTTTGTAAAATAGCGGCTTAGTAGTTCGGAAAGTACTAACGACGCGATCTCCGGATCACGATGCCTGAATGAAACCGTGATGACATTGCTTCCTTTCAGCGCAGATGCGGTCAATCCAAGGCTAATGACTCGAGCTGCCTCAGCTTTACTCGATGAGCCAGAGGATTTTGATGCCAGGCGCTCCACGCCAATCTGCTCGGCAACATCAGCCGCCAGATCCCAACTGGTAAGAATTTCGATTTCGGAATTGATGATGCTATCGTTGTTGCGATTCCCGCCAGTTCCATCCTTTGAGTCAACGGAGTCAATCGCACTGCGTTCCAGAACGTATCGCACGAGTAATTTGGCGCTGGATTCAAAAACCGGCGGCAGCAGGAGATAAACGGCTGCTGCGGCCGCGAGTCCGGCAATCGTCAGGAGGAGAATCTTCCATTTGTGACGGAAGAGAATCAACATGACGCCTTGGGCATCGATTCCGAATGGAGCGGGTTGCGGAGAATGTCGTGTGCTGGCAGTCATACTTGGGTACCTGAATGGGATAAGTGTCAGCTAGTCCAAGTGAGGATATAGCAAAGCTCCTGCCACGCGATTCAGGCGAATGGGCAGGTGTCGAAAAAGTCTGGTGTGAATGCCGGTGCTGTTGTCCTGAGCTTCCGCCCAAGTGTTCATCTTCGTGTCAAACTTGATGTATTCGATGGTCCGCTCTTCCGCAGCCCATGACGATTTGAATCGTCGCAATCCGTCATTGGCCAGCGAAGTCCTGCCAAAGTCCAAAGTCGTGACGCCGAGTTCCGAGAGTGTCTCAATCCCTTTCCACATTGCCAGATTGTTCCCGCGAAGTTCGTTCAAAGAAGCGTCGGAAGCGCCGAATTTGTAGATGCCCTTGTTGTTGGCATGAAAGAACACCGCGCCCGCTACCGGTCGTTCTTTCAAATGCACCATCACGACGAAGCCCAATCCGGCACTTAACACGTGCTTCTGGATGTTTAGAAAAAACGAAACTGGTTGACCTGGCAGTCCGTGTCGCTTTCGAGTTTGAAGGTGAAGCCCGTAAAACTCAAGGATGCCTGCACGGTCGATGCTGGTGCGCGCTTCGAGACCATTTCGCACGGCTTTTCTAATGGCACGACGGACAGGGCTTGCAAATTGGTGCAATTGACTATCCTCCGCGCTTTCCAGATTGAGCAGATGATTGTGGAATGTCACAGCAGGCCTCGCATTCGGCAGACAGCCTTCGTTTTGTCTCATCTCGAAGTAGCGCCAATTACGTTGCCGGGACGTTTCCCTCAGGTGGTCCAGCACGAGGTGAGTCGGAGGGGCATCGCCAAAGTAGAGCGGACCGCACGAATCCGTAAATGGCAAACACACACCGCGGCGTCCCGTGATCGAACTCCGCACTTCCATCATGGGAAGTAGCGCTGTTAGTTTTGTTCCTTTGCTGAACGAGTAGTATTGCGGCGTGTGTCCGTAGGTGGCCGAGAGAACCTTTGCCCAGGCGGAACTGTGGAAGAAAGTAAACTCTGGATGCGATCCTGCGAGACGGTCCCATGCGGGGTCGGAAAGCGGATCGATAGGGTCTATTCTCACAATCGGAGCGGCTGCCAGCGTGCTTTCGGCGCGAACCGAAGGCTTCTGAAAGTTAGCACAACTCAGCTCCGCGATCGGCATTATTTACGACGGTTCTCGACAATGGCTTCCTTCACCGCGGCGATGACTTTATCAACCTCGGCATGGGTCAGTTCGGGGAACATCGGCAGCGAGACAAACTCATCTGCGGCGCGCTCCGCGATCGGAAAGGAACCACGCAACTGGCCGAGACTGCGGTATGCCTCTTGAAGGTGGATGGGGATTGGGTAGTGAATTCCGCAGCCGATTCCCTTTGCTTCGAGTGACCGCATGAGACGGTCGCGATTCTGCGCGCGAATGGGATAGATATGATAGACATGCCGGGCGTAGTCCATCTCGGCGGGAGTGATGATTTCGGGCATTCCGGCGAATCCTTCATTGTAGCGGGCTGCATGGGAGCGCCGGAGATCATTCCCTTGTTCAAGCTGACGGAGTTTGATGCGCAGGACTGCTCCCTGGATGCCATCCATCCTGCAGTTCCAGCCGATCATGGTGTGATGATACTTACGGATTTGACCGTGATCGCGGAGCACGCGGATCTTTTGCGCGAGATCGGCATCGTTGGTCGTCACACCTCCTGCTTCGCCGAATGCACCAAGGTTTTTTCCAGGGTAAAAGCTGAAGCTGCCTGCAATACCGAGGGTGCCGCAGCGCCGTCCCTTGTAACGCGCGCCATGCGCCTGGCAGGCGTCTTCGACTACGGGAAGAGCGTGTTCACGCGCGACTTGAAGGATCGCATCCATGTCCGCTGGCTGGCCAAAAAGTTGGACGGGAATGATGGCCTTCGTCCGAAGCGTGATCGCCTTCCCAAGCGCGGACGCGTCCATGGTATGAGCGTGTTCATCGACATCTACGAACACCGGCGTTGCGCCACAGTACGATATTGCCTCGGCGGTCGCCATGAAACTATTCGACACGGTAATCACTTCGTCGCCCTGGCCGACACCCAACGCCAGCAGCGTCAGCCAGATTGCGTCGGTTCCACTTCCCAAGCCGATGGCATGCTGGCATTCGGAGTAGGCCGAAAAATCTTCTTCAAAAGCAGTAACGAACGGACCTCCCGCAAAGGCACCGGCATCAATGACTTCTTGGATGGCAGCCGCGAATTCCTGTTTGTAGGGAGCGTGTTGGGCTTTTAAATTCAGGTAAGGAACTTGCATGATCAATGTGTGGGAGCGGAAATTTTCAGAACTTTGGCGGGATTGCCTGCGACGACTGCGTTAGCGGGGACGTCTTTGGTTACGACACTCCCTGCGCCAATCAACGCATTTTCGCCGATCGTGATGCCTCCGAGCAGAGTGGCACCCGAACCGATCGACGCGCGCTGCTTGACCAGAGTGCGCTGGCATGTCCAGTCATCTTCTGTCTGGAGCGCACCGCTCCCGCTTGTGGCGCGCGGCTGGCGGTCGTTTATGAACGTGACGCCGTGTCCAACAAAAACCTCTGATTCGATTGTAACGCCTTCGCATATAAAGGTGTGACTTTGAATCTTGCAGCGTTCACCAATTTTGACTCCTTTTTGAATCTCCACAAATGTGCCAATCCGGGTTTCATCTCCGATTTCGCATCCGTAGAGGTTCACAAAGGCTTGGATTTTGACGTTGCGCCCAAGCACAACATCCGGTGCGATGCGTTGATAAGTGGGTTGCTCCACTACGCTGCGGAGAGAATGTTGTTTGCGGACTTGCCGCGGCGTCCCGGCGGAGTTGACTGCGCTGGTTCTTGGTGTTCGGAAAATTTAATCGGCGCACCTTGCGCTTTCAATGACGCGGAGGCAGCTTCCAGAATTCTAACCAACTCCAAGCCGTGGCGACCGCAACTCAGCGGAGTTGCCCCGGTCCTGATGCAATCGACGAAATGCTGGCACAGTTCTTTGAGAGGCTCTTCTTGCTTGAGATGCGGAATATAGCTGTCGCCGTAGTGGTAGGAATAGTGGAACTCGGCGAAAGAATCGTAGTGCGGCGGGCGATCGACTCGGACATCGTAGATGCGGATCTTTTCGTTCGATTGCAAATCATCATAGACGATCATCCTGCGGGTTCCCACGATTGTCATTTCCCGCACCTTCCTGGGCTCCAGCCAGCTACTTTGAATGGAAACAAAGCGGTTTCCACTAAATGTGAGGGAAAGATTGGTCACGTCCTCAATACCAGGTGTAACGTGGGCGTTCCCCTGGCAGTTTACCACGAGTGGCGATTCGCCAAGGATGTGCAGAACGATCGATATGTCATGGGGAGCGAGGTCCCAGGCGACATTGATGTCTTTTTGAAACAGTCCCAAGTTCAAACGTCTGGAATTGATCGAACGGATCTCGCCAATATCGCCATTTTTGATCACTTCCTGAATCTTCCGAACCGGGGCGGAATAGAGGAAGGTGTGGCCTATCATTAAGACCAAGCCTTTCTTGTCGGCGATGGCGATTAACTCCTCACACTCGGCGGAAGATGATGCCATCGGTTTTTCGATGAAGGTATGTTTCCCGGCTAGAAGACTTGCCTTTGCCAGCGGGTGGTGATGTTTCACTGGTGTGGCAATCACCACGGCATCCAGATCTGCACCGTTTAACATATGGGTGTGGTCGGTTGTTCCTTCTACTGCGGGGTATAGGCTCCGCAAGTGCCGCAATCGGTCCTCGTCGAGGTCGCACATCATCTTGAGCGTGCAATTGGAGAGCCCGTTGAAGTTTCGGACCAGATTTGGTCCCCAGTAGCCGCATCCGATGACTCCGATGGAGAGGTTTTTTTTCATGGGTTTGTGTGTTGTGGTTAGGCTGATACGCGCACAGGACTCTGAGTGCTCAGGCGGTGGCGGAAATGGGTAGGGCATCCGCCCGGCCAAGGGGCCGACTCGCTCACTGTTTTTTTCCGCGCGCCCGCGTTTCAGTTTGCAGTTCGAGTCTTCTGGACGCCAGACGGCTCGCGGACTTTTTGCGAATCGGAGACTTGCGCGAGCAGGGCGGGAAGGGTTTTGCGAATGATCGCCAAATCGAGCCGCAGCGATAGGTGGCGTGCGTAAAAGACATCCAAGTCGATCATTTCGTTAAATGTCGTCCTGTTTTTGCCGTTGACCTGCCAGTAACCGGTTAGTCCGGGAGTCGCATTGAAACGTTCTAATTGAGCGGGTTGAAAATTTGCGAGTTCGCGAGGTGTGCAGGGTCGCGGGCCGACGAGGCTCATATCGCCGCGGATGACATTGAAAAGTTGCGGCAATTCATCAAGGCCCGTCGCTCGAAGAATCCAACCGCTAAAGATCATGCGATGGTCGCCGGCAACATCCAGTTTCGTCATTGGTCGATTGCTCTGAACGAGGTGATCGAAGTGATTCTCGTGGTTGTCCGTTTCCGCATGGGGTTTCATGCTCCTAAACTTTAGCATCATAAACTTCCTGCCGTGCAAACCAACCCGCTGCTGGCGAAAGAAGACTGGCCCTGGCGAGACAAGTTTGATCCAGCACGAGATGCAGATCATGATCGGAAACCAGATGGGAGCGGCTGCGAAGATGACGAGAACATCGAAAATGCGCTTCCAGCGAGGGAGCGCATTGACGCCATAGTACTGTTCTTCGGGCGCAGGTGGCTGACCTGAAGTTGGGGAATCGTTCGATGTGCAGGACACTTTTAGGTGCAATTGGGGGTTAATTGTTTGCATCTTGAGAGGGTTGCCGAGCCATTTGCCTAACAGTCGGCCGAAACTGTCTTTCCGCCGAAATAGGATGCACCAGAATCAAATCCAGCGCGCCGCGAACTATAAAAATAGGAATCTTCAATAAACAGCGGAAGTGCGAATTCTCGATCGCGCAGCAGAAAACCTCGTTGCGGCACGCTGCCGCACCTGCATGCCTTAGCGAATTTCGCGCTGGACCCGCATTTTAAGAAACTTGATGATGTGCTTTTCATTCCGAACATCCTTTTTTGGGAAGGTTTGGGCGAATCCCTCCTGTGTTAAGAAGGGGCGGAATGAGACATGATTCTGGAAATAATGTCAACAGTGTCTTTTGTTTCACTTATAGCACGATCCAAAATCGACGTTTGCGGTTTCATTTGAACGTGTAAATCGGAATTGCAGTCCGCGCTATGAATGGTGAAGGGGCGCTGGATTCTTCTTAGTTGATTTGTTGGAGATGAACTATCTTAGCCACGAATTCCCGGGGTGTATTTCTACCCTACCTGCTGGGCGTGCGGAAAGCGCCGGAAAGCTGAATATTTTGTCATCCAATCTCCTACAGCGAATTGGTGGCCACTTCTCACAATCGTCCGCCTTTTGTATCAGTGTCTCTCGACGAATCGGTCTTTTGCACGGATTTGATGTCCCTGGCCGCATTGGGAATCTATCCCGTGGACCGAGATCGCAACTCGACGTTCGACCAATCCCGCGGCCCAAGCCATTTTGCCCTTCCCGATTTGCGGAGGCATCGCTGTGCTTTGGTTGCCATTCGTTTGCGGGAGGTGCGGAATGCTCCGACCGGTTTCCACAAGGCAACCGGGCAACTGGGCAACCGGGCTTCACGGCTTCGCGGCTGGGATGGTGCGGAATTCGCAGTCGAGAATGGCGTTCAGTTCGCGCATTGCGGTGGTCAGGCGGCCTCGGAGTTGGAGCGTGGCGATCTCCGATGAATCATCGAGTGGTTCAGCCGTCGCTTTCTCAAAACGCTTGGCGAGCGGGCGTTTCGTGGCACCGGCACCGGCACTTTTCAACAGTTCATCCAGCTCCGCGACCTTCACTTTCGCCTGGCGGATATTTTCCCGCGCGACGGGCTCGGTGATCATGCCGGCGGCGACACGCTTCAATTGCTCGCATTCAAAAACGCGGCAGCGTTCCGGGCGCGATTCGTAGATGGCACAGTGCGAGCCACAAAATGCGGGACACGGCTGGAGAATGTAGTTTGCGCCCCGTTTTCGCTTCAACTTGAGGCCGAGCGAGGCGAGGGCCTTTGGCGAATCGGCGGGTTGCATTCGCACGGTGTGAAACATCACGCCATTGCAGCAAAGTCCGCACTCCGAACAAAGGCGCGATGCCGCGGACGATGCATCGCTTGGACTCATTTCGAGTCGCGAGAATCCGCCTGCCCAATCTCCGAAGCTTCCCACGCAAACCAGTCCTCCACCCGCTTCCGCGCCCACGGTGTCTTGCGAAGAAAGGTCAGGCTGGATTTGATGCTCGGGTCATACTGAAAGCAGCGAATCGGAACCCGCGCACCCATTTCCGCCCAGCCATGCTTCCCGACGAGTTCTTTCAGGATTGTTTCGAGGGTGATGCCGTGGAGAGGATCGCGGGGATGGTGGGATGGCGATGGCATGGATGGATGAAGAATGTCAGCGAGCGGTGGATGGCTTAGGCTTCAGCACATCGTTGATCGCGGAAAGGAGTGATCGCCGATTTATTTCCGAAACAGCCAACTGAGCAGAGTCAATACGACGCTAAGGACGAGGCATGTGACGATTGGAAAGTAGAATGAGGAATCGCCTTTCTGCACAAAGATGTCGCCGGGCAGTTTCCCGAGCCCTCCGAGCCCGCCTGTCTTCCAGATAAACGCCCCGATCGCGATGACTACGAGACCGAGGATGACGATGAACTTTCCAATATCCTGCATGAGGTAAAGGGATAGCCGTGACGAGAGCCGTGGCAACCTCATCCACGCACAAAGTCTTCACCCACGCGATATGCGACTGCGCTGGCACAGGTCGCGCGCGGCGGCATTCCAGTGGGGAAACTGGAACGTGAAGCCGGAATCGAGGAGGAGTCGCGGTATGACGCGGCGGCTTTTGAGAATCAGCTCAGTCTCGGTGCGGAGGAGGCGCGCTCCGATTTCGAGCATCCACTCCGCTGCGGGCAGACCGAATGGCATTCGATGAGCGGCGCGCAGGATGCGCATGAACTCCGCGTTCGGCAGCGGTTCGGGTGCGGCGATATTCACCGGGCCGTGCAATGACTCGTGCTCGACCAGCCAATGGACCGCACGGATAAAATCCGCTTCGTGAATCCACGAGATATACTGGCGTCCATTGCCAGCGCGCCCGCCCAGGCCGCAGCGCGTGAGGCCGAGTAGCGTATCGAAAATGCCGCCGCGGGCCGGGCTCATCGTCATCGCGGATCGCATCAGGACGAGCCTTGTTCGGGGCGTGGGGATTTCCATTGCCGCGTTTTCCCACGCTTGCGCGACTTTGATGCTGAAGCGCCATGAGTCCGGCGCACCCGGCTCGTCTCCACCCACGATCCCGCTGATTTCATCATTTGGCGCATCAAAGCGGTGTGCGTAGATGGTTGCCGTGCTTGCTTGCAGCCAGACGCGCGGCGGATGCCATGCGCTGGCGATTGCGGCTGCGATGGCGCGCGTCGAGTTCACCCGCGAGCGCATGATTTCATGCCGGTTCGCGGCGTTGTAGCGGCAGTTCACGCTGCGCCCCGCGAGGTTGATCACGACATCGGCGCCATCGATCGCCTTGCACCAGTCGCCGAGCATTTCCCCATCCCAAAAGATCGCGGCCCACGGCAAATCCCCGGGAGTCCGGCTGAGCACGCAGACCTCGTGGCCGCCCGCGTGGAACGCCCGGGCGAGCAGCGTGCCGACTTGGCCTGAACCGCCTGGGATCACGATCTTCATGGAATGCCGCACGCTACCGGGCTTTGCAGTAGCCATCCTGCCCGCACTCTTCACGCCGGACTGCGGCGAGTCGCGCGCGCAGTCGCTCAGTCGGCTCAGCGGCCAGCCAGCGCGAGATCGCGTGACGCTTTTCCGAGATCAGCTCACACGCCTGCCGGGCGAACGGTCGAAGCAGCGGATTTGCGAAACGCAGCGACCACTCGCGATACTCGCGCAATGCCCACAGGCACATGATCCACGCTCCGTCACCGCGCCAGGCATCTCCTTCGTCACTGATCACCACGAGGCGTTCTTCGGGGTGAAGGCTCTCAATGCCCGGGAAACGAACCGCGATCTCCGGCGACTGCAGCGGGATGAAAGCGAGCGGGACGAACGCGGGCTGCTGACCGAGCCAGCCACGGCAACGCCGGCAAAATTCACAGCGGCCATCGTAAAGGACGTAAAGGGTTTTCACCGGCTGGCGACCGGGAGGTGCGCATTTGGCGGGATCGGCGGTGGCGCGCCGTGCAGCAGGGCGCGACGGCGCATCTTCGAGAAGACATAGAGATTGAAGAAGTGCATCGCGCCGAGAATCAGGAGCACGGCGCCGACCTTCGTGCTGAGAGCTTCGAGCACCTCCTGGAGATTCGCGGGTTTGTCGCCGTATTTCAGCGCGAGGCTTACATAGCCGATATTGATGAGATAGAAGCCGACGAGCAGCAGGTGATTGATCGAGTCGGCGAGTTGTTCGTTGCCGTGGAAACTGTCCACGAGGAAGATGCGCCCATTTTTGTGGAGCGTGCGGGCAACCCAGACGGTCAGGGCGACGCTGATGGTGAGGTAGGCGATGTAGGTCCAGACGGTCGGGTTCATGGCATTGATTTCCTTTCTATTTGTTGTTCTTGTTGTTTCAGGATTCGTTGAAAGTGATTGGCAAAAAGATGGCGTTTCTCATTTGAGAAATTTCAACGCCCACGGGACGATCGAGCTTTCCTGCGAGCGCACCACTTTGCTGAGGACGCCGTCGGCCATTTCCATAAACTCGCACAGCGCCTCCGCCTGCCTGGTAAAAGCCGCCGCTTCCGGGGAAGTGAGATCGTCGGTCCGGTCGATGCAATCCTTGAGCACGTTGATGGCCGGTCGGATTTCGCGACGCTTCCGCTCCCGGACGATGGTGCAAAACACCTTCCAAACATCTTTCTCCGCCTCGAAGTACTCCTTTCGCTCTCCCTTCCGAATCACGCTCCGAATCAACCCCCAGCCGACCAGGTCGCGGAGATTCATATTCGCATTCCCCCGGCTGATCTTCAGGTCGTCCATGATCTCATCCGTGCTCAGCGCGCGATCGGTGATGAGCAGCAGCGCATGAATCTGCGCCATCGTCCGGTTGATCCCCCACGCGCTTCCCATCGCGCCCCATTGCGTGATGAACTCATCCCGCGCCGCGCTCAATCTTGCGCTTTCGGCTGCTGCCAGGGTGGCTTTCGAGGCGGTCATACCTTTCTTTCATTATTTCCTGAAAGAACGATCACGCAAAGATTATCTTGATTTCGAGATTCCCCACCATACGGCCCGCCCGCCGCATCTCTACCGCACCATCACTCCTTCGATTCGGATTTTTCGTTGTGATTCATGTTCACGATGTGGAGTTTGATAACTCCGGTGTCGTAGAAATACCACACCTCGACCACGCGCTTCGCTTGGTCCGCCCCGGTCGGCGCGTCGGGTCCGACCATCCAGTCGCGCAGGAGCGCGATACCGGTATCGATCAGGAGTTGCTGCACGGTCATCCTGCGCTCGACTTCGGTGGGAAGGATTTCGATGTGCCAGCGTTCGCCGCCAAAGGTTTTTGCGATGTCTTCCGCCGCCACGTTCCGCGGGATGTATTGCGGATAGTTGCTGTATGTGAGCCGCAGGACGGGGAACCCGGGCACCCGGAGCGGCGGGCGAAGAAGTGGCGTGAGATTCGAAAAGCTGAGAGTCAACTTGTTGAACTGAGGAACCTCGGTGAGAACCTCACTGACTGGACCGGCTCCGAGCGGATAAGCAAAACCGGGGGGAAGATGGGCTTTGCGAATCGTCGGGATGCGCGGGGAAAATTCTGGCGTCATAAAGTTGGGATTGTGGGGCATTCAAACTGCCGCCGCAACAAGAGAAATAGCGGGTTCGCGGGTATTCAAACCATGTTTCTCGACTTCTCGGCGGACGTTATGGCGATCCGTTTGGCGCGCGGTTTATTGCGTCTTTTTCATCCAAAGTGGATGCACCGGTGATTCTCCCATGGTCGATTTTCCATCGGTAAATCGACCCGGCCGTTCCCTTGCGAAATGCGCGATGCAAATCCGGCGCATCGCGCTTTTGCAGCATCGACTCGCTGACGCCGTCCGCATGGCAGCTCAGGATTTTGCAGTAGCCGGTGGCCTCGCGAGGACGACCGATGACGCGGGAGAAATCCGGCGGCATCGGCAGGTGATCGGCCGCGCGCTGAAGGACGAGGAAACTGTAGGGCAGCGAGCGGAGGTCGATCTTCAGGTCGCGTCCAAACTCCATCCACTTTCCATCGCGGAAAATCTCCGACGGCACTGGCGCGAAGTGGTGGCACCAGTGCGGCGCATTTTCCGCGACCATCATGCCGCACCGCGCCTGATGGGTGCAGGGCGCGACGGTGGCAAACTCCGGGAGCAGCGCTTCGCGCACTTCGGCGATGAGGCGGCGGCTATCTTCGTGTGTGCCGGCTTCGACCCAAAGCACTTCACGCGCTTTCCGGGCGAGGGCGAGCAGGGCGGCCAGTTCTGCGGGCGGGAGTTCACTGAGGACGTGGCTGAGCACGAGCATGGTGTCCGGGCCGACGTCGCGCATCTCGCGCAAAGTCACGCGCGGGTGCGCGGCGCGGGCGCGCTCGGCGGCGAAACGGCAGGCAAGGCGGGAGCGGTCGTGAAGCGCGAGCGATTCGAGGTGCGGCCATTGCGCGAGCACGCGGCGGCCGGCGATGCCACTGCCGCAGCCCCAGTCGAGGATGTGTTTGCTGCGCGGCTGCCAGTGGCGGGCGGCGAGTTCGGCGAGCACGGCGTCCCATTTCCAGCCGATGCGTTCGCCGAATGTGGAATCGTAGAGCGCGAGTTCATCGGGCGATTTCCAGTAGTCGCGCTCGCCAGCGGTGCGCGCGAGGAAGCGCTCGCGGAGGCGGCGCAGGGTGGCGAGTTGTTGGGAAGGCCAGTGGCTCATAGTTCGCCGAGGTTTTTCGCAAGGCGCTGCTCGCGGATTTGGTGAAAGTCGAGCAGTGCGCGCAGGCGCTCGCGCATGGGTGCGGGATCGAGCGGGTACGCGCGACGTTGCGCGGCGATCATCAGATTCTTGCCGGTGTGCTCGGGCGAGATGAACTCAAAAACGCTCGCTTTGTAGCCGTGGATTTCCAGCAGCAGCGCGCGGATCGCATCCGTCACGATCTCGGCCTCGCGTTCGAGCAGGATGCCGTGTTTCAACACATCGCGCAGCACGGGCGGGGGCTGCATCTGCGGGCGGATTTCCTTGTGACAGCAGGGTGCGGCGACGATGAGCGATGCGTCGGCGCGGATGCCTTCGTGGAGCGCATCGTCCGTCGCGGTGTCGCACGCGTGCAGCGCGATGAGCACGTCGCAGGCATCCGCTGCAACCTCGCCGATCGCGCCTTGCACGAAGCGCAATCCGTCGAAACCGACTTCCTTCGCGACGCGATTTCCCAGCTCCACCAAGTCCGCCCGCAATTCAATTCCCGTGACATCCGCCGAGACCCCGCGCGCGCGAAAACAATCGAAAGTCGCAAAGGTCAGGTAGCCCTTTCCCGCACCCATATCGACCACCCGCACGGCGCGCCGATCGCGCAGTGGCGAGTCATCGACGAGATGCCCGAGCAATTCGGTGAATCGCTCGATTTGCCGCAGTTTGTCCGCCTTGCCGGGCCGCGGCTTCCCGTCAGCATTGGTGACGCCGAGCGCGCGTAGGAAGCCGCTCTGGAGCGAAATCGCGCGCGGCTTTTCGCGATCGTGAGCGGGCGGCGGGAGCTGTGTGAATGCGGGGCGCGATGCTTTCAACGCGCCGCCGATCCGCCACTGCCAGTCGCCGGTGGTGGTGAAAAGATGCGCGCGTTCGAGTTCATGGCCAAGCACTTTTCCGATCGTTTCCAGCGCTTCGTCCGTGGAGAAGTTTTTCGTCACATCGCGCGTCGCGTACCGCCACACACAGGAGACCTGGCGACCTTCGCGAAGCTCGACGATGCGCACATAAAGATTGCGGAGCGCCCCTGCGGCTTCCGTCGGCTGGCTGAGCGTGAGCTTTACGAAAGTGCCGCTCTCCACGCTGGCGCGGAGTTTTTCGAGAAAGTGATCACGGTCGGACATCGCGGCGAGTGGAACGCCCGCCGATTTCGATGACGAGGGAAATTCTTCGCACCCGCAAGCCGCGCGCCCTCTCTCATCGTCATGTCCCGCAGCGTGGACGTAACGCTCTTTTCCTTGGAACAAGTGAAAAGCGCATCCGGCGTCGTGAGCGCGCCGACGTAGTTGGATTTTTGCGGCAACTTCCGCACGAAGTTGCATAGCCTGAATCGCGTGACCGTCTCCAAACGATCTCCTTTCATAGTTCTCCTTCAACTGATCCTGCTGCTTTCCGGCTGGGCAGCGGCTGTGGTAATGGGCCTGCGCACTGACCATCAGCGCGAGGAAAAACCCGTCGCGCAAACAGAGATTGCGCCGATGCCGGAAGGCAAAATCGAGCGCATCTTCCGCGAATGGTCGGCCGATCCGAAGCTCGCCGGCGCGCTGCTCGGCTTTTGCCTGCTCGATGAAAACGGCGGCACCCTTTTTGCATCGCCGCTCGCCGCGACTGCGCTGTGCCCTGCGTCCGCGCTGAAGACCGTGACGACTGGCGCGGCGTTCGGAATCCTCGGACCGGAGTTTCGCTTTGAGACGATGCTGACCGCCACCGCGCCGATCGCTGCCGCGGGAACGCTCGACGGCGATCTCGTGCTCGTCGGCAGTGGCGATCCCACTTTTTCACAAGCCGACCTCGACGAACTCGCCGACGCTGCGATCGCGAGCGGTTTGAAAAAGGTCGCCGGAAGCCTGCGGGTCGATGCCTCGGTCTTTCCGCACGATCCGATGAGCGAGTATTGGAACTGGGGCGACATCGGCAATGCCTACGGCGCGGGAGCCTTTGGGTTGAACCTCGAACACAACCGGCTCGAAGTCCGCTTCGAGCCTGGCGCGCAGCCCGGTGAGCCCGCAAAATTTCTCGGCGGCGGCCCTGCGCCGCGCGACACCCGCTGGGAAAATCGTGTCATCACCGGCCCTGCCAGCAGCGGCGATGAAGTCGTCATTTACTCGGAACCCTATGGCCGCACGGTCACTCTGCGCGGGACCGTCCCGGCTGGCGCGGGGAATTTCCCCATCTATGGCGCGATCCCCGATCCCCCTGCCCTCGCCGCCGAGCTGCTCCGCGCGCGCCTCACAGGCGCCGGTGTGAAATTCAGCGACGCTCCCGGCCCATTTGCCACGACCGCGAAAACGATGCTCGCCACTCACCAGTCCGCGCCGCTCGCCGAAATCATCGACCACCTTCACCAGGTCTCCGACAACCTCGAAGCGCAGTGCCTTTTCCTCACGATCGGTCAGCGGCAGGGCACTGCTCCCGCGGACGCCGTGCGGCAGTATTGGGAAAAAGCGGGCGTCGCATTCACCGGCCTGCGCCTGCTCGACGGCAGCGGCCTCGCCCGCGCCAACATGATCCGCCCGCTCGACCTCGCCCGCGTCAATCTCGCCGCCCGCCGCGGCCCGCACGGCCAGCGATTTTACGAAAGCCTCACCGCCTACGCCGGCGGCACCGTGCGCGGAAAGATCGGCGGCATGTCCGGCGTAAAAACCAAGGCCGGCTTCATCCGCACCGCCGCAGGCCGCGAACTCACCTTCGCCCTCATGGGCAATGGCCTCCCATCGGGACGGGAATTCTGGACGCGCCTCGAAGAACTGCTCCGAACCATTCGCGACACGGAACTTTGACAACGGCGACGCCGCGCTTGCCGTCCACCCGGGCGCGCAGTTGCATGGCACCATGTTTCCCTACATCGCGCTCGCCGAAGACAAACCCTGGCAGCCCGGCCCTTACGATGGCGTCGAGTTGAAAATCCTCCATACCCACGAAGCGACTGGCGGAGTCGTCGTCCTGCGGAAATTTCAAGCAGGCATGACCATCCCGGCGCACACCCATCCCGTGGCCAATGAATGGGCATGGATACTCTCGGGCGAGTGGCAGGAAGGCAGCGTCACCTACACATCTGGCACGCTCTTCTTTGCGCCGAAAGGCGTGCGACACGGCCCGCACGTGGCAAAGACCGAGGTCGTCAGCCTCACCATGTTCGACGGCCCGCTGACGGTGGCGTAAAGGCTCTCCGCGCCGCCAGGATCGTCACGGATAAAACACGGGCAGCTATGGCGCGGGCTTCACGTTCTTAGGCCGGACGATGGCGACTGCCGGTTTCACAAAGAGGCTCAGCACACTCGCTCCGATGATGAACGCGCCGCCGAGGAGCATCAAGGCCGAGGGCTGTTCACGGAGAAACAACCACGCAGCGGCGATGCCATAGACCGGCTCCAACGCCGCCACCACGCCCACGACTGCCATGCGCACGCGCCGGAGCGACGCGGTGAAACACGCGTGCGCCAGCCCGGTGAAAACAATGCCGAGCACCACGAGCCACACCCAATCGCCCGGTGGCACCAGCGGCAGTTGCGCGACGGCGAGCGGGAGTAGGAGAAGACCGGCGGCGGCCAACTGTGCCGTGACCAGCCCCAGCGGCGGCACCGTCTGAGCCAATCGGCGGTTGAGCAGCGTCAGCACGGCGAAAGTGAAGCCCGACGTCACACCCAACGCCAGCGCGAGGCCCGTTTGCCCACCGAAATTCCAGTCCGGCACCACGAGCACGAGGCCCGCGACCACGAGCGCGCACGCAAACAGGTCCGCGCGGCGTGGACGTTCGCGCAACACAACCCAGCCAAGCAGCGTGACGAACAGCGGATAGCTCGCATACGTCAGCAACCCCAGCGCGACGGTGCTCCGCTGGATGGCCGCGAAGAACGTCCACCAATGCACGGCGAGCAACGCGCCCCCCGCGAGCAATGCGCCGAAGTGTCCGCGCCAGGCCCTCAGCGCACCGTCGCGGCGCAGCGCGAGAAACGCCGCCAGCGCCAGCGCGCCGACCAGCGAGCGCAGGCACGTCACCACCAGCGCGGTGCTGCTCACCGCTTTTCCAATCAGCCCGGAGAGCCCGAAGAGCAGCACGGCGAAGTGCAAACAAGCGAACGAGGTGCGGGTGTTCATTGCTTTTCTGCCGCGCCCCAAAGTTTCCCGACGAGCACATGGCCCGCCTTGGCAGGATACGAGTATGCGCCGTGTTCGTCGCTGAAGTCGGAGCGGCCGAGGATGCCGTCGTGGAGTTCGACGAGCGTGGTTTCGTAGCCGGGGCGGATGCGTTTGTTGGGCAGCAGGAGATGGCGCACGAGCGTTTCCTTGGCGACGCCGAGTTCGCCGAGCAGGTCGGGGCCGAAGACGTGGCCTTCCTTGCCGACTTGGTGGCAGACGGCGCAGGACTGCGTGAAAACTTCGTGGCCGCGTTTCGCATCACGCGGGCCAGTGAGCGCGATGCCGCGGTGGGTGAGGCGGTGGATGCGCCCACGGTCGTGACCGCCATAGACGCCGTATTGCTGCCGCAAGTGGCGCGGGATGGCAGAATAGTCCTCGATGATTTCCCGATAGTAATCAGTGACCCAGATAGCGCCGTCCGGCCCGCACGCAGCGCCGAACGAACTGAGCGTGGTGGTCATTGAAGAAGCTGGGTTGCCGCAGATTCAGAGCGTCCACGGATTGAGGAAGGAGAGTTCATGTCACTGGTTAGTGCTTCATTTCAAAAAAACATATGCGACCTCCCTGAATCTGCGGGACATCCTGTTTCCGCAGAAGAAAAGAATCCGAGGTCAGCAGCGAGAACAGCAACAGTTTGAACCTAGCCTGCCCGGCCTTCGCATTTTTCGACCCACTCACCCAGCGACCAGGCCGAGACGCCTGGATCGCGCTTTTCGACCTGTTTCACGGTCACTAAGAATGAATGCGTTTTCCCGATAGACTCACCCACATGAAAATCGGCCCCATTTTTCCCCTCGCGCTTCTCGCGCTTCTCGCGCTTCTCGCGCTTTCCGCTGCCGCGATCGCTGCCGCGCCGCCGGCAAAGTCCGACGAAGACCCGAACGCGCCCGTGAGTTACTTCAAAAAAATCCGGCCGCTTTTTCAGGCGAACTGCCAGGGATGCCATCAACCCGCGAAGGCGAAAGGCGGCTATGTGATGACGGATTTTGCGAAGCTGCTCGATGGCGGCGAGAGCGTGGCAGATGGCTTGCACGCGATCGTTCCCAAAGACCCGGACCACTCGTTGCTCGTGAAACAAATCACGCCCGACCAGGGCAAAGCCGAGATGCCGCCGAAGAAAGCGCCGCTCGCGGATGCCGATCTGGCCTTGATCCGCCGCTGGATTGCCGAGGGTGCGATCGACGACACACCGCCCAATGCGAAGCAGCGCTACGACGCCGCGCATCCGCCGGTCTATCAACGCCCTCCCGTCATCACATCGCTGGATTTTTCACCCGATGGATCGCTGGTCGCGGTCGCGGGGTTTCACGAGATTCTGCTTTGGAAAAGCGATGGCTCCGAATTGCTCGCACGCCTCATCGGCCTCAGCGAACGCATCCAGGCAGTGCGGTTTTCCCCGGATGGAAAACGGCTCGCAGCATCCGGCGGACGGCCCGCGCAAATGGGCGAAGTGCAAATCTGGGATGTGGAAAAGCGGAAACTCGCGCTGAGTGCTCCCGTTGGCTTCGACACGCTGTACGGCATCAGTTGGTCGCCGGATGGCAAGTCGGTTTCCTTTGGCTGCCCGGACAATATGCTGCGCGCCATCGACGCCACGACCGGCACGCAAATTCTCCAGCAAAATTCGCACAGCGACTGGGTGCTCGGCACCGCCTTCTCGGTGAAAGGCGATCAGCTCGTGAGCGTCGGGCGCGACATGAGCGCGAAGCTCACCGAAGTCGCCACGCAGCGTTTCATCGACAACATTTCCAGCATCACGCCGGGCGCGTTGCGCGGCGGTTTGCAGTGCGTGGCGCGGCATCCGCAGCGCGATGAATTCCTCGTCGGCGGCGCGGACGGCGCACCGCAGGCGTATCGCATCGTGCGCAAAGTCCAGCGCCACATCGGCGACAACGCCCTCATGATCCGCAAATGGCCCGCCATGGAAGGCCGCATCTACTCCGTCGCCTTTTCGCCGGATGGCACGAAGTTCGCCGCTGCCGGTTCGCTCGACGGCAAAGGCACGCTCAACTTCTACAACTACGACTTCAACACCGAGATGCCCGCCGACATGCTGGCGATCGAAGGCAAGGACGAAGGCGCGCGCAACGACGACGAAAAGAAACGCCTCGCCGCGCACTACGTGAGCGAGACAAAACTCATCGCCACTCTCCCGCTCGACGCCGGCGCCTACACGATCTGCTACCGCCCCGATGGCAGCGCGGTCGCAGTCGCGGGCGAGGATGGGAAGGTGCGCTTCGTGACCGTGGCGGACGCGAAAGTGGTGAAGGAATTTGTGCCCGTGCCGATGGGCGCGGTGACGGGAACGGCAGCGCGTTAAGCGAAAAGCTCGTCGAGCGCGATGCTAACGCCCGGGACGGAGGCGCACACAAGATTCTCGCCAGGGCCAATCATTAACTTTTCGGTGTAAGCACCATTGTTTGGTAGGCGGTAAACTTCCACCCGGCGCTCGCCACCGAGCACGATCCAGTATTCCTTCACGCCCGACTCGGCATAGAGCGAAGCGATTTCGCGATCCAACACGGCACTGCTCACGGCAATTTCGACCACGAGTTCCGCACTCGTCGGATGCCCCGCTGCAAAGTCGGCATCGCTCCCGCGCAACACGGAAATATCCGGCTCCGGTTCGGAATCGACGAAGGTCAGTGGCTCCTCCTTTCGTGCCGTGTAGCCATCCGGCAGAGCCAGCAGGATGAGTTTGTAAAGCCGTGTGCTCAGCGAACTGTGGCGGGGTGACTTGGACATTTTTTCGATGACGATGCCGCGGATCAATTCGGTGCGTTTGCCATTCTCGTTGAATTCCCCGAGTTGGTGATACTCCCCGACCGACAAGCGAGACACGCGCTGGCGCACTTCAGGGAATTCGAGGATGCCGATCATGCTGAGATCGTAGCGCGGCAGCGCGTCCCCGTCGAGCCGAGCTTGCCGCCGTCACTTCCCCGACTGCCACGGCTGCTGGTAGAGCGTCTTGATTTCCGCTGCGGAAAGCGGGCGATTGTAAACGCGCACGTCTGCGATGAGGCCATCGAAGTTCTGCCACGTCCCGAGGTCCACCGCGCCGATCGTCATCCACATTTTGTCGGTCGGATAGTTCACGACTTCCGGCGTCCTCACCTCGCCGACGCTGTCACCGTTCACGAAAAGCCGCAGGACGGTTTTGCGCGGCGCGATTTTCTCGATCGTGCCGGCCACGAAATACCACGTCTCCGGCGCGAGCGTATCCGGCGACCACACGCCGACGTGCTGGTTCATCATCGGTACACCTTTTGGTGAAAGGTGGATTTCATCCTCGAAGACGGTGAAGACCGGACGGCCAGTGACGGAGCGATCGGAGCGAAGTTCGAGTGTCCCATCTTTCCAGAGATGCAGCACATACGGATCGCGTCCGAATTGCGAATCGCCGAACCACACAATCTGCGAGCCCCAGTTGCGCGCGATGCTGGAATACTTGATCCACGCGGAAACGGTGAGCGAGTCTGTCAAGGCGAGATCGGGATTCGGCGGCAGCGTCACCGAATCCCACGACACGGCGCGCGCGGCGGACGGATTTTTGCGCAGCTTGAGCGCCTTGCCGTGGAGCCCGTCCACAAATTGCGCGCCGCCGCGGATGACTCCGTCGTGTTTCCGCCCGCTGGTATCCGCCGCGGTGCCACCCGCGAAATTCCACCAACCCATCAATCCTTCCGTTGGTGGTGGCGAAATTTTCATGCCGGCCGCAGGCGCGACCGCCGCCGCATACTTCCCGCGCGGCTTTGCGCCCGTGGCTTTTTCGAGTCCGGCTTTCGGCTTCGGTGGATGCGCGGGATCGATCGCCACGCTGCCGCTTTTCGCGATTTGTCGGAGTCCCTTGAGCAGCGGGTTTTCGGGACTGAGCGGATCGCCGAGCACGCGCGCGAGTTCCGTCAGCGCCTCCTTCACCGGCGCGCCTTCGATGACGACGGGATAAAGCACGATGCCATACACTTTCACGTCCCCGCGAATCCGCCGGATCACGATCTTTTCGGCGCTCGGATATTTTACGAGCGGGATGACGAAAGTGTTCGTCGTCGCGTCCCTGCCGACATCCACGAGATTGCCGAAAAGATCGAGCACGACCGCGCGGCCCTGCGCGTCGAAAAGCTGGATGGCGATGTCGGCGGAGTCGTCCGCGTCGAAGAGGACGGTCGCGACGAGGTTCTCCTTGATCAGCTTGCGGTCGAGGCCGATCGCGAGCCGGCCCGCGCCTTCCTTTCCGGTCGCGGCGACGTGCCAGCATTTCGGCTCATCGAGGAACGCGCCACCGTGCTGCTCGATGCCCGCGATCCACGCGGGAACTTCCGTATCGGGAATCGCGCCGGCTTTTTCAAAACGCTTGTCGAAGCTGAGTTCCGCGACTTGCGGCGTGACGGCGGCGAAGGCCGCACATTGCATCGCGGCGAGCACGGCGATGCGGAGAAAGGCGGGGAGGTTCATAGCGGTGACGCCATTTTCGCCGGAGGCGCGGGAGAGGCAATGGCGGATTTTTTTGGAAACGGGTGGCGGGTTTCCGGGGAGCGCGCCCGTCTCGGGTGCTGGTTTCGGCGTCCCGCCGAAACGAACTTCCCTGCCGCGTCGCCACGGAGTTCGTTCACGAAATCATTACCGACGCGGCAGGGAAGTCCGCGAAGGCGGGACGCCTTCGCCAGCACGCGAGACGCGCTCGCTCCCCGGAACTCCGCGCGCGACGTCCACCTTTACGGCTTCGCCGAAATTCGCAGGAGGCGCGCGCTCAACGGTGGGAGCGCGAGCGGGCCGACAACGCCGGCTTCAACGGCAAGCGAATCCGCAGCAGGAAACCCGAGCGGAATTTCGACGAGGCGCGCACCGTCGGTCGCGAAGCCGACGGGCAGATTCACACGAACGTCGTTCATCGCCTCGCTGGGATGCAGATTCGCGACAATCAGCGCGGCGGATTTTTTGTCCTCGCTGGCGCGGAGGAAAGCGCAGAGCCAGTGACCGCTCGCCGTTTCGCCGGCGAGGCGACCGAAGCGCGCGTTCTTTTCGTTGAGCTTGGTGAGCGGGATGGTTTCGCCGGTTTGGAAAACGGGATCGCGCACGGCGCGCAGGAGGTTCGCGTAGAATTGCCGCAATGCTTTCTGTTCCAGGCTCAAACCCGCGCCGTCAAAACGATGGCCATTGTTCCATTTCACCAACTCCGGCAGCGACCAGTAATCGAAGATCGTCGTGCGCGCGTCGTCGCCGCCGTAGCCTTCCGCACCGAGCGCGGGCTCGCCGACTTCCTGGCCGTTGTAGAGCATGATCGGGCCGCGCCCGAGCGCGAAGAGGATCGCGCTCACGGGGCGTCCGACGTGCATGCCTGCGCCGCGCCATTGCTTGGGATTGGCGAGGCGGACTTCGTCGTGATTTTCCGCGTAGCGCAGGGAGCGGTGAAAGCGCGGGCTGTTTGTGATGAGCGCGTCGAGGTCGCCCGCCCACTTTGGGCCGTCGTAAATTTCTTTTAGCAGGTCGTAACTCGGATCGTCGTACACCGCGTCGAAGCCAAGTTCTAGCAGCCTATCGAGCACGTTTCCGTCGGTGAGCTTTGCGGGATCGTTGTCGTAGGCTTCGGCGATGAAAATGGTGCCCGGTCGCCGGATGCGTGCGAGTTCGATTGCGTAGTTCCAGAATCCCATCGGAATCATGTGCGCCATGTCGCAGCGGAAGCCATCGACGCCGAGCGCCTGCCAGTGCGCAAGAACCGCATCCATAAATATCCAAGTGCGCGGTGGCCCCTCAACTCCAGGACCGAAGCGTGGCGGGTGGCCATCGAGATAGTTCCAGCCGTAGTTGAGTTTCACCGTCTCGTACCAATCGCTGGATTTCGGCGTCCACGTCGCGGCGTTGTTTCCGGTCACGCGACCGAACGTGCGCTCGCCGTCGAAGAGGCCGTCGCAATCCGGCTGGCCGGTCGTTGGGAGGCGCAGCGGCGGAGTGCCGGATTGCAGGTAGAAAAAACTGTTGTCGGGCGCGAAGAATTTTGTCCGGTCGTCTTGCGCGCCGAAGCTGAGATCGGGGCGAACGTCGCTCGCGTAGGCTCGCGAGACGTGGTTCGGCACGAAGTCGATGAGCACTTTCAAACCATGCGCGTGACACCGCTGCACGAGCGCCTTGAATTCGTCCATCCGCCGCGCTGGGTCGTTTGCGTAATCGGGGCACACATCGAAGCAATCCTTGATGGCATAAGGACTCCCGGCCCGGCCTTTGCAAATATCAGGATCGTCGGCGGGCTGGCCGATCGCGGTGTAATCGGTGCGCGTGGCCTGCTGCACAATGCCGGTGAGCCAGACGTGCGTGATGCCGAGTTCGCGCAGGGATTTGAGCGCGGCATCGTTGATGTCGGCGAATTTTCCGACGCCGTTTTCCGCGAGGGTGCCGTTCGGTTTGCGGGTTTCGTTCGTGTTGCCGAAATGGCGGACGAAGAGCTGGTAGATGACCGGGCGCTCGGCGTTGGTGGCGGGGATGAGGAAGGTGCTGAGAATTAGGATGCGCACCGCGATGGCGAGGCGGCCCTGCGGGCGGCTCAACTTCCAACGTTCAACTTTCAACGTCCAACTTCCAACGCGGGCCACAGACCTTTGAACGTTGGACGTTGAAAGTTGGACGTTGAACGTTGAGCGCCGCAGGCACGCAACGAATCGGAACACGCCCCCAAAAAATCGCGCCTTCACACCGGCGACTCGTCTTTCACAAACTGCGTCGCCACCGCCGCGATCAGCAGCGACGCGCCGCCCATCATCACGACCTTCACCGGATCATTCCCGAACGCGTCCTTCACGATCGGCTCCAGCGCGAGGCTCGCGAGGATTTCGGGGATCACGATGAAGAAATTGAAGATGCCCATGTAAACGCCCATGCGCTTTGCGGGGAGCGAGCCGCTGAGAATCGCGTAGGGCATGGAAAGAATGGACGCCCACGCGATGCCGACCCCGATCATCGTGCATTGCCAAGCCAGTTTCGACTCCATTCCTTTAATGAAGCCGGTGGCACCCAAAGCAACAGCCGCTGACAGCAAGGCAAGCGTGTGAAACCACTTCCGCGATAGCGTGCCAATCGCAATACGGATAACCCCAACCAGGCAAAAACAAGAAGCAAGCGACTTTAACACCAAGCCTATTTGCGGCGGCACATTGAAGAAATAGTAAGCAACCGAAGCCACGACAAACCAGCAGGCCAAGGTAGCTGGCCACAATACCTGCCAGGCTAAACGCTGCATCGCCAGGGCGGCGAAGAGGCACACGATGGAATACCACGCGAACGTCTGCCCGCCGAAGGCCGTGCCTTCATCGAAGATGGCCGACTTCGGATCGGTCGCTCCGAAAATCTGCTGCGCCGTGGCGAGGCCGAAGAACATCCACATGCAAAAAAGTCCGAGCCAGGTGAAGAACTGGACGACCGCGAGCTGCTTCATCGTGCGCGGCATTTCGCGGACGGCGGCGGAGACCTCCGGCCCGCTGAGCACGAGCCCGATCGCCGCGCCGATGCCGCCGCCGATGAGCACGTGCCAGATGGTGAGATGATGCTCCACCAGCGCGCCCCGCGACGCTCCGAGCAGCGCGCCCGCGATTGCGCCGACGAGCAGGAACATGGGGTGAAAATGAAACGTTTTGTGCGTGCTCTTTTGCCGCTGGAATTCCGCCAGGTTTTCCGGCGGATACTCCTTGCTCGTGAAAACGGTGTAGAGCACCGCGAGCAGGAACGCCGCGGCACCAAGCTTGAAGGAATACACGACCGTGAGTGGCACGCCGTTCGCCGCATTCCCCGTGACGCCGTAGTGCGCGAAGATGGACGGCAGGGCATTCGCCACCGCCGCGCCGATGCCGATGAAAAAGCTCTGCATCACGAATCCCGTCGTGCGCTGCTCGGGCGGCAGCTTGTCGGCGACGAAAGCGCGGAAGGGTTCCATCGAGACATTGATGCTCGCATCCAGCACCCAGAGCATCGACGCCGCCACCCAGAGCGCGGGCGCATCCGGCATGAAAAAAAGCGCGATGCTGGAAAGGATCGCGCCCACGGTGAAATACGGACGCCGCCGCCCGAGCCAGTTCCAGGTGCGATCGCTCATGCTGCCGATGATCGGCTGCACGAGCAGCCCCGTCATCGGGCCGGCGAGCCAGAGCAGCGGGATTTTTGAAGGCTCCGCGCCTAGCTTTGCGTAGATCGCGCTCATATTCGCGAGTTGGAGGCCAAACCCGAACTGAATGCCCAGGAAGCCGAAGCTCATGTTGAAAATCTGAAGGAGACTGAGGCGGGGTCGATTCATGGGAGGAAACGAGAAGGGAATCCGCCGCGGCTACATTTGCCGCGGCGGATGATTCATCGCACGGGCGATGTTTGGATGAAAAGAAGACCGCCTAGGAACTGCGGCGCGTGGCTACAATTTTAGGTTTTTCCTTCTTCGGTTTTTTGACTTCTTTTTTGTGAGCGTTGTTGCCTTTGGCCATAGTGAGTTACGAGTTTGGATGTTTTCTGCGGCCCCGCCGTTTTAGCGAGGCTGAAGGAAAGTCTGTAGCAGGTGCGGGAGAAAAAGTGGAAGGTGAAGTTCGCGAAACTTCGCCGCTATTTTTCCACCGCCCCGCGCGCAAACCACCGGGTCGTGAATTGCTGCGCGGCGACGGAAAAAATGCAGTAGGCGGTGAACCAGTAGAAGCCGGAGCCGAAGTCCGCGGTGAAGGCGACCATCGGTGGCGGGTAGTTCGGATCGCCGGGCGGGGTCTGGCTGGCTTGCGCGGCGAGGTAGGCGATGAAGAGCGCGACAACGAAGACATCGGCCATCGACCATTTGCCGATGAGTTCCACAAAATCGAGCGTGCTGCGGCGGCGCTCCGCTTCGCGCTGGAACAGCGCCCAGAGGATCATCGCGCCTTTTGCAAACGGAACGACGACGCTGAAGAGCAGGATGAGCGTGGCGGGCATCGGGCTTTTCACTTCGTAGAGATGCTGCACGGTGCTGACGATGCTGCGGGTCTGCTCATAGACTTGGATGTCCTCGACGTTCTTTTGCAGTGAGGCGACGATCTGCGGCGAGAGCCTCTCGATCATCATCTTTTTCAAATCGCCGCCAGTGGCTTCGAGGAGCGTGACCATCGCGGGATTCATCAGCCCCTTCAGCGCCGCGACCGTGTCCTCGCCGAGGCCCTTCTCCAGCATCTGCGGGGCGATGAAAGAAACGCCTTCAGGCTTCAGCACCCCGCGGATGGTGATGACGGGCTGGAAGAGTCCGGGGATGAGCAGGCCGATCGAGATGACGAGCAGGGCGAGGATGACGAGGCGGCGGGAGTGGAAGGCCATGCGCGACAGTGAAGGGAGATTTCGTGAAATGCGGAATCGAAATCTTACGGTGGTAATGATTGCCCCCCGTCTTCCTCTTCTTTTTCTTTTTTTTCGCCCTCTTCCGCTGAGCCATTCAGTGGGGACTTAAGAGATAGGAAAAAAGTCTTGTGCTTAAAGGGGCGGGGAGAGTAGAAAAAGATATGTCCAGTTGCATGCGATCCCGCCAACTTTTGGACACCCGTCGTTGCCGTGAGGACCGGGCTAACGATCAAGCGACCAGCTCTCCAATTTCAAAACCATCCCGGCAGGTGAGCCGACCGGAACTACTCGCAAACATCGAACCCAACCGGAGTGCCAGTTCAACTCGTCCAAAAACCAACACACCAAAAATGAAACATTCCCTCTTTTCATATTGCCGCATCCTTGCCGGCTGCCTCGCCTTTTCACTCGCCTTTTCACTCGCGTCAAACGCAGCACACGCGCAAACCCTCACGGTCACCACCGATCTGCAACTCTGGCTGAAGGCCGATGCAGGCGTCACCGACGATGGCTCCGACAACGTTCTCTCGTGGGCAGACCAGAGTCCCAGCCCGGATGCGGCCAGCCAGATCGCGGCGGCTCCCGATGTGCCAAACACTCCGAAGCGCATCCTCAATGCGCTGAATGGGAAACCCGTGCTGCGCTTTGACGGAGTGGACGACTACCTGGGCATCCCCGACACAGCGAGCCTCTCGATCACTGGAGATATCACGACATTTTTTGTCGTGAAGTTCGATGACTTTGCGACCTTTCGCGCGGTCTGGGCGAAGACTCAAGGCAACCAGCCCGCTCCCACGGATTTCTACACCCAGCCGGGATCTGGATTCCCCCAGGTTTATCGGGGTGACGGCACCGGCGGGCAGTTGGCCCCTTTCCAGAGCAACGTGGCGCTGACTGCCGCCACGTACCAGACGGTGGGATTTGCCATGGAGGGCACGACTTGCTCGCACTTCATTGGCGGCTCGGTCACGAGCAGCGGCACCATCGACGTGATCGAGGCCGATACCGATGCCGCACTCCTGATCGGCACGCGGGGCGATCTCTTTACGAAGATGAAAGGGGACATCGCGGAAATCCTGATTTACGACCGCGCCCTGACCCCGGCGGAGCGGGCGTCGGTGGCGTCCTATCTCGGGCTAAAGTATGGCATCGCCAATGAGCCGCCGACGATCAGCCTGAGTGCGACACCGGCAGGTCCAAGCCACCCATCTGGCACGACCCTGACACTGACCGCGACTGCGAATGACACGGATGGCACCATCACGAATGTAAAGTTCTTCGCCAATGGCACCCTGATCGGGACGGCCACCGCGCCTCCCTACAGCATCGGGGTGACGCTGGAGACGGCTGGAAGCTATACTTTCACCGCCAGAGCCACCGATGACAGAAGCGGCATCACGGATTCAGCACCCGTGGTCCGCACGGCCACGGCTGGAGCGCCCCCGACGCTGGGAGTCACCGCCACGCTGCAACTCTGGCTGAAGGCGGACGCAGGTGTGACGACGGGCGCAGGCGACACGGTGCTCACCTGGGCAGACCAATCCGGACATGCCAACGACGCTGTGGCCACAGACGAGCTCACTGCGCCAATCGTGGCCGCAGGCGCCGTGAACGGACTGCCAGCCATCCGTTTCGACGGAGCCGATGACAGCCTGCAAGTGGCGGATTCAGTAAGCGTCTCGATCACAGGCAATATCACTTCGTTCTTCGTCGTAAAAATGGATGATTTCGGCACGTTCCGGTCCGTCTGGGCCAAGACTGCCGGGAATCTGCCGGCACCCACCGATTTCTACACGTTACCGGGCAGCGGAATTCCCCGGGTCTTCCGCGGAGACGGCACCTTCGGCAGTCTCGCAAACGTGGACGGCGCAGCCGCACTCCACGCCGGATCGTTCGACCTGGTGGGTTTTTCGGCAGCAGGAGCCTCGCTGACTCATTTTCTGAATGGGCAGCCCAACGGGACGGGAGTCAGCACCACGGGCACTGCCGACACCGACAGGCCGCTCTGGATCGGTACCCGCGACGATGGAGTCACCCGAATGAAGGGTGACATCGCCGAGCTGCTGATCTACGACACCGCGCTGTCCGCGGTGGATCTCCGCAGCGTCCAGATCTATCTCGGCGCGAGATACGGCGTTCCGCTCGCTTCCCCGGTCAATGCCGCTCCGACTGTGACCCTCACGGCTCCGACACCCGGCGGCTCTGGCGTCGCGCCGGTGGATGTAACGATCAGCGCCAACGCTGCGGATCTAGGTGGCTCAGTCGTGAAGGTGGAGTTCATCGTCAATGGTGGCGTCGCAGCCACGGACCAGACTGCGCCATTTAGTGCGTCGGTGAATTTCCCGGTCGCCTCTGTAGCCACCATCGAGGCTCGGGCGACGGATAATCTGGGTGCAGTTACCCTATCGGCACCCATCACGTTCACGGTGACTTCGCCTGAACCCAACCCGCTGCCCGATCTCGCCCACCTGCGCCTCTGGCTGCGCGGGGACAGGGGTGTGACCGAGACCGGCGGGGCGGTGAGTGCGTGGAATGATCAATCGGGCAGCTTTAACAACGCGACGCAGACCATCGCCAACCAGCGTCCGACCCTTGTGCCCAATGCCATCAACGGCAAGCCAGCCCTTCGTTTTGACGGGGCCAACGATTCGCTCGCGGTAGCCCATGCGGCCTCGCTGGCGATCACGGGCGACATCTCATCGTTCTTCGTGGTGAAGTACGATGACTTTGCCAGTTTCAACGCAGTGTGGGGCAAGACGCAAGGCAACCAGCCGGCTTCCACGGACTTTTACACCGCGCCGGGCAGCGGAATCCCGCGGGTCTTCCGAGGCAACGGACTTGGACCAAACGGCGTAGTCGCCGCAGCATCCGCTTCCACCGCCGGGCGCTATGCAATCGTCGGCTTCGACATGGCTGGCACCACGCTGCGGCACTATCTGAACGGCGTCGCGAATGGAGACGGGCAGATCAACGCACCGCTTGGAGATACCGGTGCGCCGCTGTGGGTCGGGACTCGCGGGGATCAATTTACCCGCATGAAAGGCGACATCGCGGAATTGATCATCTACGACTCCGCGCTTTCCGACACCGATCGGGGAACCCTCTTCGCCTACCTTGCCTCACGTTATGGCATCATCATCTATGTTCCGACCGGGAACACACAGACATTGACGAGCTCGGGGACTTATGACGGCATCGTGATCGAAGACGGCGGCACGCTCACTTTAGGCACACCCGCACCGGGTGGAGCGCTGGCAGCCGGAGCGGCGCAGCCGGCATCGGCAGGCGGTAACTCCTCCGCGACTGGCAACGCGGCCTCACCTGATCCGCTCGCTAAGAAAGAAACGCCACCCATCACGGATGGGCGGGGACACTATATCGGTCTGTTCGACTCCGGGGTCGCCGGTGCGCCAAAGCCTGGCATCGTCAACGTCACCGTCACTCGCAAAGGCCGCTTCACCGGAACGATCCGGTATGAAGGCCGCAGCTACCGTCTCATCGGCAAGCTCGATGCACAGAGGCAATTTGCCGGGGTGGCCCGGGGCAGAGGCAATGCGAAATTGGCGGTGTCGTTGCAGCTCGATCTCGCGGGCGAGACGGAGAAATTGACGGGGACGATTACCGACGGGGAAAAGAAGACAGATTTTCTGGCGGATCGTGCCGGAGTCCCTGCGAATACCGGCGTCGCCCTGCGCCGGGATGTGGTAATAGCCGCGCCTAGTGGCGACCGCGCCGGTCAGGGAATCGTCCGGGTGCAGCCTGCCGGCACTGTGCGGCTCGTCGGAAAACTAAGCGATGGGACACCGATCAGCTCCGGAGGCCAGATCTCCAAGCGAGGCTTATGGCCTTATTTGATAGCACCACGCAAGACCAGCGCCGGTGAGGTTTCCGGAATCATTTCACTTTCCGATCTGCAAACCGCTCCGCTTCAGTAGCAAACTGGTCAACATGAACGAAACTGGGCCACCCACTCGTTCGCGATCCAGCAGACTGTCCGAGAACGGGCAGGGACGAGGCAGTTTCCATGAAGGTGCTGCCACTCCTGACGGGGGAACGAAAGCCACACGGCTTTCAGCCTTCCGCTCAGGCAGCGGTTCCGTTTCCGACTTGGGGCATGTTTGTAAACTCCGTCACCGGCAAGCCTGAAAGGCTGAAACAACACAGCCCAGGGCAACGCCCTGGGTCATCGTTGGAAAAGGCGATAACCCTGAAGGGGCGGGACAACAAGATGACTGCTGGATGTCCCGCCCTTTCAGGGCTGACACCGTTGGGTGGTTGTTACCTGGGCGTTGCCCTGGGCTGTGTTGTTTCAGCCTTTCAGGCTGGCGGACGATCGAGTTTGCAAACACGCCCTGGCAGCCTGTTGAAAAATTTCGGCGCGGGCTCCTGCTCCTGATCCTGCTCTTGCTCCTGGTCGTGATCTTGATTTGAGGGACCGTTACTCTGTGAAACGGAGGAGCAAGATCAAGAGCAGGAGCACGAGCAGGAATCCGGAATCGGATTCCGCGACTTCTTCAACAGTCTGCTATAGTCTTCAACCCATGAAAACCTCCCTCATCGCCTCGCTCGCGCTCGCCTTCGGGCTCTACCGTGCGGCGGCAGTGGATAGCGTGGTTGTCTTTAACGAGATCCACTACCATCCGGCCAGCAACGAGAGCGCGAATGAGTGGATCGAACTGCACAACCAGATGGCGATCGATATCGATCTGTCGGCCTGGCACATCGCGGATGGCGTCAGCTTCACCTTTCCCGAAGGGACGATCATTCCCGGTCATGGCTATCTGGTGATCGCCAGCAACCCTGGCGCTCTTTTTGCCGCGACGGGCCTGAGCAATGTGCGCGGGCCCTTTACCGGCAGCCTGAGCAATGCCGGTGAAAGGCTCGAACTGCGGGACCGCAACGACCGGCTCATGGACAAGATAACTTACGGTGACGGCGGAAAATGGCCGCCCGCTCCGGATGGCTCCGGCGCGACGCTGGCGAAGCGCGATCCGAATACGATCAGCGATGCTCCGGAGAACTGGATGTCGGGCGTAGCCATCGGAGGCACGCCGGGAGCGCGGAATATTCCGGAATCCAGCTCGATCGATCGCGCTCTCATTTCACTGAATAGCGTCTGGAAGCATGAGGCCACCGGCACGGATCTCGGCACGGCCTGGAAAGATCCAGCCTTCAATGACACTGCCTGGCCCGGCGACAACGGGGCGACGCTGGTTTCCTACTGGCCCTTCAACGGCAATGCGACGGCCACCCGCGGCACGGACGGCACGTTCTCCGGTGCGGTAACTGCCGCCGCCGACCGCAATGGCACGGCGAACAGTGCCCTGGCATTTAGCGGAGCTTCACAGTTTGTGAGTGTCCCAGAAGGTGGTGGACTCAATGGCGCAGCCTCGGGGACGATCAGCATGTGGGCGAAATGGACTGCCGCTTTCCAGGATGCAGACTGCTGCGGCAGCTACGGCGCGATCCTGGCCCGGCAAAACAGCGGGGTTTTCTCGAACAATATTCTGGCGCTAAGCACCTCCAACCCCGCCGCCGCAAAGCTGGTCTGGAAGCAGAATGGGACCACGGCGCTCATCACCGGCACCACGACGGTCGGCACAACGTGGCGTCACATAGCGGTGACCTTTTCACCCACAGGCACGACGCTCTATCTGAACGGTGTGGCCCAGGGCACAGCCACGGGCGGTGCTCTAAACGACGGTGCCGCGACGCCCTTGTCGATCGGTGCGTGGAGCGAAGACGGCGCGGGCTTCATGAATGGAACGCTGGATGATGTCGCCATCTGGAATCAGCCGCTCACACCTGCGCAGATCGCGGAACTCGCGGCATCCACCAAGACACCGCTGGATTTTGGCGGAGGACTCAGTGCCGTTTACTACAGCGGCGACGGGATGCTGGCCACGAACGACACGCTGCGGAACACTCAGCTTCCGAACGGTCCCTCGACTTACTACTTCCGAAAGGCCTTCCCCTTTTCCGACAATCCCTTGCAAACACTGCTGAAACTGGATCTCGCCGTGGATGATGGCGCGGTGGTGTGGCTGAATGGCACGGAAGTGTATCGCCATAACATGCCTGTCGGTGGCGTTACCTATGCCACGCCCGCGGCGAGCACTGTGGGAAACGCTCCCCTGCTCACCAACATTCCACTTCCCGCGGGGAATCTGATCGCTGGCAATAACGTCCTCGCGGTGGAGGTGCATCAAGCGGAAACCCCGGACCCTGGCATGGTCTTCGGCGCGGCGTTGACCGCCACAATCAGTCCGCCAGGCTTGGAAGCCATCACGCCTGACCATTTGGTCTTCAACGAGGTCAGCGCGGCTGGAGGCGGCCCGCTCCAGGTGGAACTCATCAACCGCGGCACCTCCGCGGTGGCGGTGGCCGGCTATGCCATCCGCCGCACTGGCACCTCGCCTGATGCACAGTTCACCTTAGCCACACAAATCGTGATGCCCGGAGGATTCCTCGTGCTTGATGAGGCCATGCTCGGCTTCGGAGCCGTCGCGGGAGACAAGCTCTTCCTGCTGCGCCCCTCCGGCACCGCAGTGGCCGATGCCGTGGAAGTCAGTTCCCGCCGACAGGCCCGATCCCCGGATGGCACGGGCGAATTCCTCGTGCCTAGCACCGCAACATTCGGCGCAGCGAACGCGTTCGCCCTACAGGACGGAATTGTCTTCAACGAAATCATGTATGGCGCGCCGCCTACACTGGAAGTCCCCGCCTCCGGCGGCAACCCGGCCATTGCTTACAGCAAGAACCCGGAGCAATGGATCGAGTTATACAACCGCACAGCCCAGCCGGTGAATCTAACAGGCTGGCGGATCGAGGGTGCCATCGCTTTCCCATTTCCCGGCGGCACGACTATCGCAGCCGGCGGCTACCTGGTCGTGGCAAACAATCCGGCGGCGCTATCGGCAAAGTTCCCGGGCTTGGTGCAATTGGGACCTTTCACCGGCAGCCTCTCGGGCAGCGGCGCGCAGCTCATCTTGCGAGATGCGAATGACAATCCAGCGGACACCGTCCATTACTACGACGACGGGCGCTGGCCCGAAGCCGCGGACAGCGGTGGCTCCAGCCTCGAACTCCGCGATCCCCGCGCGGATAACTCCGCCGGAGAGAACTGGGCCGCCAGCAACGAGACCAGCCGCTCCGCATGGCAGACCTACAGTTACGAAGGCGTGGCCGCGGCCAGCTCCTTCGGACCCGATGGGCAGTGGAAGGAGTTCGTGCTGGGTCTGATGGACAAGGGCGAGGTGCTGCTGGATGACATCAGCGTAGTCGAGTCTCCCGCGACCACCCCTTTCCAGATGCTGCAGAATGGCACGTTCACCACGACACCCACGAAATGGCGGATCATCGGAAACCATGGCGGCACCGTCATTGATGACCCGAATCAGCCCGGAAACAAAGTGCTGCGATTGGTGAGCACCGGCAGCACCGAGCACATGAGCAATCACGCGGAAACTACCTTCGCCTCCAGCCGCGATGTGGTGAACGGAAGGACCTATCGCATATCCTACCGCGCCAAGTGGATCAATGGCTGCCGCCAGCTTAGCACGCGTTTGTATTTCAACCGCCTCGCAAAAACCACGGTGCTCGACGGTCATGCTCAGTATGGCACTCCCGGCACGGTGAACACGGCCTTCACGGCCAACGTCGGCCCGACTTACTCCGGTCTCCGCCATGAACCCGCTGTGCCCGCAGCCCAAGTCCCCGTGACTGTGTCCGTGACGGCCACCGATCCTGACAACATCACCGCCATGACGCTCTGGTCCCGCCCCGATGGCGGCGCGTGGACCAGCCAGTCCATGACCGCGAATGGAACACGCTACAGCGCCATCCTTCCCGGCCAGATTACCGGTAAGATCGTGCAGTTCTACGTGGAAGGCACCGATTCGCTGAACCTGATGTCCACCTTCCCCGCAGCGGGTCCGAATTCGCGCGCGCTCTACAAAGTGAATGACGGTCAGGCCAAGACCAATGGCCTCCACAACGTGCGCCTCGTGATGCTCACGGCGGATGCCAGCACCATGCACGCGACCATCAATCTGATGAGCAATCAGCGCCTTGGAGCGACGGTCATCTACGACGAGCGCGAAATCTTCTACAACGTCGGCCTGCGCCTGAAAGGCAGCGAGCACAGCCGCACGGAACCGCTGCGTCTGGGTTTCAACATTGGCTTCAACTCCGAGCAGCTTTTCCGCGGGGTGCATCGCAGTGTGGCCATTGACCGATCGGAAAGCACGGGCTTCGGGCAGCGGGAAATGCTGATGCATCAAGTGCTCAACCACTGCGGCGGCGTGCCGACGAAATACCATGACCTCATTCAGGTCATCGCGCCGCAGGCCGCGCAGACCGGATCGGCGGAACTGCAACTCGCCCGCTACACCGATGTCTTCCTCGACGATCAGTATGCCAATGGCAGCGATGGCATGGTTTTCGAATACGAACTGGTCTATCAGTTAAACTCAACTGACAACGGCACACCGGAAGGCAACAAAGTCCCCGCGCCCGACTCCGTGGTGGGCACCGCCATCCGCGATCTTGGCAATGACAAGGAAGGCTATCGCTGGGCCTTTCTCATCAAGAACAACGAAGACCGCGACGACTACAGCCGCGTGATCCCCTGGGCCAAGTGGATGGCCACCACTGGCTCCGCGTTCACAAACAACATCACGACCTATCTGGACGTGGACCAGTGGCTGCGCGGCACGGCAGTGAACGTGCTCTCCGGTGCCGGCGACAGCTACGGCGGCGACGGTTCGCAGCACAATGTGCAGTTCTACGCGCGCCCGTCGGACGGAAAGATGCTGTTCTTTCCCCACGACATGGATGCCTTCCACGATGCCAACCGCGGCATTTACCCTAATGGCGAACTTAACAAAATCATCGCCATTCCGGCTCATGCCCGGACCTACTTCAGCCATCTGCTGGACATCATGGCCACGACCCACAACACGAGCTATCTGAGCCGCTGGGCCAATCAGTTTGGCACCCTATTGCCCGCGCAGCCATTTGCCAGCCACCTCGCATTCGTCGGCCAGCGGAACACGGTTATCACCAATGCCGTCAATGCCGCGGTGCCTCCGGCCACCGCCTTTGCCATCACTACGAATAGCGGTAACAACACCAGCACCGCAGGCAGTCCCTTCACGTTGACCGGCACGGCCAATCTAACGGTGCAGACAATCATGGTGAGTGGCATCGCGTATCCAATTACCTGGACCTCGCGCACGGCGTGGTCCGTCTCGATTCCCCTCGCCAGCGGAGTCAATTTCCTCAGTGTCCAGGGAGTGGACCGCTACGGAGTTCCGATCAACGTCGCGACGGACACTATCACTGTCACGAACACCGGCGCAGGCGCGCCGCAACCTGTGAAGATCAACGAGTGGATGGCCGACAACGCCGGACCCGACGGCTACGCCGATCCCGCGGATGGACTCTTCCAAGACTGGATCGAACTCTACAACCCAAACGCCACCGCCGTGAACCTGTCAGGTTACACCCTCACGGATGATCTGGCTTTGCCTGCGAAATGGATCTTCCCGGCGGGAACGACCATCGCACCCATGGGTTTCCTCGTCATCTGGGCCGACAATGAAGTGGCGCAAAACACGCCAGGCAATGGCCTGCACGCCGCGTTTCAACTGAGGGGTGACGGAGAATTCATCGGCCTTTACAACGCGAGCGGCGTGGCCCAGCACACCCTTGCGTTCGGAATGCAGACTGAAAAGATCAGTCAGGGCCTCTTCCCTGACGGCAACGTCAATGCCGTCTATCCGATGCCCAATTGGACCCCGCGCTTTCCCAACACCCTCGCTGGGCCAATGAAGATCACCAACTACTCTCTCACCAACGGCACATTTGGCCTGACTTGGACCACCATCCCGGGTCGTATCTACCGCGTGGAGTTCAACGACAACCTCATGGTGCCCTGGGTGCCCATCTTGCCAGACGTCACAGCAACCGGCGAATCTTCCTCCATCAACGACAGCGCAGGCGGAGTCTCGAAGCGCTTTTATCGGGTGAGGCGTCTGGAATAGATTGCGCGCAGCAACCGGTGCGGTGAATGGGTTGGCCGAACGACGATTGACAACCGCAAGGGAGACGAATACCAAACCGCCCAATGTCTGAATCTCACGAAAGCAAAAGCGTCGCCGCGAGCGATGTGCAAATCATCGGCTCCATTTCCTTCAAGGGCGAACTGGCTTTCGACGGCAAGCTCAGCGGCGGAAACATCAAGGGCCGCACGCTTTTACTCGGCTCCTCCGCGAAGATCGACGGCAACATCGAGTGCGACGCACTTTCCGTCGCCGGGATCGTGAATGGCAACGTGACGGTAACCGGCAAGTGCGAGCTGCACGCTTCGGCGCAGCTCAACGGAAATTTGAATACATCGCGCCTCGTGATGGCGGACGGGGCGACGCTGATCGGGCAGGTGCAGATTCGTCCGGCGGGGTCCGCTGGCGTCCCTGCTCCGTTGAAAAAGTAACCGCGTTCAGCGGAACTGGCGGTAAAACATCACCGCGGAAATCGTGAAGCCGATGCCGGTGATGAGTCGGCGCGTGGCGACTTGCGGGATGCGTTGTGAAAAGTGCGCGCCGACGAAATATCCGGCAAGTGCGCCGACCGTCATCACGCCGGCTTTCGGCCAGTCGATGAGTCCGCTGGCGATGAACCACACGGCGGCGACGACATTGATGAGCGAGCCGAGCGCGTTTTTCAGCGCATTGATCTGGTGAATGTCGCGCAGGCCGAGGAAGCCGAGCGAGGCGAGCATCAGGATGCCGATGCCCGCGCCGAAGTAGCCGCCGTAAACGGACACGGCGAATTGAAACACCACCGCGATCGAAACATGGCGCTCATGCACGAGCGATCCGTCCGCGTTTCCACCAAATCCCGCGAACCGTCGGAACGCGCCCTGCGCAAGAAAAAGGATCGTCGCGAACAAAATGAGAAACGGGACGAGTCGCTCGAACGCGCCAGGATCGGTGCGCGTCAGCAGCAAGCTGCCGAGGAATCCGCCGACGCCGCTGACCAACGCGAACCGCACGAACCACGGCCACATCGCGCGCATTTGCTGGCGAAAACCGAAGATGCTCCCGGCGGTGCCAATGACGAGCGCGACGGTGCTCGTGGCATTCGCGACGATCGGCCCGGTGCCGAAAAAAAGCAGCGCGGGAAACGTGACCAAGGTGCCGCCGCCCGCGATGGCATTGATCGCGCCAGCCAGCGCGGCTGCGGCGGCGAGGCCGATGATTTCGGTCGGTGGCATTTCAAAAGCTGGCCAACGCCTGTCCGTCGCACACGAAAATTTCGCGCCACGCTTCGAACGTGCCGAGGTGGACGCGCACGACTTTGCTCACGTCTTCGGTGTATCCACCTGCGAGCACCCAGGCGATGGGTATCCCCTGCTCTTTCGCAAAGGCAAACACGCGCGCGTCCCGCGCCCGCAGATCGGCGTGATCGAGCGCGAGCGGCGAATACGGATCTTCGAAATACGGATCGGCCCCGGCCTGGTAAATCAGCACGTCCGGCTTTCGCGCGGCGATCAGCGGCAGCGCATCGTCCAACACGCGAAACATTTCCGCGCGATCGCAACCCTCGCGCAGCGCGAATGAGCGATGATTTTTGCCGTCGTCGTGATGGCGCGTCGTGACATCGCGATACGGAATGTTTTCCCAATAATCGTTCCCGTAAATCGACACCGCGAACAGCCACGGGCGCGACGCCGCCAGTTGCGCGGTTCCGTTTCCGTAGTGCAAATCCATGTCGAGCACCGCCGCCGTCTGGATCTCGCCAGCGGCGCGCATCGTTTCGAGGGAAACGACGAGGCCGTTGAACGTGCAGAAGCCTTCGCCGTGATCCGCGCACGCGTGATGAAACCCGCTCACCAGCGCCGCGGAAACACCATCGCGCAAAGCCTGCCGCGCGGCGGCGAGACAGCCGCCGCCGGTGAGCAGCACGCTCGGAAACAGCTCCGGCGACCACGGGAATTTCTGCGATTCCGCAAGGGCGCGCGGCTCGCCGGTCTTGATCGCTGCAGTGTATTCCCGCGTGTGAACCCTGTGCAGATCAGCCTCCGCGAGCGGTTGCGGTTCGGCGAGGCGGATGTCTTTCGCGTCGCGGAGCCGATCCGCGACGAGGCCGAATTTTCCGATCGGCATGATGTGCTGCCCGATCGGCGCGGCATAGCCGGGATGGAAAAAGACCGTCAGCATTGCGTCGGCGGGAGCAGCGGCACGATCGCATCCGCGGCGGGAAGGCGCGCGATGTCGAGCAACGGATGCGCCATGTCCTGCGGGCGAAATTGCGGGCCGTAGATGTCGTAGAGCGATTGCACCAGCATGCGGATTTCCCCGCCGCGAATCGTCGTCTCGTGTTCGCGACCGACGCGACGGATCACCAGTTGAAATCGCAGGGGCTGCGCGCCGCCGCAGGCGTCGATCTCGGCCGGCGCGCGGAAATCGGGCTGATGATAATCCACCGACTGCGGATCCATTTTCACAAAGCCCGCCTTCTCATAGGCGCGCAGCCGGATCGCCCGCTGCGGATCAATGCCGTCGTCGTATTCCATCTCCGAGATCAGATCGATCGGCGCGCTTTCCCCCCCCAGACACTCACGCGCAGTCTGGATCGGAAAGGCGCGCATCCATCCGCCCAAGCCCGTGCGACGCGCCGCTGGCGCGAGGAGATTGTGAGAGAGATGGACGACCGCCTGCGACCCATCGCGCGCGACAATCGCGGTGTGATCGCGCGCGCCGATGAATTCTTCGCCGCGGCGCACGAGGATCATTTCGTAGAGAATGCGCGGCGCGAGCGCGAATCGCAGCGCGAGAGTTTCGCGGCGTTCCATCTCATTGCCCCCACCGAACTCCGCCCAGAGCGCCGCGTACGCGAGGTCGAAAAGTGGATCGTCGATTCCGCGAATGCGGTCGAACTGAAACGCAGACACATCGAGCCCGGCGGCGCGAGCATCGCCGGGCGCGAGGTCCGATTGCACAAAGGCGAGGTCGTCTGGCACGCGTCCAGGATTCAACGAATCGCAGCCACATCCAATCCCGAAAATGCCGCGCACCTTGTTTCTTCACCGCTCCGGTGGTTGAGTAAGAACATGAAAGCGATCACCCAGGAAGCTCTCCAGCAAATGGATGCGCGGCACTATTTGCATCCGTTCACCAATCACGACGACCTGCACGCCGCTGGCACGCACATCATCGAAAGCGGCGAAGGCGTGTTCCTTCACGACTCAAAAGGACGCAGGCTGCTCGATGGGCTCGCCGGACTTTGGTGCGTAAATGTGGGCTACAACTGCAAGGAAATCGTCGATGCCGTGACCGCGCAGATGCGGCGGCTTCCGTTCTATCCGTCGTTTTTCAACAGCACCACCGCGCCCGCGATCCAGCTCGCTGGAAAACTCGCGTCGCTCGCGCCGCCAAAGCTCAATCACACCATCTTCAGCAACTCCGGCTCCGAGGCCAACGAGACCGCGCTGAAGCTCATCCGCAGCTACCAAAAACTGCGCGGCAAAGCCGGCAAGACGAAGATCATCACGCGCGAATTTGCCTACCACGGCGTGACGCTCGCGACGACGAGCATGACCGGGCTGCCGAGCTGTTACCTGCCGTTCGATCTGCCGCTCCCCGGCTTCATCCACGTCCCCGGCCCGAACGCATACGCGGCCAATCGCGAAAGCGACGCCGTGGCTTACGGTCAGTGGTGCATTGAGGAAACGGAACGCATCATCCTGCGCGAAGATCCCGCCACAATCGCCGCGATTTTCGCCGAGCCGATCCAGGGCGCGGGCGGCGTCATCGTACCACCCGCCGGTTACCTCAAAGCGCTCCGCGAACTCGCGCGCAAACACGACATCCTCTTCGTTGCCGATGAAGTCATCACTGGCTTCGGTCGCCTCGGCGCGTGGTTTGCCAGCGAGCTGTGGGACCTCGACCCAGACTTCCTCGTCCTCGCGAAAGGCCTCACCAGCGGCTACCTGCCGCTCGGTGCCACGATGGTGTGCGACGAAATCGCGGAAGTGTTCGTCCACGGCGGCTACCTCGCGCACGGCTTCACCTACAGCGGCCACCCCACGAGCTGCATCGCCGGGCTCGCCAATATCGAAGTCATCGAGCGCGACAAACTCGTCGAGCGCGTGCGCGACGACACCGGCCCGTATTTTCAGAAAAAGCTCCAGTCCTTCGCGGGCCATCCCGCCATCGGCGAAGTGCGCGGCCACGGCCTCATCGGCGCACTCGAACTCCTCCCGCGCGCAGGCAAAGCCGCGCTCACACCCACGACGATGCTCGGCATCCGCGGCGCAAAACTCGCCCGCGAAGAAGGCGTCATCGTGCGCGGAATCCGCGACCTGCTCGCCATCTCCCCACCGCTCATCATCACGCGCGAAGAACTCGATCAGCTTTTCACGGGAGTGGAAAAGGCGGTCGCGCGGCTGTGGGACTGATCCAGCCGCTGGCTGCCCGGCGGCGATGCAAAAAGTTTCCCAGGCAAGAGCGCCTGTGGCACTCTCGGCGGAATGAAGACGCTCCTCGCGCTCCTGCTCGCCGCCACGCTCGCCCACGCCGCCGCTCCCGTCGTCTCGAATATCCGCGCCTTGCAGCGGGCGGGGACGAAGCTGGTGGATATCTACTACGATGTCGCGGATGCCGATGGCGACGCGCTCACGGTCGAGATTCAGGTCTCGAATGACAACGGCACCACCTACTCCGTGCCCGCGTTCACCTTCACCGGGGCGGTCGGCAGCGGCGTCACGCCGGGCGCGAATCGGGCGGCGGTGTGGAATGCGGGCTTCGATTGGGACGGCCAGTATTCCGCGCAGACGCGCGTGAAAGTCACCGCCCACGACGGCCTCGCCCCGCCCGCCGGCATGGTCTATGTGCCGCTGGGGACGTTTTCGATGGGCTCCACCGCAGTGAACGAAAGTCCCATCCACAACGTTTTCACCGACGCCTTTTTTATGGATCGTTTTGAGGTGACTTCGGCACTGTTTTCCAATGTGAGGACGTGGGCCGCGTCGAATGGTTATACTATGTCCGGTGGAACTGCGGCGGGGCAGAGCCACCCAATCGTAAGCATTTCTTGGTATGACATGGTGAAATGGTGCAATGCCCGCTCGCAAAAGGAAGGTCTCACGCCGTGTTACTACACCGATGACGCGCAGACACTCATCTACAAGGCCGGAAACACGTCAATCACCAATGCCCAAGTGAAATGGACCGCTAACGGCTACCGCCTCCCAACGGAGGCCGAGTGGGAAAAAGCCGCCCGCGGTGGGAACACGCAACTCAATTATCCGTGGGGAAACTCGCTCTCAAACTTCAATGCAAACTATTCCAGCAGCGGCGATCCGTATGAAGGTGGCAATCCTGCGACCGCTCCGGTCGGCTACTACAACGGTTCGCAGATTCCCGTCGGTCCAGATATGGCGAATAGCTACGTGATCTACGACATGTCCGGCAACGTGCACGAGTGGTGCTGGGATTGGTATGGAAGCTCATATTATAGTGATCCCAACGCTGGATCGAATCCCCGAGGCTCGTCACCTAGTACCTACCGAGTTATTCGTGGCGGTGGATGGGGCGACGGCGCAGGCTCCTCTTCCTCTTCCTCTATGCGCTGCGCGTTTCGGGGCCTCGCTAACCCGCTCAACTCAGGCAATTCATTCGGTTTCCGGTGTGTTCGTGGCCTTTAGTTTTTTGCTTCCGACCCTCTTCCCCTTTGCCAGAAGCCGTGCGACGCGCCCGCAAACCCTGTGACCCGGCCTTTCGATCTCAGTCTGGAAAGCCTGAGCCACATTGTGATACGGGCTTTCCAGCCCGTGGTCCGAAATGTGACACGGCCTTTCCAGGCCGTGATCCAAAACCAACCGCCGAAGGCGCACTCATTTTCCTCGGGTGCGCGATTTCGGGGAGAAGTGCGCTTTGGGCGGAGTGGGGATCACGGGCTGGAAAGCCCGTGTCACATTCACAGGCTAGAAAGCCTGTGTCACATTTTAGCCGATGAAGCCGCTCGATAAGTCGGCGCACATCGCGAAGCGGCGGCGGAATCTGCCTCATTGGGAGCAGGCGGGTTGCACTTACTTCGTCACCTGGCGGCTCGCGGATTCGCTGCCGGTGTCGCAACTCCGCGAATGGCAGGATGACCGCGAACGCTGGCTGGCGCTGAATCCGCAGCCGTGGACGCCGCGCGTGCAGGCGGATTATCAGCGCGAATCTATCGACCGTATCGAGCACTGGCTGGATGCGGGCCACGGCTCATGCGTCCTGCGCCGCCCGGACGTGCGCAGCATCCTTTCCGGGACGCTGCATTTTTTCAACGGAGAGCGGTATGAACTCGATGGGGCGGTCATCATGCCGAATCACGTGCATGTGCTGGTGACGCCGATCTGTGAAGGTGACACAGCCTTTCCAGGCTGTGATAGTGCCACGGGCTTTCCAGCCCGTGATCCCCACGCCGCCGAAGGCGCACTTCCCCCACCGGCAGGTGAGGAAGGAAAGAGTGTCGCCCTGTCGGGCGGGGAGGGTTTTGGACCACAGGCTGGAAAGCCTGTGTCACTTTCGCATTCACTCTCCAGCATCCTGCAATCGTGGAAGGGATTTAGCGCGCGGGAGATCAATCGGGTGCTCGGGCGGACGGGGCCGCTGTGGATGGATGAGAATTTCGATCACACCGTGCGGAGCAGCGAGCAGCTCGCGCACTTCCAGCGATACCTTGCCGAAAACCCGGTAAAAGCGCGGCTGAAGGAAGACGAATACTATCTCTGGCAAAAGAGTGACACAGGCTTTCCAGCCTGTGAGTCCCACCCCGCCAAAGGCGCACTTCTCAACCCCGTCGCAGAAGAGGAAATCAGCACAGCCCTGACAGGCTGTGAGCCGGGTGGACCACGGGCTGGAAAGCCCGTGTCACATTCCCGCGCCAACCCTTTCCCTGCATGATGCGACGGCTCGCTATTCTCCTATCGATCCTGTGGGTGCTGACACGCGTCGGCACCGCCGCGAATTTCGATGAATCGCCCCCTTTCGAACTGAACACGCTGACGCCTGGCGGCACGGGCACGGCGGTGTCGCTCCAATTTGTGCTCAATACGCTGACGCCGGGTGCGACGGGCGTGGCGGTTTCGGGTCGCTTCACGGTAAACACAAGAGGGCCGACGGGGCTGAGCGGGAGCCGGGCGTCGGGCGGATTTGTGGTGGATACGCGGAATACGACTACGACCTTGCTGACGGTGAATGCTCCTCCGGGCGTCAGTGGCGGAGTAGCGATTGCGTTGAGTGCGACTGCGACATTTTCCAACGGGCCGCCGGAGGACGTGAGCGATCGTGCGACTTGGAGCGTCACGGGCGGCCCGGCTAACACGCGGATGATCGGGCGAACTCTCCACACTGGCTACAGCGCGACGCCAGTGACGGCGACTTTGCGCGCGGGTTATTGGCGCAATACCCAGCAAATCGCCTCGCCGCCGCGCTCGATAGTGATCGGCCCGGCGCTGAATGTAACGCTGAGCGCGCAACCGCCGATCGGCGTCGGGAGTGGTGCCACAACTTCGTGGACGCTCAACGCTACGGCAGCGGCGATCGGAGGCGTGCCACCTTTCAACAACGTGCAATGGCGCTGGCGTGGTAATAATTTGAACCAGACAAGCCTCACCCTCGCAGAGCCGGTGGGTGGCCCTCTCGGTCAAGGCCAACTCGACGTAACCATGACCGATGCGAACGGCAAAATCGGCAGTGCCTTCACCCTCCTTTCGCTCAACAAGGCACCGGTAATGGGCCAGCCGCTCCAGAGGACCACGACTTTGAAAAATGAGCCCGGTACACTTTACCACAGCGACGGATCGACGGCAGTGAACCTGCGCGACGAGCGGAAGAATGCGGGACTGCTGGTGGTCGCGCACGGCCTGATCGACCGAGTCGAATTGCCGGACGCCGCCGATCCTTGCGGCGGCTGGATGGTGCGGATGGCAGAGGCCATCGAGACGAAACTCACGGTCACCGCAGATGGCCCGCCTAATGTGCTGCTCTTCGACTGGAGTGAGAGCGCCGACCCCTCAAAATACCGGGGAACCAATGCGCGAAATCAGGCGGCCAAAGACTTGCTGGCTGAACTCGGCGAGCGGCGGGATTTACTGGTCGGCCCGATCTTCGCTCCCGTGGTGTACGATGCGCTGACTCCCCTTCAACAGAAACTCACCGACTTCCGATACATCCGGGAAATCGCTGACAGACAGGGTGCGGCTCTGGCGGATTGGATCGAGACGCAAATCTCCATCGGCAAGATTTCCGTTACTGAAGAGATCCACTTGGTTGGCCACAGTGCGGGCGGATTTGTCGTGGCGACTTGCGCCGCTAGATTGCTTGCGAATCACGCGAACGCGATGCCCAAGCTGCTGGTGACGACGCTCGACACGCCGCTGTTTCGGAAGGAGCACATTACCGGGGTGAAAGATCACGGTGGCCGGATCGAGCGATATGATACTCAGCTCGGCCGGGCCAATCTGGCCCTGGAGACGATCCCGGATCGGCGGACCTTTTATCCCTCGCTGATTTTTTCCTCCTCCACATCGAATGTCCCGCGGTTTTTGAATTCCGAACCGATCGTCATTCCGGATGCGGGCTACCGCGCGGCCCATGCGACATCTACAGGCACATGTCCAACCGATGACTTCTTCGATGACTTCTTCGCGATGCACAGCGAAGCGCATGAGTGGTACATCGAATCGTCGGGAACGCCGGGGAATGGCGCGACGGGTTCTATTTTTCGCCGTTCCTCGGAAATACTTGGAGCGGAGGCGGCGCGGTCGCTGCCGCACAGGCTCCGCGTGCGCTGGCCGTCGCTGGTGTATTGCCACCTCCACCTCCAGATCAATTGCTCAGCGGATTCGAGACGTTTGGGCAGGTGACGGAGAATGCGGGCGAATTCACGCTCACGGAACTGGACGATACGGGCATCTTTCTAACTTTGACCGTTCCGATCGGTGCGACCGATCTGAAATTCCGCGTGCGATTCGATCAGGGTGTGATTAAAAGAGGTGCATGAAAACAGCGGTGCCGGTTTATAATTACTAGAAATGTACTTTTTGGGAGATGTGTTTAGCTTCTCAAATCCATGAAGCAAAAAAATGGAACCAACCCGCGAACCGAACGTGAAAGACAGATGCTGGAAAGGCTGCGACGCCGTCCGGATTTGTGGGTACGCTTCGAGGCCATTCTCGCGCTGACCGAGG
>JANNWY010000070.1:0-28249 GCA_031409335.1 Chthoniobacteraceae bacterium | reverse complement strand
ATGGCGCGGTCCGCGACAATTTCGGCCTTTCGGTGGCTTTGAGCGGGGAGACCGCGCTGGTGGGCGCTCCATTCGACGACCCGCCTGCCGGAACCGACCCCGGAAGTGCTTTTGTGTTTGTGCTCAGCTGTACTCTGCTGTTCCTCCAAGACAAGCTGTCCTCCAGCGATCGCGCGGCCTAAGACCGTTTCGGCTACTCGGTGGCCTTGAGCGGGGATACCGCGCTGCTGGGGTCTTTTTTGGATTCCACGCCGGCCGGAATCTATGCCGGAAGTGCGTATGTGTTTGTGCGCAGCGGGACGCTGTGGACCCAGCAAGCCAAGCTGACCGCCAGCGATGGTTCGGCCGCCAACTTCTTTGGCTGGTCGGTGGCCTTGAGCGGGGATACCGCGCTGGCGGGCGCTCGCTTTTCCAACCCGGGCACCGGCCTCACAGCCGGAAGTGCGTATGTGTTTGTGCGCAGCGGGACGCTGTGGAGCCAGCAAGCCAAGCTGACCGCCGGATTGGATAGCTCGGAAGACGACCAGTTCGGCTACTCGGTGGCCTTGAGCGGGAACACCGCACTGGTGGGAGCTCCTTTTGATGCTACGGCAGGGGCCCGTCACGGCAGTGCGTATGCCTTCCTGCTCGGAGAACTGCCGAATATCACCGTGCAGCCGGTCTCGCGGACCGTGCTGCCGGGCGCGCAAGTAACTTTCAGCGTGGTGGCCACCGGCTACGCTCCCTTGCGCTACCAGTGGCGAAGAAATGGCTTTGAGATCGCCGGAGCGAGCTCGTCGAGCTATGCGATCCAAGTGCCGTTCTTTAGCCCATTCGCCGCATTTGAAGGCACCTATGACGTGGTGGTCTCCAATATCGGCGGCGTGGTGACCAGCGCGCCAGCGGTCTTGACGGTGAATGCGCTTTCGCAGTTCTCGCAGCTCTTTCCCGGAGCGCCGCCTGCGGCGCAAGGGCTCGTCGTGGTCACGCTCACGCCGGCGGGAATTGCGTCGGGCTGGCGCTTTGTGGGGGAGCAGGTTTGGCGGACCTCGGGCGCGGCTGCGGGTGGATTGGCGACGGGGGATCGCACCGTCGAGTTTCGCCCGACGCCAGGCTACATCCAGCCGGGGGCGGAGACGGTGAGTGTGGTCAGTGGTGGGGCCACGGTGATTTTGAATCGCGAATATTTTGAAAGCGATGCGATCGGGTCGGGAGCGTTGACGGTGACTTTGAAGCCGGACGCGCTGGCCGCGGTCGGGGTGGCGCAGCCGGGGCGGGCGCAGTGGCGTTTTCTGGGGGAAGGTGATCCGACGGCGCCGGGAGATGCGATGTCGGATACCTGGCGCAATAGCGGAGCGCTGGCCGCGAACTTGGTGCCGGCCAATTACCTCGTGGAATGCAAGCCGGTGGCCGGTTACACCACGCCGCCACCGCTCAATGTGCAGGTGCAGACGGCGGCGGCGGCGACGGCGACGTATTTCCTGGCCGAGGCCCAGACCGGGACTCCGCCTGGCGTGCTGCCGTTTGAGACGGTCGCGACGAGCACGGGACTGCCCTACGCCTACGTGGGCCAGCTCCGCAGCAATGTGGGCGTGGCGACGGGCTTTGCGGTGCGGGTGGATCTGGCCCGGACGGGCGGGGCGCGCGTGGTCGCGACGGCGGGGCATGTGGTCTTCGACGACGGCGCGCGGGCCTATGCGGTGGGGCTGCAATGGCTCTTCCAACGCGATCGCGGCACCTTCGAGCCGAAGCCGCTCATCCCGCGCGGGGCCTATATCTTCGACGGGTATGCGGCGCGGCGCACCGCGGAGGCGACGCCCGGCGTTTCGTCGGCGCAGTCGCAGCACCTCGACGCGGCGGCGATCTATTTCACCGAGGATGCCGCGCGCGGCGGCTTCGGTGGGTATCTCGCGAGTGATGCGACGGATAACGAGTTCCTAACCTCGCCCGCGCTCAAGACGCTCGTGGGTTATCCGGTGGATGGCATCGACGCGGCCAAACAGGGCCGGATGCACGCCACCCCGCCCGCGAACGTGCCTTTCGCGCGCGTGCCGGGCACGACGACCGTTTTGCCGCCACCCGCGCCCGCCTCGCCCTACCCCGCCGGCTCGCCCTTCCGGCTCTACGCGACGAGCGGGATCCGCTCCAGCGGCGGGAACTCCGGCGGACCGCTCTGTGTCCAGTTTGAAGGAGGCGCCTACTACCCGGCGGGCATCTTCCTCGGCGGCGCGGGCCAGGCCGTGGTGCGGGCCATCGACAGCCAGGTGATCGACCTATTTCGCCGCGCCGAAGTCAGCGGCTATGACGGCCCCAACAACACCGGCGGCGGCATCATCCAAGTCAACACGCCGGCTGCCAACGGTGCCTTTTCCCTCGCCTCGCTCACGGTAAATATCACTCCGGCGGGTGCGGTCAATGGAGGTGCCAAGTGGAAGCTCGGAAGTAATGGAACACCCTACAACAGCGGCGCACAGCTCACCTCGATGACACCGGCAGCTTACAATCTCGTGCTCATGGCGGCCCCCGGTTTTATCACCCCCGCCACGACCTCCCGAACGCTGACCGCTGGAGTGCTTTCCACCATCAACGTACCCTACAACGGCGTCACCACCCATCCGGTGAGCCGCACGGTGTTCGCGTTTGAAGATGCGACTTTCAGCGTCGTCGTATCGGGCACGCCCACGAGCTACCAATGGCGCTTCAGGCCCACCGTGGGCGCCACGGTATTGATCCCCGGAGCCACCTCGAGTTCCTACACCCGGGCCAATGCGGACAACACCGCGCGAGGCGAATACGCCGTCGCGGTGACATGGCCGGAAGGGACAATCCTCAGCAACTTCGCGACGCTGACGGTGAGTCCCACGGCGCAGGCGATCACCTTCCCACAGCCGCCGAATCGCATCCTTGATGATGGCAGCTTCGTCCTCGACGCATCGGCTAGTTCTGACCTACCCGTGACCTTTCAACTTCTCTCCGGCCCGGCCACATTGACCGGCAACACCCTCACACCCACCGGACTCGGCACGGTAACAGTGCGAGCGTTACAAGCGGGCAATACTAACTATAGCGCCGCAGCCAACAAGATTCGGTCTTTCGATGTGCTGGGCGACAACCTGAATGCCTGGCGGACGCGGCGCTTTACCGCCGCCGAACTCGGCAACCCGCTCATCTCCGGCCCACTCGCAGACTTTGACGGCGATGGGGTGAATACGCTGCTGGAGTTTTCGCTCAACCTTGATCCGAAACTAGGAGATCGCGTCACGATGACCGCAGTGACGGGCACCCGCGGCCTGCCGCTGATCCGCTCGGAAAACATCAGCGGCCAGCAGAAGCTCACGGCGGAGTATGTGCGCCGCCGAGCTGTTGGCCAGCCGGGGATCACCTATCGCATCGAATTCACGAGCAGCCTCAGCGCCGCCGGGTCGTGGTCCGATGGGGGTGCCGGGGCGGCGATTGCGATTGACGAAACTTGGGAGAGGGTCAAAGTCACCGACAGCCAGCCCGTTGCGGTCGGTCGCTTCGGGCGACTGGTGGTTACCCAACCATAGGCGCGCGACGAGTTTTTCGCGGGACGTGCAAAGTGAGAGGAAGAGCTGCCGACACAAATCCCAAACCCGGAGACAAAACTTATGAGTCGGAATCTTTTCCCCCTGAGAGCGATCCTCAATCAGATCGTTCTAGTCCTCGGCCTGTGCCTTTCAGCTTCGGCCCCCGCCACGAACGGGCAGGTGTATGAGAGGCTGTTCAGCTTTGCTGATGCTCGGAGCGAGGATCAGGTCAATAGCCCGAACCGGGGAAGTCGCCCTGTGGCTGGTTTGGTGCTGGGTGGCGATGGGAATTTCTACGGCACGACCTTCGGTTATGACCCCACTGGACAGTCTGCCAATAACGGGACGGTCTTCAGGATGACCTCCGCCGGGGTGTTGACGAATCTGGTGGAGTTCACGGGCAACGGGCCGACCAACAAGGGACGCTATCCTCATGGTGTCTTGGCACAGGGCAGCGACGGGAATTTCTACGGCACGACTCTCGAAGGTGGCTCACAAAACCTCGGCACGGTCTTTCGGATCACGCCGGCAGGAGTGCTGACGACACTGGTCGAGTTCACGGACAACGGAATGACCAACAATGGCGCCTCTCCTCGTGCTACTCTGATTAAAGGCAGCGATGGGAATTTCTACGGCACGACCTCCAGTCTCCCCGCGAGTGGCGGTGGCGCCACACCCAGCATCGGCACGGTCTTCAAGATGACGCCGGCCGGGGTATTGACGACTCTGGTGGAGTTCACGTATAGCAACGGGGCCTACCCTTCCGGTGGCGTGGTCGAGGGCAGCGATGGAAACTTTTACGGCACGACCTCGCAGGGTGGCGCGTCCGATTACGGCACGGTCTTCAAGATGACGCCGGCCGGCGTGCTGACGACCTTGGTGGGGTTCACGGGCAGCGGGGGGAGCAACAAAGGGGCTTATCCTCAAGCTGGCCTGGTGCAGGGCAGCGACGGAATCTTCTACGGCACGACCGAATATGGCGGCGCGTCCGACTACGGCACGGTCTTCAAGATCACGTCCGCCGGGCTGCTGACGACCTTGGTCGAGTTCGAGGTCAACAACGGGAGTCGGCCTGTTGCTGGTTTCGTCCAGGGCAGCGATGGGAGCTTCTACGGCACAACCTCCAGCGGTGGAGCTTTCGGCCTCGGCACGGTCTTCAAGATGACGTCTGCCGGTGCCCTGACGACTTTGGGGGATTCGGATTTCGCCGGTGGCAATGCGCCTTATGGCGGCTTGGTGCAGGGGAGCGACGGGAGCTTTTACGGCACAACTTCAGGCGGTGAAACGGGTGGTCATGGCACGGTCTTCAAGATCACGCCCGCCGGAGTGCTAACCACCCTGGTGGCGTTCGCGGGCAACGGGACGTCTATTGAAGGCCGTAGCCCTGAAGGTCGCATGGCGCAGGACAACGAGGGAAATCTCTACGGCACGACCTCGAGCGGTGGCCCGAATGGCCGCGGCACCGTCTTTAAGATGACGCCCATCGGGGCACTAACCACCCTGGCAGGGTTCACCGGCAGCAATGGAGAACAACCTCCGGCCGGTGTGCTGCGCGCCGCCGATGGTAACCTCTACGGCACAACCCGGCTTGGCGGGGCCGGTCATGGCACAGTCTTCAAGATCACGCCCGACGGGGTGCTGACGACCCTGGTGACGTTCAATGTCAGCAACGGGGAGCAGCCTTACGGGGCCTTGGTCCAGGACGGCGTTGGGAACTTCTTCGGCACCACCTTCTTTGGTGGCGCGTTCGGCCGCGGCACGGTCTTCAAACTGACGCCCGCCGGGGAGCTGACGACCCTAGTGGCGTTTTCGCAGGTAATCGGGTCAAATCAGGGCTTTTATCCGGGAGCCGGCCTGGTGCTGGCCAACGATGGAAATTTTTACGGCACCACTTCCAGTGGCGGCGGCCCATCGAATCATGGCACGGTCTTCAAGATGACGCCCGCCGGAGTGCTGACGCCTCTCGTGGAGTTCACGGGCAACGGGGCAACCAACAAGGGCAGTTATCCTCCCGCCAGCTTGGTGCAAGGCAGCGATGGGAATTTCTACGGCACGACCGTTGTGGGTGGTGCCTTCAACCTCGGCACGGTCTTCCGGATGACGCCAATCGGGGTTCTGACGACCTTAGTGGAGTTCACGGGCAACGGCCTGACCAACAAGGGTGCCAATCCTCTTGCTGGCGTGGTGCAGGGCAGCGACGGGAATTTCTACGGCACGACCGCTCTGGGTGGTGCATCCGGCTACGGCACGGTCTTCCAGATGTCGCCGGCTGGGGTTCTGACGACGCTGGTGGAGTTCACGCTTGCGGACGAAGGACGTCCTCGGGGGGACTTGATCCCAGCAACCGATGGCAATCTTTACGGGACCGCGAGCGGGCCGGATGGCAGTATCTATCGGCTCATCTTTCCCGGGGCGCCGCTGGTCTTTGCAAAGGGGGCGCTCCCAGGGAGCTTTAGCGCTCTCGTCGAGGCCAGGGCCAATGCCCGCGGGGCGGCGACCGCCGTGGCTCTCGAATACGGGAACGATGGCCAGAATTTTCCCAATACCGTGCCTGTCGCGTCCAATTTGACCGGCTTTCAAACGAGACTGGTGGGCACGACGCTGGTAGCTTTGGCCCCGAGCACGCTCTACTACTATCGCTTCCGCGCGGTGAGCAGCGCGGGGACGACGGTCAGCCCCGTGGCGAGCTTTTCGACGGCGGCGTTGGCGGCGACGGCCACGGTCAGTGCGGCCAGCGAGGTTCTCGCCACCAGCGCCCGATTCCACGGCCTCGTGAACGCGCGGAGCTATGACGCGACGGTCATCTTCGAGTGGGGGGTGGATGGGAGCGGCTTTCCGAATCAAGTGGCGGCGGTGCCGGCGATGGTGACGGGAGCCAGCGAAGTCGCGGTCAGTGCGACGGTGGCGGGGTTGGCCCAGGGGACGGATTATCACTATCGGATCGTGGCGACCAATGCGGGCGGGACGACGGTGAGTGCAGCGCAGAGTTTTTCGACGCTGGCCGAACCGGTGGCGGTGGTGGGGGCGGCGACGGCGGTGATGGCGCAGAGTGCGCGGCTCCACGGGACGGTCGATGCGCGGGGGACACTGACTTCGGTGGTCTTTGAGTATGGGACCGATGGCGTCACTTTTCCGAACAGCGTGGCGGCCACGCCCGCGACGGTGAGCGGAGATTCGCCGGTGCCGGTGAGCGTGGATTTGAGCGGGTTGACGCCGGACGCGATTTATTCCTACCGGGTGAAAGGCACCAGTCTGGGCGGGATTGGGGTGAGTGCGGTCGGGACGTTTTCGCCCGATCTGCTTTCGCAATTTGCGCAGACGTTTCCGGGCGTGCCGCCGGCGGCGCTGGGCTTTGTCGCGATCAATCTGAGTCCCGCGGGGATCGCCGCAGGCTGGCGCTTTGCGGGGGAGCAGGCCTGGCGGGCTTCGGGGCTGCCGGTGGGTGGGCTGACGACCGGAGTTCGCCCGGTGGAGTATCGGACGGTGCGGGGCTACCTCGCGCCGCCGCGGGAGAATGTGACTGTGCTCAGCGGCGGGGCGCCCGTGGTTTTGAGTCGCACCTATACTCCGACCGGCGTGGTCGGGTCTGGCACGCTGACGGTGATTTTGAAACCGGACGATGTCGCCGACGTGAACGTGACGCAGGCAGTGCGGGCGCAGTGGCGCTTCCTCGGCGAGGGCGATCCGACCGATCCGGACGACAATCAATCGGCGACCTGGCGGAATAGCGGAGAAATGGTCACGGCGCTGCTGCCCGGCAACTACCTCGTGGAATGCAAGCCGGTGATCGGCCGGGCCACGCCGGCACCACTGAATGTGCCGGTGCTGGACGGGCAGACGGCCACGAGGACGGCGACGTATTTCCTGGCCAGTGAGCCGACCGGGACACCGCCGGGGGTGCTGCCGTTTGCGACCGTCTCGGCGGGCACGAATCTGCCCTACGGATACGTGGGCCAGCTCCGCAGCGATGTGGGCGCGGGCACGGGCTTCGCGGTGCGGGTCGATCTGGCGCGGACGGGTGGGGCGCGCGTGGTTGCCACCGCCGGGCATGTGGTTTTCGACGACGGCGCTTTGGCTTTTGCGACGGGGCTGCAATGGCTCTTCCAGCGCGATCGCGGCACCTTCGAGCCGGTGCCGCTCATCCCGCGCGGCTCCTACGTTTTCGACGGCTACGCGGCGCGGCGCACCGCAGAGGCGACGCCCGGCATTTCCACACGGCAGTCGCAGCACCTCGACGCGGGGGCGATCTATTTCCTGGAAGACGCCGCGCGCGGGGGCTTCGGCGGGTATCTCGCCAGCGACGCGCCGGACAATCCATTCCTGCTCTCGTCCGCGCTCAAGACGCTGGTGGGCTATCCCGTGGATGGCATCGTCGCCGCGAACCAGGGCAAGATGCACGCGACCCCGCTGGCCAACGTCCACTTCGCGCGCGTGCCGGGCACAACCACGGCTCTTGACCCACCCTCACCCTACCCCAACGGCTCGCCTCTCCGACTCTACGCGACGACCGAGATCCGCTCCGCGGGCGGAAATTCGGGTGGACCCTTGTGCGTGCAGTTTGACGACGGGGCCTATTACCCGGCGGGCATTTTCCTCGGCGGCGCGGGGCAGACCGTCGTGCGCTCCATCGACAGCGCCTTGATCGCCCTTTTCCGCCGCGCCGAGAACAGCGGCTTTGACGACGATCCGAACAACCCCGGCGGGGGCCTCACGCAGGACGATACGCTGAGCAGTGGGGATCCTTCGCTGGCGTCGTTGAAGGTGAATCTGACGCCCGCGAGCGCGGCCTGGAAGCTGGATGCTGACGCGACGATCCACCCGAACGGGACGCAACTCGATAGTCTGATGCCCGGAGCGCACACCCTGAAATTCACCGATGTCCCGTATTTCCTGCCACCCGGCGATCGGGTCCGGACGCTGACGGCAGCCATGCTTTCCACGATCACCCTGCACTATAACGGCATCACCACCCAGCCGCAGGATCGCACCGTCACCGCCTTTACCAGCGCCACCTTCAGCGTCGGCGTTTCCGGCACGCCCACCGGCTACCAATGGCGGCGCAACGGCGCCAACATCAGCGGTGCCACCACCAATCCGTATGTCCGGACGGGTGTGACCAGCAGCACGCAAGGCGGCTACAGCGTCGTCGTGACCTGGCCGAATGGCGCGGTGACCAGCGCCGACGCGACGCTCACCGTCACCCGCGCCGCCCAGACGATCGCTTTCCCCGCGATCGCCGACCGGCAGGTCAGTGCGGGCTCTTTCATGCTCAGCGCCACGGCCAGTTCGGGCCTCGCGGTGAGCTTCCAAGTCGTCTCCGGCCCGGCCACACTCAGCGGCAAGACGCTTACCCCGACCGCGGGCGGCACCATTACGGTGCGCGCGAATCAGCCCGGAAGCAGCAATTACCTCCCCGCGTCCCAAGACCGCACCTTCCAGGTCGAGAGTGTTTTCGACGAGTGGCGCGGCCAATACTTCACCGCCACCGAGCGGGAGGATCCGCTGATTTCCGGTCCGCTGGCCGATGTGGAAGCTGACGGGCTGAACACGCTCCTCGAATTCGCCCTCAACCTTCACCCGAGGGTCAGCGACCGCGAGACGATGCTCGCCGACACTGGCACCCGCGGCCTGCCGCTGATCCAGCGCGAAATCATCGCCAGCCAGGCCCGGGTGACGGTGGAATTCGTGCGCCGCCGGGCCACGAGCCAGCCGGGCATCACCTACCGGGTGGAGTTTTCCGGCGACCTCGCCGCCTGGCTCGATGGCGGCCCCGGCACCGCCACGGTGATCGACGCCACTTGGGAGCGGGTGAAAGTCATCGACCCGGAAATCAACCCCAGCGTCCGCTACGGTCGCCTCGTGGTCACCATGCCGTAGCCCAGTCAACCGTCCAGCCGCTATGAACACCCTCTTCCCCCGCCGGTTCCCCGTGTTGTTCCCCGTCCGCCTCGCCGCCGCGCTTTGCGCCGTGGCGCTCGGGGCGGCGGGATTCGTCCCGCCAGCCTGTGCCCAAGTGTACGAGAATATCTACAGCTTTGCTGCGGCGCGTGCCACCGATCAGGGCAATACCCCGAACAAAGGGAGTGTGCCTGTGGCTGATTTGGTCCAAGGGAGCGATGGAAGTTTCTACGGCACGACCTCTGGAGGTGGCGCGGACGGCGTCGGCACAGTCTTCAAGATGACGCCGGCCGGAGTGCTGACGACTTTGGTGGAGTTCACGGGCGACGGGGCAAGCAACAAAGGAGCTTATCCTTTCGCTGGCTTGGTCCCGGGCAGCGATGGAAATTTCTACGGCACGACCGCGCTGGGCGGCGCGTCCGATTCCGGCACCGTCTTCAAGATGACGTTGGCCGGAGTGCTCACGACTTTGGTGGAGTTCACCGGCAACGGGGCCAGCAACAAAGGGGCTCAACCTCGAGCTGACTTGATTCAGGGCAGCGATGGAAATTTCTACGGCACAACCCTAACCGGTGGTGCAACCGGCTTCGGCACGGTCTTCAAAATGACGCCTGCCGGAGTGCTGACGACCTTGGTGGAGTTCACCGGCAACGGGGCGACCGACAAAGGAAGGAATCCTCAAGCGGGCTTGGTCCAGGGCAGCGATGGGAGTTTCTACGGCACGACCTCGCAGGGTGGCGCGATCGGCTTCGGCACGATCTTCAAGATGACGCCTGCCGGAGTGCTCACAACCTTGGTGGAATTCACGGGCAACGGGGCGACCAACAAAGGGAGGAATCCTCAAGCTGGCTTGGTCCAAGGCAGCGATGGAAGTTTCTACGGCACGACCCAATCCGGTAGCGCGGGTGGCGTCGGCACGGTCTTCAAGATGACACCGGCCGGCGTGCTCACGACCTTGGTGGTGTTCACCGGCGACGGGGCGAGCAACCGAGGCTCTCAACCTCAAGCTGGCTTGGTCCAAGGCAGCGACGGACGTTTCTACGGCACGACCATTTTCGGGGGCGTGAATGGCGTCGGCACCGTCTTCAAGATGACACCGGCCGGCGTGCTCACGACCTTGGTGGAGTTTACCGGCAGCGGGACATCCAGTAAGGGGAGTTCCCCTGCTGCAGACTTGGTGCTGGGTAGCGATGGAAGTTTCTACGGCACGACCTTTAGGGGTGGCGCGAATAATGCCGGCACGGTCTTCAAGATGACGCCGGCCGGAGTGCTGACGACCTTGGTGGAGTTCACCGGCAACGGGGCGAGCAACAATGGCAGTTCTCCTCTTGCTGGTCTGGTGCAGGGCAGCGATGGAACTTTCTACGGCACGACCTTGGAGGGTGGCTCCAACTCCGGCACGGTCTTCAAAATGACGCCGGACGGAGTGCTGACGACCTTGGTGGTGTTCAGCGGCAACGGGGCGAGCAACAAAGGGGCTCATCCTCGAGCTGGCTTGGTCCAGGGCAGCGATGGGGATTTCTACGGCACGACCTCGGAGGGTGGCGCGGCCAGCTTCGGCACGGTCTTCAAGATGACGCCGGACGGAGTGCTGACGACCTTGGTGGAGTTCACCGGCAATGGGGCGAGCAACAAAGGGAGTTATTCTTACGCTGGCTTGGTCCAGGGCAGCGATGGAAGTTTCTACGGCACGACCTCGGAGGGTGGCACGGCCGGCTTCGGCACGGTCTTCAAGATGACACCGGCCGGAGTGCTGACGACCTTGGTGGTGTTCACGGGCGACGGGGCAAGCAACAAAGGGAGTTATCCTTACGCTGGTTTGGTCCAGGGCAGCGATGGCAGTTTCTACGGCATGACCGGATTCGGTGGCGCGGCCGACCGTGGCACCGTCTTCAAGATGACACCGGCCGGAGTGCTGACGACCTTGGTGGAGTTCACGGACAACGGGGCGAGCAACAAAGGGGCTCAGCCTCGATCCGGCTTGGTCCAGGGCAGCGATGGCAGTTTCTACGGCACGACCTCGGAGGGTGGCACGAATGGCGTCGGCACCGTCTTCAAGATGACCTCCGCCGGGGTGCTGACGACGCTGGTCGAGTTCACCATTCCCGAGGAGGGAAATCCAACGGCGGGATTGATTCCCGGAGCCGATGGCAATCTCTACGGGACCACGGCCGGGCCGGATGGCAGTATCTACCGGCTCCTCTTTCCCGGCGCACCGCTGGTCTTTGCAAATGCCGCGGCCCTGGGGAGCTTCAGTGCGGTCGTCGATGCCACGGTCAACGCCCGCGGTGCGGCGACCGCCGTGGCGCTCGAATACGGGACCGACGGCGTGAACTTCCCCAACATCGTGCCCGTCGCAACTAATCTGACCGGTTACCAAAGCCGCCTAGTGGGCACCACGTTGGAGGCTTTGACCCCCAACACGCGCTACTACTACCGCTTCCGCGCGGTAAGTAGCGCGGGGACGTCGGTCAGTCAGGTGGCGAACTTTTTGACCACGCTGTCGGCCCCGACCGCCACGGTCAGTGCGCCGAGCAGCGTCCTCGCCACCAGCGCCCGCTTCCAGGGCCTCGTGAACGCACGAGGCTACGCCACGACCGTGATCTTCGAGTGGGGCTTGGACGGACAGGGCTTTCCAAATCAAGTGGCGGCGACGCCATCACCGCTAACGGGTGCCAGCGAGGTGCCGGTGAGCGCGACGGTGACGGGATTGGTCCAGGGGACGGCCTATCGCTATCGGATCGTGGCGACCAATACGGAGGGGACGGTGGTGAGTGCGACGCAGAGCTTTTCGACGCTGGCCCAACCGGTCGCGGTCGTGGGGGCGGCGACGGCGGTGACGGACCAAAGCGCGCGGCTGCACGGGACGGTCGAGGCGCGGGGGACGCTGACTGCGGTGGTCTTCGAGTATGGGACAGTTCCGGGAACTTATTCGAATACCGTGGTCGCGATGCCCGCGACGGTGAGCGGAAATTCGCCGGTGCCGGTGACCGTGAACGTGAGCGGATTGACGCCGGGGGTGACCTATTATTACCGGGTGAAGGCGACGAGCGCGGGCGGCGTGGGCGTGAGCGCGGAGCTGCCGCTGGAGTTGGATCTGCTTTCGCAGTTTGCCCAGACGTTCCCAGAGACGCCGCCCGAGGCGCTGGGCTTTGTCGTGATCGATCTGAGCCCCGCGGGGATCGCTGCAGGCTGGCGTTTTGCGGGAGAGCAGGCCTGGCGGCCTTCGGGGGCGCTGGCGGGGAGCCTGACCACCGGGGATCGCACGGTGGAGTTTCGCCCCGTGCCGGGCTACCTCCAGCCACCATCGGAGAATGTGAGTGTGATCAGCGGCGGGGCACCGGTTTTCTGGAGTCGCACCTATACTCCGACCGGCGCGGTCGGGTCGGGCACGCTGACGGTGGTTTTGAAACCGGACGACGTGGCCGACGTGAATATGGCGCAGGCGGTGCGGGCGCAGTGGCGCTTTCTCGGCGAGGGCGATCCGACCGATCCGGACGACAATCAATCGGCGACCTGGCGGAATAGCGGAGAGACGATCACGGGGCTGCTGGCCGGCAATTACCTCGTGGAATGCAAGCCGGTGGTCGGGCGGGCCACGCCGCCGCCCCTCAATGTGCCGCTGCTCGACGGCCAGACGGTCGCGAAGACGGCCACGTATATCCCAGCCAGTACGCCGACCGGGACACCGCCCGGCGTGCTGCCGTTTGAGACCGTGACCGCGAGCCCGAATCTGCCTTACGGATATGTCGGCCAGCTTCGCAGCAATGTAGGTGTGGGCACGGGCTTCGCGGTGCGGGTCGATCCGGCGCGGACGGGTGGGGCGCGCGTGGTCGCGACCGCCGGGCAGGTGATCTTCGACGACGGCGCGCTGGCCTTTGCGACCGGGCTGCAATGGCTCTTCCAGCGCGATGCCGGCGCCTTCGAGCCGAAGCCGCTCATCCCACGCGGCTCCTACGTCTTCGACGGCTACGCGGCGCGGCGCACCGCGGAGGCAATGCCCGGTAATTTTTCGCCGCAGTCGCAGCACCTCGACGCGGGGGCGATTTACTTCCTCGAAGACGCGGCGCGCGGCGGCTTCGGCGGGTATCTCGCCAGCGACGCGCCGGACAACCCCTTCCTGCTCTCGCCCGCGCTCAAGACGCTGGTGGGCTACCCCTTGGATGGCATCGACGCGGAAAACCAGGGCCGGATGCACGCGACTCCGGTGGCGAACATCCACTTTGCGCGCGTGCCGGGCACGACGACCGTTTTAGACCCACCCGCGCCTGCCTCGCCCTACCCCGACGGCACGCCCTTCCGGCTCTACGCGACGAGCGAAATCCACTCCAGTGGCGGGAATTCGGGTGGCCCGCTCTGCGTCCAGTTTGACGACGGCACCTACTACCCGGCAGGCATCTTCCTCGGCGGTGCGGGGCAGACCGTGGTGCGCTCCATCGACAGCGAGTTGATCGCCCTTTTTCGCCGCGCCGAGGACAGCGGCTATGACGAAGATCCGAACAATACCGGCGGGGGCATCGTGCAGATCAACACGCCGATCGGGGGCGGGGGGTTTTCGCTGGCCTCACTCGTCGTAGATATCAGCCCAGCGAGCGCGGTAAACGGAGGCGCCCGGTGGAGGCTGGGCACGAATGGAACGGCCTATACCGGCGGCACACAGCTTACGGGTCTGACACCGGCAAACTATAATCTCGTGCTTACGGCAGTTCCCGGTTTCATCACACCCGCCACGACCTCCCGGACGCTGACCGCCGGAGTGCTTTCCACCATCAGCGTGCCCTACAATGGCTTCACCACCCACCCAGCCAACCGCACCATCTTCGCATTTCAAGACACGACCTTCAGCGTCGCTGTATCGGGAACACCGAATAGCTATCAGTGGCGCTTCAGGCCCCCGGTAGGCGCGACGGTTTTGATTCCCGGAGCCACATCGAGTTCCTACACTCTTTCCAATGCGGACAACTCCGACGAAGGCGAATACGCCGTAGCGGTGACATGGCCGAATGGAGTAATCCTTAGCAGTTTCGCGACGCTGACGGTGAATCCCACGGCGCAGGTGATCACCTTCCCGCAACCGCCAAACCGCATCCTCGATGATGGCAGCTTCATCCTCGATGCACCGGCCAGTTCGGGATTGGCCGTGGCCTTCCAGATCCTCTCCGGACCCGCCACGATCGCGGGCGCAACGCTCACACCGACGGGCCTCGGCACGGTCACGGTGCGGGCGAGTCAGCCCGGCAGCGGCAACTACAGCGCCGCGGCAAACAAGATTCAATCTTTCGATGTGCTGGGCGACAACTTGAATGCATGGCGGACGCGGCGCTTTACCGCCGCCGAACTCGGCAACCCGCTGATCTCCGGTTCGCTCGCGGACTTTGACGGCGATGGGGTGAATACGCTCCTGGAATTTTCGCTCAACCTGGATCCGAAACTAGGAGATCGGATCACGATGACCGCAGTGACGGGCACACGCGGACTACCGCTGATCCGCTCGGAAAACGTCAGCGGCCAGCAGAGGCTCACGGCGGAGTTCGTCCGGCGGAGGGCGGCTGGCTCGCCCGGGATTGCTTACAGCGTTGAATTTAACAGCGTTCTAACCAATCCGAATGGGTGGACTACAGGCAGCACGGAAGTAGTGACACCCATCGACACCACTTGGGAGCGGGTCAAGGTCACTGACCCACAGCCAGCTTCGACCACGCGCTACGGCAGGCTCAAAGTTACCATGCCGTAGCTACTCGTCGTTTGTCGCAGAATGGGATGCGAAAGGCGCTGGCGAAAATGGTTATTTATCATCCATTTCCAAGGGCCATGATGTTTTTCCACTCTCGATGCGACTTAGGTAGAAGTCCGTCGGACCGTCTGCGGGCCTTGATTGCTTGAGCGCCAGAAATTCGGCCTTTGCTTTCAGGTCTTGGCCTTTCGCAAGCAGCACGACTGCCCGCATGAATCGACGCTGCCACTCCGCGTCGAGCGGCGCATCCAGCAATTCAAACACGCGCACCCCTTTCGTCCGCCCTTTCACCACGATCGTGCCCAGACACCGCACCGCGCTCGCATCCCGCAAAAGCCGCGCCGAACTCCGCGTCGTCAGCGCCGTCGTGCGGAAGTATTTGTTCAAACCCTCCAGCCGCGCCGAAAGATTCACGTCGTCGCCGAGCACGGTAAAATCAAAGCGATCCTCGGAGCCGACGTTGCACGCAATGACATTCCCAGTGTGAACACCGACCCGCGTCCGCAGCTTCAGCGGCTGGCCATCCACGATGAATGCCTCGCCATCCACGCGCAACGGTTCGGCATTCAGTAGCGCGATCTGATGCGCCGCCGCACACGCCCGCTCCGCGTGGTCGGCACATTCGCGCGGAGCATTCCAGACCGCCACGATGGCATCGCCGACGTAACGCAGGATGGCTCCCGAGTTCTTATGAATGTGCGGATTCGTTCGCTGGAAATAGGCGGAAAGCACTTTTGCCACATCCTCTGGCGGCAGCTTCTGCGAAAGCGTGGTGAAGCCTTCGATGTCCGTGAACATCGTCGTCACGACACACTTCTTACTCGGCATCGCCTGAAACCCATGGTCCACCATCGCCGCCGCCACATCCTCGGATAGATAAGTCCCCAGCAAAAACCGAAACCGCGCCCGACGCCGCTCGACCACCGCATAGCGCGTCGCGATTCCCCAGATCAATGCCATCGGCACCTGCACGATGACCGGCAGCGACCAGTTAAACCAAACGCTACGGTGCAACTGACTCCAAAAGCCCAGCCATCCCATGAGCAGCACCGCGAGCAGCGCGATTGAGAAAGCAACCCACGGCACCGAACGCGCGCTGACCACTGACAGCATCGCACCGAATATCAGTATCAGCGCCACCTCCCATCGCCGGTCAAAGCGCGTGAGCCATTCGTGTTTAAGCAGGTTCATAAAAGCGGTGGCGTGGACTTCCACTCCACTGATGTATTGATTCGTCCAACGACTAGTGGGATGCCTGAATTCGTCTTTGCCCGCACTCACGATCCCGAGCTGATTCCGCAGTCCGACAAAGACCACCTTGTCGCGAAAAAATTCTTTCGCCACTTCCTCAGGCCGCAGCAGCACCGTGTCGTAATCCAGCGAATCGAACGTGAACTCGCGACTGCGTTCATTGGGTTTAGCGCGATCGAGCCCCACCGGCCCCACGCTTTCCGGCGGCCCGTAATAGTTGAGCCAGCGCTCGCGCTCGCGCTCGTCCGGGTCGTCGCCGAGTCCCGCACCCATCTCATTGGCCAAAACCCAAGTTGTGGAAGGCACATACATCGTCCCACCATAGTAGCGCCGCACTGCGTAATCGGAGTCGATCGGATTCATCGCCAGAAGACCCCAGTGATCGCCCACGGCATCCAGCAGGGCATCGTGAGGCGGCACCACGCTTTGCAGCGAAACACCCATGCTACCGATCGTGCGAGTGCGCGGATCAAACATCGCGCCGAAGTAAACCTGTCCATGCTCGCGGATCGCCGCGTGCAGACTCTCGTCGATCTTCGGATCGAGCCCGATCGTTTCGCCCGGCTCGATCAGCACCAAGTCGAAGAAAACCGCCTTCGCGCCTGCCTTCTTCAGTTCGTGAATCAACTTCGCGTGAATACTGCGATTCCAAATCCCAAAGCTTTGTCCGAGAGCGATGGCCGCCGTCTCCGACATATAAACCATGCGCACTTCTGGTGGCCGCTTCTGTTTGAAGAGATGAGGCAAGTCATAGCTCAGCCGCTCGAACCACGCATGGCCCTCCTGGCTTTGCCAAATCGCGAGCGTCACCAGCGCGACCAGCACCGCCCCGAGCAAACCACGACGCAGCAATTGCCGCCGCTCGCCGACAGTCAGCCGCTCACCGCGAAACTTCAGCAGCCACTTTAGAACGTCAGCTTGCACCGTACGAAGAAGGTCCGGTCGCGCGGCAGCTCATTGTAACTGGTCAGCGGTTCGAGTTGGTAATCGGAACCGGTGATATTCAGCACGCCCGCGCTCAACTCGCAGGTATTGCGACGGAACCGCCAGCCCGCCGTCGCATTCAACTGCCAGAAGCTATCGCCCGGCCGGGGATCACGCGAAGGCTGGAGTGGATTGACGGCAAATCCATCGTTCTCCTGATTGAACCACAAGGCTTCGCCCCTTGCAAAAAAGCCGCTGGGAAGATTGTAAACTGCGGTGATTCCGAGTTCGTGGAGAATCGACGAGCGCGTGGTATCCGAATCGCCAGCGGCGCCGCGGACCGGACTTGGGACCACTTCACGAGTGGTTTGCCGCAGCTTCACATCGCTCACCCGGTAGCGTATTCCAACGGCAAAGGAGTTCCCGATGAGCTGGTTTACTGTCGCGGTGAGACTGTCCTCGCGATAGTCGAGTTGCTGCCGCAGGGAAGACGGCAGGATGCCGCGAATCCGCCCGGGATCATTTGTATCGGAGAGAAAATCGAACGCCCCCACGGTTCGATCGAGATCCTGTTGGAGGACTTCGTATTGGACTCCCCAATAGGTTCTCGTCGGCAGCTTTTGCTCAAGACTCAGGTGGTAAGTCTCAAACGAGGAACCGCCAACAGCACCAGTCAGGTCTTCGGGAATGAGGGTCCGAAAAGCCTGGTTGAATCCGGCGACCTGCGTCGGCTCCAAACGAACACTTTCATCAAAGCTCACGCCTGAAATACCGCGGGTATATGCGCCGCGTAGAGTCACAGATCGGTGCGGCTGGAAGATGAAGCCGGCCTTGGGGGAAGTCTGCTCCAGCGTCTGATCCTGATTTGAAATGGGAATGCTGCGGAAATTCTCCGGGTAAGTGAGTTTGTCGTAGGTCACGCCGCCGGTTAGCGACAGCCAGGGAGCCACTTTCCATGTCTCGTAGAAGTAGAGATTGATCCGCTCGAAATCGACCGAGAAATTCTGCCGGGCCGGCGGATCGAGAAAGAGGCTCTCACTACCGGCAAGATTAGGCGGCAGATTTTGCAGCAGCGATTGCGTCTCGAACGTCCCCGACTGAAAGCGCCCTCCGCCAACCAGCGTGTGTGGCCCGATCGTGAAAATCTGCTGCACTTCCCCGCCATAGATTTCAAAGTTCGCGCGGTAATCCACATCCAGCGCGATCCCAGCCGGGAAGTATTGCTCCAGGATGCCCCGTCCGCGCAGACCATTCAGCAAATCCAGCAGGCTGCGGTTCGCGAGCGGTCGGTTGGGATCAATGCCCGAGGCATCGAAGCCCGGTGGAATCTCCCCCGTAATGTCCCGCTGCAATATATCGAACCCGCCACCTTCCGCCGTCAGCACCTGATCATTCGCCAGCCGCTGCGCCAGCACCAGCGTGTGATTTCCAGGCGACCATTCGTGATGCAGCCCCGCAAGGATCAGCGCTGGCTCCTGCAATTCGCGGAAGTCGAAAGTATTCGCCAAGCGATTGGTGCGATTCACTTCCCGCTGATCGAACCGCTGAAAAATGTCCCCATTCTGCAAGTCCTCATACTTCGTCTTTAGGAAGATCGTATCCTGTGGAGTGATCTGAAGTTTGAACGTCGCATAGGCCTCAAAGCGGCTGATCTCGTTGTTCGGGCGAATGCCATTCTGATACAGATACTCCGCATCCAGCGCATAGCTCAGATTCCCAACCGTTCCATACTGAGACCCCGTCTCCCGGAAATCTCCATTGCTAAAATACTCAGTCACGCTGCTGATCCCCAGGCCCTCACTCTCGAACAGTTTCGAGTATTCCTGCTGCGAAACATACTGCGAAAGCGACCCGCCACCCACGGGCGAGAGCAGGTTCGAGAGCAATAGTTCATTGAACCAAGCCGTCTCATACCGCAATTGCACGCGGCGTGGATCGCGCAACACCTCGTAGCTGTTCGACAGGAAAAGGTGAGACGAGGCGTTCGAGTAATCACTCGTCACCGCCTTCGCCGCCTCGCGCACACTCACATCCGTCATCCCATTGTTTTGGTAAATCGACGCCAGGTTTGTGCTCCGCACGCTGCGATCCTGATCGAGCAGCAGCTTCGAGCGATACACGCGCCGGTTTTCATTCAGCGCGAGCGACTGCTCCAGATCGGCGATGGATTCGTTGTAGCGATTTTCCTGCTTCTTCTGGATCGCCGAATACAGCCACGGCGTCGGATCATTCGGATCAAGCGTCTTCGCCCAATCCAGATCCTTCGTCGCACTGGAGCTATCGTCCGACTGGCTATATCCCTTGCCGAGATAGCTATGAAAAATCGCCCGCTGCGGCTCCAGCGTCGCCGCTGTTTGCAGATCGAGCAGCCCCGCCGCCAAGTCGCCATGCCGGATCGTCACCAAGCCACGCCCCAGCCACGCATTCCCCAGCGCCCCATCCAGCGCGATCGCCTCATCAAACGCCGCGCGCGCTTCCTTGATCCGATTCTGCGCGCTCAACGCGAACCCATTCGCCGCATGAGCCTGCGCATTGCGCGGAGTCAGCTCCAGCGCCCGCTTCAGCGCATCCAGCGCCTGCGGCGTGTGCCCAAACGAAAACTCCATCTCCGCCACCCGCGTCCACGCATAACCATTGTCCGGCGATAACTCCGCCGCCTTCTTCGCCGCCGCCAGCGCCGCATCCAGCTTGCTCTTAGACTGCTCGTAATAAGACTGCGCCACCCATCCCGCCGCATCCGAAGGTTCACCTTCGGGAAAATCTTCAAAGTTCACCGCCGCGATCAACTGCTCAATCGCCCGCCGCCCCGGCGCCGCACTCGACACCCCGCGCAACTCCGCCCGCGCATCATCAACCCGCCCCACCGCCAGCAAAATCCCCGCGCGATACACCCGCGCTGCCGACGGTCCCCCGCTCCGCCCCAGCGGGTACTTCTCCAAAGCCCCCAGCAAATCCCCCGCGCGATAAGCCTCCAGCGAACCCGCAATCTTAGACTCCTCACCAGGAGTTAGCCCTAACTGTGTCGGATCCAGCACCGCCGGATAATACAACGCCCATTGCAAAATATTCTTCGCCTCCAACACCGCCGTTTTGCGCGGAGCCTGCCCCGGACGCATCTCCCCAAATTCCCCCGGCTTCAAAGTCAGTTTCCCCTTCGAGTTAGACAAATCCATCTCCCCCTCCAGCAGCGCAAACAGCGCCCGATTCCCCCGCACCTCCACGATCAACTGCGTCCCGCGCAACGCCCCGTTCCCCGCCAGCGTCTTAATATTCACCCGCTGTTCCGGCTCCCGGCTAAAAATGTAAACCACCCCACGCCGGATCGAAATCTCCCGAGGCTCCCCCTGTCCCCCCGGCACTTGCAGCCCGAGCAATTGCAAATCCGTCGTCTGTCCCACGCGCAACTGCTCCCGCTCATTCAGCCGCACCGTCGCCCGACTCTTCAACCCCGTCCGCAAAATATCCCGTACCGCCAGCGGATCATCATTCTTCGCCGCAGCCGCCTTCGCCCCCGGCCTCTCGATCGAGACCACCCGCTCCACCTCGATCACCGACGCATCCTGACCTCGCGCCAGTTGCGGGAGAAAAATCAACGGAGTGAGAACCAGGAGACAACCAGCAATTCGAGGGTGCATAGCGCTGGGAAGATGCGCTTCTCCAGCGGCGTCCGACAAACATTTTCTCAGAGGGAGTCCCCGAAGTCGGCGCCGGCGTGATTTGGAAAGGTGGATGGCGTCGCTCCGCCGCGCAATGAAGAGCAACTGGCCGCAGGCCGCTAAAATGAATGGGCGCTTCACGCGGATCGTTGTCATGGCGCGGCCGAGCGCGACATCCACCTCATCGCCCGCCCCGCCTGAGCCAGCAGAAGAGGAAAGGCCGTGTCACACTGTTCCTCCCCGCCAGTAGCGGGAACTTTTATGGCTCATCCGAGATCGGCGGCTCGGACTGCGGTCCGAAACTTTCACGTCGCGCTAACGGCCATTCTCTGCTTTCCTCCCGCCCATGAGCACCGTCACCGCCATCTACGAGCACGGCGTTTTTCGCCCGCTGGAGAAGGTCGATCTCCCGGAGCATTCGCGGGTGGAGCTTTCGCTCTCGGCCCCCTTGCCGGAGCCAGACCCGGCGACCCTCGACGCCGTTTACGAAGTGCTCTCACGACGGTTTCGCTCAGGGTGCCACGACACCGCCGAGCGCCACAATGAGCATCAGCCGTGAGCCCAGTGTTCCTCGACACCGTGGGGCTTTTAGCCGTCTGGAATGAAGATGACCAATGGCACAGCGCGGCCTCGACTGCCTTCACAGCGGTGAAGCGGGAGCGCGCCACGCTTTTCACCACGACCTTCGTACTGGCTGAATGTGCGAACGCCACCGCGCGGTCGGCCTTTTCGCGAATCCGTCGTCGATCTGCGGACGCTGCTGGCCTCGTATCGCGGCCTGATTCATCCGACCGAGGCGGACTTCGAGACAGCCTGGGAACACTACCAGAGCGGATTCCCCGGCGCGCCCGGTCTCGTCGATGAACTGTCCTTCGCGGTCATGCGCCGGCTCGGACTGCGGCGGGCGTTCACGAATGACCGGCATTTCACCGAAGCGGGTTTCCACGCGCTGTTCTAAAAAGCTCTCGCGTTCCTCCCCCATGAAAACCGCTTCGCATCACCCCCTGCATCCATCCCTCCCCCGGCATCGCATCAGCATCGTGAAAATGACACGGCTTTATGCGCGGCAGTAGCGCCATCATGGGTTGCCTGCTCCTCCTCGCGGTGGGGGCGCGGGGGCAGGTTTTGGAAAGGCCCGGCTCGCTCCAGGACGCGGTGGCGGGCAGCTTCCCTTCCGGCAAGCTCCTCCTCGCCAGTGATCGCGTCGCATGACTTACTCCCTCGACCTCAAGCCCAAAGCCGAAAAAGACATCCGGGCGCTGCCTCGCGCGGAGCAGGAGCGCGTGGCGGAAAAACTCCGTGCTTTGCGCGAAGACTTGCAGGGCGACGTAAAGCGCCTCACTCAATTCGTCCCGAGTTACCGGTTGCGCGTGGGCGATTACCGCGTCCTTTTCGAGATCGAAAACGACGCCGTCGTCGTTTATCGCATCCTCCATCGCCGCGAGGCTTATCGCTGACCATCCAAATACCGCACACCATGCCCATCGAACTGCACCCTGAAATCCTGCGAAAAAACGGGCGCGAAGAATTCGTCGTCCTGCCCTACGAGGAATACATCGCCATGCGCGCATGGATCGACGATGCCGAGGACTTGCTCGCCCTGCGGGAAGCCAAACGCGAGGAAGGCGGCGCACCCACCCGGCCTTTCGAGGATGTCGCGCGCGAGTTGGGCCTGTGAAGGCGGCGCGCTCAAGGTGGCACAGACTTTCCAGCCGGTGCGTGGGCGGGCTCACAGGCTGCCGTTTCGCCAAGCTCAAGGCCCTGAGCCTGTCGATGGGGAAAGCCTGTGTTACTCTGCTCCTCCTCGCGGCGGGGGCGCGGGGGCAGGTTTTGGAAAGGCTCGTCTCGCTCCAGGACACGGCGGCGGGCAACTTCCCTTCCGGCAAGCTCCTCCTCGCCAGTGATGGAAACTTTGATGGTTCCACCGAAGTCGGCGGCGCGGTTGGCCTCATTCACTTTTCAAACGTCTGCTTGCCTGCCGATATTCCTCATCCTACTCTCCCGCCATGATCGCCGATGAACTCCGCTCCATGCTGCGTGCGCAGCCTTTCCGTCCTTTCTCGATCTTCACGGCTGACGGGCAGGAAATCGTCGTCCATCACCACGATTACGCGTGGATGTTGCACACCGGCCTCATGGTCTTCGTCGAGCAGCGCGATGGGCAGGTGGATCACATCAGCATCTCGCAAATCACGCGCTTGAACTACAAGCCGCAGCCCGAGTCGGCTCAACAGGGTGCCGCGCCCCAGGGGTAGGGCGAAAAGCGGGTGCGGCTTTTTCCGGTCATGTTCTCCCCACGGCCCGGTCTTACTGCGATGGTCCTGTGCCATCGGCTTTCCAGTCGGTGCATGGCGAGATTCACGGGCTGGAAAACCCGTGTCACTTTCCCCGCTTCGCATCCCCGCGTGCATCCATCCCTCCCCCGGCATCGCATCTGCCTCGTGAAATTCACCACGGCTTTGTTTTTGGGCGGGATCGGCTCGACGGCCTTCGCCGCGCTCAGGCTTCGTTTGTCACCGACGCCGAGCCGTCTCCCACGAAAGTCACCAGCAGCCGATTTACGCTCACGCGCCAGTGATGGAAATTTTGATGACATCCCCGAGACGATGACCCAGCCGGAATCACCCCTTTCATACTGCTTCGAGAGCGGAAGTTCAGAGGCAAAGAAATAGACAACGAAAACCCACCAAGAACCCAAATCCCATGAGTCAGAATCTTTTGCGCCTTCGGGTGGTTTTCAGTCGGATCGTTTCAATCCTCGCCCTTTACTTGTTAGCGTTGACTCCCGCTGCTACCGGGCAGGTGTATGAGAAGACGTTCGACTTCACCGAGGCGCGAGCGGCGGACATAGCTAACACGGGCGCGGTCCCTCTTGCAGGCTTGGTGCAGGGCAGCAACGGCAACTTCTACGGGACGACTCGAAGCGGTGGCCCGAGCGGCTTTGGCACGGTGTTCAAGATGACGCCTGCGGGAGTGTTGACGACCTTGGTTAGGTTCACCGGCATCGGGGGGGCGAACAAGGGTGCTTACCCTTATGCGGGCTTATTGCATGGCAGCGACGGCAGCTTCTACGGGACGACTGAACAAGGCGGTGCACAAGGCGGAGCAGGCGATGAGGCCGGCTATGGCACGGTGTTCAAGGTCACGCCTGCCGGGGTGCTGACAACCTTGGTCGAGTTCACCGGCATCGGGGGAGCGAACAACGGCTCTCGCCCTATCGCAGGCTTGGTGCATGGCATGGGCGGCGACGGCAACTTCTATGGAACGGCTAGCAAAGGCGGTGCGAATAACTTTGGCACGGTGTTCAAGGTGACGCCGCATGGCGCGCTGACGACCTTGGTGGAGTTCAGCAACAACGGCACCAGCAACAAGGGACGGCGCCCCGGCGGGCTTGTGCAGGGGGCTGACGGGCATTTCTACGGCACAACCTCCCAGGGTGGCACGTTTGGGCAAAATCCCGGCAATCTTGAATACGGCTATGGCACGGTGTTCAAGATGACGAGTGTGGGGACGCTGACGACCTTGGTGGAGTTCAGGGGCGATGCGACGTCCAACAAGGGGCGTGATCCCGAGGCCGCCTTGGTGCAGGGCGACGACGGCAACTTCTACGGGACGACTTACATTGGCGGCGTGAATGACACTGGCACGGTGTTCAAGATGACGCCTGCAGGGCTGCTGACGACCTTGGTGGAGTTCGCCAGCATCGGGGCGTCGAACCAGGGCCGATCACCTAGTGCAGGCTTGGTGCAAGGTAGCGACCGCAACTTCTATGGGACGACTGAATACGGCGGCCCGAACGGCCTTGGCACAATATTTAAGATGACCACAGATGGAACCCCTTCCGGCACTACACTGCAGACGCTGGTCAGTTTCACCGGAAACGAGGCTTCGGACAAGGGCGCTTACCCGCGTGCGGGCTTGATTCAGGCCAACGACGGCAACTTCTACGGGACGACTTACGCGGGCGGCGCGAACGGTCCGATCGGTAGTGGCACGGTGTTCAAGATGACGCCCGCTGGGGTGCTAACGACCTTGGTCGATTTCACCGTCAACGGAGTGTCGAATAAGGGTGTGTATCCTTTTCAGGGGGTGCAGGATACCGACGGCAGTTTCTACGGGACGACTGTTAACGGCGGTACGAACGGCGTTGGCACGATATTCAAGATGACGCCTGCAGGGCTGCTGACGACCTTGGTGGAGTTCACTGGCATTGGGGGGGCGAACAACGGCAGTTTCCCGCGTCAGTGCTTGGTGAAGGGCAGCGACGGCAACTTCTACGGGACGACCACACACGGCGGCGTGAATAACCATGGCACGGTGTTTAAGATGACGCCTGCGGGCGTGCTGACGACCTTGGTGGAGTTCACCTTCAACGGCGGGACGAACAAGGGCTCTCGCCCTTATGCGCGCTTGGTGCAGGATAGCGGCGGGAATTTCTACGGAACGACAGAACGGGGTGGTGCGAACAGCATTGGCACGGTGTTCAAGATAACTACCAACGGAACAGCCGAGGGAACGATGTTGACAACGTTGGTGGAGTTCACGGGCATCGTGGGAGAGCGAAAGGGCGCGTATCCTCATGCGGCCTTGGTGCGGGACAGCGACGGCGCTTTCTACGGGACAGCGACGGCGCTTTCTACGGGACAACGGACGGGCTGACTGAACAACAAAACGACACGATCGGCCTAGGCACCGTGTTCAAATTGACTACCAACGGAACAGCCGAGGGAACAACGTTGACGACTTTGGTGACGTTCACCGGCGACGGGGGGGCGTCCAAGGGCGCTTACCCATATGCGGGCTTGGTGCGCGGCATTGGCGGCAAATTTTACGGGACGACTCGAAATGGGGGTGCGCATGGCCTTGGCACGGTCTTCGAGATGACACCTGCGGGGGCGCTGATGACGCTGGTGGAATTCACCGGCGATGGGGTAACGAACAAGGGACAGCCCGTTGCGGGTTTGGTGGAGGGCGTTGACGGCAATTTCTACGGGACGACTAAACTAGGCGGAGCGAACGGCCTTGGGACGGTGTTCAAAATGACAACTGCGGGGGACCTGACGACCATACGAGAGTTCCTTGGGGGATCAGATGGTGACAATCCATTGGGGAATCTCATCGTCGCTGCGGATGGAAATCTCTATGGAACGACCTCTGGATTCGGCACTGGTGGCGATGGCACCATCTACCGCTTGATCTTTGCCGGCGCCCCCACAGTCGCGGTGAGAAACGTCTCGCTCCAAGGCGGTGCAAGCGTTGTGGTGGACGCCAACGTCAATGCGCGGGGTGCGGCGACTGTAGTATCCCTCGAATACGGAACCGACGGCGTGAGTTTTCTGAACACGGTGCCGGTCGTGGCGAGTCTGAGTGGCTACCAGACCCAGCTCGTCGGCACCACGCTGGACCCGCTGGCCGAAGCGACGACCTATTTCTGCCGCTTTCGCGCGGTGAGCAGTGCGGGAACGACAGTCAGCCCGGTAACAAGTTTTTCCACGCTCGCTGGACCACTGGCAGTAGCCACGCCCGCCACGGCGATCGTGCGGGACTTGGCGAGCCCGAATACCAATGCCAATGGCAGCGCGACTTTGAACGGCACGGTGAACGCGCGCAACTACGGTGCGACTGTGACTTTCGAGTATGCCACGGATGATGGCTTTATCTTCAAAACATCGTCCAGCGTACCGCTAGTGCTGGGAAATAGCCCGATGCCGGTGACGTTTACTGCGACCGGTCTGCCTCCTGGAACGACTTTTTTCTACCGGATCGTGGCCACCAATGCGGGAGGAACGACGGTCAGCGGTGTGCAGAGTTTTACCACGCTGACGGACCCCGTGCCGTTGGCGTTGGCACCGACGGCTGTGACTTCGAGCAGCGCGACGCTTCACGGGACAGTCAATGCGCTGGCGGCGTTGACTACCGTGGTGTTTGAGTATGGGACCGATGGGGTCAATTTCCCAAACAACGTGGTGGCGACACCGCTGACGGTGAATGGCAGCGCTCCTGTCGCGGTGAGCGCGACGTTGAGCGGACTGCCGCAGCAGGCGACATATTTCTACCGCGTGAAGGGGACGAGTGCGGGGGGCGTGGGGGTGAGTGCGGCAATGCCTCTTGTGCTGGATCTTCTTTCGGGTTTTACGCAGCAATTTCCTGGGTTGGTGGGGTTTGGGGAGCGGCAGGGAAGTGTGTTCGTGACGCTGATTCCTGGTGGTGTAACGGGGTTCGGGTGGCGGTTTGTGGGGGAGCAGCAGTGGCGGGCTTCGGGAGTGCTGGCGGGTGGGTTGACGACGGGGGACCGGACGGTCGAGTTCCGGCCGGTGCCGGGTTACACCCAGCCGCCGCCGGAAACGGTGAGTGTGATCAGCGGCGGGGCACAGGTGGAACTGGAGAAGGAATACTACGAAGCCGAAACGGTGGGTAGCGGAGGATTGACGGTCACTCTGAAACCGGATGCGCTGGCCGCGGCCGGAGTCGCGCAGCCGGTGCGGGCGCAGTGGCGGCTGCTCGGGGAGGGCGATCCGACGGCTCCAAACGATGCAACCTCGCCGACTTGGCGGGACAGTGGAGCGCTGGTCACGGGATTGGTGCCGGGCAACTATCTCGTGGAGTGCAAGCCGGTGGCCGGGCGGACGACACCGCCCCCGCTCAATGTGCCGGTGCAAGACGGCCCGCCGAGCGCACCGACGGCCACCTACTTCCTCGCGGATGCGCCGAGTGGAACGACACCGGGTGTGCTGCCTTTTGAAACAGTCTCGACGAGTACGAATCTGCCTTATGCCTTCGTGGGGCAGCTCCGCAGCAGTGTGGGGGTGGCCACGGGTTTTGCGGTGAGGGTCGATCTGATGCGAACCGGAGGGGCGCGCGTGGTGGCGACGGCGGGGCATGTGGTCTTTGACGATGGCGCGCTAAGTTATGCGGCGGGGTTGCAATGGCTCTTCCAGCGGGATCGCGGGACCTACGAGCCGAAGCCACTCATTCCGCGTGGTGCGTATGTCTTCGACGGATACGCCTCGCGGCGAATCGCGGAGGCGACGCCCGGCAGTTCATCAGCGCAATCGCAGCACCTTGATGTGGCGGCGATCTATTTTACAGAGGACGCCGCGCGCGGGCGCTTCAGTGGGTATCTGGCGAGCGATGCCACGGACAACGAGTTTTTGCTTTCATCCGCGCTCAAGACGCTGGTGGGTTATCCCGTCGATGGCATCGTCGCGGAGAATCAGGGCCGGATGCACGCAACCCCGCCGGCCAACGTGCAATTTGCG
>JANNWY010000069.1:0-16165 GCA_031409335.1 Chthoniobacteraceae bacterium | reverse complement strand
GCAGCGAACCGCGCGCAAAGAAGCGCCGCGCGAAGAACTATCACTTACTAACCAAGCCAAGAGCGGAGATGCGTGTTCCACCCCATCGAAACCGGCCACGCATACTTATCCAAAAGGACGCTTAACTTAATGCCATTCGGGACAGTATCCATAGTCGCCAATGAACATTCGTCTTCTAATCGCGGGTTGCTTAGCGGCGTCGTTTGCGAGTTGCGCCAGCTTGAAAGACCGAATTCCTGATGGGCGTTTCATTTCAAGAACAAATGGGACATTAGAAGTTCAAAATGGCCAGATTTCTTTTTCAATCCGGGAACTTCCACCTGGATCCAGAATATCGCTGACCACCAAATACATTGTCTTAAGAGACCGGCGCATCGATCTCCGACTCTATCGTGCTAGCGATTATTCTGAAGGAATTGGCGCGTATATTTGGCGTTGGGACAATGGCAAGATACGAGCATCGAACCGCCAAGATTCCTCATCGGCAGTGTTTTATAGATCGAGCAGAAACCGGGGCCGGGTCGAGGAAGGTGGATTTTCTACCCGGGAATGAAAAAGCACCCACGTAGGAAGCCCTGAACGATGATTCGTGGGGGGAGATCAGCAACTGTTTTCTCTGCTTTTGGAGAATGCCACCCTGCTCGAACGGGTTGTCATTGGATCAACGCTAACCTTTTATATGTAGGAAGTAGGACGAATATGCACATGAAACCGATAAAACAAGCCACCCATTCAGTCCCGCGCGCCAAGAAGGCTATTCCCCTCAGGAACCGACTCCGTCCATTGCCTCCCTTGTTAGTCGCCCTGGTCGTCTGTGCAGCCGGATTCAGCGGCTGCGTCAGCTCCATTCCAGTCGATTCGACATTTCGGCGGACTCGAGGCGCGAAGGTCGCAGTGGTCACGATGGAAGCGCCCAAGGCGACCATTTTGCACCAAGGACCGCAAGGCGCGCTGGATATCGCTATCAATCACGCCATCGCCTCCGGCGGCAGGCGGGAATTGGAAGGCTACCCATCGCAAGCCAGTGTCGATGCCGCGGGATCTCGATTTGCGGCGCGGATGGGCAGTCTTGGCTACAAGGCAGATTTGTTGAAAGTCCACCCGTTGAGAAAGGAGTTTCATCCTCATTCGTTCAAGTCTGGTGCCGCCAAGCCGCTCCCTGGGCGGGAGACTTATTTGAAAGGTTATGACGCAGCGTTATTCTTGGATATGTACGCCGTAGGGCAAATCCAAGTGGTCTATGCTTTTCTCCCGCTATCCGGTCGGAAGGCAACTGCTTCCATTTCGGGCAGTATGTTCGCCATCCCCGATGAGCGGCGCCTCTGGCGATCCAAGTTTGTACTGCCCAACAAAGTGGAGGCAAAAGCCATGGAAGGTTCCAACAGCAGTAAAACGGCGACCGTCGTTCGCGCAATCGATGTGGCTGTTGCGGCGCAGTCGAAACTTCTCGAACAGGACTTTTTCAGCGGATTCTGAGGCTCACGAAAAGGGGCAGGTGAGGGTCGCCAAAAAAGCAGAAGCTGCCGCGCATAGAAGTGTCGCTACGATAGGCGTGCTGCGGTAAGGGTTGGCGCGCCGATGGTCCCGCGCAGGGTGCCGAGGTAGGCGGGCGTTTTTACGGTTTCGAGAAGTTTTCGCGCGTGCTCGAGCCGCGCGGCGATGCCGAGGCGCGCGGCTTCCTCGGTGTAGCTGGCTTTTCCCGCAAAGGCGGTGAGCGCGCGCACGCCGCGCTCGAGGTGGGCGCGATCGACGGTTTGCTGCGCGGCGAGGCGCGCGGCGTACCAGTCGCTCGCGAGCATATTTTCCCGCGTGAAAAGCGCGCGGATTTCCGGCGCGCCGAGCCCTTTGCCTTCGCTGCTTCCGTCCTTCATGATGTGCAAAAGCGCGCGCAGCGGCGGACACGCGGCGGCGATGCTGCCGTCGTCGAAATAGAGCTGCGCCACGCGCCGCTGCGTTTCCACGATGTTGTCCATGCCGTCGGCGAAAGTGTCCGCGCTTTGCAATTCCGGGCGCAGCATCGCGTCGGTGAAGACGGTGCCGGGATGATTGAAAATGCGGCCGAAGAATCGCGTGACGAACCGGCTCGTGATGCGGCAGCCGAGCCGGCTCGCGAGCACCGGCTTGCCCGCGTGCGCGAAGTCCGCGCACTTTTCCAGACAGCCCTCGGCGAGGAGCCACTGCGGATCGCGCTCGGCGACGGACATGCGGCACCACACTTCCGGAACGAGCAGGCTGACATCGTGATCGACGCGAAAATCCGGCCCGACATATCCCGCCGCCGTGACGAAGACGGCGTTGCCGGTGAGCAGGTAGGAAACGAGCGCGGCGTTGAGGTCGATGATCGGCGGCAGCGCGTTGAACGGGCCTTTGGTCAGCGCGCCTTCCGAGCCTGCGCCGGTCGTGGACGGCGACTTGCCGGTCATGCTGCAAATGAATTCTAGGAACAGCTCGGGAAGTTCGAGGTAGTGGATCGGATTGAACACGGCGAGCGCGCGGATGCCGGGTTCTGGCGGATTGTTGCGGCGCCCGGGCAGCACGGCATTCACCGGGGTGTGGACGGGCAGGCCAAGCGGGATGCGGCGGAAGAGACGGATCGCCATTTCCGCGAGCCAGGTGTCGCGGGGATTCAGCAGGTCGGTGCGGGCTTGGAGATAGCGCGGGTTTTTCGTGGGCTTGCCCTCGACGATGCGCGGCTGCGCGGAGCACGCGAAATATGTCCCGTCATTCCCGCCCGCGGCTTCGCGGATGAACTGCTGCATCGGCGCGGTGAATTGATCGAAGCCGATCGAATCTTCGATCGCGTCCGCTGCCCGCGCTGGCGTGAGCGGTTCGTAGTTCGAGAGAAAGTTTCCGGGCCGCGTGAAATCGAGTTCGGTCTGCTTGTCGTAGCCGCGATGCACCGCGTCGTCGGGCCGCTGGAAGAGCCGGTATTCGCAGTTCTTCACGAACTTCACCGACGGCTGCGTGTAGCTCGGATCGAGATGCTGCAACGCCGCGGCGGGGACGACGGTGGAAGCCGTGATGTCGTCCTCCATCGCGAGCTTTACCGACGGCTGGAAATCCTTCCGCAAACCGAACGTTCGCCACGCGCCATCGGTGTCGAATCCGACGCGGAGATTCGCGGAGACGAGCTTGCGGTTGCCGCATTTCAGTTCGTAGCCCGGCGCGCCATTGATGATGTCCACGCTGAAATGCTCGCGCCAGTTTGCGCCCCATTCCGGTTTGTAAAAGCGCTTCACCACGAACACGAGTTCGCTGATGTACTGCGGGACCGTTTTCAAAAAATCGGAATACTCGTCCGTGTATTCCGGCGACGGCGTCAGCATTTTGATGACCGATCCGAGCGAACGCTCCGCGCTCAAAAGCGGGCGGCTGGTTTCCTTCGTGCGCCCGCCGCGAAAACGTCCCGCGTAGTTTCGCCCGATGAGTTTTTCCACCGCGTCGAAGTCGCTTTTGAAATCCGCGACGAAGACCGGCCCCTGCAAAATCGCGTCGGTGATCGGCTTGGAAATCTCCGACTTTCCGCCGCCCGAAACGGTGCTCGGCTTGTGGCACAGCGTGCCTTCCGCGACCGTGCCGACGAGCCGCCACGCGCGCCCGCCCGGCGGTTTTTCCATGCGCACTTTGTAGCCGGAAGGCCGGACGTAGGTACGGCCCGGCAGCAGTTTGATCGTCGCCGCCACGCCATCGCGAGTCCACGCGATGCTCTGCCGGTGCAGATCGAAATGCGCATCTTCCGGCACGTAAAGAATGTCGCGAAACCTGCGATCGACCGCGTACCCCTCGGGGCGCAGCTCCATCACTTCGCCATACAGCGCGATCATTTCGCCAAACGTGTGGTCGAGTTTTCGCACGTGCAGTTCACCGTGAAATGCCTCGCCGAGATCGTAGCTCGGGAAAACCAGCGCGCCGCCCGCGTGCTCCTCCTCCGCGCGCCCGAGCAGATTCGCCGCGAAACTCACCTGCGTCTTCACCTCCTTTTTGCAGTAACCGAAATAATTGTCCGCGATGATCGTCACGATCACGCCGCTCTCGTCGCGACACGTGAGCTTGAACGCGCCGCCGCCGTTGTAGAGTTCGCCTTCTTCTTTCCAGCAAACACCGTCGCATCGCTGCCGTTCGGTCGCATCCTCCCAGCGCGGGAGGCCGAGTTCTTTCTTGGTCACGCGGATCAGATGCGGCGCGAGGATCACGCAGCCGGTGTGTCCCGACCAATGCTCAGGATCGAGCGCCGCGTCGCACTCCGGCAGGAACGGATCGCCCGCATTCCCGAACACGCTTTCCACGAAATCCAGATTGCTCACCAAACTTCCGGGCGCAAAAAATCGAATCTCCATCGACTTCTCCGAATTCACGCCCGCGACCTCCGGGCACACCGCGGGCCGCAGCAGCAGCGACACCCAGCATTCCGCCTGTGCTGCCTGCGCGGAGGTGAAAGGCAGCGCGAGCAATTCGTGCGGCGGCGTCAGCGCGAGTTGCAGCATTTTCGCGAATGCGCCGACTGGCACGCTTACCTTGTCCGCCGGCACCGCGAGCCCGCCCTCGGCGACATGGAAAATGCCTTGCGTCGTCCGCCGGTCGCTCTTCGGATTGTGCAGCACGCCCTGCTTGATCCGATACGAATGGATGATGTCCGACGCGAAATGATCGCGCGTCGGCGGTAGCGAAATCGCGCGCGCAAGCCCGTAGCGATCGAGGACGAAAGTGCGCGCCGGCAGTTTCGCGACGGGCGCATCTTGCAGGTAGTCGTGGAGAAATGTCTGAATGCGCTTGTCCGCGGGGCACTGATAATTTGCCAGCAGCCGGTGGGTCTCACGCTGATAGGCGAGGAGTGATGCGGTCATTTCCTGAAACTCAGGATCGTTGCCGAGTTCGAGCGTCGCCGTGCCGAGCGCGGCGAGTTTCAGGTTGATGTATTGAATCCACTTCGCGCTTGGCGCATTCGCGGGCGGAGTGGCGAGTCCGGCTTCGCGGAGCGGTGCGGAATGGTCGGGCGGTGCAGGGGCGTTCGGCGGCTTCATGGGCGTGGCGTCTAGGATGTGGAAAAACCCTTCGCGCCGCCAGCAATCCCGATGCCCGGGACCGCGCGGACTACAGCCCACCCAGCAGGATTCATTTTTCGCTCCTCGAAAATCGGCGACCGATGCGCAATTCGCAGCATCTCCCGTGGGCAGGAAACCGCAGCCGCCCGTCGGTTCACTCAACCGCGAAAGTTGAACACCGCCTGATCCGCGCGCATTCTCCCCCATGCCCGAACTCCAACCCGGCTCGAAAGCACCCGCATTTTCCGCCACTGCCACCGGCGGAAAGTACGACGGCCAATCCGTCTCGCTCACCGATCTCAAAGGCAAAACCGTGGTGCTCTATTTTTACCCAAAAGACGACACGCCCGGCTGCACGAAACAAGCGTGCGGACTGCGCGACGCGTGGCAGGACTTTGCCGGGAAAGCCGAGGTCTTCGGCGTGAGCATCGACCCCGCGAAGAGCCACGCAAAGTTCATCGAAAAATACGCGCTGCCATTTCCGCTGCTCAGTGATGACGACAAGAAAATCGTCAGCGACTACGGTGTGTGGGTCGAAAAAAGTATGTATGGGAAAACGTATTTCGGCACCGAGCGCAGCACGTTCGTCATCGGCACCGATGGGAAAATCAAAGCCATCTTCCGCAAAGTGAAACCCGACGAACACGCGGCGCAATTGCTCGCGGTGTTGTAGTCTTCATCTCCTGCTCCTGATCTTGCTCCTCATCTTGATCTTCCCCTCATCGCATTTCGGAGGATTAAGATTAAGATCAAGATCAAGAGCAGGAGGATGAGCCGCCGCCTTTCCGAATGAAACAATCCATCTTCCTCTCCATCTACGAAAAACTCGAAGCCCTCGTGCAGCGGCTGCCCGACGGCCTGCGCGCGCCGATCCTCCGCGAGATCACGCCGATCAAGACGCTTTTCCTCCTCCAGCGCCCGCCGCGGATCGTGCTGCTCGGCGACCGCGCCGCCAGCCGCACCGCGCTGGTGAATGCGCTCTTCGGCGAAACCGTCGCGCGTCCCGAGGAGGATGCCGTGCAAAGCACGTCGTGGCAGGAATTCGCGCGCAGTGGACGCGGCACTCTGCGGGTGCTCGATGCCCGCCGCCCGGCCGCGCTCGCTGCGCTCAGCCGCGCGCTCGGCGCGGAGCCGCCCGACTTGTTTCTCTTTTTGCACGAAAGTTCCGCCGGTGCGCGCGGACTCGCCGATGACCTCGATCACGCCGCCGCCATCATCGCCTTTACCGATCGCAATCACGATGCCCGGCCGACCATCGTTGGCGTGCCGATAAGAGACGATGACGCCGCGGCATTCGACGCCTTGCAAGGCCGCCGCGACCTCGCGGCGCGCACCAGCTCCGTCGTTGCGCTCGCTCACGCCGGGCTGCTTTCGCAAAACATCGCGCTGGAACTCCCGCCGGAATCGCAGCTCGAAATGGCGCGCCTTTCCGGCAACAAGGAGCTGCAACGCCAGATCGCGCAGATCGTCATCAAATCCGTCACCGCGATGTGCGCCGCCGTCGCCGCGCAGCCCATCCCGCTCGCCGATTTCCCGATCCTCACCTCGCTCCAGGCCGCGATGGTCGCCAGCATCATGCACGTCAGCGGACGCGAGATGAATGCGAAGCGCGCCGCCGAATTCCTCGCCGCGGTCGGCGCAAACATCGGCACCGGGCTCATCCTCCGCGAAGGCGCGCGCGCCGCGGCGAAGCTCGTCCCGATCTGGGGCAGCGCCATCTCCGGCGGAGTCGCCGGCGCGGGCACCTATGCCATCGGTCGCGCAGCAGTCGCGTTCTTCATCGACGGCGTCTCGATCACCGACGCGCGGGGCATCTTCCGCAGCAAGCGGAAGGGAACGCCATTGCTGAAAAAGTAAGCTGCTTCGCGCTGCCTTACGGCTTCTTTTTCGGCCAGTTGAGCACGTCAAGTTCCGGCTCCGCTTTTGCCGGATCAGCGGGCCAGGTGAACTGGCACGCGCTGCAAAAGTAGTTTCGCTCGATCAGTCCCGCGGCAGCCAGCGCCGATGGCAGCGCGCCGACGAGCGTCTTGCGCGAGAATTGCGGATACTCCACCTGGAATGATCCGCAGTCCGGGCAACGCACCGCTTGAAGACTCGCAGGGTCGGCAGCCGTCCACGCGTGGACGAGTTCCAATGCCCGCGCCTCCTGATCCGCGAGGACGCGCACGTGCAGATGCGCGCGCGGATCGAGATTCCAAAGCTGCCACTGCTGCTGCGTCGATTCGTCGTGAACGGAAGCATCGAGGCCGCTGCTTTTGAGACGAGCGGCGAGCGCTTCCGCGGGTGCCAGTTCGTTGAAGACCGCCAGTTTTGTGTATGGATCCATGTTGTTGATGAAATCGTGATTCGTTCAGTTCTGGTTGTTTAGAAAACGCGCCCCGGTGTCCCTCCTTCCGCGCGTAACTCTGAATCCCTAATCGTGTAAGTCAACGCGCGCGCCGATGTTTGAACAATCTGGTGCATTCCGCCCGGTCGCGCAGTTGCGTTCGTTGACAAAGCCACCGCGCGTTTCGATACTCGGCTCAAGATGAGTCTAGACTTGAACGATCTGCTGCGGGATTGGCCCCATGAGCCCGGGCAAATCAAAGTCCGTAAAATTTTAGGTGCCGACCATAAGGAGAAAATCCAACTGAGGATCGACCTCGGATTGATCCAGATGGAAGTGACCGGGCGACCCGATGGACTGGAGCCATACGACTGCGAGTCCCTCCTGCAATACCACACGCGCCGCGCCGAACGGGCCGCGAAAAAGACGGAAGAGTATCAGCTTTCCCCGGAGGAAATCAGCGAGCTGCAGCAGGAGGGCATCCAGTATTACCACCGCTACATTTCGCTCTTTCAGCTCAATGATTTCCTCGGCGTGATCCGCGACACCGCGCGCAATCTCGAGATGTTTGAATTCGTCTCCACGCATTCGACGAATGAGGACCTCGCGTGGTCGGTCGAGCAATTCACGCCGTACGTGCGGATGATGAATACGCGCGCCAAGGCGTCGATCGCGATCGAGCGCGAGAAGCACGCGGACGCCGTCGCGCTGATCGAAAAGGGCATGGAGGAAATCCGCCATTTCTACGAAAAGACCGAGAACATCGAGATGATCCAGCAGAGCCCGGAGCTGTCGTTTCTCCAGGAGTGGCTGGAGGAAATCCGCGCGAATCAACCGCTGACCAAGCTGGAAAAAATGCGGCGCGAAATGGATCGGGCGATCGCACAGGAAGCGTACGAGAAGGCGGCGGAGTTGCGCGATCAGATCAAGGCGATGACGGCGCGGAAGCGTTGAGGCGGAAATCCGAAATCCGAAACAAATCCGAAATGCTTGAAAGCAGAGAAGCGGATTTGAACGCGCGTCCGCCGCGCAGTCGGTTTTCCCATATTGCCGATGTTTTGAATTTGTTTCGGATTTCGGATTTCGGATTTCGGATTTTTGCAGTCGGCCTCGTCCTGCTGCTGGTCGCTTGCGACAACGACCCGAATCCGCCGCCTTACCACAAAACGCGCGCCGATGGCTCGCCGTGGGCGGTGCGCTACGCGGCGCTGCCAGGCGATCCGAAAGCGCTGGATCCGCAATTTGCCTACGATGTGACTGCCCAGCGCGCGCTGGAGCCGGTGTATGATCGGCTGCTCGATTATCATCCGATGAAGACGGATCCTTTCGAGTTGATCCCGGGAATGCTGGAGGAAATCCCCAAACGCGAGGATCACGCGGATGGAAAAGTGAGCTACCTCTGCAAGCTCAAGCGGAACATTCCGTTTCACGACGACCCGTGTTTTCCCGGAGGCAAAGGGCGCGAAGTCGTCGCCGGTGACGTGTTCTACGCCTTTCAGCGAATCACCGATCCAAAGGTCGAATCCCCATTCTACGCACCGCTTTCGCAGAATGTCGTGGGCATGGAGGAAGCGCGCGCGGCGGCGACGGCGAAGACCGGTAAGTTTGACTACGCCACCCCGATCGCGGGTTTTGAAGTCATCGACTCGCACACCTTTCGCGTGCATCTCAAAGGGTCCTACCCGCAGCTACTTTATTGGTTCGCGTTGCACACTTGCAGCCCGATGGCTCGCGAGGCGGTGGAATACTACGATGGCTTGAAGCACGACGGCGAGGTGCGGCCATCGATCAAGTTTCACACGGTGGGCCACGGTCCGTTTCGCATGAAGACCTACGTCGAAAAGCTGCACATCCGCTACGAGCGCATCGAAGGTTACCGCACGAATGTATTTCCAAGCGACGGCTTCCCGCCGGAAAAAGCGGAATGGCTGCGACAATTCGCGGGCAAGCCGCTCCCACTTTACGATGAACTCCGACTCGCGATCCTCCCGGAAACGATCCCGGCCTTTGTCCTAGGACGGCAGGGTTACATGGATGGGATCACCGCAAACAAGGATGCCTTCGCCGCGGTCATGTCGATCTCACGCGAACTGACTCCGAAATATCGCGAGCGTGGGATGTCGCTCGAACTCAGCGGCACCCCGAGCACCTTCTTCATGAGCTTCAACATGGAGGACCCCGTGGTCGGCAAGAACCCGAAGCTGCGCCAGGCGCTTTCGCGCGCCTACGATTCGCTGACATATTGCGAGATTTTCTACAGCGGCGTCGCGCCGGTCTCTGAACAACTCCTCCCACGCGGACTTTTCGGATACGATCCGAATTACAAAAACCCGAACGGCTACGATTTCGAAAAAGCCAAACAACTGTTAGCCGAGGCTGGCTACCCGAACGGGCGCGACGCGAAGACTGGCCAGCAATTGGAACTCACGCTCGAAGAACCTGTTTCCAGCAACGAGCAGCGGCAGCGTGCGGAGTATCAGCAGCGCGCTTTTGAGGCGCTCGGGATCAAGATCAAGGTGAACGAAAACACCCACGCGCGCGTGGTCGAGAGACTCGAGCGCGGAAGTTATCAGATTGGCAGCGGCACGGGATGGATGGCCGACTATCCCGATGCGGAAAACTACTTCTTTCTTTTCTACAGCAAGAATTTTCCGCCCGCTGGCGCAAACTACTGCCGCTACAGCCGCCCCGAATTCGACCGCACTTACGAGAAAATGGCGGTGATGGAAAACGGTCCTGAACGGCTCGCGCTGATCCAGCGCATGAATGAAATGCTCGCCGAGGATTGCCCGGTGATTTTTGAATTCTCGAAAGCCTACTACGTCGTCACGCCGCCGTGGGGTAAGTGGACGCACAACCACCCGATGATGGAAGGCAGCTTCAACAAATATCACTACGTCGATCCCGTGCTGCGCGCGCGGCTGCGGCGCGAGTGGAACCGTCCCGTGCTCTGGCCCTTGTTTGCCCTTGGCGCGCTGATCGCCGCCGGGCTGGCCTACGCGATCCGTTGGAACCGAAAGCAAAATGCTTAGTTACCTCGTTCGCCGACTGCTCTACGCCGTACCGATTCTCTTCGGCGTGATCCTCATCACGTTCTTTTTGGACAACGTGATGATGACGCCGAATGAAAAAGCGGGCCGGGTGCTGGGCAACAAAGCGGTCGGAAAAACGCGCGAAGAGTGGATTCGCAATCGCGGGCTCGATCTGCCAATGCCGACCCAGTTTGTGCGCTACGTAAAGAAAACCGTGACGCTCGATTTCGGGACGTCGTGGCAAACCGGGCGCGAGGTGCGTAAAATCTTCCTCAATGGCGCAGGCCCTTCGCTGCTCATCACCGTTCCGGGATTTTTTGCCGCGTTCACCGCATCGCTCGCGCTCGCGCTCTTTCAGGTCTTCGTCCGCGATTCACCGCTCGACCGCGGCCTCACCATCGCGACGGTCGCGCTGATGAGTATCCCGACCATGGTGTATGTCATCTTTGGCCAGGCGGTGATCGCGCTCGGCCTGAGTTACTTTCCGGCCTACGGATTCAGCTACGGAGGATTCGGCATGGTGCGCTTCCTTCTGCTGCCCGTCGCGATCTTCATCATGATCAATCTCGGCTACAACACGCGCCTGTATCGGGCGATTTTCCTGGAAGAGATTCAGCAAGACTACGTGCGCACCGCGCTTGCCAAGGGCCTGAGCGGCACGAGAATCCTGACCGTTCACGTTTTCAAAAATGGCCTCATCGCGCTGATCACACTCGTCGTCGCGCAACTGCCAAAGCTCGTCCTCGGCTCGCTGCTGATCGAAAGCCTCTTCGGCATTCCCGGCCTCGGCAACGTGCTCGTCCAAGCCATCCAAAATGCCGACCAGCCCGTCGTCATGGCCAGCGTGATCCTCGGCTCGGTGCTCTACATCACCGGCCTCATCCTCACGGACATCTGCTACGCGCTGGCCGATCCGCGCATCCGCCTTTCCTGACCGGATGAGCGCCATTTTCAATCACTGGCTCACGCAGAACGCCCTCGTCATCGGATCGTTCGCGCTCGTCTTTTTCCTCCTCCGCGCAGGCGCGCGAAACGAACGCTGGCAGCGCGCATGGGTGCGGCTGAAGTGCGATCGCACCGGCCTCATCGCGCTCGGAATCATCTGCGTTTATCTCCTCGTCGGCGCGCTCGAAATGCTGCGCGTCCCAAACGGCGGCGGCCCGACGCGGAGCATCATCGACGTTCTCACCGCCTCGATCGCTCCCGAAAAAACCTACAGCGCCCCGCTCGCCGACGAACTGCTCGCCTCGCCGCTTCACGAAAAAACCGTCGGACGCCACCTGCTCGGCACCGATGTGCTCGGCAAGGATGTGTTCGTGGAAACCCTCAAAGCCTGCCGCACCGCACTCATCATCGGCGGACTCACCACCGCGATCTACATCCCGCTCGGCGCGCTGCTCGGCATCCTCGCCGGCTATTTTCGCAGATGGGTCGATGACGTCATCCAATACATCTACAGCACGCTCGCTTCGATCCCGGAAATCCTCCTCCTCGTCGCCATCCTGCTCGTCTTGGGAAAAGGCTTGGGCACGATGGCGCTCGCGCTCGGCATTACCGGCTGGGTCGGCCTTTGCCGTCTCATCCGCGGCGAAACCATGCGCCAAAGCGAGCGCCCGTACATCGCCGCCGCGCGCGCCCTCGGGCAGACCCATTGGAAAATCGTCATCCATCATCTGCTGCCAAACGTGATGCACCTCGTCCTCATCAGCGCCGTGCTCGGCTTTTCAAACATCGTCCTCGCCGAAGCCATCCTCAGCTATCTCGGCGTCGGCGCACCCGTCGGCACCGCGAGCTGGGGCGCGATGATCGACTCCGGCCGCACCGAACTCAGCCGCGACCCATTCGTCTGGTGGAACATCTCCGCCGCCACCGTCGCGCTGTTCGGCCTCGTCCTCGCGCTGAATCTTCTTGGCGACGCCCTCCGCCGCGCGTTCGATCCGAAGCGCGGGTAAATTCCACTGCCTATGTCCACGCCTCCACTCCTCGACATCCGCAATCTCACGATCCACTTCCACACCGAAAACGGAGTCGTCGAAGCGGTGAAAAACATTTCCCTGCAACTCGCCAAAGGTGAAACCCTCGCGGTCGTCGGCGAGAGCGGCAGCGGGAAAAGCGTGACGGGACTTGCGCTCACGAGGCTGCTCCCCGAGCCTCCGGCGCGCTACGTTTCCGGCGAGATTCTTTTGGAAGGGCGCGACGTTTTGAAGATGACCGCGCGCGAACTGCGCGCGATTCGCGGGAACAAAATCGCCTACATTTTCCAGGAGCCCAGCACCTCGCTGAATCCCGTCTTCACCATCCGCAGCCAGATCGCCGAAGTCATCCACCTGCACCGCCCTGAAGTCACCGATGTCGATGCCGAGATCGTAAAGTATCTCGACATGGTCGGCATCGTGAACCCCGCGCAGCGGATGCACGACTACCCGCATCAGCTCAGCGGCGGAATGCAACAGCGCGCGATGATCGCGATGGCGCTTTCCTGCCAGCCCGACCTGCTCATTGCCGACGAGCCGACCACCGCACTCGACGTCACCATCCAGGCGCAGATCATCGACCAGCTCAAAGACCTCAAGAAGCGGCTCGATATGTCGATCATTTTGATCACGCATAACTTTGGCATCATCGAAGGCATCGCCGATCGTGTGGCCGTGATGTTTCGCGGAAAGATCGTCGAAGAAGGTGCGACGCGCTCCGTCCTTTCCAATCCCCAGCACGCTTACACAAAGGCGCTCATCCAGTGCATCCCGCAGCTTGGCGCAAAGCGGAAGCGGCTCACCACCATCGACCACGCCGAGCTGGAAGCTCTCGGGTAAAGTTTCGCATCGCGATGCCCGATCCCGCAGGCACTCCCGCCCGGTCGCTCATCGGCACGATCAAGGCGCACGCCAACCTCCTGCTCAGTCTGCTCGGCATCATGTGGGCGATGGAGATTCTCGATCTCCTGCCTTTCATCCATTTCGATCGCTTCGGCATCCGCCCCCGATCCATCGCCGGACTAGCGGGAATTTTCTTTACGCCATTTCTGCACGATGGCTTCGGTCACCTTCTCGCCAACTCCGTGCCATTCGTTATCCTCGGTGGCATCGTGCTGCTCGGCGGCCTTGCGATGTTCTGGCGGGTTACCTTGATCGTCACCGTCGCCGGCGGGCTCGGCGTGTGGCTCCTCGCCGGGACCCACACGAATCACATCGGCGCCAGCGGCCTGATCTTCGGCTACCTCGGCTTCCTGCTCGCCCGCGGCATCTTCGAGAAATCAGCGCGATGGCTCGCCGCGGCAGTGGCAATCCTACTCGCATACGGCGGCCTCCTATTCGGTGTATTGCCGATCCACGCGGGAGTGTCATGGCAGGGCCATCTCTTTGGATTCCTCGCCGGAGTAGGGGCGGCATGGCTACTGTTCCGCAGGCAGAATCCGTTACCCCAAAATATCGGAAATTGATTCTTCAGAACTCTAGTTCCCCCGCAGTCCTTGCAGGCATTCTTCTGCCCGCTTGCAGCGATGCGAATTGAGCACGCCTTTTATATTTCTGATCGGTCGGGCCGCGCACCAATGCCCTGCTGCTGGGTCGCATCGCCGACGGCACAGTTCAGATGAGCGGCGATTAAATCGCGGTGCTTTCGCCGCGCGAGCGGCAGGTTCTTCAGTTGCTCGGCGCAGGCAAATCAACCCGCGTGATCGCATCGGATTTGGGGGTCAGCACGAAGAACATCGAGACGCACCGGCAACGTATCAAGGGCAAGCTCCACCTCAAGGACTGCGCGTTCAGTCCGCGCCGATCGCCGCGAGGTAACGCTCGGCATCCAAAGCCGCGGCGCAGCCCTGGCCCGCGGCGGTGATGGCCTGGCGATAAACGTGATCGGCGACATCGCCCGCGGCGAAAACTCCGGGGACGTTCGTCAGCGTTCCGTGTGTCTGGAGAAGGTAACCGTTTTCGTCCATGTCGAGTTTGCCTTTGAAGGCAACGGTGTTCGGGACGTGACCGATGGCGACGAAGACGCATTTCACCTCCAGCTCCGACTCTGCGCCAGTGATGACGTGCTTGAGTTTCACCGCGCGCATTTCGCCTGCGTCGTCGGTGAGATAGGCGGTCGGCACGCTGTTCCAGACGGGCTCGATCTTTGGATTTGAAAGGGCGCGCTCGGCCATGATTTTCGAGGCGCGCAGCGAGTCGCGGCGGTGGATGAGATACACCTTCGATGCGAAGCGCGTGAGGAACGTTGCCTCTTCCGCCGCGGAGTCGCCGCCGCCGATGACGCACACCGGCACGCCGCGATAAAACGCGCCGTCGCACGTCGCGCACGAGGTCAGCCCGTGGCCGATCAGCTTTTTCTCGCCATCGAGTCCGAGATGCCGCGCACTCGCGCCGCTGGCGACGATGATGCTTTTCGTGTCCACCCAATCGTCATCGAGCTTCACGCTCACGTGCCCGTCTTTCGGCGCGAAATCCGTCACTGTCGCATATTGAAAACGCGCGCCGAAACGCTCGGCCTGCGCCTTCATGTTCATGATCAATTCCGGGCCGTCGATGCCATCTTTGAAACCGGGGAAATTCTCCACCATCGTCGTGGTGCTGAGTTGCCCACCGGGCTCGTGGCCTTCGAGGACGAGCGGCGTGAGATTGGCGCGGGCAGCGTAAATGGCGGCTGTCAGACCAGCACAGCCGGTCCCGACGATGATCACTTTTTCCATAGGGTGCGCAGAGTTACGCGGAGCGCGCGCGCGGTGCAATCGCAATGACGACGCTTTAGGCCGAAGGCCCTGAACTGCGGCGATTCCTTCGCAGCTTTCGGGAGCGCGCTCCCTCGGCGGAAAAGCTGCGAAGGAATCGCAGCAGTCCCAGAGCCTTCGGCGTCAGCGGCGGAAGAGGAATTCCTTCGAGTTGACGAGCGCCCACATCAGGTCTTCGGCGGCGGCGCGTTTGTTGGTCGCGGATTCCAAATGCTTCGCGCTGCCGGCGCGTTCGGCGTCCGTCGGCGGGCGCGAGAGTGCGGTCCAAAACATTTCATCCGCGATCTCCGCGTCCGTTTTTCCCGACCCGATCCATGCGTTCAGCCGGTTGCTCGATTGCGTCAGCAAATCCTGAATCACCGGGCCGCTGATGAGCTGGAACGCCTGGCCGACGGTCGGTTCGTCGGTGCGTTCGCATTCGCTCGCGATCAGGCGCGGCGGTTTGCCAAAGACGAGCTGGAAGCGGTCGATGTCGGTCTTGATCGGGTGGTAATGTTTGCGGCCCTCGGGCACTTGCGAGAGGCGGGAGACGGTCGCGTAATCCTCGATGTCGAGCACCGCGCCGAGCGTTTTGTTGATGCTATCGACGAGCTGCTCCGCGCCGAGTCGCCGGATGATACCGCGCGCGTGATTCGTCTCATCCGCCGCATTCGTCCCATCCGGCTCCGAGGAAAGCTGGTAAACGCGCGACTGCATGATCGTGCGGATGAGCCGCCGCAGATCGTAGCCGTTGTCGGAAAAATCCCTGGCCAGCGCATCGAGCAGTTCGGGATGCGACGGCGGATTGCTCGCGCGGAAATCGTCAACGGGATCGACGAGGCCGCGGCCCATCAGATGAAACCACACGCGATTCACCTGCATCCGCGCGAACATCGGGCTGCGTGCGAGCCAGTCCGCCAGTGCCTGCAATTCGTCACGATCGCCCGTGATCTGTGGAGTTTCGCCGCCGAGAAAGCGCGGCGTGGCGGGCTCGTTCGTGCGCGGATTCAGCACGGAGGCCGTCCCCTTCACCGACACGATCTGGTCGCCCTTAAAT
>JANNWY010000068.1:0-16806 GCA_031409335.1 Chthoniobacteraceae bacterium | reverse complement strand
AAAGGCGCCGGCACCGCCTGGCTGCCGGCCAACGCTGACGCCCTCGCCCAACTCCGCGTCCTGCGCGCCAACCAACATTGGGACGCCTTCTGGCCCCCTCACCAACCCATCCCAAGCATGCACCACAATTAATGACACCCGCCCCCGCTGGCGAGTTGTGCCTTTGCTTGCCGCCACACGCGAACCCATGCTAGCCTCCACCCATGAAGACGCTCGCCGAGATCGAAGCTGCGGTGTCAATCTTGCCGCCACCTGCACAGGAGGAGCTTTTTGCCTTCCTCGCCGCGCGGCTGGGCCGCACCGGCAGGGCGCAACCGCTTTCTGAGTCGCACGAGCCAGCCGTCACAGGACATAGCGTTCTCGATATTGCACCGGCGCATGTCGGCCGCGTGCTGCACCCGTTTTCGGCGGACGACGATCTGCTTGGCGAGATGCTTGAGGGCAGGATGTGAGGCACGGCATTGACTGCGGCTTTCTCGTGGCCGCGGAACTTGCCGAACACCCCGATCACGAAGCGGCGCGTATCGAACTCGCGCGTTTGCTTGCCGCCGGCGATCGCCTGGCGCTTGCGCCGCAGGTGCTCGCGGAGTTCATCCATGTGGTTACCGATCCGCGCCGCTTCACTCAGCCGCTGGAAATGAGCGAAGCGCGCAGGCTTGCCGACCAGTGGTGGACCGCTCGCGACGTGGATCAGGTTTACCCTGACGATGCGGCGGTGCGGCAATTCCTCGCCTGGTTGAAACAGCATCGACTCGGACGCAAACGACTGCTCGATACGCTCCTCGCCGCGACTTATTGGATCGCGAACATCGACTCCATCCTGACGACCAACCCGCACGACTTCGCAGTGCTTGGCGGCTTTACCTGCATCGTACCCCGGGCGTCAGCGGCGCCTTGACGCGCACTTCGCCACAGAGACGAAGCGACGGAGCGCAGAGTAACACGGGCTTTCCTGCCCGTGATCCAACGACAACCACAGCCGATCAAGGATGTGCTGACTCCCTCTTCGGTTGCGCGACCGTGGGAGACAAGTGCGCCTTCGTCGGCAGGGATGGATCACAGCCTGCCGTTTCGACAAGCTCCCGTTCGACCCCGCTCAGGGCCTGAGCCTGTCGAACGGCAAGGACCCGAGCCTGCCGTGGGGGAAAGGCTGTGTCAAATTCATGGTGCGGTCACGCGCACCCGTCCGAAGCGGATCGCCTGATCGCCGGTCGTCACATTGTCATCCACGATCACCCGCTCCCAACTCGCGTCGATGGGTGTGACCGTCGGTGCGTTCACCGCGGACAGGAAGCTGGCTCCAGCGGGCGAGTTCGCGAACTGCACGGTGTAGGTCAGCGCGACGTTCTTGCGGCGGATGAACTCGATCGTCAGGTGTTGATTCCCCGGGCTCCCGGTCAGCCCCGCCACCGGCAGGCCCGCGGTGCCGGTGCCCGGCGTCAGCGCCGCGATGTCGGGCCGCGTGGGATTCAGGTTGAACGCCCATTCCGCCAGATTGTTCGCGCCGTCCTTGTCATTGTCCTGAGTCGGCCCGTAGGCCGTGGTGCCGAAGTATTGCAGTTCCCACGCATCGGGCAGGCGGTCGTTGTCCTCGTCCTCCGTCGGCGCGTTTTTGCCGTTCAGGGTGAAGGTGATGGCTTGCGCCGTGGCCGCGCTATTCACGAAGCGCACGTAGCAGGTCTGATTCGGCTGCCACGGCCACACGGCGGTCGAGAGCGGCTGATTCAGCGAGCTATTCGCGCCGGAAGAAATGAGGTGCTGCGTCCCCGTCGTGCCGGGCAGCGTGCCCTGCTCCAGGCGCACGACCACGCTGCTCGCGTGGGTCGAGGAATACTTGAAGCGCGTCGCCTCGGGTGGCACGGAGATTTGATACACCACCGAACTGCTGGCCGGGATGCTCGTCGTCACCGTGCCGTTGTTGTACACGCGACAACATTCCTGTCCGGCCAGCCACAGCATGGTAGCGGGTTGTCGTGAACAGCACCTCGACAGTCATCGAACTCAGCAAGTTACCCGGCGATAGCCTTGCCGATGCGGTCAAGGGGCGGCGGTGACTTTCACGCGGAGGTAGCGCGCGGGCGGGGTGCCGATGAGGAAGTTGTCGCGCACCTTGAGTGTCGTGGCGTCGTTCACCAGCACGGTCGTCGTCGCGGGGGAAAAGGCGGGGGCGTCGGGCGTGGCGGCGGTCTGCACTTCGTAGGTGACGCCGGGGTGTTTGGTGATCGTGATGGTGAGGTAGCCGCCTTCGTTCACCACAGGCGGGAGGGCGTCGGGCTGCTTGGGGTTCAGGCCGAAGCCTTCCTCCAGCAGTTCGGGGATGCCGTCGTGATCGAAGTCATCCAGCGCGGAGTGCCCTGCCGTGACACCCCACCAGAACCGCTCCCACCAATCCTGCAGGCCGTCGCCATCGGTGTCGCCGGCGGGCAGGGCGTAGCGGATGGTGGCGTAATCGTAGGTGGACGAAATGCCGCTGGACCACCCGGTGACCACGGCACCGCCATCCGCTGTAATGGCGACACTAGATGCGCCGTTTGTGCCACCCGCAGGACCGTGATAGCGCGCCTCCAAGAGCACGGCACCATCGGCCGCCGCATACTTCACAGTATAAAAATCGGAATTCGAGCCGCCGATGAAAGATTGGCCGGTGACGACGACATTGCCGGTGCCGTCCATCGCCATGTCGTTCGCTAGATCATCCCCATTATCTGGTCCATTGTAGCGCTTCTCCCAGAGTATCGCTCCATCTGCCGCCGCATACTTGGCAGTGTAGTAGTCGGTCTTGGTGCCGATGCCCGCGGAGTAGCCCGTGACGACGACATTGCCGACGCCATCCATCGCGATGCGGTAGGCTAGGTCGTCGCCATTGCCTGGTCCATTATAGCGCTTCTCCCATAAGAGCGCGCCGTCTGCGCCAGCATACTTGACGGTACAATAGTCTTGGTTAGACCCGTTCCAGGACGCTCCTGTAACTGCCACATTGCCCGCGGTGTCCACCGCCACGTTGTAGGCGGCGTCCGTATCGTTGGCCGGGCCATTGTACCGCTTTTCCCAAAGCAACGCGCCATCGGCCGCCGCATACTTGGCAGTGTAGAAATCGGGATCAGGGGCAACATTTCCGTGATCGTAGCGGGAGAAGCCAGTGATGATCACATTACCGCCACTGTCCACTGCTACATGATGTCCCCGGTCATCCCAGTTAATTGGGCCATTGTAGCGTTTTTCCCATAGCAGCGCCCCATCGGTCCCCGCATACTTGGCGGTGTAGATGTCGTCCAAGAAGTCTCCAGCACCGCTGGCGCTGTTGCTGCGACCTGTGACTGCCACGTTGCCGGGGGCGTCCACCGCTAACCCGTATGGTTCGTCGTTGCCGTTCGTTGGCGCATCGTAGCGTCTCTCCCAAAGTAAGGTGCCGTCAGCTGCCGCATACTTGGCGGTGTAGTAGTCAGCGGTGCCGCTGGCGTTGAAGGATGATCCGGTTATGAACACATTGCCTGCGCTGTCCAGCGCCACGCGATTGCCGGTGTCATCGCGGTCAGCCGGGCCGTTGTAGCGTTTTTCCCACAGGAGCGCCCCGGTCGTGGCGGCATACTTTGCCGTGTAACAGTCGAAGTTCCCGTTAAGGTTCTGGGACTTCCCGGTGACGGCCACATTCCCCGCATTGTCCACCGCCACGTCGAAGGCGAGGTCCGAATTGTTGGCCGGGCCGTTGTAGAGCGTGGCCCAGACCTGCGTGGCGGATTGGCCGCACAAGGTGGGCGCGAGGGCAAGGGCGACGAGGAGTGTGAAGAGCGGCGTGGATTGCATGGTCTGGGAGGAGTTCGGAATCTTGCGCATGGTGCTGTTTCCGGTCAGTCGTAGCAACCACCATCGTAGCAACCACCAACGGTCCGGTTTGATCGCAGGGCGGCATCTCTGTTTTCCCAGCCGCGTCGATCCAGAAAACGTGAACGAACTCCGATGCGGCGCGCGAGGAAAGTTCGCGAAGGAGGGAAGAGGCCCGCGGCGTGCCTTGCCGCTGCAGCGACACACGGGCCGGGGCGGAGGCTCACCGCTTTTCCCGCTCGCCGCTGGAGCGGTAAACCACGTAGCAGATTATCACGCCCCGCGATCTTGCCGCGCCACACCCGCCGCGATGCACCATTTTTTCACCCTTCCAATCGCTGATCTTTTCCCAATGCACATCCCAGTCGTTGACCTGAAAGCGCAGTATCGCACGCCCCGAACCGGGGTCGATGCGGCCATCGCGGCAGTGATCGACGGGACGGCGTCCTTTCGCGGCAACTCCACGGCCGATTTTGAGCGCGACAAGGGACGGGGCTTGTGTCGCTTTTCATAACTCCACCGCTTCATCGAGCAATGTTGTGCGCACGGCAACGGCATCCGGGCGATTGATGCAGAGCACAGCAATCGTGGCCCGGCCCACTGCGGTCCTCCCAAGCAACGTCGCACCCCGCCAGTGAAAGTGATTGTCCCACGAGTCCAAGCGTGGATGAAACAGGCGGGCGATCGAGCCGGTGCGCGGGTCGATGCCGGAGAGATTCGGGCCTTTGTGGCTGTTGCAGCGAAAGCACGCCAGCGCGAGATTTTCCGCGCCGCTCGCGCCACGGTGCTGCCGGGCGATGATGTGATCGAACTGAAAGCGCAGTTCCGCCAACCGTTCCGGGAAATGGCAGTATTCGCAACGGAAGCCCGCCCGCCCCCGGACCAAGGCGCGCAAGCGCGGAGTCATCGGACGGTCACTGAGCGGTTTTCAACGCACGCCGCGCTTTGGATTTGAGAAATTCGAGGGATGTTCCCACGACCCGGTAATTCTCCAACTCGCGGGCATCCTCCTCCGTCAATTCACCCCGGCTGGCTTTGTCCGCGAGTGCATCGGCACGATCCAAATCCCGCGCTGACAAGCGAAGCCGGAGCAGCGCGCGGGCGGCGGCGGGATCAAGCGTCCCGCGCGAAGGCTGGATGGTCCGTTGCCAGATCGCGGTGCTGGAGTTTTTATCGGACAATATATTCATGACGATTTGGAGGCTAGCGTGCCATGCGTTCAAATCAACCGCACAACCGCGGATCGCATGGACAACATTTCGCGTCCGGCGCGGGTGCTGGTGTTGGTGAGGACCTGCGTGCCGGCTTCGGCGGTGCCGAGGTAGGTGGGCACGACGAGCATCTGGCCGGATTGTTTGCGGTCGTAGTAAGTCGTGGAGGTGAGGAACTGGACGAAGTTCTTGCGCACGGCGACTTCGCGCGGGTCGCCATTCAGCCAGAGGCTCCACGCGGGCGTGCCGTTGTTCGCCACGGCGGAATTTGCCGTTGGGGTGAAGACATTGGGGCTACCGCCGCTGAAACTTCCGCCGCTGGTCAGCGCGGTCGAAACCGAGACGTCGCTGGCGGCGTGGAGAAGTGCAACGGGGAGGAGGAACGAGACGAGAAATGCCACTGGGAGGAGCCGCGTTTTCATGGCGGGGAGTGTGGCGGGAATCAGGGCGCGAGGGCAAGCGTGGAAATCCCAATTGGCTTGGCTTGGCGTGGGGTGTGGCGTTAGCATTCGCGCATGAAAACGAATGTCGTCGAACCCGAGAAGCTGCGCCCGGTGCTGGTGGAGAAAGTGCAGCAAATGGACGCGGAGCATCTCGACCGCCTGCATCGCATCATCGTCAAATTGGAGATGCTCGAAGCGGCGAACGAACTGCACGCGATGGCCGATGCTGCCGGTGGCACGGACGATCTCGAGGAAGTGAACGCCATCGTGCGTGAGTTTCGGGTGCGCCGGCCGTATCGGGCGTGACGGTCTGCCTGGATACGAACGTGGTGCGGCGTCTTCTCGGATCGAAGGGAAGTTGTCTGCCGATTTTGCGCGCGATGATGGCTGTGCGAAAGGGGTCGGATCCAGAATTTCGCTGTAGCGCGCGATCAATTGACGGGGTTTACACGGACGGCAATGCCTTGCCCGGGATCGAAGGTTTCTCCGGGTGATCGTCGCCTGTACGCAGGGGCAGGCGTCGGCCAGTTACGCCCACCTCGGCGAAGAGTCGCGAACACGCGGCGCAGCGAGCCGCTCAGCGCGGCCCCTCACACAAACCGGTCGAATCCGCGTGCCCGCAGGCCGGTCTTCAATTCCTCGTCTTCAGTCCAAAACTTCGCATCGAGATGCAGTGCGAGCGCGAGGTAGGCCGTGTCATTTTCATCGGTCGGCGAGCAGAGGCGCCAGGCTTCCATCCAGTCGCCAATCGCAATGAGCGATTCATTGTGGAACTCAATGCGCGCGACCAGGGCGTGCAGCGATTCGATGATTTCCGCTTCCGGGAGATGCGAGGCCCGCACGATGCGCTCCTTGTGTTTGAACAACTCCACGAAAAGGAATCGCGGCGCGTGCAAAGTGGCATCGGCGAGTTGGCCCGCGGGGCGCAGCATTGCCACCAAATCGTGGCGACCCCGGCTGAGCGCGCGAAAGGCGATGTTGGCATCGACGACGACGCGCCGTCCGTTCACGACCCCGTTTTGATGAAGCGGCTTTTGTTTTCCGCCCACCACTGCGCTTTGCCGGTCTCAGCCATCGCGTCAGCCTCCGCTTCGCTCATCGCGCTGCGCCGGGTCGCCGATTCCAGCCGCAGCCAACGCAGCACTTCATCCAACTGGCCGGGGTCCACTTCTCCGGTGGGGATGGTGACGCGGATGCCTGCGGGTGTGGTTTCAACGGCAATCATGCGGTCACTTTGCGCGAAGCGAAGGCGCGGGCAAGAAGCAATGTGAATCCGGGCGTGGGAAAGCGGGTCGTTTCAAGGAATGCGCGAGTCGAGATTCAGTGCGTCGCCGGGATTGCCGGTGACACTTGCAAAATAACTCTCAGATCGGAGGATTCCGGACTGCAACAAGACCTGTCTCGTTCCCGCATGAAGCGAACTACCGAGGGTGAAGGGTTGGGCGGTGTTGATGGTGATGTTGCCGCCGTTCGAGGCGACGGAGGCGGAAGAGGAGATGGTGCCTTCGGCATTGAAGACAAGCGGCAGGGGGCTGCCGCTGGCACTGATCGCGGCGCTGATGGCGAGGTTGCGGACGGCGTTGAGCGTGAGGGTGGAGGTGGGGCCGAGCGTCTTGGAGACCGCGACGGCGATTTGGAAATCGCCGCTCCCAGTGGCGGCGCTGGCGGTGTTGATGGTCACGCCGGTGCCGGCGTTGAGGGAGGTTTGGATGGTGCCGTTGTTCGCCACTGCGGCATTCGCCGTTGGGGTGAAGACATTGGGGTTGCCGCCGCCAAAACTTCTGCCGCTGGTCAGTGCGCTCGAAACCGAGACGTCGCTGGCTGCGCGGAGATGTTGCACGGGCAGGAGGAGCGAGACGAGGAGGACCGCTGGGAGGAGCCGCGTTTTCATGGCGCGGAGTTTGAAGGGAATGCACGCGGGGTGGCACGGGCGGATGTCCCGGATGGATCGTCCGGTTGAACAGCCAACAAAACTTTCCGAGCGAGTGGATCAAAAAAACGCGGACAGTCTGGCAGCAACGCGCCAAATCGGAAGCAGCGGCGGGCTTCCAGCCGGTGATGCGTTCACGCGCGAAGCGCCACTCAATTGGATTGCGCTTTGCGGTTCGGTTTTGGTTCGGCGATTCGGAAATCACCGCTCCTTGTCTGTCTCACCGAATTCGCCGCACCATCGCCTCCACCGTATCGCTGCCGGTATTTCCATCGAGCCGGATCGGGCAGCGGATCACCGCGCCGAGCGGCGTGGCTGCGCTCGTCGTCAGGCGCACCAGCAGCCCGACTTGTCCGCCCGGCGGCACGTTGTTCACCGTAAAGGTGCTGCCCACGATCTGCACGGTGACATCGCTGCTGCCAAAGAAATACCGGACGCTGCATCCGAGGATATCCGCTCCGCCGCTGATCGTGAAATTCTCCGCCGCCGCGCTCCGATTGATGAAGCGGCAGGCGAAGCCGGACGGGGTGCCGGCGACGCCGCGCAGAAAGGCGCGCTGCTCAGAACCGGGAAAATTGAACTCGATCTGAAACGCGCCAATTTCCGCGCCGCCGCTGGCGCGGATGGTCGCGTCAGGGCGGCCCGGCTCATTGTCCTCGATCACCAGCGTCGCGGAACTCGATGCGTTGCGCCGGTATTGCGCGGAAGGCAGGACCACGAGCGTCACACGCTCACGGCCTTCAAAATTCGCATCGTCGATCGGGACGACCTGGATGCGGACCGAGGCCGCTCCGGCGGGAATGACCGCCGTCCCGCTGAGCGCGGTGAAATCCTGCCCGGAGGTGGCGCTGCCTGCCACGCGGTAGCTCACGGTCAGCGGCGAACTATCGACCGGAGTGCGCAGGATTTTGAAGCTGCCCGGTGCGCCGCTTTCCGTCGCAAGCGGGAGCACGGGAGTGACGGAGATGACCGGTGATCGGGGCGTGACCGTGACGGACATCGTATTCGTCCTTCCACCAAAACTCGCGCGCACTCCGACCCTGGTCGCCACACTCACATCGCCCACGCTGAGAACACCGAGCGGTGAAATCGACGCGCCCGCGCCGCCGCTGACGATGCTCCAGTCTGGCCGGCACGGCTGGTTGCCATTGCTGTAAATGGCGATGGCACTGAGGGCGATGCTGCTCCGCTCGACGATGGCCGGCAACGCTTGAATCTGGACGTCTTGATACACGGCGGGCGTGAAGTTGTTGTTGCCGGTGTTCGGGGTGAGCACGGGAATGCCGCCATTGGGTCCCGGTGTTTCTTCGTTCAAAGCCGGACGAATCGCGATCAGATCCACTTGATCGCGAATCAACCAGACACCCCCGACCAACTCCCGCAACCGCGCCACGACCGTCGTGCCGCTCCCTTGGAAACCATCGCCGCTCACTGCCGCGGGAGTCACCCGTTCGCTCAACGCAGTCACATTCGCGCCACCGCCGGGCAGCGACGGAATGTCAATCAGGCCGATCACTTGCTCGGGCGCAGGCGTCACGCTGTCGGGATCGCCAAAAATCTCCCACGCGGCCGCATTCGGGATTTCGACCACGGCGATTTGCAACGCGCCGGAGGCGGTGCCGAACGTGTTATCGATCCGCACGCTCGCGCTGAATGCCGTGGAGCCATCCGTCTGCGGGAAACGCTGGAGCCCGCGCGGACCTGTGATGCGGAGCGTGTTCGGCGCCGGCACCACCGTCACCTGCACCTGCGCGGATTGTCCGGGGACGTGCGCGAGGCTCAGTGCGCTGGCACGAAGCGTATGCACGCCACGGCTCAAGACCGTGAACCGATTCGCCGATCCGCCAGCAGTTCGCTGCACCTCGACTCCATCCACTTCGAGCGTGGTAAAAAGAATGCCGCCGCCGCCAGACGCGCTGCCCGTGAGATTCAAACCGTTGCCTTCGGTAATCACCGCGCCATTCACGACTCCCGCCAGCGTGACCACCGGCTTCGCGAGTCGCGCGCCGACAAATGGATTTTGCACGAGATACACATCCGAAGTCCCATTCTGATCGCCGCCCGCAAAGCTATTGCTGCTGGCGAAAACGATGTTGCCATTATCCGCCGAGATCGACGGCTCGCCAGTGGACGCCGTCGCCGCGGAAGCGATCTCGCGAATCGCACCATCACTCGCCCGCCACACATACGGCCGCAGCACACCGCTCGCGGAGCGCCCGAGAAAGACGAGAAATTGCCCGTCCGAGGTAGCCTGCGCGGAAATGGAGACCGGCAGCACCGACATCGGGAGTGGCTGCGGCGTGGCAAAATTATCCGCCGAAACGGAGCGATAAATCGTCGCCCGGCCATCCGTGTCGCCGACGCGCAGCCGCCGGTTTGAAATGAAGAACACCGTGCTGCCATCCGGCGTCGCCACCGGATCGTAGGCGGCCCCCGTTTCTGGCAGGCCGTTCTCCGTCGCGCTCAGCCGCACCACGAAATCGTCATTCGGCGTCGCCATGTAAATATCCACCACGCCATTGGTGTCCGCCGGGAGCAGCGCGTCCCGCGTTTCAAAAAAGAATCTGCCGCCATCCCGCGTCATGGAAGACCGCGCCAGCGTCGTCAGGTTAAAGCTCTGTGGGGCCGTGTCGGTGGCATTGAGGCGATCCGCGGCGAACGTGCGGTTCACGCACAGCAACGGATTGGTCGCGTTGTTGAAGCCGGGAATTGGGCGGAAGGAAAATGCCACGAACGCGCCATCCGGCGAAATCGTTGCGGAGTCCGCATAGCGAAACGAGGCCAGGGTGTTGCCACTGAACGGATACGAAACGGTTCGCACGGGCTCACTGCTCTCCAGATCCACGAAGCGGATTTTTGGAAACGTTTCGAGCGCCCGAAAAATTACGTAGCGCCCATTCGCACTGATCATCGGCTGGTCGCCGCCGATCTCGTTTGAAAGCCGCCGCAGCGTTCCCACCTGCCGGTCCTTCAGATACACGTCGGATTTGCCGTTGGCATCCGAGGCACTCAGCTTGGCGTGAGTGGAAAAGACCACGAAACGCCCATCACCGCTGATCGAAGGCTCGCTGCTCGCGCCATTGAGCGCCGAGCCATCGGAGCGACTGCTGATCAATTGCGCCCCAAAGACCGGGTGCGCGAATTGGAAGACCGCGAGAAGCGCCATCACTCCGCGCCAGGGGAAGAAAGTTGATTTCATTGAAAACGGGAAGCCGCAGTGTCCATACGCCGCCCACCGGATTCAGCAAACCGAAAGTCGCACGCCATCCGAAGCTTCCTACTGATCCTCCATTTGCTTTTGCGCCAGTGGACGATTTTCGGTCGGCGGGAGAATAAACGCACCAAAAGTGAAGATGGCCGCACCGCCGCGCAGCGCAGCACGCTGTCATTCTTCGTGCCTCAGAATGACAGGTTTGGACGCTGCGCCGCTGGGTGGCAGATGCCTCTTGGACAGACCAACCCATCAGCCAGTGTTTTTGATGCGATAGTCTTGGGAGAATACTGAATATCTGTGGGTATTGCGCGAAAAGGTGGTAAAAAGGAGGTTATTCGTTGGGCCGGCCGGACTGCCTCCGTTGGTCGCGCCCCACGAATAAAAACACGTCCACATGAAAACCCGACAGCTCGGCCGCCGCGTCGCGTCGGCGCGTCTGTTGATCGGCTGCACCCTCGTCGCCAGCGTCCCGCAGGGACGAGAGACAGTAGCCGGGGGTGGCGCGAGGAACGAGCCGTCTCGACAGGCTCGAGGCCCTGAGCCTGCCGAAGGGCGAAACCCCCGGAACTTGAGGAGTTCACGAGGCGCCCCGAAGGCGGCGCGAGAAACCCGCGCGAGGCTTGTTGCGCCACCTTCGGGGCGCGCCGCGTTTTCTCCGGTGATCCGGGGGTTCCGCTGCGCTTCACCCCCGGCTAATCTCCTGCATCCCTCCGGGACGCCAAAGGGATCCCACGGCTGCGCCGCATCTGCTGCGCCGCGCCGCGCGGGCCTCACGAGGAGCTGGGCCGGGATCGGCACGGCCAGCAGGCGCCGCAGGCTGAGATTTCTCGCACGCCTCGCAACCACTGAATTGCTCACGATATGAACCTCCGACTGCTCTTCACACTCACTGTTCTCCTCCACGTCCTTTCCGGTGCTTGCGTCCCGCTCCGGGCTGCCTTGGTGGAACGCTGGACTTTCAACGATGTGCCCTCCACCGCCAACGGTGCCACGATCACCGGCGAAAATGGCCTCGTCGCCACCATCCGCGGCGCCGGTGCCATTTCCACGAACGCGGGCATCAGCCTGCCGGGCGGTTCCCCGGCGACGCAGGCTTACATCGACCTGCCCAATGGCCTCATCTCCCCGCTCACCGACCTCACCATCGAGGTCTGGCTCACCCTTGATACGCTGCAAGACTGGCAGCGCGTCTTCGACTTTGGTTCCACCTTCTCCGGGGAAATCACCGGCCCCGGCGGCAGCTTCAGCGGCAGAAGCTTTATCACGCTACTGCCCAGCAGGGCCACCAACATCAATGACAACGTGATGACTTTCTGGCGCGGCGGCGGTTCTGTGAGCACGGTGGACACCGCCGTGCCCATCGCGTTGGGTGCCCACCATCTCTTCACCTACGTGTGGGACCAGACCGGTGGCACTGCCGTCCAGCGCTGGTATCTCGATGGTGTATTCGCGGGCCAGAGCGGCTCCTTCGCCGGCAGCCTCAGCCAGATCGACGACGTGAACAACTGGCTGGGTCGCAGCAACTTCAGCCCAAACTCCAACACCGACGGCACCTACGACGAGTGCGCCATCTACGACCACGCGATGAGTGCGACGGAGATTCAGGCCCGCTTCGCCGCCGGCCCGGCGCCGAACACGCCTCCCGTGTATGAAAAAATATTCGACTTCACGCAGGTGCGGGACGGGTGGGCACCTTTCGCCCGCTTGGTGCAGGGCAGCGATGGCAACTTCTACGGCACGACCACCGCGGGTGGGACGAATGACTTCGGCACGGTGTATAGGATGACGCCCGCCGGGAAGCTGACCACGCTGCTGAAGTTCCCGTTCAGCGGCAGCAATAAGGGGTTCCATCCTAACGCCGGCTTGGTGCAGGGCAGCGATGGAAACTTCTACGGCACGACCACCTGGGGCGGGCCCGGTTCCGATGGGTCAGCATTCTCAGGCAACGGCACGGTGTTTAAGATGACGCCAGCCGGGGTGCTCACGACGCTGGTGGACTTCACGAACGGGTTGAATGTCAACGGGGTGATCAACAAGGGAAAATGGCCCGGTGTCGGCTTGGTGCAGGGCAGCGATGGCAACTTCTACGGCACGACCGGCCAGGGCGGCGCGACCGGCGACGGCACGGTGTTCAAGATGACGCCGGCGGGGATGCTCACCACGCTGGTGGAGTTCTCCGGCAACGTGCCCAGTAACAAGGGAAGCAATCCTTCCGCCGTCTTGGTGCAGCGCAGCGATGGCAGCTTCTACGGCACGACCCAATCCGGCGGCGCTGACAACCTCGGCACGGTGTTCAAAATGACGCCAGCCGGGGTGCTGACGACGCTGGTCGAGTTCACCGGCAATGGACCCAGTAACAGAGGGCAGTATCCAGCCGCCGACTTGGTGCAGGGAAGCGACAGCAACTTCTACGGCACGACCGTCCTGGGCGGCGCGTACGGTTACGGCACGGTGTTCAAAATGACGCCGGCCGGAGTGCTGACGACGCTGGTTGACTTCACGGAAAACGGGGCAACCAACAAAGGAAGAAATCCTCAGGCCGGCTTGGTGCAGGGCAGCGACGGAGACTTTTACGGAACGACCGAGCAGGGCGGCTCCTTCGGGAATGACTCATACCCCGGCCATGATGGTTACGGCACCGTGTTCAAGTTGAATCCGAATGCGGCGCCAAATACCGGGTTGACCACGCTGGTCGAATTCACGGGCGGCGATGGCAGCAACAGGGGAAGCTATCCCGTCAAGGGCTTGGTACAGGGCAATGATGGCAATTTCTATGGCACGACATTCAAAACGGGATTGTTTGGCTACGGCACCGTGTTCAAGATCAATCCGAATGCGGCACCAAATACCGGGTTGACCACGCTGGTGGAGTTCAAGGGTAACGATGGCCGCAACAACGGAATCCTTCCTTTGGGCAGTTTGGTGCAGGAGCGGCGTCAGGACGGAAGCCTTGGGGACTTCTATGGCATGACCAACCAAGGTGGCACGTCCAACCTAGGCGCCGGCACCGACAACTTCGGCACGGTGTTCAAGGTGACGCCCGCTGGGGCGCTGACCACGCTGGTGGCCTTCACCGGCACTTCCCCCGTCAACAAGGGAATCGGTCCCTACGCCGGCTTGGTGCAGGAGCGGCGTCAGGACGGAAGCTATGGGGATTTCTACGGCACGACCGGCCAAGGCGGTGCGACCAACCTCGGCACGGTATTCAAGATGACGCCGGCGGGGATGCTCACCACGCTGGTGGAGTTCACCGACAACGGGGTCAGCAACAAGGGAAATGGTCCCACCTGCGACTTGGTGCAGGGCAGCGACGGCAACTTCTACGGCACGACGACTAGTGGTGGGGTTTTTCGGTCGAATGCTGGTGACTACGGCTTTGGCACGGTGTTCAGAATGACGCCCGCCGGGGAGCTGACCACGCTGGTGTCGTTCCCGTTCAGCGGCAGCAATAAGGGGTTCCATCCTAACGCCGGCTTGGTGCAGGGTAGCGATGGCAACTTCTACGGCACGACCTCCTGGGGCGGGCCCGGTTCCGATGGGTCAGTATTCTCAGGCAGCGGTACGGTGTTCAAGGTGACGCTAGACGGGGTGCTCACGACGCTGGTGGACTTCACGGACGGGGTGAATGTCAACGGGGTGATCAACAAGGGAAAATATCCCACTTTAGGAAGCTTGGTGCAGGGCAACGACGGGAATTTGTACGGCATGACCGGATTCGGCGGCATTACCGGAATCGGCGGTGCGTACGGCTACGGCACCGTCTTCAAAGTGGATCCGAACGCGCCGCCAAATACCGGGTTGACCACGCTGGTGGAGTTCACGGGCAACGGGACGAGCAACAAGGGAAGCGTTCCTGGCGCCCGTTTGGTGCAGGGCCGCGATGGCAACTTCTACGGCGCGACCCAATTTGGCGGGATCGCTTTCATCGGCGGAACAGCAGCCTCAGGCTACGGTACAGTGTTCAAGATGACGCCGGCGGGAGTGCTCACCACGCTGGTGGAGTTCGCGTCCAGCGCCGACGGGTATCCAATAGGCGCATTGACCCAAGGGATCGATGGCAACCTCTACGGAACCACGTCCGGACCCGATGGAACCATCTACCGCCTGCTCTTCCCCGGTGCGCCGCTGGTCAACCCGCCCACTACGGCGCCAGGCAGCACAGACGCCCTCGTGAGCACCAAGGTCAATGCGCGCGGCGCGATCACTGCGGTGCAAATCGAACATGGGACCGACGCGGGCAATCTTTCAACCATTGTGCCCGTCACGGTCAATCTGAACGGATACCAGTCCGTGTTGCTCGGCCGGACGCTGAGCGGCCTGAGTCCTGGCACGACCTACTACTACCGCTTCACCGCAACGAGCAGCTACGGGACGACAGTGAGCCCGGTGGCGAGCTTTTCCACGCTGGCGCGGCCAGAGGCCGTGGCCACACCGGCCACGGCGATCATGCGGAATTTCGGCATTCCGAATGACAACGAGGATGGCCGCGCGACCCTGAATGGCACGGTGAACGCGCGCAACTACGGCTCCACCGTGTATTTCGAGTATGCAACGGACGAAAATTTTACGTTTAAGACACCATCGCCCGTCCAGATGGTGCAGGGGAACAGCCCGATGCCAGTGTTTTTTACGGTGCTGAGTTTGCCTCCGGGGACGACTTATTTTTACCGGATCGTGGCCACCAATGCGGGTGGGACGACGATCAGTGGGGCGCAGAGTTTCACGACTCTGACAAACCCGGTGGCGGTGGCGTTGCCGGCGACGGCGGTGACCTCGGATGGTGCGACGCTCCACGGGACGGTGAATGCGCTGGGGGCGACAACGACGGTGGTGTTCGAGTATGGGACTGATGCGGCTTTTACGAACCCACTTCTTTTTACCAGCGCGCCAGTGCCGCCGCTGACGGTGACCGGGAACTCGCCGGTGCCGGTGAGCGTGACGTTCAGTGTGCTGCCGCCGCACCAGGCGACTTATTTTTACCGGGTGAAGGCGACCAGCGCGGGGGGCGTGGGAGTCAGTGCGGCGGCGACGCTGACGCTGGATGTTCTTTCGCAGTTCACGCAGACCTTTCCCGGTGGAGTGGCATCAACCGATCGGCAGGGCTTTGTGATCATCAACCTGATTCCAAGCGGGCTCATCGTGCCGGGCTGGCGCTTTGTCGGAGAGCAGGTTTGGCGGGCTTCGGGAGTGCCGCTGGGCGGTCTGGAGACGGGGGATCGCGCGGTCGAGTATCGGCCCGTGCCGGGATTCATCCAGCCGCCGCCGGAGACGGTGAATGTGATCAGCGGCGGGCTGCCGACGGTTTTGACCCGCGAGTATTATGAGACGGGCGCCGGCGGTTTGGGCGGGTTGACGGTGACTTTGACGCCGCCCGCGCTGGCGGACCCCGGTGTGGCGCAGCCCGCCCGCGCGCAGTGGCGCTTCCTTGGGCAGGGCGATCCGGCCAATCCGAATGACGCGACGTCCGCGACCTGGCGGAATAGCGGAACCACGGTGACGGGGCTGGTGCCGGGCGATTATCTGGTGGAATGCAAGCCGGTGACCGGCTGGAGCACGCCGCCGCCGCTCAATGTGCCGGTGGTGGACGGGCAGACGAGTGCGCCGACGATGACGTATCTGACGCCGCCCGTTCCGCCGCCCGGACTGCTGCCTGGCGTACTCTCTTTCGAGACCGTCTCGGGGAGCGCGAATCTGCCCTATGCCTTCGTGGGGCAGCTCCGCAGCAGTGTGGGTGTGGCGACGGGTTTTGCGGTACGGGTTGATTTGGCGCGGACGGGAGGGGCGCGTGTGGTAGCGACGGCGGGGCATGTGGTCTTTGACGATGGCGCGCTAAGTTATGCGGCGGGGTTGCAATGGCTCTTCCAACGGGATCGCGGGACCTACGAGCCAGAACCGCTCATTCCGAAGGGTGCATATGTCTTCGACGGATACGCCTCGCGGCGAATCGCGGAGGCGACACCCGGCAGATCGTCAGCGCAATCGCAACACCTCGATGTGGCGGCGATCTATTTTGACAGAGAGGCTGCGCGCGGGGGCTTCAGCGGATATCTGGCGAGCGATGCCACGGACAACGAGTTTTTGCTTTCATCCGCGCTCAAGACGCTGGTGGGTTATCCCGTCGATGGCATCGTCGCGGAGAATCAGGGCCGGATGCACGCAACCCCGCCGGCCAACGTGCAATTTGCG
>JANNWY010000067.1:0-6443 GCA_031409335.1 Chthoniobacteraceae bacterium | reverse complement strand
AGATCGCCTCCGGCGTGTGCCCGTGCTCCGCTATCAGTTCATCCAGCGCTTTGTTCGTTTTCTCTTCTTCTTTGCTTTTTGCTTTTCTCACTCGTTTGTGTCCTCTCTTTTGCCGGGTCACACAAACTTTCTGATAGGTCCTCGCCTGCTACCTCGAGAGAGTCTTCGCGCGCCATGTCAGGATTTCTGGTTCCCCTTTCGTAATCAGCACAGTGTGTTCAAAGTGCGCGGACGGTTTCGCATCCGCCGTAACGACCGTCCAGTTGTCCTCCAGCACCCGCACCGCACTGGTTCCCATATTGACCATCGGCTCGATCGCGATGGTCATGCCCGGCTTGAGTTTCGGTCCGCTCCCGGCGCGTCCGTAGTTCGGCACTTGCGGCTCTTCATGCAATTTTCGCCCGACGCCGTGACCCACGAATTCCCGCACCACGCTGTAGCCATTCGCGACGACCTCATCTTCAATCGCCGCGCACATATCCCCCAACCGCCGGCCCGCAAAGGCGTATTTGATCGCCATCTCGAGCGTGTCTTCCGTGACTTGCAAAAGTCGCTGCACTTTCGAGTCGATGACGCCGATCGGGACGGTCGTCGCGGTATCTCCGACCCATCCATCTTTGATGACGCCGATGTCGAGCTTCACAATGTCCCCATACTGCACCCGCCGACTGCCGCCGATCCCGTGAACCACTTCTTCATTGATGGAAATGCAGACATGCCCCGGAAATTTCCGATAACCCAGAAAAGCACTTCTGCATTTCTCCTCCGCCATGAAATCCGCGGCAGCCTGGTCCACATCGCGCGTCGCAATTCCAGGCCGAAGCAGTGCTGAGACACGGTCGAGAATGTTACTCGCCGTCCGGCAGGACTGGCGCATTTTCTCGATCTCACGTTCGCTTTTGATCGGAATCATTGGCCTTCCAGAATATCGGCGATCGACGCGAAGACCAAGTCGGGCACCCGTGTGGAATCCACCGCTTTCAACAATCCGAGTTGCCGGTAGTGCGCAACGAGCGGCTCAGTCTTGTCACGATACTCCTGCATCCTCAGTTGCAGTGTCTCACTGTTGTCATCGCTGCGTCGCGATAGCTTGCTGCCGCATTTCGGACACGCCGAGTTATCATCGGCGACATGCAAGCCACGACTGAAGTTCGAGCCACACCGAGTGCAAACGACGCGGTTTTCGACCCGCCCGGAGATGGTTTTGAAATCAGCCTCCAAAAAAATCGCGACATCCAAAGGCGTGCCACGCTTTCCAAGCATCGCTGCCAGCGCGGCAGCCTGCCCAAGACTCCGCGGAAATCCGTCGAAAAGAAACGACCCATCGTGCGTTTTCAACCAAGCTGCGACGACCGAGCATACCAACTCGTCGGGAACGAGTCTACCCTGCTGGGTTAGTCGCTCCGCGGCGATTCCCAGTTCCGTCCCGGCAGCCCTTTCCTCACGAAACATGGCACCCGGTGAGGCGCTTGGGATTCCATATCGGGCGGTGATCATTTCCGCTTGCGTGCCTTTTCCAGAAGCAGGTGGTCCCAGCAAGACGATCCGCCGTTTCACTACCGGAATTTGCCAGCGAGAAAGATTGCGAGTCCCGCCACCACCAGGATCGCGATCCCGACGTACAGCCAGATCAATGCACTCTGCTGCACCGCCTCGCCCCTGCCAGCCGGCGTGCGATCGAACCGCCCACGGATGCGTCCCTTCCGCAGGAACCCATCGTAGTGGCGCTGAATCAAATGCGTCTCGATTTGCCGCATGGTGTCGAGAATGACACCGACGATGATCAGCAAACTCGTCCCGCCGAAAAACTGCGCCGTGATATAGGGGACGTTCAATTGATGGGAAAGCATCTGCGGCAGAATCGCAATGATCGTCAAAAATATTGCGCCCGCGAACGTAAGGCGGGTCATCGTGAAATCGAGGAAATCCGCGGTCGGTTTCCCAGGACGAACACCTGGAACGTAACCACCGTACTTTTTGAGATCGTCGGCGATTTGCTGTGGCTGAAATTGCGTGGCAACCCAGAAGTAACTGAAGAAGAAAATCATCCCTCCGAAAACGGCGTAATGCACCGGGCCATCATTCAGCGCCGCCGCAATCTTGTTCGCCATCGGCGAATCGCGGAATAGCATGCTCACGATGGTCGAAGGAAACACCAGAAGCGCTTGTGCAAAGATGATCGGCATAACGCCGGCATAGTTGACCTTGAGCGGCATATACTGCGTCTGCCCGCCCATCACCTTGCGACCCACCACCCGCTTCGCATACTGCACGCTGATTCGACGCTGCGCCTGCGTGACACAAATCACCGCCGCAACAACCAGGATTAGGAAGGCCACCATCAACACCAATACCATCGGGCTAACCTGACTGGCCTGCCCGCCGCTGGGAACAAAAGTATTCCACGCCTGAATCAGCGCCGCCGGAAGCCGCGCGACAATGCCCACAGTGATGATCAGGGACATCCCGTTCCCAATTCCACGGTCGGTAATCTGATCACCCAGCCACATCAGAAACATTGTGCCAGCAGTGAGCGTGATGACTACCATCACCCGAAACATCCAACCAGGTTCTGCCACGAGCGGGACGCCCATCGAGTTGATGGTATCCATGATTCCGTTGAGGAACGGATTCGATTTCGGATTCTCAAATGAAACCGCGAGCAGATAACCCTGGAAAAGGCAAAGCAGGATCGTCGCGTATCGCGTCAATTGCATGATCTTCTGCCGCCCACCATCTTCCTTGGCCAATTTACCAAGCTGCGGAATGACCGCAGTCAGCAGTTGCAACATGATTGACGCACTGATGTAAGGCATCACACCCAGCGAAAATACCGCGCAGTTCTCAAGCGCGCCACCACTGAAGATATTGAACAGCGCCGCGACACTCCCGCCGGACATGTTGTTCACCTGCGAATCGAACCAGACTTGGATGACCTGCGCGTTCACCCCTGGACAAGTGACTGCCGCACCGATGCGGACAATCACAAGCATTACCAGCGTGAAAAGTACGCGGTTGCGCAACTCGGGTATCTTGAACGTATTGGCAAAGGCGGAAATCATCAGGTTAGAAAATTTGCCGGCGCATCAGCGACCAGCGTGCCGCTCGGCTGGCTCCATTGCCGCCAAACGACCAACCGTCATTTCAAGGTCACCGATCCGCCCGCCTTCTCGATCTTTTCCCTGGCTCCGGCACTGACTTTGTTCGCGGTAATACTGATCTTCTTCTTCAATTCCCCGTTCGCGAGAACCTTGAGCCCATCGCTGTTGCCACGAATGATCTTTTTCTCCCGAAGCAGGCTTTCATCGATCGAAGTGCCAGCCTCAAATTGATCAAGGTCGCCAACATTGACGATCGAATAAGTCGTCCGAAACTCCGCGTTGTTAAATCCGCGTTTCGGAATCCGACGAATGAGCGGCATTTGACCGCCTTCGAAGCCAAGGCGAATGCTGCCGCCTGAGCGCGCTTTCTGACCTTTGTGACCCTTGCCGCTGGTCTTGCCATGGCCGCTGCTTTCGCCGCAACCCAGTCGTTTCACCCGGTGCTTGGCGCCAGGGCGAGGTTTCAGATTGGAAAGATTCATGGTTTAGTTCTGTGTAGCCGCCGGAGTCGAACGAATCGTAATCCCGCGTGTTTTGAAAATCTGCTCTCGGAGGCGAAGCTGTGTCAGCGCCTCCAGCGTGGCTTTCACCACATTCGCATGGTTGCTTGAACCCAGCGACTTGGCCAATACGTCGCGAATCCCGGCTGCCTCAATGACAGCGCGCACGCCACCACCGGCAATTACTCCCGTTCCAGGCGACGCGGGACGAAGCAGCACACGGCCACCGCCATGCTCGCCGATGACTTCATGCGGGATTGTGTTATCGCGCACAGCCACCTTCACCAGCGATTTCTTAGCCGACTCACTCGCTTTACGGATGGCTTCCGAAACCTCATTGGCTTTTCCGAAACCGCATCCAACCCTGCCGCGCTTGTCTCCGGCAACGATCAGCGCACTAAAACTAAAGCGACGCCCGCCCTTCACGACCTTGGCGCAGCGGTTGATGAACACGACCTTTTCAGTAAGATCGGACGCTTCCTTCTGCTTATCCTGATCGCGATTGCCGCGTCGGTTACGATTGCCTGTAGGTGCTGCCATAATGATTGATTAAAATTCCAGTCCGCCCGCCCGCGCAGCGTCAGCCAGAGCCTTCACCTTGCCGGTGTAAATGAAACCGCCGCGGTCGAAAACAACTTTCGTGACTTGCTTTCCCTTTGCACGGTCTGCAACAAGAGTCCCAACCCGGGTCGCCGTCGCCACGTTTGGCTTCACAGTCTTGTCACCCGCGAATTCCTTCTCCGTCGTATTCACCGCCGCAACCGTCCGCCCAGCATCGTCGTCGATGACTTGGGCATAGATGTGCTGGCCCGAAAAGTGAACCGAAAGACGAGGCCGCTCCGAAGTGCCGGAGATTTTCTTCCGCAGGCGCACGTGGCGCAGTTTGATGGGTGAAAGTTTAGCCATAAATTATTGGACAGTTTTGCCTTCCTTGCGCGGCACATGTTCACCGACGTAGCGAACGCCTTTACCCTTGTAAGGCTCCGGTGGGTAGTATCCCCGGATATCAGCAGCGACCTGGCCGACGAGATGTTTGTCGATTCCTTCAACGCGAACCTTGGTATTGTCCGCCACCGTGACCTTGATGCCCTCAGGGATCGGGAAGATGATGTCGTGGGAGTACCCAAGATTCAGCTTGAGCGTCTGGCCTTGCAGTGCCGCTTTGAAGCCGACGCCTTGAATCTCCAATTCCTTTACGAAACCTGCGCTCACGCCAGTGATCATATTGTTGACCAATGCCCGCGAAAGACCGTGCAGCGCACGCACTTTGCGATCCTCCGTCTCCCGGGAAAAGGAGACGTTGGAGCCATCAATCTTGCACGTGATTTGTTTAGGGAGTGTCCATGACAACTTGCCTTTCGGCCCTTCGACTTGAAGGGCTCCGGCGCTCGACACATTGAGCTTCACCTTTTCAGGGAGCGAGATGGTTTTGTTTCCAATACGCGACATAACTTTATTCCTACCAAACGTAGGCGAGCAATTCGCCTCCGATATTTTGTTTCTTCGCTTCACGTCCCGTGACAATGCCACGCGGCGTGGAAAGGATGGAGATCCCCATCCCGCCGAGAACCCGTGGAATCTCACTCGCCCCCACATACTTGCGGAGCCCGGGTTTGCTGATTCGTTTCAGGCCCGTGATGGCGGAAGTGCGATTGACCATCTTGCTGATCACTTTGATCTGCGGAAACTGGCCGGTGGTATCAACCTCATAGTTGGTGATGTAACCCTCCTGTTTCAAAATGCGCGCGATTTCCGCCTTCATTTTCGAGTAAGGAAGTAGCAATTCGGTCTTGCGAGCCGAATTCGCGTTGCGCAAGCGGGTGAGAAAATCGGCGATGGGATCGGAAAGTTGGCTCATACGGGTTAGGCGGCCTTGGCGGCAGGTGCGCGCTTGGCTTTGTCTGTGAATGGCATGCCGAGTTCGATCAGGAGGGATTTGGCCTCCTCGTTGGTCAGGGCGGAAGTAACGATCGTGATGTCAAATCCGATGTTGCGTTTGATCTTGTCGAGCTCGACTTCTGGAAAAATGGACTGGTCAGGAACGCCGAGCGTGTAGTTCCCATTTCCATCAAAGGCCCGCGGCGACACACCACGAAAATCGCGAATGCGGGGCAGCGCCGTTTTGATAAGCCGTTCAAGAAACTCGTACATCCTCTGTCCGCGCAGCGTCACCTTGGCTCCGATCGCCTGGTCGCCACGCAATTTGAAGTTCGCGATGCTCTTCTTCGCGCGGGTTTCCGCAGGCTTCTGACCCGTGATCAGGGCGACCTCGGCCTTGGCATCCTCCAGCGCTTGCTTGCCGTCTGGCTGCGAGCCGATGCAACTGTTCACGACGACCTTCTGTACCTTGGGAACTTGGTGCGCATTTTTGTAGCCGTGGCGCTCCTGAAGAGCCGGGATGACACGCTGCTTGTAGTGATTGTATAATTCAACTGCCATAAACCGGATCAGGCTGCTTTCTTTTTCGTCTTGGTCTTCTTCAATGCCTTGGCAGGCTGTTCGACCAATTTAACGTTGGAAATGTGGATTGGACCTTCGCGTTCAGCGATCACACCCTGCGGATGCTCCTGCGACTTGCGCTGGTGTTTCTTGATGATGCGGACACCTTCGATCAAGACCTGCTCCTTGCGGGGAAGGACTGCAAGGATCTTGCCTTCCGCACCGGAATGATTGCCACTGATGACTTTGACATGATCACCCTTCTTAACATGAAAATGAGGACGATTCATCAGAGCACCTCCGGAGCTAGGGACACGATCTTCATAAAGTTCTTCTCCCGCAACTCGCGGGCAACCGGACCAAAGATGCGAGTGCCGCGAGGATTGAGATCCTTGTCGATGAT
>JANNWY010000066.1:0-25582 GCA_031409335.1 Chthoniobacteraceae bacterium | reverse complement strand
GCAGCGAACCGCGCGCAAAGAAGCGCCGCGCGAAGAACTATCACTTACTAACCAAGCCAAGAGCGGAGATGCGTGTTCCACCCCATCGAAACCGGCCACGCATACTTATCCAAAAGGACGCTTAACTTAATGCCATTCGGGGCAGGAGAGTATTTTCTCATCCGCGCCGTTCAGTCATCCGCCAACTCACGCGCCACATCCCGCGCGCCATGCAGGATGCGCACGATGCGCAGTGGCTCGGTGCCGATTTCATAAACGATGAGATACCAGACGCGCACCGTATGAGAACGCACGCTGGCATCAGCGCAGAGATCGCGACGGCGATGCCCGATGTCGGGCCGTCGCGCCAGCAGCGCGCAGGCTTGCATGATGTCCCGCTCCAGCTTGTCCGCTGCCGGAGGATTGTCGCCTGCCACGAATGCCCAGACCTCGAACAAGTCCGAGCGTGCCTCATCGCTCAGGACAAAGTCGTTCATTGCCCGCCGCCGCGACTGCGCCACTCCGCCTTTTGTTCCGCCATCCACGCGGTCACCTCGTCTGGCGCATGGACACGCCCGGCACGGGCGGATTCGAGCCCTTCGATGATTTTTTCCCGCGCGCCCGCTTTCCATTCCTCATTCTCTCCGAGACGCATCATGGCCAGGCTCGCGGCGATGACTTCATCGGCCGAGGCGTAGGCACCTTGGCCGAGTTTGCGCTGGATGAACTCTTCAAGGACTGGAGCGAGCGTCACGTTCATGGTTCGGAGTCTTCGCCTGACCGGGAGTTTGGTCAAGGTAGCATCCGCCTCGTTTGCGCCCCTTGCCCTTGAATCCTCAAACGGTGAGGAAGGGCTGCTGCGCGGGCGGCGGATCGAACGCGGCTTCCGGTTTCAGCGTGACAGTGACGGTCTGGCTGGCGCTGACGTTTTGCAGGATGGAAGCCGGGATGCGGGGCAGAACCATCGACGCCATGCCTTTCATGACGAAGTTATTCAGGCCGGGCTGCATGGTGGCATCCATGACCGTCTCGGGGAAGTAGCAGCCGTCCCGGCGGGGTCGTGGCGGTGCGGCCATCGATGACGACTTTCACATTTCCCGAAGAGACGCCGTCGATCTGGAAGCTGCTCGCCCATTTACCTGCCGCCCCTTTTCCCGTGCGCCGCCTTCTCGCCGACGGCACTGGTGAAGACGGCGCGGTTTTCCAAGCCGATGAGGAAGACCTTGACGCCGACGATGGGGAGCAGATGGATGTCGTCCTCGGTCATGGGCAGGCCGTCGGGGCCGGGCAGCGAGTCGTCGGCGGTGGAGGGGAGCAGGTCGGGGCCGGGATCGACGATGCGGCCCCAGACGGTGGTGTTGGCGAGCGGGGCGAGGCTGACGGTGCTGAAGTCGCTGGTGAGCTTACTGCCGGGGGTGCCGTTGTTGGCGGCATCAAGCAGGTCCGCGCCGCCCGCGAGCCGGATGGTGGCGACGTCGACGGTGACCTGCACCCGGTAGGGCCTGAGCCTGTCGAATGGCCTGCGAGGCACCGGGCATGGGTGCGGTGAAGAAGAGCCAGGCGAAGGTGGCGTCGTTGGCCGGGAGGATGGTGGCGTGGAGTTTCTGGCCGTCGGCGCCGTTGGCGGAAAAGTTGTTCGCGTTCAGCGTCGCGGGATCGACGGGCTTTGAGAAGAAGACTTGCGGGAGGAAGGTGACGCCGACTTCGTTCGCACCGGCGGTGGGGGTGGCGGCGCTGACGATGAAGGGCTGTTTGATCGTCCAGTGCAGCTTGGTCGGATCGAAGGGAACGGTGCGGTCGTGGCGGAGGGTGAAGGTGCCGGTGCTGTCGGAGGTGGTGAGTGCGCCGACGTTGCCGAAGGTGAGGGTGTTCTGGACGATGACGGTTTTCGGAGAACTGCTGGTGAGGGTGGCGTTGATCGCGGCGGCGGCGGGGCCGGGGTTGGTGATCTTCGCGCGCATCACATACTCGCAGACGGTGCGGGTGATGCGGGTTTCGGAGAGGGTCTCCGGGGCGGAGATGGTGAGGTCCGCGGAGGCGGATGGGAGGAAAACGAGGAGGAAGAGGGTGACGAATCCCCACGCTGTCATTCCGAGTGTAGTCGAGGAACTACTGACTTTCGCGGGCGGAGGTGGCGGGAAGTTCTGCGGATCGGCTCCGCACCGCCGCTGCCCGCTGAGATGGGAGGTTCCTCGATTGCGCTCCGCTCCGCTCGGAATGACAGCGTTTGTTGGGGGGACGCGTTTGCGCTTTCGCGAGAGGAATGCCGCAACGGATGCAAGCAGCAGCGGGAGGACGGAGGGCTCGGGGACATTGGTGATTTGGCCCTGGCTTTGCGTGGAGAAATCGGCGTTGTACACCGTGTAAGGCTGCGCGCTGGGTGTGGTGCCGCCGATGCCGAGCCAGACGAAGCGCAGTTTGAAGGGGTCGGCGAAGGACGGGTTGTCGCGCGACGCGAGGGCGTCGTAGAAGCCGTTCGAGTTGAGTGCGAGGTCCGGTTGCGCGACGAGCAAATCGAAATCGGCATTCACAAACGGCGGGGAATTTTGCAGCAGCGTGTAGAGGCCGAGGTCGAAGAAGATGGTGAAGCCCTGCCCGGCGGTGAGCGTGAGACCGCTGCCTTGGTAGCGGTATTCCCACAAGTCCTGCCCCGGCGTGGTGTCGGCGAGATCGACGACCTAGAAGCGGAAGACGACATTGATTGCCGGTGCCAGTGCGACGTATGTGGTGCTGATGCCACCGCGTGTCGAGACGACCGCAGTCCCGCGCTCGGGCGGAGAAAACGCGGACAGGAAAACGGCGAGAAGTCCGGCGAGGCCGGGCTGGAAGACCGATCTGGGGAAACCAACGTGATTGCTCAGCATAGTTTTTCCCTCTGCAAGAGCATGCCGGGTCCAGGCGGACGGCGGGGGAGTTGTCAAACAAATGCGGTCAACAAGTGCGGGCAGCAAAATGATTTGAACCGAGGTTCGGAATTGGGACGGCAAATCCCGAGCACGTTGCAGAGATCAACGCCCTCTCCTTCCGGGCGACTTGCAAATCCTCCGCAACTGGCTCTCGAATAGCCGAGATTGGCCGTCCAATCCCGCTTTCCCGATCAGCGCTTCGCCTCGCGCATCTGCACGGGTGAAGCCGCGAGCTTGTCCAGGATGGGGATGCCATCCTCACCGAGCCGGCCGAAGCTGAGGACGCCGGTGGGGCATTGCTGCACGCAGGCGGAGCAGCGGACGCATTCGGGGTCTTCCATGGCCATGCCTTTATTGGCGAAGTTCATCACGTCGATGCCCTGGTGGCAGACGCTGGTGCAGACGTTGCACGAGATGCATTTCTTTTTTTCCGCGAAAATCCGGTAGCGCGAGAAGCGCGCGTAGATGTGCATGAGCGCGGCGAGCGGGCAGGCGAAGCGGCACCAGACGCGCCCGCTGAACCAGAAATACGCGGCGACTCCCATGACTCCGGCGAGCCACAGATCGACTAGGTAGGCATAGTTAAAGACGGGCCAGCCATTCAGCAGGCCGTAGTAGATGCCATTGCCAAAGCCGAGTCCGACCCAGCCTAGAATACGCAGCACTAACAAGAGCATGGCTATCGCGAGGATAACTTGGCCGGTCATGTTCCAGCGGTTGGCACCCGGCCCATGCGGCATCTTGTGGCGATGGGTGTCGCCGAGCGTTTCGGCGAGCGCGCCGCACGAGCAGATCCATCCGCAATAGGCGCCTTTGCCCCAGCGCCAGACGATGAGCGGGATGATGACGAAGGTCTGCACCAAACCCAGGATGAGCCAGCCAGCGGTAGGGTGGTCGGTGAAGAGGTTCCAGATGAAGAGCGGCCAGGCGAGGACGAAGCCAAATGCGCGCCAGTATTCGCGGTCGGGGCTGTAGCTCGGGATGGGAAAGAACTGGTCGGCGAACCATTTTCCAAAGCCTTGGTCGTAGGCGCCGTTGGCACCGAGCCACGGCAGGATGATGTAGGGCAACAGGAAGAGCGGTAGTAGCTGGAATGCCATCAGCGAAAGCGTTTGCAGCTTTACGTAAGGCGTCTTGCGGCGGGCGATGCGCTTGATGCCGAAGACGACGATGAGCGCGCAATAGACGAACGAGTAGTAGAAGCTGGATTGCTTCGCGGCGTTCGTGATCGCGCCGAGCAGCGTCTTCGGATCGCGCGCGGCGTCGCTCACATTCGCCAGTTGTCCGGCGACGGTTTCAGCGAAGCCCTTGCCGATTTCGCCGAGCGGGCCTTTGTGCGCTTTCCAGTGGTAAAGCCAGATGCAGAAAACGCCGAAGAGGATGAAGCTGATCCATGTCTTCGCGGTCCATTCGCCGCGGATGGTGATCCCGCTGCGGCGGAAAAAATCGAGCGGAGCCTCGCGTCCGAGCATGGTGAAGACGACGTCGTTCATCAGCCGGACTTGCTCGCCGCCGGCATCGCGCAGCGTGGCGGTTTCTTGGGTGATGCTCTCGACGCTGGAGCCGAGCAGCAGTTTCACCGAGCCGGTCGGCGTCGCGCTCTGCATCGCGGTTGTGAGCGCGGTGCTGACCCGCTCGCTGGTGGGGCGCTCGATTTGCACGGGATGATCGGCGTTCGCTTCGAGCGCGTGGAGTTTCTCGATGTTGTCCGGCTTGGGTCGCGAGAATTCCTTTTTGCGATAGCTGAGCGTGACGTGCGCGCCGCATGCGCCGAGTGCGATCGCCGTCTCCAGTGCGGTGTCGCCGCCGCCGACCACGAGGACATTTTTGCCCGCGTATTCCTTGGGATCGTGGAGCCGGTTATAGACTTTCGCCAGGTCTTCGCCGCGGCAGCCGAGTTTGCGGAAATTTCCGCTGCGTCCGATCGCGACGATGACGCGGCGCGCTTTGGTCGTCGTCTTGTCGGCGTGATGCAGCGTGATTTCATCGCCCGCGCGCTCCAGCCGCTCGATGCGCGCCGCCACAGGCTCGATCCCCGCCGCGCGCCGCTGCGCTTCCATCTCATCGAGCAGCGCCTCTTTCACCCCCGCGGTGAACTGAAGATCGCCCGCCGGCGTCATCTCCGTGGGATACGTGTAGATCGGCTTTCCTTTCGGGAAATTTGCGACCGTGGAAAAAATCTGAGTCGCTTCAAACAGCACGAATTTCAGCCCGGCCTTTTTCGCCTCCATCGCAGCCGCGACGCCAGAGACGCCACCGCCGATGATCGCCACGTCGTGCGTTTCTGGTTTCTGGTTTCTGGTTTCTGGTTTGCCGAGTTCGTCCGCGATTTCGCGCACCGCGCGCGCACCGGTGTCGGCGGAAAATTTCAGCAGCGGGATGCCCGTGAGATCGCCGACGATGCGGACGCCGGAAAGGTTCGTGCGTCCGTGCTCATCGCACTCGGGCAGTTTTTCCACGCCACCCGCTGGCCAGCGCGTGTGGAGCCAGTGCGTGTAGCGAGAATAGAATGAAGCCATCGGTGAACAGTCGCTAATTGTTGGCTGCGTTGGCGAGTGCGGCGCTTAACGAACCGGCAGAATTTCACCGATGAGCACGGGCGAAAAATGCACGCGGGCCGCGATCGACGCCGGCAGCAGCGCGCGCAACCGCGTTTCGTCGAGCTCCGTCGCCAGCATGTGGACGTCTTCGCCGCTGCGCCAGCTCGCCAGATTCCAATTCCGATGGCGCGAAAAGATCGGGTGCTGTTCCGGTGGCGCGAGCTTCAATCCCGCTCGTGGTGTGGTGAAAAGATGCGCCTGCTCTCGATCCCCGAGATTGAAACACAGGAGGGAAACTTTGCGCCCGTTCGTGTCGATCATCTTGCAGCCAAAAGTCGGATGCGCCGCAAGCGCGTTCGGCACCGCCGCGGGAACGGGCGCGGCCTTTGCGCGCAGCCATTCGATCAAATGCGCGGGCTGCGGATTCTCGATGTCCAGATCGGTCGTTCCAGCTTCGATCCCTTCCAGCACCGCGAGCGAATCTGTCTGCCAACTATCGAGGCCCGAATCTTTCCCAAGCCAAAATGCGAACGCCGAAGCGCACACTGCGATCACTGCCGCCACGGCCCAAATTCGCGAACCCCGCCACCAGCGCCGGGGCTCGCTGAACTTCGCGCCAGCGAGGATCGTGCTCCGCAAATTCGCCGGAACCGCCACCTCCCGCAGCTTGCCTGCGATGGCTTGATCGAACTGCTGCACGTCTTCGAACCACGTGCGGAGCTGCGGGTCCTGCCGGGCTTGCGCGAGTGCTTCCGCGAATGCGGGATCGGTCGCATCGCCGCCGCCCGGGCGATAGGCATTGAGGAGGAGTTTGGCTTGGTTGTTCACGGTAATTGGTTCGCGCCGGTGGACGCGGAAATGGGGATGATCTTGCGCGCGGCCCCGTCGCGCTCGCTGAGCAGGAGCTGCCGCAGTTGCGCCTTCCCGCGCGACAGCCGCGACATCACGGTCCCGATCGGCACCTCGAGCACGGCGGCGATTTCCTTGTAGGAGAGTTCTTCCAGGTAAAACAGCGTCAGCGGCGCGCGAAACGCCTCATCCACCTGCGCCAGCGCGGCGATGACGGTGCCGCCGTCGATTTCGTTGAAAATGGACGGCGCGACCGAAGGCAGTTCGGGCGCGGCATCGACCAGTTCGATGTGGTGGAATTTGGTATTGTGCCGGTAAGTGCTCACGTATTCGCGATAAAGCGTGGTGAAAAGCCACGACTTGACCTTCGACCGATCGCGAAGCTGATGCCCCTTCGCTGCCCACAGATAAAACGTCTGCTGCGTCAAATCCGCCGCCTCAGTCGCGCTTTTCGCCATGCTAAATGCGAAGCGGTAAAGCGGGGCGTAGTGGCGATCAACAAGTTGCTCGAAATCGGTCATGGGCGCAGTTGACAGGTCGGAGGTGAAAGCGTGGGCGTTTATTCCCGGCCGAGTGAGAAATGGCGATCCTCTGTTTTCCCCTCGGGGCTCGACCAAACCCACAGCGCCAATGGCAGCAGGGAACCGATGTGAATTGGGAGCGCATGAATGGCGAGTTCCTCACTCATTTCCCGAGCGGGCGCGCGGCGATGCTCGCGCACTCGGACGACCGGTTCACTTTGATCGACTTGCTGCTGGTCATCTCGGCGGACGTGCATCCAAAGTTCCGCACGCGACAACCCGAGGATGGGAAGAGTGCGGCGTTTCACTTCTTGGCGCATGTCGGCAAGGCTAATAGCGGGCAAAATCGGGGCGCGGATTTTGCAAAGTGAATCGCACCGGACGCGCCCGCAATCGCTGGCAAAATTGCCGTGAACAAATCCATTGACACTCCAAGACGTGCCACCTAGTTTGCCCGCCCTTTTTACAGGACCGAAGACATGAAAACATTTTCCGCCAAAGCCAACGAAGTCAAACGCCAGTGGTGGGTCATTGATGCCGCCGACCAGGTTTTGGGTCGCGTCGCCGTCAAGGCCGCCAATCTTTTGCGCGGCAAAGAGAAGCCGATTTACACTTCGCATGTCGATACGGGTGACTTCGTCATCGTCATCAATGCGGCGAAAGTGCGCGTCACGGGCAAGAAGGAAACGGACAAGACCTACATGAGTTTTTCGGGATTTGTCGGTGGTCACAAGACCGAGAATTTCAAAGCGCGTCGCGCGCGGCGGCCCACGCTGCTCATCGAGCGCGCGGTGAAAGGAATGATCCCGCACAACCGTCTGGGTCGCTCGACGTTCACGAAACTCAAGGTCTATAGCGGTGCCGATCATCCGCATGTGGCGCAGGCTCCGGTGCCGGTCACTGAAATCAAATAACGTCCACTTTCTAAAATCATGTCGCAGGAATTCATCGCCACAGGTCGCCGCAAAGACGCAGTCGCTCGCATCCGCATGACTGCGGGAACTGGCGTGATCGAGGTCAATGGCCGTTCCTTTGAGGATTATTTCAAGACGAGCGCGCTGCAAAACGCGGTCCTCCAGCCGCTCGAAGTGGCCAAGAGCGTGAATGCTTTCGATATTAGCGTGAATGCATCCGGTGGCGGAATGTCCGGCCAGGCTGGCGCGGTGCGCCTCGCGATCGCGCGTGCTCTTACCGAGCATAACCCGGAACTCCGCCCGCTGCTCAAGCCAGCGGGTCTTCTTCGCCGCGATCCGCGGATGAAGGAGCGGAAAAAATCCGGCCAGCCCGGCGCACGCAAGCGCTTCCAGTTCAGCAAACGCTAATCCCGGACGGGTAGGGGAGGGCGGTCCTGGAGATGTTTTCGTGAATGCGATTCAATCGTTTTTCACCTGACTGATCGGCTGTCCATGTTTGTCCCGTATCGCGTCAACACGCTGACTTGCCGCTTGCCGTGGGCGAATCTTGGCGCCATGGTTGCTGGATTTTTCATCGGCCTTCTGCTGCTGAAAATGCAGCGCATTTACCTCGCCGATTGCGACAACCCAACGGCGTTGGATCATTTTTCCAGCAAGGCACCGTGATCGTCGTCCTCGCTGCGCGTCTGCTCGCGCGGCGCCTTTGCGAAAAAATGCGGCAGCGCGAATCCCTTCTCCGATCGTATCGTTTCCACTAAGCATCGTCGTCACTCGGAATTAAGTCGAAGCACCCATGAATTTCTCCTGCGTTTTTCCCGCCCTCGCTCTCGTCATCGCATCCCCGCTCGCCGCGCTGGCCGAGCCAGCGTGGATCTGGACCGGCTCGGCTGCGAAGCCAAATGAGCGCGCTACTTTTCGCAAAACTTTCACGCTCGACGGCACGGTGAAATCGGCGGCGCTGGTGTTCACTTGCGACAATGGCGCGACCGCTTTTGTGAATGGCTCGAAGGTCGCGGACAATCCGGATTGGATGAACCCGACCAAGGCGGGTATCGCGAAAAATTTGCGGGCGGGGGAAAATGAACTGCGCTTCGACGCGCGCAACGCGGACGGCGTCGCGGCGCTCGTCGGCACGCTGACGATCGAGATGGCCGATGGGAAAAAGCGGGTGATCGAGACTGGTGCGGACTGGACGTTCGCACCGCAGGGTAGCGCGGAATTCAAGCCAGCGGGGATCGTCGCGAAATATGGAAAGGAGCCGTGGGGCGATGCGCTCGCGTCGGCTGGGAAAATGGGGGCTGCGCAGATCGCCGCCGCGCCGGACACCCTGCAAGTGCCGCCGGGTTTCAAAGTGGAGCTGCTCTACACGGTGCCCAAGGCGGAACAGGGTTCGTGGGTGAGCATGGCGGTCGATCCGAAAGGTCGTCTCATTGTGGGCGATCAAAACGGCGGGCTGTTCCGGGTGGAAGTCCCGCCGGTCGGCAAATCGGACGGGACAAAAGTCGAGCCGCTGGCTGTGGAAATCGGCGGTGCGCACGGGTTGCTCTACGCATTCGAAAGTCTCTACGTGATGGTGAACGAAAAGTCCGGGCAGGGGCTCTACCGGCTGCGGGATGCGGGCGATCAGTTTGGGAAACCGGAACTGCTGCGCAAAATCGACGGTAGTGGCGAGCACGGCCCGCACAGCATCGCTCTGAGCCCGGATGGAAAATCGCTGTTTTTCGTCGATGGCAACCACACGAAACTGCCCGACCGCATGGAACTCTCCCGCGCCGCCCGCGCATGGGATGAAGACCAAATCGTCAACCGCATGTGGGACGCGAACGGTCACGCCAAAGGCATCCTCGCGCCAGGCGGCCACGTCTGCAAAACCGATCCCGACGGGAAAGTCGTCGAGCTTTACACCGCTGGTTTCCGCAACAGCTTCGACATCGCCTTTGACGCGAACGGTGAACTCTTCACCTACGACAGCGACATGGAATGGGACATCGGCGCGCCATGGTACCGGCCCACACGCATCGCGCATTGCGTGAGCGGTGGCGAGTTCGGGTGGCGCAGTGGCTCGGGAAAATGGCCCGCGTATTATCCCGACAATCTGCCGCCCGCGATCGATATCGGTCCGGGCTCACCGACCGGCACCGTCTTCGGCACTGGCGCGAAATTTCCCGCGAAATACCAGCGCGCCCTCTTCGCCGCCGACTGGACCTACGGCACCATGTACGCGTTTCATCCCGTGGCGGACGGGGCGAGTTTCCGCATGGAGAAGGAGGAATTCGTCGCCGGAAAACCACTGCCGCTCAGTGATCTCGTCATTCATCCAATAGATGGGGCGATGTATTTTCTCATCGGCGGGCGCAAGACCCAGTCGGCGCTTTACCGCGTGACTTACACCGGCAAGGAATCCACCGCGCCCGCGCCGCGCGTCGAGATCACGCCGGAGGCGAAACTGCGCCACCAACTCGAAGCGTTGCACATCGACGGAACCGGCCCGGATGCGATCGAAAAAGCCTGGCCGCATCTCGCGCACAGCGACCGCTTCGTGCGCTTCGCCGCACGCGTCGCCATTGAGCGCCAGCCTGCCGCGAAATGGGCGGATCGCGCTCTCGCGGAAAGGAACCCGCAAGCCGCGATCGAGGCGCTCGTCGCACTCGCAAGAGTCGGCGACCGGACGCTCGCACCCCGCATTTTCGAAGCGCTTGGGAAGATGGAATTCGCGAAAGTTGCCACCGAACTGCGCCTGTCGCTCCTGCGCGCATGGCAGCTCACCGTCATTCGCATGGGCAAGCCCGCACCCGAACTCTGCGCGAAACTCGATCCACTTTTCCCGAGCAACGATTTCTATATCAATCGCGAACTGTCCAAGCTCCTCGTCGCGCTCGATTCGCCAACCGTCGTCGCCAAAACCGTCCCGCTCCTCGAAACCGCGGTCGGCCATGACGTAAGCATCGGCGAAGCACAACTGCTCGCGCGCAACGACGGCTACGCGCAGGCCGCCGCCGACGCCAAAAAAAGCCGCCCGAATCATCAAGCCATCGACTACGCCTACACGCTGCGCTGCGCCAAGGTCGGCTGGACGCCCGAGTTGCGGAAGACTTACTTCGCATGGTTCCCGCGCACCCGTGTGTGGAAAGGCGGCAATAGTTTCACCAAATTCATCGACAACATCCGCACCGAATCCCTCGCCAACTTCGTCCCCGACCTCGCCGAACGCGATGCGCTCGACGCCCTCTCGAAAGCCGCGCCGCCCGCGCCGCCCGCGAATCTCACCATGCCGAAAGGTCCCGGCCGCGCCTACACCACGGACGAAGTCGCCGCCCTCGTCGGCGACGGGCTGCACGGTCGCAACTTCGCGCAAGGCAAGGCGATGTTTGCAGCGACGCTCTGCATCAATTGCCACCACTTTGCCGGCGAAGGCGGCAATATCGGCCCCGACCTCACTGGTTCCGGGAGCCGCTACACGATCCGTGATTTCACGGAGAACATCGTCGATCCCAGCAAAGTCATCAGCGACCAGTATGGCACCGAGCAGATCGAGAAAAAGGATGGTGCCACCGTCATCGGCCGCGTTGTCGTCGAGCAAAGCGGCAAGCTCTCCGTGATGACCAGCCCGCTGGCCCCCGATGTGCAGACCGCGGTGGATTCCGCCGACATCAAATCCCGGAAGCCCTTCAACATCTCGATGATGCCTCCCGGCCTCATCAACGCGCTGAACAAGGACGAACTCCTCGACCTCTACGCCTACGTCCTCTCCGCCGGCAACGCGCAGGACAAAGCCTTCGCGAAGTAGCCGCGGAAGGTGCCGGTGACGAGGTGCAGCGATGGAACCGGTCCCGACCGCGCAATTGACGCGAACTCTTCGTCGCGGACATTCGATGCCAGGAGATGGTGGTCGAGGGCGTGGAATGGCAGTCTGCAAACGCGCCCGAACCGCTAACCCGGAAAGCACAATTTGTGACGCCGAGCGGTATAGTGCGGACCTACCCTGTTTAGAGGGCGAAAAAAGCGCCATGATCGGGGTGTGTTCCATTCCCATGCAGCCGTTTCGACACGCTCAAGGCCCTGAGCCCGCCGAAGGGCAGCACACGAAGGAAAACCGGCTAATCTCATCTCCACTGGAGCATCCTCGAGGTCCGGCGCGTGGCCCCACAGGCGTTGCGCAGCGGGCGAAGCGTGGCGCGTGGCCCGGAAGGGCGCGCCGGGTGGACTCAGCATCATTCTTTTCGGTTTTTTGATTGCGGAGATTGGGCGGTATCCGGGATAACCGCCGTTCACGAAAGCGCGGGGACGCAAATGTTCCCGAGGCGATCAATTCAAACAGTAACAGAACAAACACAGACAAATTCATGAGCAACCACATTCCCTTGATCAGTTCCGGCGTCGCGGGTCCACTCGGCGTCATTCATCTTCCCCGCCTTTGGCAAAAAGTTTCGCTCGAGACTGTCGGCAAACTTCACCCGGACTACCCCGGCATCGGCAAAGGCTACGATGGCATGGTCCTGGCGGCGCTTGGCCTCGATGAAAGCGCAGTTCGGGACTTCGTGAAAACGAAGAAGCCGAGCTACACGCAGTTTGAGGCATGGATCAAGACCCAGCCCGGCGTGAAATTGGACAAAGCGACGATCTATAAGAACAATGCGGCGATTCGCGGCTATATTCACGACGATGGCACGCGGAAGGGCATCCTCGGTTCATGCGGCCTTGCGGATGATGGTTCGGTGAGTCCCGGCGCGGTCGATCTGAACAATCTGGATGACTGGGCGACCTTCCATAAGGAAGTGCTGAGTTAAGCGGAGCGGCCTTCAGTTTCACACCAGTGCGCGTCCGGCCATGGCAGGGCGCGCACTTTGTGTGTTTGGTGGTCGCACATTTCCAGGCATGCCCTGCACGACCGGGCGATGCTGCCTGACATTTCGCTCGTTCCCCGCCAGGTGCCGGATCGCCTTCCCGGCAAACCTGCCGGGAATGATTGTGCGATGGGGACGATGATTTCCTTGATCTATGACGCCGGAATGGCACTCATCTTGCGCGCCCCCCGAGACGCGCGGGATGCCGCTGACAGACTAACAATGCCCATCAAAACGCCAGACGATTCGTCCAAGGCTTCGATCCATCAGGATTTCGTATTCGACCGCGCCCTGCTGGATTGTTTTCCGACGATGGTGTGGTGCTCGGATCCCGGGGGTAACTGCGTGTATTACAACGGGGCGTTCAAGGATTTCACTGGCAACGACATCACCGCGAATTTCACGGCTGGCTGGCTGGGGGCGATCCACCCGGAGGATCGTGGAAAATGCGCGCATTCTTTGAAGGGGGCGGTCGGGGAAAAAGTGCCGCTGCAAATGGAGTACCGGCTCCGGCGTCACGATGGCGAATACCGCTGGGTGTTTGACCGCAGTCGGCCGTTTGAGATTGAGGGGAAATTTGCCGGCTTCATCGGATTTTGCGTGGATGTGACTGAACGCCGCGACATGGACGCGAGTCGGCGCGACATGGAGGAGCAGGTGCGCCTGCTGACGCTGGCGACGCGCGACATGGTGTGGAATTGGGATGCGCGCACCGGGCGCGTGATCCACAACACAGCGTTCTCGGAGGTGCTCGGCGACGTGCCGGGCTCGCTGGATGCGACCATCGAGTGGTGGAGGCAGCGCGTGCATTCCGAAGACCGGGAACGCGCAATGGGCGCGCTCCAGAATGCATTGAGCAAAGAGGCGCCGGACGTCACGAACGAGTACCGCATCCGCCGCCGCAATGGGACGTGGATCAGCGTGGATGACCGTGCGTGCATCGTCCGTGATAGCGATGGCAATGTGCTGCGCGTGCTCGGAGCGATGCGCGATATCTCCGCGCGGAAAGCCGCGGAGCAGGAGCGTGAACGTTTCGTGCGCATCCTCGAAGCGACGACGGACGTGGTGGCGATGGCGCATCCGAACGGCGAAATCCTGCACCTCAACGAGGCGGGACGAAAGCTGCTCGGATGGCCACTCACCGGGCCACTTTTGGAACACAACCTCAGCCAGTGCCACCCGGACTGGGCCAATGAGATCGTGTTTAAGGAAGGCATCCCCGCTGCCATCGCCGAGGGTGCGTGGAATGGGGAAACCGCACTGCAAGGCGCGGATAGCCACGAGATTCCCATGCTGCAAGTGGTGCTCGCGCATCCGGGGCCGGATGGCCGGGTGGAATTCATCTCGACGATCCTGCGCGACATCAGCGAGCGAAAACGCGCCGAGGTCGCGCGCATCGAAGAGTCGAACCGCTACGACGCGGCGATTCGTTCGAGCCGCCAGTTGTTGTTCGACTGGAATTCATTCAATGGCGATGTCGCTTACTCCGGCGACCTCACGCATTTTTTCGGGTACAACACGGGCGAAATGTCCGGTGGGATCGAGCGCCTCCGCCAGGTTATCCATCTGGACGATCTCGCGCTTTTCGATGCGGAAATCGCGCGCGTCACCGGAAGTCGCGAGCCGTTCCGCCTCGTCTTCCGCGTCCGGCGCAAGGATGGGCGCGAGATCGTGATCGACGCGAAGGGGCACTTCTTCCTCGATCGACGCGGGCATATCGGGCGCATGGTCGGATTTTTTGCGGACATCACGATGGAGCGCCAGGCGCAGGATGCGCTCGAGCTCGCCCACGAACGACTCGAGCAGCGCGTCTCGGAGCGCACCGCCGAACTCGCGCGGGCGAACACGGTGATCCATGATCGCGCGCTCCAGCAGGAGGCGGTCGCGCGCCTCGGCCAGCGTGCCCTGAGCGGGATGCCGCGCGCCGAACTTTTCAAGGAAGCCGCCGCGGTGGTGAAAGACACGCTCAACGTCGAGGTGTGCAGCCTGCTGGAACTTTCCGAGGACCGCAGCGAACTCACCGTCGCCGGAGCGGCTGGCTGGCCGGATGAAGCGATTCACAATCGAATCCCAGCCGGTCCGCACTCGCAATCCGGCTACACGCTGCTCATTCGCGAGCCGGTTATCTCGGACGATTTCGAACTCGAAACGCGCTACACCGTTTCCGAAGCCGCCCTCTCGATCGGCGCGCGCAGCGGGCTCAGCGTCGTCGTCCAGACATCCGCCACGCCGTTTGGCGTGCTGTGCGCGATGTCGGTTGCGCTGCGCCGTTTTACCCAGGAGGACGTGCATTTTCTCCAGACCGTCGCGAACGTCCTGACCAGCGCCATCAACCGCCAGCGCGCCGAGCAAAGCATCCGCCTCGCGCAGGAGCAGGCCGAAAGCGCCAACCGGGCGAAGAGCGAATTCCTCTCGCGCATGAGCCACGAGCTGCGCACGCCGCTCAATGCAATCATCGGCTTCACCCAACTCCTCGAAATGGAGCGGCTCACGGCGAACCAATCCGAGAGCGTCTCGCACATCGCCCGCGGCGGTGAGCATCTCCTCGCTCTGATCAATCAAGTGCTCGACATCGCGCGCATCGACACCGGACGCATGACGCTTTCCATCGCGCCCGTCGAAATCGCCGGAGCCTTGCGCGAGTCCGCCGAGTTGATTCAGGGCCTCGCCGACCGGCACGGCATCGCGGTCCATCTCGAAATCGAAAAATCATGCGACATCTGCGTGAGCGCCGACGCCCAGCGCCTCCAGCAAGTCTTCATGAACCTGCTTTCCAATGCGGTGAAATACAATCGTCCCGGAGGCACCGTGAACGTTTCCGCCGAACAGGTCGAAAACCGCGTCCGCGTGCGATTCCGCGACACCGGCATCGGCATCCCCGCGGAAAAAATGAACCGCCTCTTCATCCCCTTCGAGCGGCTCGGCGCCGAGCAGACACAAGTGGAAGGCACCGGCATTGGCCTCGCCCTCGCCCAAAGGATCGTCTCTTCAAACAATGGCGTCCTCTCCGTCGAAAGCACCCCCGGCGAAGGCAGCACCTTCACCGTCGATCTTCCCTCCATCGAATGCGCCAGCACTCCAGCGGAAAAACCACCGGCCCAACCGGTGGAGGATGACAGCAGCGGCGCGGCCTCTCGAAAGATTCTCTACATCGAGGACCAGGACATGAATCTCCGCCTCGTCGAGCGCATCCTGAAGTTGCAGCCCGGTCTGAAGCTCATCTCCGCGATGCAAGGCAGCCTCGGAATCGACCTCGCCCGCGAGCATCGGCCCGACGTCATCCTCCTCGACCTAAACCTCCCGGACATGAGCGGCGACGAAGTGCTCCGTCGCTTGAAAATTGACGAGTCCCTGCGCGGCATCCCAGTCATCATGGTCAGCGCCGACGCCCTCGGCGACCGCATCACGCAACTCATCGCGCAAGGCGCGCACGGCTACATCACCAAGCCCTACAAAGTCGCCGATTTCCTGCGGGTGGTGAACGAAACGCTCGAAGCATTTCCGCGCTAACCGCCACCGCCGACCGGCGCGAAGTTTGCCCGTGAAGGGGTGCGAATCGGCCTCTACGCTTGCCCGCTTGGAAAGTGACCGCCACGCTCCCGGCCCCTTTCATGTCACAGCCCGAACTCATCCGGAGCCTTGGCCTCCGCGACGCCACCGCTCTCGTGATCGGCACGATCATCGGCACCGGAGTTTTTTTGAAAACGACGCCGATGGCGCAGGCGGTCGGTGCGCCGCAGTGGGTGCTGCTGGCCTGGCTCGTCGCCGGGATGCTTTCCCTCGCGGGCGCGTTGACCTACGCGGAACTCGGCGCGCTCCTTCCCAAAGCGGGCGGCGAATACGTGTATCTCCGCACGGCCTACGGCGACCTGCCGGCGTTCCTGTTCGGCTGGATGCGCATCACCGTGGGCGGCGCGGGATCGATCGCCATCGCTGGGGTCGCGTTCGCCACATTTCTGTCCTCGGTGATTCCGCTCGACGCGGTTTGGGTGAAGAAAAGTTTCATCGTGCTGGGCGAGAGGTTCGACTGGCAATTCGGCATCAAGCAGGTCGTCGCCGTGCTCGTGATCGTGGCGTGCGCCGGGCTGAATTGCCTGCGCGTGGTCTTCGGCGGGCGGATTCAATTCGTGCTCACATTGCTCAAAGTGGCAGCCATCGCCACACTCGTCATCGGCGTGTTTTGGTTTGGAAAAGGGACGACGTGGCAGCATTTCGCCGCGCCAGCAGGAGCAGGGGAGTGGTGCGGATTCTCCGCGTTTGGGGCGGCGATGATCGCGGCGCTCTGGGCTTTCGACGGCTGGAACAACATGCCGATGGTGGCGGGCGAAGTGCGCAATCCGGGGCGCAACATTCCGCTGGCGCTGTTCATCGGCATGGCGGTCGTGCTGCTCGCGTACGCCGCGGCGAACGTCGCCTATTTCTACGCGCTTCCGTTCGGCGAAATCGTCACCGCGAATTCCACGCGGCATCGCGACGCCCTGCCCGTCGCGGCGATGGCGGCGCGCTCCTTTCTCGGCGCGCATGGTCCGTCGCTGGTCGCGGTGGCGTTCATCATCTCGACGCTCGGCTTGCTGAATGGCTCGCTCCTGACCAATGCCCGCGTTCCATACGCGATGGCTCGCGATGGCTTGTTCTTTGCGCGCTTTGCCCGCCTGAATGAAACGACCGCCGTGCCGGTGACTTCGATCATCGTCCTCGCCTTGTGGGCCAGCCTGCTCGCGATCTCGGGCACGTTCGATCAGCTCACCGATTGCGTCGTGTTCGCCGGCTGGATTTTTTACGCACTCACGACCTCGGCGGTCTTTGTCCTGCGACGAAAAATGCCAGACCTTCCGCGCCCGTACAAAACCTTCGGCTACCCGTTGGTGCCCGTGGTGTTCATCGCCGTGGCGAGCGCCCTGCTCGCCAATACGCTCGTCACCGCTCGCCTCGAATCATTGTTCGGCCTCGTGCTGATCGCCTCCGGCCTGCCGCTCTACTTGCGGCTGAAGTCATCGCGAAACCGGTTGCTGGACGCGGATCGACTTCACTAGCGTTCCGGCATGGCTCAATCACTTCTTGGAAAAACCGCGCTCATCACCGGCGCGAGCAAGGGACTTGGCAAGGCGATGGCGCTCGCGCTTGCCGACGCAGGCGCGACCGTCGCGCTGGTGTCGCGCGATGCAGCGAAACTGGACGAAGTGGCAAAAGAAATCCGCGACGGTGGCGGCTGCGCCGAGGTGATCGCTGCCGATGTCAGCGACGAAGCGCAGGTCGCCCGCGTCCTCGACGTTTTCACCGCGAAGCTCGGCGACCGTCTGCACATCCTCATCAACAACGCCGGCATCAACATTCGCAAACCGATCACCGACTTCACCCTCGCCGAGTGGCGCAGCGTGATGGATACGAACGTGACGAGCGTATTCCTGCTCTGCCGCGCGTTCGTCCCGCTGATGAAAGGGCGCGGCTACGGACGCATCATCAACATGACTTCGATGATGGCGCACATTTCTTTGCCGGGCCGCACCGCCTACTCGGCGAGCAAGGCCGCGCTGCTGGGATTCAACCGCGCGCTCGCGCTGGAACTGGCCGGAGACCAAATCACCGTCAACGGCATCAGCCCCGGCGTGTGCGACACGGAGATCAATGCGCCGCTGATGCAGAACGCGGAATTGCGCGCGGAATTTCTCGCGAAAATCCCCGCGAATCGTTGGGGACAACCGGCGGAGATTGCGAAGCTCGCAGTTTACCTCTGCTCCGACGACGCGGGATACATCACCGGGACCGATGTGATCATCGACGGCGGTTGGACAGCGCAGTGAACTTCGCCTGGCATCAACCGTAGCGGCCTTCGATGTAATCGGCGGTCTTCGCGTATTTGGGCGTCAGGAAAAGATCGGCGGTGCGGGAGTGCTCGATGAGTTCCCCCAGAAGCATGAAGATCGCCTCGTCGCTCGCGCGCCGGGCTTGCGCCATGTTGTGCGTGACGATGACGATGGTGAATTTTCCGCGCAGCGAAAACATCAGCTCCTCAATGGCGCGCGTGCCTTCCACGTCGAGCGCGCTGCACGGTTCGTCCATCAGGATGACCTCGGGTTTGAGCGGGAGCAGGCGGGCGATGCAGAGCTTTTGCTGCTGCTCGAGCTGGAGGTTGGTGGCCTTGTCGTGGAGCCGGTTTTTGAGGTCGTCCCACAGGCCGGTTTCGGTCAGCGCCTTTTCAACGGTGGTGTCGAGTTCGCTTTTGGTGGGCGGCTTTTCGGAGTGGATGCGCAGCCCGAAGACGATGTTTTCATAGACCGAAATCGGCAGCGGATTTGGGCGCTGGAAGACCATGCCGACTTTCTTGCGCAGCTCGAAAAGCGAGACGTCGTCGTCATAGACATTCTTACCGAGAATCTTGATCTCACCCTCGGTGCGCACGTTCCCGTAGCGTTCGTTGACGCGGTTGAAGCAGCGCAGCAGCGTGGTCTTCCCGCAGCCGCTCGGGCCGATGAGCGAGGTGATCTGGCCGTCCTTGATATCGACGGTGACGCCTTTGAGCGCCTGGAAATTCCCGTACCAGAGCTTCACGTCGCGGCAGGTGATGGTGTGTTTTTGGGTCATCCGAAAATCCCGTTCACGTAGTCGTAAGTCCGCCGGTCCTTTGGCGTGTCACTGAAAATCACGTCGGTTTTGTCGCACTCGATCACGTCGCCGTTCCACAAAAAGAGCGTGCGGTCGGCGAGGCGGCGGGCTTGTTGCACCAGGTTCGTGACGAGGAGGATCGTCATGCTTTTGCGCAATTCTTTCAGCACTTCCTCGATGCGCATCGTGGTGACGGGGTCGATGGCGATGCTGAATTCATCGAGGCACAAAATCTCCGGCTCCAGCGAGAGCGCGCGGGCGAGGGTGAGGCGCTGCTGCTGGCCCCCGGAGAGTTTCGTGCCGAGCAGTTGGAGGCGGTCTTTCACCTCGTCCCACAGCACGGACTGGCGCAGGCAGCGCTCGACGATTTCATCCAGCTCGGCCTTGTCGTTGACGCCCTGGCGGCGCGGGGCGAAGGCGACGTTTTCATAGACCGTGAGCGGGAGCCCGACGGGGAGCGGGAAGACCATGCCGATGCGGCGGCGCAGCGCGTTCGGATCGCGCATGGCGCGGACGCTTTCGCCGGTAATCCTGACATCGCCGGTGAAACGCGCTCTCGCGACGAAATCGAGCGTCCGGTTGACGGTCTTGAGCAGCGTGGTCTTGCCGGAATTCGCGGGGCCGATGATGCCGAGGATTTCGTTGCGCCCCACGTCGAAGCTGACGCCATTGAGCACCTGCTTTTTGCCGTAGAAGGCGGAGACGTTTTGAAAATCGAGATGCGGCTGGGTCATGCGGTGTTACCAGCGTTTGCGACCGCGCAGCCAGACGCGCAGGGCGATGGCAAAGCTGTTGATGAAAAGGATGAGCATGAGCATCACCGCGGCGCAGCCGAATTTCATCGCGTCGGGCATCTGCGAAATCTGGCTGGAGATGACGTGGAGGTGCATGGAGAGCGCCATGAAGGGTTCGCCGAGATGGTAGGGGAAGATTTTGTCCATGCCGTCGTCGGCGATGAATTTGAAAAAGGTGACGCCGGTGAAAAGGATGGGCGCGGTCTCGCCGGCGCAGCGGCAGATTTCGAGGATGACGCCGGTGAGCATTCCGCTGAGCGAATTCGGGAGGACGATGGTGCGGATGGTCTGCCAGCGGGTCGCGCCGAGATTCCAGCACGCTTCGCGGAAGGCTTGCGGCACGGCGCCAAGCGCCTCGCGGGAGGCGGTGATGATGACGGGCAGATTCATCACCGCGATGGTGAGCGCGGCGGTGAACAGGCCGGCGTGCCATTGTGAATCCTTGTCGTTCGGGTCGGCGAAAAGGCGATTGATGCCGGGGAGCATGGTGAGGACGAAGGCGCCGAGGCCGAAGAGGCCATGCACGATGCTGGGCACTCCGGCGAGCGTGGTGACGGTGATGCTGATGACGCGGTTGAGCCAGCCTTCGCGGGCGTATTCATTCAGGTAGATCGCGCCGAGCACGCCGACTGGCGCGACGAAAAGCAGGGAGATGATGACGAGATAAAACGTGCCGATGAGCGGCGCCCAGAGGCCGCCGGACTTGCCTTTGTTGCTCGGGTTTTCCCAGAGGTAGTCGAGCGAGAGGACCGGCCAGGCTTCGTGGAAAATGTGGCCGACGATGAGGAACAGCGGGATGACCAGCGCCATGCAGAAGCTGAACATGATCCACTTGTTTCGCGTGACGGCGCGCTGGCGGCGCTGCTCGTGGCGGGTTGGGGTGAAAGGGTTGGCGGGGGCGGCGGCGGTCATGGGAGAATTGGGGACGGCACTCGAAATGGGCAGGCGCCTGCGGCGGGCTGAACGTCGAACATCGAACGTCGAACATTGAACATCGAAGTAGGACTCTCGTGCGGGAACTCTGAACTTCGATGTTCGATGTTCATGCCTTTAATCTCTTTCATGCGTGGCCCTGTTTTTTCACGCCCTTGATGATGAGATCCGCTGCGACATTGATCCCGCAGGTGATGATGAAAAGGACGATGCCAAGGATGAAGAGCACTTGGTAGTGCGGGTCGCCGTGCGCGGTTTCGCCCATCTCGGAGGCGATGGTGGCGGTGATGGTGCGGACGGGATCGGTGAGGGCTTCGGGGATGCGGTTGCTGTGGCCGGTGGCGAGCAGCACGGCCATCGTCTCGCCGACGGCGCGGCCCATGCCGAGCAGGCACGCGGCGAGCAGGCCATTGCGCGCGGCGGGGAAGAGCACGCGGCGGACGGTTTCCCATTGGTTCGCGCCGAGCGCGAGCGCGGCTTCGCGGAAGGAATCCGGCACGGCGCGCAGCGCATCCTCGGCGAGCGAGACGATGAGCGGGACGCTCATCAGCGCGAGGATGATGCCGCCGCAAAGCAAGTTGGTGGGCTGCGCGGCACCGGTTTCGGTGCTCGCGAGGTGCAACGTGACCATGATTTTCCCCCAAGTGCTCCCCGCTTCCGCGACAAAAAGTTTCTGCAACAACGGACCGAGGATCATCAGGCCGATGAAGCCCCACACGATGCTCGGGATGGCCGCGAGCAGTTCGATCACAATCTTGAGCGTCTCCTTCGTTTTCCCTTTCGCAAACTCCGCGATGTACACCGCCGCACCGAGCCCGACCGGCACGGCGACGAGCAGCGCGAGGCCCGTGGTGGCAAAGGTGCCGACGATCAGCCCGAGTGCGCCGTAGCTCGGCGCATTGCCCGCGCCGGGGCTGGGAATCCACCGCGGGCTGGTGAAGAATTGCCACCAATCGAGCTTCGGCACCATCGGCGCGGCCTCGCGGAAGATGAACAAGAAGATCGTGACGACACCGATGATCGAACTCCATCCCGATATGCGGATGAGCAGTTCGATCGGTTTTTCAAACCAGTCGATCAGCGGCAGTCTGCGGCGTCGCGGAGTCGTGTGGGCGGAATCGTGCATCGGGTGATTTGCAAAAAACGCCCCGCCGGATGTCTCCCCGGCGGGGCGGTTTCGCGAAGTTGGCAAGTCTTACTTGAGCGGGACGAAACCTTCGGCAGCGACGATTTTCTGGCCCGCGTCCGAGAGCACCCAGTCGATGAATGCCTTCGTCTCACCCTCGGGCTCGCCGACGGTGTAGATGTAGAGTTTACGCGAAATCGGATACGCGCCACTGCGGGCCGCGTCGATGCCGGGCTCGACACCGGGCTCGCCTTTTTTCTTGGAAACTTTGAGCCAGTTCACGCCCGGCGTCTTGTAGCCCATGCCGCTGTAGCCGATCGCCGTCGGCGTCTTCACGACATTCTCGACGACCTCCGACGAGCCGACCAACTCGCTGATGCCCTGGCGGAATTCACGCTGCTTTTTGTCCGCCGTCTTCCCGCAGATGTGCTCGCGGAAATAGTCATACGTGCCGCTGCTGCTCTGCCGCCCGATCAGCACGATCTTGCCGGTGAAAGCCGGGTTGATCTGCTCCCAATTCTCATCAACCCCGCCCTCGGCCCAAATCTCGGTCAATTCCTCGATCGAGATGTCCGTCAGCGGATTCGCCTTGTTGGAATAGATCGCCAGCGCGTCGTAGGCGATGGCGGTTTCCTTCACATCCTTGCCCGTCGCCGCCTTGATCTTCTCGGCTTCCTCTTTCTTGATTTCGCGCGAAGCGTTGCAGATGTCCGCGGTGCCATTCACGAGCGCGGCGATGCCGGTGCCCGAGCCGCCGCCGTTGGCGTTAATCATCACGTTTGGATCCACTTTCCGATAAGCCTCCGCCCACGCCGTCGCGAGCTGGATCATGGTGTCCGAGCCTTTCGCGCGGATTTCGGTCATTTTCTTTTTCGGCGCATCGCTGCCGGCGCTGGTGCTGGCGGAGTCGCCGGATTTTTTTCCGCAACCGGAGAAGGCGAATGCAGTGGCCATGACGGCTGCGCTGAAAGTGAGGGTGGTATAATTCATGTGGGTGGTCAGTTGGGGTTGATGGGTTGAGTCGATCTGAGAATGGGGATCAGCGCAGCGCTTTCGCCTGCTCGCCGAGGAGCGCCTGCACGAGATCGTGGATGTGGGTTTGGAGAAAATTCCACGTCTCCTGATAGGCGTTGGCGGTGCCGAGGCGCTCGCCGGCGGCCGGGTCGGGGAGCGTCCATTCGAGGTTCACGGTCTTCATGTTCGGCGGCGGGAATGCGCTGACCGCTTGGGGCGTGAGCGCGATGAAGACCTGATAGTGCTCCAGGTTTGGCACCTGTTCGACGGGACGGGCTTTGACCGACGAAATGTCGATACCTTTGCCCGCCATGAATTCGATGAGCCCGCGATCCACCGCTTTCGGCTCCAACCCCGCACTGTTGAAAACGAAACGTGAATCCGCGAGCGCCTGCCCGATCGCTTCCGCCATCTGGCTCCCGCCGGCATTCGCGCCGTCGATGAAGAGCACGCGCAAGACGGCCCCGCGCCCGTGCTTCGCATACTCCCCGGTCAGCACATAAATGGTCTCCTGACAGATGTTCTTCGCCTGGTCGGCCACGCGCTCGAAGCGGCGGGCGATGTTGATCAGCGGATCATAGGCTTCGAGCGGAATCTTGCCCGCGTGCCTCGCGGCGAAAAGCTCCTCGCTGATCCGCGAGCGCACCCGATCGACATCCGTGGTGTCGGCGATCACCCGCCGCGCTTTCTCCACGTCCTGTGCCGTGAATGCCGCGATCGCCTCACTCACGAGCGGGATGGCGCGATCGGCGATTTCTTGAAAGCTCGCAGGCACGGCCAGTTCGCCGAGGCGGCTGAGCTTCAGCGACTGCTTCGCGATGCTCTTAGCGTAGTCGCCCACGCGCTCGAGTTCGAGGTTGATCTTGATCGCCCCCGCCGCAAATCGCAGGTGCAACCCGGCGGGTTGCTGGCGCACGATAAACTCCAGGCAAAGCCGGTCGATCTCGCGATCCAGCGCGTCAATGAAGGTGTCGCGCAGGATGATCGAGTAGGCGAGTTGCCGATTGCCAGCCATGAGCGCCACGATGCCGTCGCTCAGGCTCTGCTCGGTGCGGCCGACCATTTCCGTGAGCTTGGAGCGGAGGCGGTCGAGGTCGTTCTGGAGGGAGGTTTCGTAATGGGACGGCATCGAATGGGCGGTGGCGGGCGGGTGGATCAGCGGGTTTGGAATGGGAGAGAGCGGATATCGCGCGCCAATGTTACAATCGCGTGACGCAAATGTGCCGTTGCTGTGACAAAATTCGGACACACTCCACCCCGGCACCGAACTGCCGTCGCCTCAAGCCCCGGCGTGCGCGTGCCGGATGTCCGTGCCGCGATAAAGAAAGACGACTTCCTCGGCGATATTCACGGCGTGATCGCCGATGCGCTCCAGCGTCCGGGCGATGGCGTGGAGCGCCATGGCCGGGACGACTTTTTCCCGGTCGTCGAGCATCCAGTCGGTCAACTCGGCGGCGACCTGCCGGAAAAGCGCGTTGGCGGTTTTGTCTTTCGGGATGAGATCCGTGGCCTTGGCCGTGTTCGCTTGCAGGAAGGCGTCGATGGCCTCCTGCATCTGCGCGCACACTGTCTGCCGCAGCCCGGGAAAATCGCGCGGCACGCCCAGCGCCGGCCAGCGGCTGAGGATTCTTGCCTGCCGGGCGATGGTCGTCGCGCTGTCGCCGATGCGTTCGAGGTTCGCGGAAATCTTCGACGCCGCCAGCATCAGGCGGCAATCCTTCGCCACCGGGGCGTGCGTGGACATGAAGGTGATAACGAGTTCGTCGATCTGGATTTCGAGTTGGTCGAGCTGGTCGTCCTCCTGCTCGACGGTGGCGGCGAGCTGGTCGTCCCGCTCGTCCAGAGCGCGCAGCGCCATGTGGACGTTGCGCGCGGCGAGCGTGCCCATGAGCAGCACCTGCTCGCGCAACTCCGTGAGATGGTGTTCCCAAAAGACGCTCATCCGAATCGCCCGGTGATGTATTCCTCGGTCTGCTTCACGCGCGGCGCGGTGAAGATCTTCGCCGTGCGGTCGTGCTCGATGAGCCGCCCGAGGTAAAAGAACGCGGTGTAATCCGAGCACCGTCCCGCTTGCTGCATGTTGTGCGTGACGATGACGATCGTGAACCGCTCCTTGAGCGTGAAGATCAGTTCTTCGATCTTCGCCGTGGCGAGGGGATCGAGCGCGCTGCACGGCTCGTCCATGAGGATGATTTCCGGCTCGATCGCGATGGTCCGCGCGATGCACAACCGCTGCTGCTGGCCGCCGCTCAGGCCGAGCGCGTTCTCGTGCAGCCGGTCCTTCGCCTCATCCCACAGCGCCGCGCTGCGCAGGCTTTGCTCGACGACTTCATCCAGCCGGCGCCGGTCATTCACGCCCTGGATGCGCAGCCCGTAGGCGACATTTTCGTAGATCGACTTGGGAAAAGGATTCGACTTCTGGAAGACCATGCCGACGCGCATCCGCAGTTCGATGGGATCGACCTTGGGACCGAGCAGGTTGATGTTGTCGGGCTGGAGCACGATTTCCCCCTCGTAGCGGTTTCCGGGGTAAAGGTCGTGCATCCGGTTGAAGCAGCG
>JANNWY010000065.1:0-18451 GCA_031409335.1 Chthoniobacteraceae bacterium | reverse complement strand
GTGGCGAGCGACCCCGAGCGCTGAGATCGCCAAAACGCGACATGGACGCGCACGCGGTCATTGGAAGTCGGACGTGGCGGAGGTGTGAACTGCGGGTCTGTCCACCGTCCAGTAGTAATAAAGCGACACAATCGAGCTGCGCCCTCGAACGGCAGTAGAAAGAGATAACCCAAAACCGGCCCGATGAAGAAGCCTGCTGCTGCGCCAACGATGGCTGCGATGATGCCGACAATAGCGCCGAAAGGAGATGCAAAGTGATACGCGGCAAATGCCAGCCCCGGAACTGCAATCAGCGTCATCAGCATGAAGACATTCATCGCTACAGTGCCGTATTTGGGGTGATTCCGTTGGCTTTCATTCTCGGAGTGCGCAAGCAACGCCTAACATCCAATTTGATTGCCGATCACGGCAGCGGCGGTCCGCTCGGACGCGGGACTTCGATGCCGCGGCTCTTGAGCCATTTCTGCGCTTCGGCGCTGCCGGCGGCGGCGGCTTTTTTGTAAGTTTCGCGCGCGAGGGTCGCGTCCGCTTTCACTCCAGTGCCGGCCTCCAGGCAACTCGCGTAAATGAGGAGGCTGCGGCTGTCGCCAGCGCGCGCGCCGCGTTGCAGAAAGCCAACCGCCTTGAAGGGATCTTGCTTGGTGCCGTCGCCATTGAGGTGGAGCACGGCGAGATTCGCAAACGCGCGCGCGAAGCCGAGTTCGGCGGCGCGCGTGTACAGGCGCAGGGCTTCAGCGTTGTTGACCTTGGTGCCGATGCTCTGGTGATAACACGTCGCGAGCCAATCCATCCCGCGTGGATCGCCGGCGTCGGCGGCTTCCTGAAACAGCTCGAACGCTTTTTTGTCATCCTTCGGCACGTTCGTCCCATTCACGTAAAATTCGCCGAGCGCCGTTTTCGCGACCGCAGACCCTTGCTCGGCGGCGCTCCGAATCGCTTCCACGGCTTTTGCCAAATCGCGCTCGCAGCCTTCGCCGTTCACGAGCATGACGCCGATCGTCGTGAGCGCGGAGACTTGTCCGCGCGCGGCAGCCGCTGAGAACCACGCGAATGCTTCCTTCGGATCGGTGGCGCGCACATTTTCCGCGAGGAACATCATCGCGGCGACGACATCGAGCTGCGCGGCTTCGAGCGTGGGTGCGCGGAGGCTGGAAAACTCGGCCGCGTTCACATCCGCCGTGCGTCCGCGCAGGCGCTCGAACATCATGTTCAGCCGCACGTTGCCGGCGTCGGACTCGGGAAAATCACGGATGATCTTCATCCACTCCGTGATCGCGGGAGCCCATTTTTCGTCGTTCTCAAAAGTCTCCGCATTGGTTGACGCCACTTTGAGCAATTCCGCCTGGGAAATCGGCTGCGGGGTTTTCCGTTCGGTTTTCTTTGGCGGCGGATCGGACGGCGGCGAGTCCGCGGGCGGATTGTCTTCAAACGATTCCTCTTTGTTTCGATTGTCGGCATTCGCCAGTTCGATGTTTGGCGCCGACTTTTTGAAAAGCGGGATGACGAAAAAGTAGATGCCGCCTCCGAGGAGGACGAGCACCGTGAGCATTGCCGCGATCGCCAGCGGCGCGCCGGAGCGGCTCGGCTGCATGCGCGGAGGCAATGGTGGCGGAACGGCGACCGGCGGCGGAGCCGGTGGGCGCGGCGCGGGTTTCGCGACGACGACCGGAGTCTCGATATCGACGGGCAGGCCGTCCACCTCGGCGAGTGCGCGGAGGAAATCGTCGGCTTTTTTGTAAGGCGGCGCGGGCGTGAGGGCAAAGCGGAGCGCCTGGTTTCCCTGTTCGGAAAGATTTGCGAGCGGCGTGTAGTGCGAGCCGAGATCGGTGCTGGAACCGAGCGGCGAAAGCGTGCCGCCGAGCAGTTCGTAAACGACGCTGCCGAGCGACTGCAACGCCCGCGCGCCATCGGTGGATGCGACCGTGGAGCTGGACGGACGGCCCACCACCGTCTGCTCGCCAGACCACGTCTCCGACGCGGAAAGATCGCGCGTGATGCCGAGCGGATTCAGCTTCAATACAAACGTCGGCCACTGCGTGACGGGGTGATGCAGCAGTGCGTGTTTGTCGAACGGCGCAGCGAAATGGATGAAGATTTGGTGCAGCGCAAGGTCGAGCCGTTTGACGCCCGAGGCGAGCGCGTGATCGACGCCCGCCGCGGCTTGTTCGAGCAGCTTCAGCACTTCCACGGCTTCGAGTTCGCGGCGCGCGCGGAGGACTTCGAGGAGCGAAAATCCCTCGGTCCATTCCATCGTGATGAAGCTCGCGCCATCGACCGCCTCGATGCCGAACACGCGCAGCAAATTCGGATGCTCGACCGGCGCGGCGCGCTCCACTTCCCGCTCAATCTGCGTGGCGGTCGCGGGCTCCAGCGTGAGTTCGCGATGCAGCACGAGCATGCGCACCGACTGCATGTTGTCCGTCAACTGCGCGCGAAAGACGACGCCAGTATTCGTGTCGCCGAGGCGCGTCAGGATGTTGTAGCGGCCCGCGGCGATGCTCCCCACTTTGATCGTCGTGTCCGCGGGCCGGGTGGGCGCGTCTTCCAAAACGGTGGCGAAATCCTCGGGATCGGCCTGACCCGCGAGCGGATCGGCGGGCCCGCCGACGCGGAGTTGCGCGATGGCTTTTTCGATCTCCTGGCGCAGCTCCGACGGCGTCTGCGGACGCGACTCGCGCTCCTTTTCCAGCATCCGCCGCAGCACCGCCGCGACCGGCGCGGGCAAATTCGCGAGTCGCTCGAAGGGCGGCGCTTTCGCGAGATGCTGGCTCATCACCTGCGCCATCGAGCCAGCGAACGGCGTCTGCCCGGCGAGCATGTACCAGAGCGTGACGCCGAGCGAATAGATGTCCGAGCGCACGTCGATCTCGCGCTCTTCGAGCTGCTCGGGACTCGCGAAATGCGGCGTCCCGACGAAGCCGCCCTGGGAAATCGTGGCCGCGTCCTCGGCACCCGGCGTGAGCGTTTTCGCGAGGCCAAAGTCGATCACTTTCACCGTCAGCTCGTCGTCCTCGCGGATGAGCATCAAATTCGCAGGCTTGATATCGCGATGCACCAGCCCGTGGACCTGCGCGGCATTCAGCGCGCGCGCCACCTGATCCACGATTTGCAGCGCGAGCAGCGGCGCGAGCGGGCCCTGCCGCTTGATGAGCCCGTCCACCGTTTCCCCGTCGATGAACTCCATCGCGTAAAACATATTCTCGCCCTCCGCCGCGAGATGGAACACCGACGCGACGTGCCGGTGCCGCAGCTTCGCTGCCGCGCGCGCCTCACGCACAAAGCGTTGCCGGGCGATGTCGCTGTCGAGGAACTTGCTGTTGATGACCTTCAGCGCGACCGGGATTCGCAAATTTGTGTCGAACGCCTTGTAGGTGATCCCCATCGCACCGCGCCCGAGTTCAAACGGCGATCCGTCGTCCCGCTGCATGACAGAGTAGTGATCAAACGTAATAGTTTCAGGCATCGGGTTGCGAAGATTTGCAGTTTGCGCACGCTTTCTGCAATCTGCAACCTGCCGAAAGGCGCATCATCACAGCGATGGGAGCTAAACTTATCATTCAACCAGCAGCCGCCGAGCCTTTCGAGGTGACGGTCGGCAACACCGTGACGATCGGGCGGACCCGTGAAAACTCGGTCTGCCTGAATTTCAGCCCGCTCGTCTCGCGCCAGCACGCGATCATCCGCTGCCACAACGGCTACCAATACCAGCTCATCGACCTCGGCAGCCGCAACGGCACCTACGTCGATGACCAGCGCGTCATCATGCCCGTCGCGCTCACCTCGGGCGCGCGCATCCGCATCGCGGATAACACGCTCACATTCGCCGAAACCGAAGACGAGCGCTGCGACGAACACCTCGCCGCGACGGTGGCCGGCAGCATGGCCGCGTGTGAAATCGAGGCGCGTCCCGTGGCGCTGCTGGTTTGCGACATCCGCGGCTTTTCCTCAATGTCCGAGAAAACTGAAAGCGGCCAGCTCGCGCAAATCCTCGGCGCGTGGTTTCGCGAGACGGGAAATCTCGTGAGCCGCAGTGGCGGCACGATCGATAAATTCATCGGCGACGCGATGCTCGCGTATTGGGGCACGGCGGGCAACGGAGCCGACGACTGCCGCGCCGCGTTCGAGATCGGCCGCGCGATGATGAATCTCGCCAGCGCCCGCACCTGGCCGAATGGCGCGCCTTTCAAAATCGCCGTCGCCCTGCACTACGGTCGCGTGACGTGCAGCAACGTCGGAGTCGCCGCCGAGCGCGACGCGACGATCATCGGCGACGCGGTGAACACGGTCTTCCGCTTGGAAGCCGTGTCGAAGGAACTCGCGCAGCCGCTCCTGATGTCCGGCGAATTTCAGGAGCACGTGGAAGAACTCGGAATCTTCGTCCCGTTCGGGCCGCAGTCCTTGAAAGGCAAGGCGAAGACGGTGGAAGTCTTCGGCTGCGACACCACGCACGCGACGGCGTAGCAGCGCAGTAACGCGGACACTCCTGTCCGCAGTGACGCCAATGAATTGACGCGCCGCGCCGGAATGGGGACAACTCGCGGCAAACTATGCGCCGCTTCCTTGCCATCCTCGCCATCATTCCCTGCCTCGCCTTTGCCCAAGACCAGGCCGCAAAACCGGACGAACCGAAACACACCGAAAAGAAGGACGAGAAAAAGGAGGACGCGGATAAGCCGAAAGAAAAATCCGGCTCCGCAATGATCGCCGGCGCGGAAGTGAAGTATCTCACGCTCACGGGACAGCTCCCCATTTTCAAAGAAGACGGTGCGCCGCGCGCGAGCGTCTTCTACGTTTATTATGCTGCGGTGGATAAAGACGGGAAACGGCTCGCGGCGACGAATCCCGGCGGACGGCCGATCATGTATTGCTTCAATGGCGGGCCCGGTTCCGCGGCGGTGTGGCTGCATTTCGGCGGACTCGGGCCGAAGCGCGTGGACCTGCCCCCGGACGGGCTGACACCCGCGACCGTCGCGAAGATCGTGGACAATCCGAACTCGATCCTCGACGGCACCGACCTCGTTTTCATCGACCCGGTCGGCACCGGCATCAGCCGCGCGGCGAAGGGCGAGAAGCCGGAGCAGTTTTTCGGCGTGGATGAAGACATCAATGCGATCGGGGAATTCATCCGGCTCTTCACGACACGCGAGCAGCGCTGGGAATCGCCGAAGTATTTGTGCGGCGAAAGCTACGGCGTGTTCCGCGCGTCAGGGCTGGTGAACTATTTGCAGGAGACGCACGGGATGTATTTTCAGGGGCTCGTGCTGCTGTCCGGACTCGTGAGTTTCCAGACGCTGAGTTCCGATTTCGCGAACGATCTGCCGTTCATCCTGATGCTGCCGACGTTCACCGCGACCGCGCATTACCACAACAAACTGCCGCCCGATCTCCAGGCGAACTACGACAAAACGCTGGCCGAAGCGCGCGCGTTTGCCAGCGGCGACTACGCGCTCGCTTTGCTGAAAGGCCACACGATCGCGCCCGACGAACGCAAACGCATCACCACGCAACTCGCCCGTTTCACCGGCCTCGGCGCGGACCTCATCGACGAGTCCGACCTGCGAATCAGCCCGTCGCTTTTCCGCGAACGCCTGCTGCGCGCGGAGGGAAAAATCGTGGGCCGCTACGATGCGCGCGTCACCTCGGAGGACGGCAACCGCCTCGCCAACTCGCCCGAATTCGATCCATCGTTCACCAACGTCATCGGCCCATTCTCCGCCGCCACGAACGCCTACATCCGCGGCACGCTTGGCTACGAAAGTGACCTCCCGTATCGCGTGCTCACCGGGCTGAACTGGAACTACACCGGCTTCGCCGGACGCTACGCCTCCACCGCGGGCCGGCTCTCCGAGTCAATGAAAACGAATCCGCAACTCCGCCTGCTCATCCTCGTCGGACGCCGCGACCTCGCCGTGCCGCCGGACACGATGCGCTACAGCATCGACCACCTCGACATCCCCGCGAGCCTGCGAAAGAACATCGCGTGGTCCGAATATGACAGCGGCCACATGATGTATCTGCTGCGCTCCGACGCGGAGAAACTGCGCGCCGATCTCACCGGTTTCGTGAAGCCCGCTGGCTCGCCTCCGCTTCTGTCGAAATAACCGCGTTTTTTCGTTTCAGATTCGCCCTCCGATGTTGACCCCGGCGCGCGATGCCTCACCTTGGTCGCGCCCATGAAAACCGAGATTTCAAAATTCTGCGAATCCTGTCTGACGAGTCTCCTCCCACTGCCCGGCGCGTTGAATCGCGTCGTCGAAGACATGGAGCGGGCGGGGGACACGAAGGTGCTGGAAAAGCCGCTTGCGGCGCTCAATGACATTCGCGCGCGGCTGCGGTCGCTCGTCGAGAAACTCGACAATCAACACGCTTATCTGCTCATCTTCGGACCGCTGAAGAGCGGGAAATCCACGCTGATGAATGCGATCAGCGGCTCGTACGTGAGCGAGGTAACTTCGCTGCCGGGCTATCCGTGTCTCGTCTTCGTGCGGCACGCGGAGGCGGCGCATTTTTCGGTGACGCGATACAACGGGCGCGAGTCGATTTTCGCGGACAGCGCGGTGCTGCACGAGGTCGTGGCGGAAGGGCATCACGCGCTCGCGGAGCAGATGCATTTGGCGGAAACGCGCGGCGTGGAATTCGATCCGCGCACGCAATTTTCCGAGGCGATCCGCCGCATCGATATCAAGGCACCGGTGCGCAGCCTGGCGGAATCCAGCACGGTGCTCGTCGATACTCCCGGGCTCTACAGCCGGATGAATTTTGGCTACGATGTGCTGACGCGCGAGTTCCGCGACACGGCGGCGTGCGCGGTTTTTGTGGTGAAAACGGACAACCTTTTTCTTGAGCAGGTTTTCGCGGAGTTCAATCAACTGCTCGATCTGTTCAGCCGCATTTTTCTCGTGATCAATGTGGACTCGCAAAAGCGCGATCTGCAACCGGACGGCAGCTTGAAGCCGAGCGCGGAGAGCGAGCAGCCGGAGCGGATCATCGAGGCGTTCAAGACGCTGTCGATGGGCGGGCCGCTGCGCCGGGCCTACGAGGAAAATCGGGTGCGCATTCACGCGGTGGATTTGCTGAGCGCGGCGTCGGCGATGCTGGCCAGTCAGGAAAACGGCGCGAGCAACGGCGCGGACACGCACGCGTTTGGCGCGTTTCAGCGCGATCTGACGGACTATCTGAACAGCACCGATTACACGCGCGAATTCATCCGCGACAGTCTGCGCCAGGGGAATGCACTGTGCGATGAGGTGCGCTGGATTCACGCGGGCGCGGTCGTCCGGGAACTGCATGAGTCGCAGTCGTCGATCGAGGAAAATATCCATGACCTCGACAAACGCATCGCGGCGGTGGATCGGCTGCTCAGCTTCGACTGGGGCGCGACTTTCGATCAGGTGCGGACGGAAACTTCGGCGCGCGGGGCGGATGAGGCGAAGGCCAAAGCGCGCGATTTGTCGGAGGAAATGGGGAAGGCACTGGACCAATGGTTTCAGGGAAAAGAGAGCCTTGGTGCGCTGGCGGGAGATCATTGGAATGCGGCGACGACATCCGTCGCGGAGCGGCTGGCGCGCGGGACGCGCAATGAATTGATCCAATCCGTGCGCACGCCGTATGGCGGCGCGGAGCCACCCGCTGCGATTGTCGCAGACCTCATGGTCGCGGATTTCGATCTCGCTCCGGCTTCCGAAATCGCCCGCGATGCGCTGGATGAACCGGAAGCAACGGCGGCTTACACGATTGCGGTGAAGCAGGAAAATGTGCCGGTGAAAAAATCGTTTGGTGACTGGCTGCTGTTCCGCTCCGCGGCATCGGTGCGTCGGCGCGTGCTTGGCGAGGATTCCGAAAAGGAAATCGAGCCCGAGGTGAAAGCGAAACGACTGTCGGATGGCGGTCGCGAGGCGCTGGCGGGAATGATCGAGGAGACGGTGAGCCGGAAATTTCCGATGCTGCCGGGACGTTTTTCGGAGCGCCTGCTTGGGAATTACGTCACGAAATTTCGGGACGCCGTGGCACTTGGGCTGGGCGAATTGCGCGCGCGGCTGGAGCAGGAGCGCGCGGATTTGCAGCAGCCGTTCGATGCGTATGCGCGCGTCCTCGCTTCCTTTTCGGCGCTCGATGAAACCGCTGCGACCGTCAGCGATGATTTGAACAAGATCGCCGTGCTGGAGAATGCGGACCTTCCCGAAAAAGCAGCGATCGAGGCGAATGTGGCCGACGCCGTGCCGCAGGAATCTGCGGCCTCGTAGGCTCAGGCCGCGAGCCGCTGTTTGAGCCGGGTGTAAATTCCCTTTGGGCCGAAACGCTTGCAGACCGCGTCGAGTTCGTCCGGTTTCCAGCGGCTCAAATTCGCCTGAAGAACCGCCAGAATCTCCGGCAGGTCTTCGATTTCACGATGCGGCTCGTGCTTGATGGCTTGGATTTTCATCGCGACCACGTGGATGAGTGAAGGCACGCGGAGCGCGACGGATTCGAAGGCGTGCTCGAAGCTGTCCGCGTGCAGGTGGCCGAACGTCGTGGGATCGAGAAACAGCACGCGGATGACGGGAGTGCCAGTGCTGAGCAGGCGGAATTTCGCGAAGAACGGCGTCCGATAGACGATGCTCCATTCGTGGCGCGTGAAGTGTTCGTTGATCAGCGCCTCATCGTCCGAGGAAATGGCGCACTCGATTTCCGCCGTCGTCTCTTGCGCGGGAAACCCGTGCGCCATGAGCGCGTGCCGACCCGTCAACAGCAGTGACACGCCGGATTGCGCAAGAGTCTGCATCGGAGCACTCACCCCATTTCGTCCTTAGAAAAAGATCGGGATGATCAGGATCGCGACGATGTTCACGACTTTGATCATCGGGTTGATGGCGGGACCGGAAGTGTCCTTGTAAGGATCGCCCACGGTGTCGCCGGTGACACTGGCCTTGTGCGCCTCGCTGCCTTTGCCGCCGTGGTGGCCTTCCTCGATATACTTCTTCGCGTTGTCCCATGCGCCGCCGGAGCTGGTCATTGAAATTCCCATGAAGAGCCCTGTGACGATCGAGCCGACGAGCACGCCGCCGAGCATCTTGGCACCGTCGGGCATTGCCGCGACCGCGAGCACGACGACGAGAGGGAGCAGCGCGGGGACGATCATTTCCTTCAGCGCGGCCTTGGTCACGATGTCCACGCAGACGGCATAGTCAGGCGTGTCCGTGCCTTTGAGGATGCCGGGCTTTGCCTTGATCTGGCGGCGGACTTCGGTGACGACGGCGCCCGCCGCGCGACCGACGGCGCTCATGCTGAATGCGCTGAACAGATACGGCAGCAGCCCGCCGATGAAGAGACCGATGATGACTTTCGGATCTTTCAGGGAAAAGGAGAGGGCGGCTTCGAGCGCCGGGCCGCTCAGTTGGCGGACCGTTTCGAGATGGTGCTTTAGATCGACGAAGTAGGAGCCAAACAACACCACCGCAGCCAGGCCGGCGGACGCGATGGCGTAACCTTTCGTCACGGCTTTCATCGTGTTCCCAACCGCATCGAGATCGTCGGTGATGGCGCGCACTTCTTTTGGCAGACCGCTCATCACGGCGATGCCGCCGGCGTTATCCGTGATCGGTCCAAATGCATCCAGCGAGATGATGATTCCCGACATCGAGAGCATCGCCATGACCGCAATCGCAATGCCGTAAAGCCCGCCGTTTGCGTAGCTGACCCAGATGCTCGCGCTGATGAAAATCACGGGCAACGCCGTCGCCATCTGACCCATCGCGATGCCGGCGATGATGTTCGTGGCGTGGCCGGTTTCGCTGGCGAGGGCGATCTTGCGCACAGGGCTGTATTCGGTGGACGTGTAGTAATTCGTGATGAGCACCGCGATGCCGGTCATCAGCAATCCGATGACGGACGCGAAGTAAATGTTGCCCGCGGAAAACTTCTGCTCGCCGCCGCTGAGGATGTCTTTCACGACGAGGCCGTCCGGAAACATCGAAGTCGTCACCGGATAAAACGCGGCGGCGCAAAGCAGGGCGCTGAGGAGCACGCCGCCCATGAGCGCGGAGGCTGGCTTAAGATTCGTCATATTGACGAAGATGACGCCGACGATCGAGGCGAGGATCGCGAGGCCGCCGATGACGAAAGGAAAAATCACCGGAGCGCCGAGCCCGACGGTGAGCGCACCCACGAGCACCGCGCCAATGAGGGAAACCGCATACGTTTCAAAAACGTCCGCCGCCATGCCCGCGCAATCGCCGACGTTGTCGCCGACGTTGTCTGCGATGGTCGCCGGATTGCGGGGATCATCTTCGTCGAGATCTTGCTCCACCTTGCCCACGAGATCCGCGCCGACATCCGCCGCCTTCGTATAAATGCCGCCGCCGAGCCGCGCGAAAACCGAGATGAGCGACGCGCCAAGCGCCACACCGACGAGACTGGAGAGCGCCTTTTCAGGACTCGACTTGCTCATCAAGAGCCAGAATGTGCCAACCGAAAGCAGCGCGAGCCCGACCACGAGCAGGCCCGTGACCGCGCCGCCATTGAACGCTGCGGCGAGCGCCTTCTTGCGGCTCACGGTCGCACCCTGCGCGGTGCGGACATTTGCGAGGACCGCGATCCGCATTCCGATAAATCCGGCGGCAAGCGAACACACCGCGCCGAGCACGAAACCCGCGGCGGTCTGCCAGTCCTTGAACCAGGCGACCAGCACCGTGATCACGACCGCGATCACCGAAATCGACTGCACCTGCCGTCCGAGATAAGCCTTCGCGCCTTCCTCGATCGCCCCGGCGATTTCCTTCATGCGCGCATTTCCCGCCGGGGAGGCGATGATCGACTTGATAAGGGCGATGGCGAAGGCGAGGCCGATCGCTGCGCAAACGAGCGAGAGCGACATGCCGGAGGTTTCAAAAAAACTGGCTGCTAAAACGTGAGTATTCATCAATCCGTAAGGCGAAAAGGGGGCGAATCTTGTTCAGAACTGCCTCGCTGGCAACGGGAAAACACCGGATCGGCGAACTACGTCACCCGCGAGCACCGTTGCGCATGCCGCAAAGAGTGCCGGACGCGCCCGTTCGCTCCGCGAGAATCACTGACGATCCGGCGGCAACGGCGGAGGAATACCGCGCGGTGGCTTGGCCTGAGGCAAGCGGGACGCTCGCGATACGGCAGGCGGGACGCCCGCGCTACGATCGCGTCGCGGTCCCTTCCCGGCCTGCGAACGCGGCGGCGGTTGGACCTTGTTTTATTCACACCCGGGGCGCGGGCTCTCAAGCACCGCGCTTGACTTGTGCCGTCCCATTTTCCACCAATGCTTGCATGAAACACCTCTTCCCCAGCATCGCTCTAGCGGCGCTGTTCTCCATCTCGTCGCTCCAGGCCGCACCTTTCCCCGACGAGCTGAAAGTCGGCGGATTCGCGGTTGGCTGCCAGGCTTACACGTTCAATCGCTTCAGCATCATCGAAGCCATCGAGAAAACGGCGGCGAGCGGGGCGAAAGTGATCGAGTTTTTCCCCGGCCAGAAACTTTCCAAAGAAGAGCCGGATGTGAAATTCAGCCACGATGCGACGCCCGAGGTGTGGGAAAAGGTGAAGGCCAAGCTCGGGACGGCGGGCATCACGCCGGTCGCGTATGGCGTCGTCGGCCTGTCGAAGGACGAAGCGACGTCACGCAAGGTATTTGAGTTCGCGAAATTTTTCGGCATTCGCGTCATCAACACGGAGTCGGTCGATGCGATCGACACCTTTGAAAAGCTCGTGAAGGAATACGACATCATGGTCGGCTTTCACGATCACCCGAAGCGCCCGGACGACCCAAACTACAAGCTGTGGGATCCGAATTACGTGCTCTCCATCGTGAAGGATCGTGACGCGCGTATCGGCGCGTGCGCGGACATCGGGCACTGGGTGCGCAGTGGGCTCGTGCCGGTGGATTGCGTGAAAATTTTGAAGGGCCGCGTCGTCAGCAGCCATATGAAAGACCTGCACGCGCCGCTGCCGAGCGGGCACGATGTGCATTGGGGAAAAGGTGTCAGCGGAGTGAAGGCGGTGCTCGACGAATACAAGGCGCAGGGTTTCGAGGGGCCGATCTCGGTCGAATACGAATACAACTGGGACAACAACGTCGTCGATGCCGCGGCGTGCATCGGCTTTGTCCGCGGCTACGGCGCGAAGAAGTAATGTCGGCGCGCTATTTTTTCGCCTTCAAAGTGGCGAGATAGGCAACCACGTCGCGAATCTGTCGCTTGCTCAGGATCACGCCCATCGGCGGCATCATGGAAATCGGCGGAGTTTGCGCGGCGATGTCCGCTTTCGCGATGGCGACCTCGCTGCCATCGGGCAGGCGCAGTCGGATGTTGGCGTCTTTATCGGCCAGTAGCGTTCCCGCGATGGCGTCACCGTTTTTTCGCGTGATGGAAACGATGCCGAATCCTTCGGCGACTTTCGCGCCGGGCGCGATCAATGATTCGAGCAGAAAGCGGCGGTCGCCGCGCGAGGCGATGCCGTCCATCTTGGGGCCGACTTCGCTGCCCGCCGCGCCCTCGAAGCGGTGACAGGCGACGCAATTTGCGGACACATTTTCCAACGCAATCACGCGACCGAGCTGGGCGTCGCCGCCTTCGAAGCACTCGGTGAAAGTGGCAAGCGCGTCGGTTTGCGTGGCGCGGTCTTTTTCAAAGTGCTCCAACGCTGCGGCGATGGCTGGCGATTGCGGCGCGCGGGCGGCGGCGGCTTCGAGCAGATCGAGTTGCGCGGCAGGCAGCGCGGCTTTTCCGATCGCGTCGGCAATCAGTGCGGCGGCTTCCGGCGATTGCATCGCGCCGAGCACGGCCCACGCCGTTTGCTGCTCGGCGATTTCGCGGCTGGCGAGGAAAGTGCGCGCGGCAGCGAGGGCGCGCGGGGCGTCGCGTTTTGCGATGATGCGCAGGGCTTCGTTGCGGAGCAGGGCGGGCTCGCGGCCGGGCGCGGCGGTGAGCCAGTTTTCGAGGACGCTGGCGAGTTGCGGCGACGCGGCATCCTGCGCGGCGAGGAGGCGCAGCGCTTCGAGGCGGATGTTGGTGGGGACCTTCGCGTCGGTGACGAGGAGCGTGGCTCTTTCGGCGGGAACTTTGAGTTTGTGCTTCACCAGCAGCTCGATGGCGAGCGTGCGGAGGGTGAGAGATTCCAAAGCGAGCAGGGCATCGACGTGGGGTTGCAGTGAGGTGATTTGCCGCTCCTGCGGCGAGCGGGCGCGGAAGCGTCCATCGACGCGGTCGAGTTTTGGCGGATCAAGCCAGAGCGCGAGCAGCGAGAGAGCTTCGGCGCGCGTGGATTCCGGGCCGGTTTTGCCGAGGGCGAAGGTGATGACGCGGGCGGCAGCTTCGGGTGTTCCGAGGCGGAAGTTGCCGTTCACCGCGCGGCGGAGAGCGCCTTCGGTGCTGGATTCCGGGGCGGTCGCGAGCCATTCGGCGAGACGCGGGAGTGCGCCGGAAATGCTGAGATCGTCGTGGATGGCGGTGGCGGCTTCGGCAGCGAGGCGCGGGTCGGGATCGGCGAGGAATTCAGTGATCGCAGCATCGCGATTGCGGGCAAGTGCGAGCAGGCAGGCGAGACGCACCGCGCGATCGGGATCGCGAGCGGCGGCGGCGAGGGTCTCGGATTTCGCGCACGCGGCGAGGCCGGTCACGAGCGCGTGGCGCAGCCATGGATCGCCATCGCCGTGTTCGCGCGCGGCTTTGAGCAATGGCGCGGTGGCATCGGGTAATTTCAGTCGCGCACTCGCGAGCACGGCGTGAAAACGCACGCGTGGATTTTCATCGCCGATCAGCGAAACAACTGCCGCGTTCGCCGGACTTTCGCCGAGGATCTTCGCGGTCTGCGCGCGCACTTCCGAATCGGCATCGCGGCAGAGCACCGCGAGCGCATCCGGCGCGTTCCATTTTCCCAATCGCAAACCCTGCCCAAGTCCCCAAACGGCGTGCAGCCGCGCTAGTTGCGGGGATTTCACATCCTGCGCGGTCGCGAGCAGGGCATCCCACGCACCGCGTTTCACCAGCTCAAACTGCCCGCCTTTTCGCAGCCGCACGTCCGCGTGGCCGAGCAAGGCGCGGAGCGCGTCGGGAGCGAGTGTGGTGAAACCTTCGCGCAGCCGCGTCCGTACTTCGGCGCGGAGCGGATCGCGGTCGGCGTCGGATGCGTCGAGCGTCCAGACCGCGCCCTTTTGTTTCAGCGGATAACCTCCCGCCCAATCCACGAAATACAATTTCCCCTCCGGCCCCCAGCTCATCCCGACGCCCATGATGCCGCTCGAAATCGGCACGTCCTCGGCGAGTTTCCACGCGGCACCGGCGGGTTCGAGCCGGAGCGCGTTCATTTTTCCAGACGGGAATTGATTCAGGAAAAACCAGCCTCGCCAAGCGGGTGCCAGCGCGGTGCCGGGATTGAAAACGAAGCCTGACGGGCCGTCGTGCGAACTTGCCAGCGGCGGCGTGATGAAGAGCGGTTGCGCGGGATGCGACGGCTGCCAGCGGCCTTCGCTCGTCCACGGATTCCACGCGCCGCTCATGTATTGCAGCCCGCAGCGCCAGCCGGAATCGCTCTGCTCGGCGATGAAAACGAGGCGCTCTTTTTCGCCGGGTTTGTCGGCGTCGTTGTCCACGCCGAAGAGGTCGCCGAGTTCGTTGAAATCGACCTCCTGCACATTGCGGAGCCCGTGCGCGAAGACCTCGAAGTTCGATCCATCCGGCTCGCAGCGCAGCACGCAGCCTTCATTCGGGTAAAAGAATTTGCGGCCTTCGCGCGAGGTCACGTTCACGCCTTTGTCGCCGATGCTCCAGTAGATGCGGCCATCCGGCCCGACGCGCAGCCCGTGCATATCGTGCCCGGCATACGCGATGTGGACACCGAAACCGTGCGCAATGCTTTCGCGCTCATCGCTTTTTCCGTCACCGTCTTTATCCACGAGCCGCCACAGGTCGGGCGCGATGGTGGAATAAACGCTGCCGTTGAACGCGAGCACGCCGGCGGCGATGCCGGTCACTTCGGTCTGAAAGTTTTCGGCGAAAGTGGTGATCTGGTCCGCTTTTCCGTCGGCATTGGAATCGGTGATCTGGTAAATTCGCTCGGTCGGCACGGTCAGATCGAGCCAGTCGATCGAGCCGTCACGATTCGCGTCGGTCAGCGGACCCGGCGGCTTTTTCCCCGGCGCGAGCGCGGCGCGGAAAAACGCGACCTTTTCGGCGACCGAAGTGAACGACTGATCATCGGGAATCCAGCCAGACCATTCGCGAATATCGAGATCGCCGACTTTCCGGCGCGTGGTGGAGGTGACGAGAACGCGGCCTTGATCATCAACCGCACACGCGACCGGATCGGGAACGTTGATGTCGGCGGACCATTTTTCGGCAGTGAGCTTTGGCCGGTCAGCGGCGTGGCTGGGAAGAGTCGCGAATGCGAGAAGTGCGAATGTGCTGAGAACGGCAGGGAGGAGCGGAGGCATGGGCGATAGTTGGGCGCGTCGAAAGTCGAACAATCAACACCCAACATCGCACGAATCCGTAGCGGCGATTTGCCGCGGGTTTGCCTATGCCGGTCCGCGCCGCAGGAGATCGCGGGCGTGATCCATCACGATGTAGGTGTCCTTTTTAGGCCAGAGATCCGACTCGGCTTGCAAAACGGCGATCCGAATTTCGCACGGACTGCTGCCGGGGAACTCGGTGGCAAGCCCGGCGACGAGTGAATCGGTAAGAGACTTTCGGGGAGTCGCGCTGGCCAGCGTGCTTGATTCGGTAGCGGCGTTTAGAGTCATGGAAATTATGGAAAGCATAATCCATGCACGCGCTGGGCCTCCACCGCTTTTCTCCTACGGCTGCCCGGTTTCCCCTGATTCCTCGGGGATTTCCAGCGGGCTGAACAGGATGTCGAGCTTGCGGCTGCCGGAGGCGATGAGTTCGAGCATCCGGCTTTTTGCGGGCCACCAATCGCTGCAACACACCCCATCGAGCGTGCGGGTCGCGTCTTCAAAAAGCCCAAGCTCGCGCTGCGCCTCGGCGCGAAAGAGCAGCAGGTCTTCCTCGCCGCTCGTCATCATTTCGATGATGCGCTCGATATTCGCGATGGCATCGGGCGCGGTGACGTGGCCGACCGGCGCGTTGTCGAAGCGGAACGGATCATTGCCACGCCACCAGCGGAGGACGCGCAGCTCCATTTCCAGATCCGGCGTCGGCGCGAGCCCCGCGGTGATGGCCTCGGCGACACCGGGTTCGTCGAGCGGTTCGAGATACGGCGCGTCCTGCCATGCGGCCTGCTCGGGGGTCGCGATTTCGGGCGGTGGCGCGTAGCCGAGTTGCTCGGCTTCCCACGTCCAGAAAAGCTTCGCGCACGCCGGGCAGCGGGTGATGCGCGGCGGGCGCGGCGTCATCGGCGCATCCTGCCAGCCGTCGGACCACGTCACCGCGCCGCGCATGTCGGCGGATTCGATGGTGAAAACTTTCCCCAGCGCCTGGCAGTGCGGGCAGGTGACGACGAGGTCCGGGCCGGCGATCATCGGCGGATTTTAATCCCGGATTCCGCTCAGCGCGAAATGTCCGATTGGCCGAGAATCGTGAACTGCTGGGACTGGAGCACGGAAATCGCGCATTCGTTGTCCTCGACGTGGAGCGCGAGCGCGGTGCGTCCGCGCGGACGATTGAGCAGCGCCGAGGTGCCGAAGATATTGCACTCCGCCGCGAGCAGCGCGGCGAGCAGTCGGCCAAGTTCGTGGGCGCCTTCGCGCAATTCCACCACGACCAGCTCGCAGACGGAAAATGCGACCGCGCTTTCGAGAAAAAGCGTCTGCACGGTCTCGGGATCGCTGACGACGATGCGGACGATCGCCGTATCGGCGGAATCCTGCACATTCACCGCGAGCACATCGACATGGTGCTCATTCAGCAGGCGCACGACGTGGAGCAGCGCGCCGACTTTATTCGTGAGAAAAACGGAGAATTGCGTGACGCGCGGGCTGCCGAGTTTTTCGGTCGTCTTGGCTTCGGCTGGCATCCGTTATTTGTAGGAGTAAAGGAGGCAGTAGGACGAAGGCGCGCCCTCGGAGATTTCGACTTTGATGAGATACGGTCCGCTCACCGGCGGGGAAAATCCCGCGGCCGCGGATGCCCCATCGAGATACGGTTCGTAAGCCACCGGCTTGCCGGTTTCGTCGAAAACGGAAACAGCGACCTTCTTCGCCTTGTCCGTCGCGCCGAGCGAAAACCAGTATTCATTTCCCGCGAAAAGATTCACCTGAATGACAGCCGTCTTGCCGGGCCCGAACGAGCCCATCCAGTGGCCGTCGCGGAGCTTGAAGCCGTCATTCGAGAAAGCCCCCGCGAGGTCCATCGCGACCTTGCGCGCGTTGACTTCGTCGTCCGATTCCTCGGCGGCAAACGCGGGCGAAAATGCCAGCGCGGTGGTGAGCAGCAGGGTAAAGAGTGGGCGCTTCATTTGGATTCTTTGCGGGCGAGATCTTTCATCAGTTCCGTGATGAGTTTGTTGAGATTTTTGATGGCATCCTGAGTCGGCGCGGCATCGATCGGGAAAGAAACCGCCGCCTCGATTTCCTTCAGTTTCGCCTGCACTTTTTTCACGCTGTTATCGGCCTTCGATTTCTCCGGAAGCGCGTCCAGTTTCCCGACGAGAAAGGCGACGATTCCCGGCTGTCGCAATAGTTTCGCCCCGGCCTCGGTGTAATGCTCGCCGATCCAGCCGCTGAGCACCTCGGTGCCGCGGAGCCAGCCGCCGAGCGTCACGAGATGCACGAGATCGCCGTCCTTGTTGACCTCCATCGCGTCCTTCACCTCGTTCTGCGTCGCTTCGAGTTCTTCCTTCAGCACGTCCCACTGTTTGGTATCGGCGAATTCCGTGAGGCTCTTGCCGCGATCGAGGATTTCCTTGCTCACGCCGAGGCTCTTGCCGAGCGCGAGGATGTCTTTGCCGAGATTTTTCACCTGCTGCGCGTCCTCCGCCTCCACCGCGATGTATCCGTCCGCGATGAGACCGCCGAGATTCAACGCCATCTTCAGCCGGCTCGGCTCGCTGGTCGCGATCGGCGCGCGAAATTTCGACGACCAATCCATCTTACCCAGCTTGTTCAGCGCCGAGAGCAGCTCACCCGGCGTCGGGATCGAAAGCGAATCGGTCTTGGCCGCGCCCGCGATTTCAGACGCGGAGAGCGGCGTCGCGGCGGTGACTTGCGTGGAGGCCTCCTGGCCAAACGCGATGCAAGAGAGACACAACATGGCGAGCCCACCGGTGAGCGTGCGTGTACGGAACATATATGCGGACGTTACGCGAAACGCGGGCGGCTTGTCATCCGGGATTTTCGACAGGGCATTGGAGCGGGTGTGATTAAAAGAGGTGCATGAAAACAGCGGCGCCGGTTTATAATTACTAGAAATGTACTTTTTGGGAGATGTGTTTAGCTTCTCAAATCCATGAAGCAAAAAAATGGAACCAACCCGCGAACCGAACGTGAAAGACA
>JANNWY010000064.1:0-28462 GCA_031409335.1 Chthoniobacteraceae bacterium | reverse complement strand
TGGTCGCGGCGTCCCGCCTCGACGGACTTCCCTGGCGGGTCGCGAGTACGAGGATTATGCATCGACAGGGGACGCTCTCGAAAGTCCGTCTCGGCGGGACGCCGAAACCAACGGTCGGGACGAGCGTGCTACCCGGAAACTCGCGGCAGCCATCAAACTCCGATACGGGAAGGATCACACTTTCTCGGTGCCGATCCTGATGACTCTCGCGCTGTCCGGGCGCATCGGCTGGGAGCACACGATGCCGCTGCCATTCGAGCTGGCGGTGCTGCCGCACCAGGTTTTTGGTGCGTTGCGATTGCCTGTGGTGAGTTACGCGCTGCCCGCGCTGATCGCGATCGGGCAGGTCATTCACCATCACCGCCCGACTCGCAACCCGCTTGCACGCTTGATCCGCGGCCTTTCACGGAAACGAACGCTCGCCGTGCTCGCGACACTCCAGCCGGAAAATGGCGGCTTTCTCGAAGCCACACCGCTGACGAGTTTCGTGACGATGAGCCTCGCGGCGATGGGAGCGCGCGATCACGTCGTCGCGCGAAAGGGTGCGGAGTTTTTGCGCGCCACGGTGCGCGCGGATGGCTCATGGGCGATTGATACGAATCTGGCAACGTGGGTGACGACGCTCGCGATCAAGGCACTGCCGAAGTCGGCGCTTTCACCCGAGCAGCGCATGACTTTGCGCGAATGGCTGCTCGGCCAGCAATATCGCGTCGAGCATCCCTACACCCACGCCGCACCGGGCGGCTGGGCGTGGACGGATTTGCCCGGCGGCGTGCCCGATGCAGACGACACGCCCGGCGCATTGCTCGCGCTGGTCGCACTCGGCGCATTGGATTCCGAAAAGCAGGTTGCGGGCATCGCGGGTGTGCGCTGGCTGCTGGATTTGCAAAATCGCGATGGCGGCATTCCCACGTTCTGCCGCGGCTGGGGCGCGCTGCCCTTCGATCGCAGCTCGCCCGATCTCACCGCGCACACTCTTCGCGCGTGGAGCGCATGGCTGCCGCAGCTCGATGCACGCATGAAAGCGCGCACCCTCCGAGCGATCGAACGCGCGCTTCGCTTCCTCGAAAAAATGCAGCGCGGCGACGGCGCGTGGCTGCCGCTGTGGTTTGGAAACGAGCACGCTCCGGATGATGAAAACCCGATTCACGGCACCGCGCACGTCATCATCGCGCTGCGCGAATTGCGCGACCGCGGCTTCCAAGTTTCCGATCCGGCACTTCACCGCGCGCTGGATTTTCTCGTCGCGCGTCAATGCGCGGACGGCGGCTGGAGCGGCGCGAAAGACGGGCCGCCATCCGTGGAGGAAACCGCGCTCGCAGTCGAAGCGCTCGCGGGCACCGCGGAAGTCGCGGCGACAAATCTTGGCGTCGACTGGCTCATCGCGCGCGTCGAATCCGGCGCGTGGCGCGAGCCCGCGCCGATCGGATTTTATTTCGCGAAACTCTGGTACCACGAACGCCTTTACCCGATGATCTGGACCGTCGGCGCGCTGGGAAAAGCCGCGCACTAACGCCTCGCCATTGCGGTCGCGGTTTGCGAACGTCCACGCGTTTTCATGCACACCGATCTTCCCCCGAATTTGCCGCCGCCCATCGTCCTCGAAGTGCGCGGACTGCGCCGCCATTTCGGAAAAGTCCCCGCCGTCGATGGCATCGACCTCCACGTGCGCGAGGGTGAAATCTACGGATTCCTCGGCATCAACGGCGCGGGAAAAACGACGACGATCCGCGCGCTCATGGGCATCATCGCCACGGAAGCGGGCACGATTTCGCTGCTCGGCGAAACCACGCGGCGCACCTCCGTCGCGCAAAAACGGCGCATCGGCTACGTCTCGCAGGAGCAGAATTTTTATCCGTGGATGAAGTGCCACGCGCTCGGGAAATTCGTCGGTTCGTTTTATCCGGCGTGGGATGCGGCGGAATTTTCACGCCTGCTCGAAGTGCTCGAAGTCCCCGCCGATCGCCGCGTTTCCGAACTCTCCGGCGGGATGCGCGCAAAGCTCGCGCTGGCTCTGGCGCTGGCTCCGCGGCCGGCGCTCTTGATTCTCGACGAGCCGACTGCCGGGCTCGATCCCGTCGCGCGCCGCGAGTTCATGCAGCTCATCGTCGCGCAGGCGCGGCAGCACCGGCGCACCACACTTTTCTCATCGCACCTCATCGACGAAGTCGAGCGGTGCGCGGATCGCGTCGGCATCATTCATCAAGGCCGGATGCGATTCGAGGGCACGGTCGGCGAGCTGTCGCGGCTCGTCCGGCGCGTGCGGATGGCGGCGGACGCGGAGTTTGTGCTGCCGCTCGGTTTTGAAATCTGGCGCGACGAATCGCTCGACGGCGTGCGCACGATCGCGCTGCGCGCGGAACCCGCGGCGTGGGATGCCTTCACGCTGCCGCCCGGCGCGACGATCGAGGCGATGTCGCTCGAAGATCGTTTCATTGCCTGCGTCGGCGCGACGGTCGTGCGGATATGATCCGCGGCCTGCTCACGAAGGAACTCCGCCAGCACGGTTTCGCGCTGATGTTCCTCTTCCTCGTCGTGCTCGGCGGGCTCGCGCTCATCGCCGGCCACGGGCCGCTGCACCGCGCGTTGGGCGGCGGCTTTTCCGCGGTGCAATTGCTCCACACGACTTACGTGCCGCTCGCCGCGCTGGTGCTCGGCCAGATGCTCATCGCCACCGAGTTTCGGCAGAAGACGCAGCTCTTTCTCGAAGGCCTGCCGCTGCCGCGCTGGCGGATGCTCGCGGTGAAATTCACGCTCGGTCTCGCGGTGCTCGCGGGTGCCATCGGCGCGGCCATTTTCGCAGCCTGGTGGCAGGCGCGCGGCACCGATGCGATCACGCCGCGCTTCGCCGCGCTCGTCGCGCTGAAATCCGCGGGCTGGGTTTGGTTCATCTACACGCTTTGCTTCGCGCACGCTTTCCTCGGGCGCTACCGCGTCGCGTTCGGACTGGCGCTGCTCTTCGGATATTTCACGCTCGATACCAGTGGCGTGCGGGTTTCGGAGTTCGGGCCGTTTGCGCTGATCGACGACCGCTTCGCCTACGAGCGTTTCGTGCTGCCGGGGCGCGCGCTCGCGATCGCGGCGGCGCTCGGGCTCGGGCTGGCGGCGCTCGGTTTTGCGATGGGCCTCGTGCGCGATGCCTCGGTCGCCTCGCTGCTCGCGGAAAAAATGTCGCCGCGCGAAAAGGTCTTCATTACCTTTCTCACGCTGACCGTGCTGATGCTCTGCGGCTACATCGCCGAGCACCGCCAGACGGCGACGCCCGTGCAAATGCCGGGCGCGACCGAGGCGCAGCGCGGCGTGGTGCGCGTCTTCGCATCCGCGGCGGTCGATGCGCCGACTCGCGAGGAAACGGCGGCGCTCGAGCGCGTGGCGCAGCGGGCCGCGGACGAACTCGGTGCGCTCGCGGAGTATCTCGGCTGCGCGACTTTTCCGCCCGTCTTCATCGTGCATCGGCGCGATCTCGCGGGCGGCGCGGTGCAGTCGGGAGGGCTGAAGCCCGCGCAGGGCGGGATGGTGCGGGCAAATCTCACGGCGAAGGAATTTTACGAACGCGACCTCCTTGAAGCGATCGTCCAGCAGACGCTGCTCGCGCACACTGGCGGTCTCGCGGGCCGCGAGCGCAATGCGTGGGTGCATGACGCGCTCAGCGCCTGGTGGCCGTACCGCCAGCCGCGTGCAGCAGCGGAATCGGACCTCAACCCAAAATGGGTTGCGAAAGCGCGCCCCACTTTGCCGCCGGATTTTTCCGCGCGGCATCTCGATGCCTGGCTGTCCGTGGCACGCGAAGACAACCTGCGCGGCTCGGGAACGCTCGCCGCGACCGGCCTCGTCGTGCTCGCGCAGCGCCACGGCGCGGAGGCCCGGCAGCGCTTCCTCGCCGCGATGTTTCGCGAGCACCGCCCGGCGGATTTTCGCGGCTGGCTCGCGGACGTGTTCCGCCCGCGCGCGCGCCTTTTTCGCGCCGCCACGGGCGTCGATGAAAAGCAGTTCGCCCGCGAATGGCGCGACGCGCTCGCCCTTTCCACCACGCCATGATGCGCGCGCTGCTGGCCAAGGAATTTCGCGCGCTGCGGCCTTTCGTTTTTTGCATCCTCGGGATGTTCCTGCTCGGCGTCGCCTACACTTTCGCGACGGAAATGCCAGACGAGCAAAAGTTCATCCCCTCGGCGTGGCTGGCGGACGATCGCTCCGGCTCGTTCGCCGCGCTCGCGCTCTTCGCGCTGATGATCGGCGCGGGCGTGCTCATCAATGAAAGCGAGCAGGGCACGCTCCGTTTTCTCGACGGCCTGCCGGTGTCGCGCACGCGGCTTTTCATCGCGAAATATCTCGCGGCCCTCGCGGTCACACTTCTCGTCATGCTCATCGACGTGCCCGCGATCGTGCTGCTCGACTGGCTCTCGCGCGCGTCGCCGGACGGGCCGCTCGCGTGGAATTTCCTCGGCGCGCAAATCTGGCTGCAAGCGGTCGCGGCGGCATTTCTCGTCGCGCTGGCGCTGGCGTTTTCGTTTGTGCGGCGCTGGTTCGCGCTGGTGGTCGGGCTGCTCTTCGGCGGCTACCTCTGGCTGCACGCGCGCGGGGTGGAAAAGATCGCGCTCTTCAATCCGTACGAACTGCTCGGCGCGAGTTTCGATGAGGGGCGCGTGCGGGTGCCGTGGAGCCACGTCGCCGCGCACGTCGGCGCCACCGCGGCGCTGCTGGGCATCGCGTGGCTCGGTTTTCTCAGTCTCGGCGACCGCGCGCAATTCGTCGCCGGGCAGCTCGGGAAATGGCGCGTGCTGCGGCTGCTCGGCGCGGGGTTGCGCCTCCTCGCGCCGCTCGTGTGGATCGCGGCGATGGTGCGCATCTTCGGCTCCGCCGCCGCCGACGAGGCGAAGCTCGCCGCGATGCCGCTCGGCGAGGCGGCCTTCGCGCGGGAGGAGACGGTCTATTACGAATTCCTCTTCCGCTCCGCGCAGCGCGCGCAGGCCGCGCCGCTGATCGCGGAGGCGGACGCCGTGTTCGGCTCCGTGCGGCATCTGCTCGACGCGGCACCGCCGCCGTCGCGCATCGTCGTCGATCTCGCGAGCCCGGTGATGCCGCACGCGGCGGGGCAGACGAACTGGACGAAAATCCGGCTGCCTATTTTTCCGGAGCAAAACCTCGATGAACAAAAGCTGATCCTCGGCCACGAGACGGCGCACGTTTTCATCGGGCAACTCAGCGATGGAAAATTGACCGCGCATTTCCGCTACATCCGCTTCCTGCACGAGGGACTCGCCACGCACATCGAGCAGCAGCTTTTCGCCGACGAAACCGAGCGCGCGCAAAACCGTCGCAGCGTTGCCGCGGCATGGGCGCGCGGGGTGGTGCCGTTCGAGCTGCTGTGCGACGACACAGAATTAAGCCGCGCGCGCGACGCGAATCTCGCCTACCCGCTCGGCGAAGTCTTCGCCCGCGCGCTCATCGAAACCCACGGCAGCGACGCACCCGCGAAATTGCTGCGCGCATTTGCCCGCCAAAACAAACCCGCCGGACTCGCCGGCAGCGCGCTCTGGCGCGACACGATGCAGGCCGCGCAACTCGATTTCGAGCGCGTGGTCGCGGCGTACGAAGGCGCGTGCGCGACGATCGCGGATGAGCAGAAAGCGTTCGTGAAAAAAATGCCGCGCGTCTCGGCGACGGTTTCCGTGGAGGGCGATGAGATCGTCATCCGCCCGAAATTCGACGGCACCGCGCCGGGCGATTTGCTCTGCCTGATCGAAGGCGAGGATTTGCTGAAAATGGAAATGCCCGAACTACCGCGGCGCGACGACGGCACTTTCGCGCTGCCCCGCGCGCGCGTGCTCCAGCCCCGGCTCCGCTACCTGCTCGGCTGGCGCACGCCGGAGACTCGGTTGCCAGTCTTCGAGCCGTGGGCGGAGACGAACTTGTAGGTGCGAAAGCCCTCTTCTCAGCAGGCAGCGCGACCGGCGGTTTATAGCAGCGCGCTGTCGTCGCGCTTCTCCAAGCGCATCACCTGCTTCTTCACGACCTCGACGTTTTTCGTGAGTTCGAAAAGCGCCTTCACGATTTCGGATTTCGTCGGCTCGTCGGCGAGCGCGGGCAGCAGCGGATGCACGCGCGTCACGCCGGCAGCGATGGCGTTGCAGGCGTCGCGGATTTCGGAAATGGCGGTGGCTCGATCCATGTCGTGAAGATGCGGTGCTGGCGCTTGCCGCGCAAGCCGCCTGCGTTCATGGTGCGCGCGTGAAAGTCATCGTCACGTGCGGGCCAAGCTACGAGCCGATCGATGAAGTTCGCCGAATCACGAATTTCTCGACCGGCGAACTCGGCATCCTGCTGGCAAATCGACTGACGCGCGCGGGCTTCGAGGTGCTGTGTTTCAAAGGTGTGGGCGCGACTTGTCCGCTGCGCGTCGAGGGTGCGCAGACGGTCAATTTCACCACGAACGAAAACCTGCGCGCGGGCCTCGGCACGGTCGAAGGACGCGGCGAAATCAGCGCGGTTTTCCACGCCGCGGCGCTCTCCGACTACCGGGTAAAGAGCGTGCAATCGAGCGAAGGCATCGAAATCGCCGCAGCCAAAATCCCGAGCCGATCCGGCGAACTCACGCTCACGCTCGAGCCTGCGCTGAAGCTGATCGACGACCTGCGCATCCTGTTTCCATCGAGCAAAATCGTCGGCTGGAAATACGAACTCACCGGCACGCGCGACGACGCGCTCGCCGCCGCCGCCCGGCAGATCGAAACCGCGCGCAGCGACGCCTGCGTGGTCAATGGCGCGGCATTCGGCCCCGGCTTTGGCTTTTGCGAACGCGACATCGAGCCGGCTCTCTGCGCGGACAAGCCGCGGCTGTGCGCGTACCTCGCGCGCTGGCTGGAGCGCGCGATTTTCGATACGGAAACGAGCGGCCTGCCGGACTAAACCGCGGGCAAATCAGCGCGCGGATTTTGTGATGGTGAAGGCATCGACCTCCTCGCCGCTGATCGCGATCTGGCGCAGCTTGAAGGTCGCGGGCGTGATGTCCACGACGGAAAAAGAGTGCTTCGCGGCGAAGTAATTCGCGGTGAGCGGCGCGTAGTTTGCGCCGTTTTTCTTCTGCAAATAGGCGACGGTCTTTGGGAAATCCTGGCTGTAAAGCGATGCGCCGCCGCCGCCGCTCACGATGTGGATGATGCCCTCGGGCGTCGTGTCTTTCACGCCATCGAAAGTTTCGTCGAGCGTGAGTTCACCGTTTTGCCTGCCGCTTTTGTCGCGCTTGCCGACGGGCTTGAAGCGGAGCGGCTTCGAGCGCTGGTAATTGTGGACGTGCCCGTTGAGCACGACATCCACTCCGCACTGCTCGAAGACCGGCTCCCACAACCGCATTTTCTGCTGCGTGTAGTGTTCCCGCGAGGTGTGAAAGGCGGGCGCGTGGAAGCAGACGATTTTCCACGGCTGCTTCGATGCTTTCAGATCGCGCTCGATCCACGCGAGCAGTCCGGGATCGTCCGCCTTCACATGCGCGCCGCAATCGAGTGCCATGAAATGCGCGGGGCCGCTGTCCCACGAGTAGTTCAGCATCGCCGGAAACTCCGCGCCAGCGAGATTCTGAAAATCCGTCGCGATCTTTTTATTTTTCGACGGCGCCGGAGTCCACGCGCCGGTCCCCGGTCCGTTTTTCGGAACGCGGAAAAAATAAAACGCCGCCCAGGCATCGGGATACGCGGACAAGCGCGCGGCCTCGATATCGTGATTCCCGATGATCGGGTAGATCGGCAGCGAGGCCATGATCTGTGCGCCGGTCTTCGGCGACGGCAGCGCGACGTCGTTGTACGTCGGGAAAAAATGATGCAGATACTGACCCGCGCGGCCGGCGGAATAAACGATGTCGCCCAGCGCGATCATGAAATCCGCTTTCTGCTGCGCGATCTGCCACGCCACGCCGTTCTGCTGCGGTTTGCCGGTGGCGAGATCGCCCACTGCCACGAAACGAATCGCCTTTCCCGCCGAGGCACGCGTCTTAAAAGCACCCTCGCGCACGAGCTTGCCGCCCAGCTTTACGCGATAGCTGATCGTGCTGTCGAATGGCAGGCCCGACAAATCCGCGACGTATCGGAAATAGCCCTGCTTCTTCTCCACGAACGGCACGGAACTGGAAGCGATCTCTTCCTTCTTCAAATCCTCGAGCGTCGTCGGCACCTCGGGCTCGGGATTGGGAACCGGTGTCGGCTTTGCCGCCTTTTTTGGAAGGGGAAAATCCAGCGCGCTTTTCGTCGCGGCACTGGTGCGCGCTGGCTTGCCGGACAAGCCGTATTCGACGGTGAATTCACCCGGCGTCTGATCCGTGAGCCAGACGAGCGACTTCACATCCGTGCCGGAAAGCGTCGCGCCATTGCCCGGCTGGACATACGGCGCGACCAGCACGGTTTGGGCGTGGAGGAGCGAAGCAATCGCGGCGAAAAATGCCGCGCTGGTGAGGATCGGGGAGCGCATTGCGCAATTCGCTATCCGCGTTCGGCAAGGAATGCGACGACTTGTTCCGCGAGTTTGCGGCCGATGCCTTCGGTGGCGGCGATCTGATCGACGGTGGCGCGCTTTAGTCGGGCGACGCTGCCAAAGCGTTTGAGCAAAACGGCTTTTCGCGTCGCGGAAACGCCGGGGCATTCGTCGAGCAGACTCTCGCCGATCCGACGTTTCATCAGCAGTTGATGGTAGCCGTTCGCGAAGCGGTGCGCCTCGTCGCGGATGCGCTGGAGCATTTTCAGCGCACCGCTTTCGTGCGAAAGGCGCAACGGCTCCGCAACGCCGGGCCGGTGGATTTCCTCGAACTCTTTCGCGAGACCGATGATCGGCAGATCGTGCAGGCCAAGCCGCTGGAGTTCGCGGCACGCCGCGGAGAGCTGGCCTTTGCCGCCATCGACGATGATGAGGCTGGGTAGCGATTGCGGATTGCGGATTGCGGATTGCGGATTGTTCGCGGCGATGCGGGCGAGTGTTTCGGCGGGGGTTTCCTGCGAATGCTCCGGCGAAAGATCGACTGTGGAATCGGCAGAATCCGCAATCTGCAATCCGCAATCCGCAATCGCTCCCGCTTCGCGCAAGACCCGCGAATACCTGCGTCGCACGACTTCCGCCATGCTCGCAAAATCGTCCTGCCCATCGACGCCGGTGATGCGGAAGCGGCGGTATTGCGCGTTCGCGGGGCGGCCGTCGATGAAGCAGACCATGCTCGCGACGATGTGCGTGCTGCTGATGTTGGAGATATCGAAGCACTCCATGCGGCGCGGCGGGCCGGACAGCAGCAATTCTTCGCCGAGGATCGCGAGGTCGGCGGGCGGGTCGATGGTGCTGGTGACGCCGAGCCGGTGGCGCTGATCGCGCGTGTAGCGCGACATCGGCTTCGTCGTTTTGCGCAGGTCGTCGAGCATGTTGCGCAGCTCGGCGGCGCGCTCGAAATCGAGTTTCGCGGCGAAGGCGTGCATCTCCTTTTCCAACTCCGCGAGCAGTTCTTTCGAGCGGCCTTCCAGAAATTCGCACGCTGCCTCGACCCGCTCACGGTATTGCGTCTCGTCGATCTCAGCGAGTTTCATCGGCACCTGATACGTCGAGGATTTCCGCTCGCGCTCCGTCGGATTGCCGCGCCCGAAAGTCAGCACGCCGAATTTTTTCCGCATGAACGCCAGCGTCTGCCGCAGCGCCCCGGCGTGCGCGAACGGGCCGAAATATCGCGCCGTCTCATCGTTCTTCGCGCGCGTCAGCCGGAAGCGCGGCCACTCATCGCGCAGCTCGCATTTCACGAGCAGGAAGTGTTTGTCGTCGCGAAAACTCACGTTGTAGCGCGGGCGGAATTCCTTGATCAGCTTGCCCTCCAGCAGCAGCGCCTCGGGCTCGCTGGCGACGACGTGCCACTCGAAATCCCAAATCGCGTCGATGAGCGCGCGCGTTTTCAGATCGGCGCGCATAGTGCGGCTCGGCGTGAAATACTGGCTCACGCGTTTGCGCAGGCTGCGCGCCTTGCCGACGTAGATCACGCGGTTGAAACGATCGCGCATGATGTAAACGCCCGGCTTGTGCGGGACATCGCGCAGTTTCACTTTGTGATCGGGCTTTTCGCGGGCGGTGGACATTTCCAAAGCAGCGAAGATGGAGAAACAAAGCACTGGCACGAACAGTTTTTCCGAAATCGCTGCGTGCCTTTGCCGGACCAATTGCGGTTTCGCATCAGCAGTCCCGCTGGTCATGTCCCCACAAACACCCATCGAGTCGGTTGTCTCCCCGCTGAACGCGGTTCGTCGGTTCGTCTTACGAACGGAGACACTCCCTCCCGCAGCATCAAGCTCGGTCTCCCGGAAAGATGCGCGCCAGCCCCGACCCTTTCCCCATTCTCGCCTGAGCTCGCCTGACTATCCGCCTCTGCCAAGAGCGAATTTCAAGAAGCGACCCCTTTCCACGCTTTGCTCCGTATGGACGCGCGGGAGTTTGCCATCGAAATCACCTGAGCCCGTTGCCTGCGGCAGCGGGCTCGCGCGCTTTTTTCCTCGCGTTTGGCACATCGCACGCGCTCATTAGTCGCCACCAAAAGCACCCATGGAATCCACTTTGCCAGACGACAACACGACGCCGGAACTACCGCTCGAAAGTCCGCCACACGATGCGGCTCCGATTGCGGAAGCATCTGCCGACGCGGGTTTCGAGGATTCCGCGCCCGCGGAGGACACTCCCGCCGACGCTGCGCCAGCCGAGCTTGGCGAGCTGGCTTCGCCGAAAGACACGCTCACCGAGCTGGCTGTGCTGGCGGAAAAGGGACGCCTTTCCGCTGCCGATGAAGCGCGCGCGGCGCAGGCGATCAAGGAATGCCTGCTCGATGGCCGCGCGGGTGTGACTTTCGTGCTCGAGCTGCTGCCGAAATTTGCGTGGATGGTCGCGGTGAACGGCGTCGCCGCGGCGTGGCCGGAGCTGACGGCGGGCTTTCGCACCCAGCTCTTTTCCGGTCTTTCCAAAGACGAAGGCGACTCCGCGCGCCGGCTGCGCCTGAGTCTCGCGCGTGGTCTTTTCAAACAGGACGTGGCATCCGCCGCGAAGCTCGCCGTGGGCGTGGCCCGCGATCTCCGGGAAAAGGAATCCGGTGCTTTGCAGCAAAAGGATGCGCAGATGTTCGCGAGCGTCTTCATCGGTCGCGCCAAACCGTGGCTCGCCGGTTTCCCGCTCGCGGATTTGAAGCCGGCCGATGCCAATGCGCTGGTGCATTGCGCGCTGCTCACCGTTTTCACGCTGCCGCATCCGCCGGTCACGCAGCTCGGCGTGCTGAAGTGGGCTGCCGAGGCCGGACGCCTGGAAAAACTGCACGAGGCCGCGCTCGAAGCCGTGAAAAACGGGCTCGGTCGCTGGACCGCGAAATGGCAGGGCGCGCTGCGGCGTGAAGTCGCCAGCCTGCCCGAAGAAATCGCCGCCTTGCTTGCCGCGCCAGCTCCAGAGTCTGCGGAAGATCTTCCCGCCAACGGCGGAACCGGCGGCGAGCCCGCGGCGCAGGATGCTGAGAATCGCGACGCGGATGATGACGAAGACGATGGTGATCGCGAAGATGGCGCGACAAAGACGGCGCGGCAGTATCCCGTCTATGTTTCGAAAACGATGCCATCGCGCGACGAAGCGCCCGTCAACCAGCCTGCGCGCGAGCCTCGGGAACCGCGTGAGCCGCGTGAGCCGCGTGAACCAGCGCAGCGCGAATCTTCACGTCCCCAGCGCGGCGGCCAATCCGCGGCGAATCTGAATGTCTCCGAATCGCTGCGGCTGATCGACGCCCACGTCGCTTACCTGCGCAACGAACTCAAAACCGCGCAGAGCAAACTCAAGGATCGCGACACGGACCGGCGCTCGCGTCGCCCCGAGCGCAGCAGCGCGCCGATCATCGAGGGCGAGCCGACTTCCGACGAGCTGGCCCGGCTCAACATCCAACTCGAAGCGCGCAACGCCGAACTCCAGCAGCGCATCGACGATCTCACCGCCGACTCGGAAGACCGCGCCGCCAGTTCCGGGATCACCACCGATCAGCCAGTCGATCCCGACGCCGCGCTCCGCGCCCTGCTCGCGCTGAAGCTCCAGGAAGACTACGAGGATTTCGTGGCGCTCGAGCGCGAGACCAATGACGTCGTCGTGCAGGCGCACTACCGCACGCTGCTCCGCCACATTTTCGAAGTGCTCACGCACGAAGGCGTGGGCTTTAAGCCGCTCGAATAACACAAGCTGGATGGCGCGACGGCGCAACGCCATCCACCAGACGCAAAACAGCCCCGGCCACGCTTGCGCGACCGGGGCTGAAAATTTGCGAATCGTGCGGCGACGACTACTTCGGAGCGTCCGGCAATGGCGGCACGGCGTCTTTCACCGCGTCGGCAGCCTTCGCAGCGGCATCTTTCGTCGCGTCCACGGCCTTGTCGGCTGCGTCGCTGGCCTTTGCAGCGCCATCTTTCGCGGCGCCGAGCGCTTTATCGGCAGCGTCTTTGGTCGCGTCCACTGCCTTTGCGGCGGCGTTCTTCGCTTCCGCGGCGACTTTGTCCACCGCGGCAGCGGCGGCGGGAGCTTTCTCCTTCGCCATGTCTTTGGCTTCGTCGATTTTCTTGTCGGCGGCAGCTTTGATTTCACCGGCTTTTTCGTCGAGCGCGGTCGTCGGTTTGTCACACCCGGCGAGGGCGAACGAAGCGGCGGCAGCAATGGCGAACAGGGGATTTAGTTTCATGATTGGATTTCGTTTTTGGTTTGGATGGTTGGACCGCTATTGGGGACGGTCACCAATGGATGCTCCACTGGCAATATGGAGAATCGCGGAAAACCGCGGCACTTAGCCAGCGCAATTACCGATCGGCATTTCCCGAATCGATTGGTGCATCGCCAAAATACAGCGCCGTGTCGCGCCGTCCGCGCAGTCGGAAGTAGTGCGGTTTCACCAAATCGCGCAGCGCATCCACCAGCGAAGTCGAATGCACGTCGGGCACGATTCGCTCTTCCAAACCCGCGCGTTTTGCCAGACGGACGATCACTTCGTAGTGGAAACAATTGATGTGCTCGAGCGGCGCGACCGCGTTCAACGAGTCGCCGGAACCCTTCGCCGCGAGCCACCGACCGCGCGCCAGCTTTCGCTTGATGTTCCACCCATCGGGAACGCTGATGCGAATCAGCCCGCCGGGTTTCAGCGCGCGTTTCAGCTCGGTCAGCGTCGCGAACGGATGCGGGATGTGTTCGAAGACTTGTTCCGTGTGGATATAGTCAAAACGATGATCCGCGATCTCGCCCGGAGCGATCACCCGCAGCCCCGATTTCTGCGCAAAGGCGATCCGCGCCTCCGACAATTCCGCGCCCGCCACGTCGCACCCAAACCCTCGCGCGGTGCGGCACCAGTGGCCCCAGCCCATCCCGAAATCCAGGCAACTCAGCTCGGCAGGCAGCTTGCGAAACCACGTCACCACATTCGCCACCTGCTTCGCGAGCGACATGAAATAGGCCGCGTCCTGCCGCCCGTCGATCACCGCGAAAACCTTCACCGGATCGATCCACCGATCGTAGAGCCGCCCCATCAGCGCGTCGTTCGCGATGTGTTTTTGGAAAATCAATCCGCAACTCGGGCACTCGATCAGCGTGAAGTTCGCGCCCTCGAGAAACTCGAATTCCACGCCGCCCTGCGGCGAATAAAACGTCTCCAGATATTCACGGATCGGCGGGCTGCAAAACGGCTTTTCAAAAAGCGGCGCGCCGCCCGCCGCATCGCAGCAGGGACACCGTTCGCGGCTGTCGAAATGGCGGTTCATCGCGCGGGTTTCGTATCGGAAAGCGCCGAAAGAAACAGGTCCACGTTGCGCGCATTGTCGTGCCACTCTGCCACGAAACGTTCCGCGCCCGCCTGCATCGTGCATCGCAAATCCGCGTCGTGCAAAAGCGAGCGCGCAGCATCGCGGAAGCGCGTCGCGTCGCCGTCCGCGCAAATCCCGGCGCTGAACCGCGTCAGCAGCCGGTCCGTATTCACGCTCAACGAAAGAATCGCCGCGCCGCCCTGCCCCGCTTGGATGAATGAGTTCGCAAAACCCTCCCAAGTCGAAGTGTTCACGAACACCGCCGCGCGATCGTACCACGCCTGCGCTTCACCGTAAGGCACGCGCTCGATCAGGCGCACATTTTTCAGCGTCGCCGCGCGGTCCGCGATGCTCTGCCACAGCGCGGCGTTTTCATTGGGGGAAATCATCACGCAACGCGCTTCCGGCAGCGCTTCACAAAGATCGAGAAACGCATGGGGACGCTTGATCTCCTGGCAGCGCGCGACCCACAGAAAGTCGATGCTCTTTTCCACGACCCGCGGCGAAGTGCGCGGCATGATGAGCGGACGATACAGCGTGCAATCGAGCCCCATGCGCCCGAAGCATTCCACTTCGTAATCCGTGATCGCATGGCGCACATCCGCGCGCCGGATGCCCTGCTCGAACAGCGCGCCGCGCACCGGATTCTCGCGGCGAAATTCGCCATTCACCTCGGTGTCGAGCATGCACGTAAAACCCAGCCGCGTGTGCCCGCGCCGCCGCGGCCAGAGCAGGAAAAACAGCCACGTCGTCCAGCCAAACACGAAAGTAAAATCCGGCCGCTCTTCGGCGATGATGCGAAAAACGCGCGGCACCGCGCGCAGCGTATCCGCCAGTCCGCCGGTCTGAAATTTCCCGCCCACCCGCGCCCGCACACCTTGCAAGACACGATCATCCGCCTGCCCGTGATCGCCGCAAACCAGCACGCAATCATGCCCGCGCGCCACCAGCTCCCGCGCCATCAGCGCCACCTGCAATTCCGCGCCGCCCGACACGTGCGTCTCAGCCGGATCGAGCGCCAGATGCGCGTAGCTGGAGAGAAAAAGAAGCTTCATCGCCGCCAGTGAATGCGGAGACGCCACGCGCGGCAAGAAGCAGCGCGCAAACTCGACAGAGTGCGGCGTCGGAGCCATCCTTTCACCGTGATCGCGACTGCCCTTGCCGAACGTTTCGCGGCGGTGTTGCGCAGCCGCGTCTTCCCCGGCTTGTGGCTCGACGTACACGCCGCCCTGGCGGACAACGCCCCAAAAATTTTCGTCACACTCCGGCGCGGTCTGCGCGGCGCGAAACATTCCGCCTTCGTCGCGGAACTCAAGTCGCGCCACGCCGCCAACTCGCGACGCGATGGATAAACGACGTGCCGAAAAGGGCATCCACCGGCGCGAGTGCGAGCGCCCCGAGCCGCGCCGGGCTTTGCCGCGAATTCGCCGCGAACGATTTCAGCAAGTACCGCGAGCCCAGCCGAAAATCGCGATTCGCGTAGGCATTTGCCGCCACGTTTTCGAAATGTTTCCCGCGCACCCACGCGTGATGCGCCGCGCCCAGGCGCGCGAACTCCGCGGCGTGTTTCGCGAGAAAAACCTCGGCTGCATCCGCAAACGCCTGCGCTGAACGCGGCCCGCCCGCATGGACGCGCGCGAGTGGCTCGGGCACGACGACATACCGAAATCGCTGCACGAGCCGCAGCATCCAGTCCCAATCCTCGTAAACGCGCAGCCGCTCATCCAGCGCCCCCACCGCCGCCGCACACTCGCGCCGCAGCACCAGCGTCGTCCCATTTCCGAGTTCGCATTTTGTGTGCAGCACCTCCGCCCAAGATGGCGGGGTGCGAAAAGTCACGCGCGTGTCCGCGCCGTTCGCAACCAGAAAATATTCGCACCCGCAAAGTTCGCATTCACCGCTTTGCATTCGCGCCATCTGGCTCTCCAGCTTGCGCGGCAGCCACTCGTCGTCCGAATCGATCAACGCGAGATACTCACCGCGCGCCGCTTCGATCGCGGTGTTTCGCGCCGCGCTCGGCCCGCGATTTCGCTCGTGCCGGATCACGCGCATCCGCGCATCTTCGAACGATTCCAGGACGCGAACCGAATCGTCCGACGATCCATCATCGACCGCGATCAATTCCCAATCCGCAAACGTCTGCGCCCGCACACTCTCGACGCAACGCGCCAGCGTGGCCGCGCGATTGAAAACGGGAAGGATGACGCTGATCATCGCCCCAGCAGTGCTCCGCAGACGTGCCGCGCAAACATCAGCGGCCACGCCGCGTTCATCCGAAAGCCGCGCCGCGCGTATCCGGCGCATCCGCGCAGTTTGCCAGCGAGCAATTGCGCCATCGCCGACGTGGCGCTCTCGCGCTGATGCCAGCGCCGCAGGGGCGGCCGCGCCGCGTCGGGCAAATCCACGCGCGCGAGGAAGCGCTCCGCGATCTCGAGATACTCGTCGCGCACTTTCGCATCGCCCGCCGGGTCATTGGCAAAGGTGAGCGATTCCGCGTGCCAGCGGTAGCGATACATGACTTCGTTGAGGATCGCCGCCCGCGGATTCAGCAGCGCGACACGCAGCAGGAAATCGCGATCCGAAGCGACGCGATACCGCGTTTCGCAATAGCCAACGCGCTCATAAACGCTCCGGCGAAGAAAGCGGGCATTCGGATTCGGAGCGCCAAGCGCCACGTTCCCGACCGTCAATTCCGGACGCCCCGCGCTCAGCCTGTTCGCCGTCGCAAGCCGCGCGGACACAGCATCCGCGGCACCTTCCACAAAAATCTCCGCCCGCCCGTGAACCGCCTCGACCGCCGAATCCGCCGCCGCCGCGCGCACCCGTCGAAAGGCGTCCTCCGCAAAAAGATCATCGCTGTTCAGCCACCCGATCCACTCGCCCGTCGCCGCGCGCAGCCCTTTGTTCAGCGCGTCGTAAAGCCCGCCATCTGGCTCGCGGATCACGCGCAGATGCGGATGCCGCGCGAGCAGCTCGACCGTGCCATCCGTGGACATGCCATCGACGATGATGTGCTCCACATCCGCGTCGCCTTGCGCCAGCACGCTCTCGATCGCCTGCGCGAGAAAGTGCGCGCGGTTCAGCGTCGGCGTGACGATCGAAATGCGCACGCTACTTCCCGAGCCCGAGTTTCCGCGCGATCGACCCAATGCCTTCGCGCACGCGACTCACGCCATCCACCACCAGCGCGTCGCGGCGCAGCGCGGCGAGTTCTTCCGCAAACTCCGGCGGCTGCCCGGCGATCCGCGTTTCAAAAATCTCCCGCGCAAATTCGTAAAGCGCGACATCGACGGCACTGGCCTCGCGAATCGCGGCGAGCAGCGCGGGATCGGTCGCATCCTTGCTTGGGCGCTGCCGGGTCACGTTCATCCGCGCATAGCCGCGCAGCGTCCAGCCGAGCGCCTTGGTGAGAAGCAACAGCGTTTCATCGAAGCGTTCCGTCAGCCCGAACACCGCAAGTTTCTCCACCAGATGATGCTTCGCCCGCGCGAGCAGCGTTTCGTCATCGACCGGCTCCGCCGGCGAATAGCCCGCGATGAAGCGCGCCTGCATCCCGCCTTGTTCGCGCGACATTTCCTCGATCGTGATCGCGCCTTCGAGCACCGCCTGATGCGACGGATGCGACGCTTCCCGTTTCACAAAATAGAACAGCGAGATCGCGCGATCGACCGGCTCGCGCAGCATCGCGAACGCACGGAACGCTCCCGGAAAATGTCTGCTGAATCCGTAGTCCACATGCCCCGCGACGATGCGCGTTTGCGGGCCGATGCCCGCGATGCGCGCCGCGGCTTCCTCGGGCGGCGCGAGATACAAACTCTCGACCGAACCCGGCAGATAACGATCCTCGATGATCCGCAGCATCGTCGTGCCGGCGGTCTTCGGGACATGGATGAAAAAATCAACGGGCTCGGACATCTCGGGAAGAAACGAAGCTAAACGAAGCGCTCGGCGATCGTCCAGACACCCCGTCGCAAGTCGCGGGTGACGCAATGCGAGCGATGCATCAGCCCCGCACTTGCGAGCGCCGGCCAGCACGCGGCAGGCATTCGGCGGGCGCATTCGCGCAAAATGAAACGCAAACTCCCGCCGTGCGCGCCGCCGTATTTCGCCAGCGCGGCTGCCGCTTCGCGCGAGTACTCGGAAAAGCGCTGCCCGGTCTTTTGCTCGTTGTGCAATCGGAATCCCGCCAATGGCGCGTCGATGCTGAACAGCTCGGCGTGTTTGAAAAAACGCGCCCACAACGCGAAGTCCCCGGCTAGCGGAAAGTCGCCGTCAAAACCCTCCGCCTTCTCCCAAAGGCTCCGCCGCCAGAACGTCGATTCCTGCTGGATGAATCCCAAGTCGAAGCAGCCCTCCTTTTTCAAATGCTCGCCCGTGAAAAATCCGGCGCGGCTGAAGCCCGCCAGCGCCTCACACCGCACCGCGCGCCCACGTGCATCCCAGAAAATCGGGCGCGTGGTCGTGAGCCAGTCGATCTGCGGAAACTGCGCGAAGATTTCGCCCACCACTGAAAGCGCGCCAGGCACAAGCGCATCGTCGCTGTTCAACCAGCCGAGAATCTCGCCATTCGTCCGCGCAAACCCATTCGCGACCGCCGCATACTGCCCGCCATCGCGCTCGCTCACCCAGCCCGCGAGCCGCGATGCGTGCCGCCAGATGATCTCCACGCTGCCATCCGTCGAGCCGCCATCCGCGATGAAATATTCGAGCAACGGATAGTGCTGGCCGAGCACCGATTCGATCGCCATTTCGAGAAACGGCGCCTGATTGAACGACGGTGTGACGACCGCGATGGAAGGGAGATTATTGATAGGTCTTGCGGGCGAAAAGCGGCGCGTCGGCGCGCGCAAAAACCAGGTCCATTTGCCACAGCACAAGATCGCCCGGACGCCGCGCCGGCTCCACGGCGTCGCATGGCAGAAAGCCGAGTTCTTCCATCCGCGCGCACAGTTGTGGGAAGCACAGGCACGCGCCAGTGAGCTTGAAATTATAGACCTCGATCATTAACAGCGCGCTCTGCGCGAGCGTGGCGCGCGCGCCTTCGAGGATCGGCACTTCGTAGCCGTGGGTATCGAGCTTGATGAAATAAGGCCCCGGCAACTGCCGCTCCGAAACCTCGCGATCAATCGTCGTAACCGCCACCGTCCGGCTGCCCGTCCCGGGCGAATCGGCCACGCCGCTCCCATTCAGATCGGGAGTCACGTGGAGCGTCGCCTGTCCCCGCTCCGCGCCGGCGACCGCGCTGACGAAATCCACGCGCCGGTCCGCTGCGCGCAACGCCTCCAACTCCGGCACCCGCTCGTTCAACGGCTCGATGAGAAGAAACTGTGCTTCGGGAAAATACGGGCGCGCGTGCATTGTCCACATTCCAGCGGCAGCGCCCACGTCGATCACGGTGCCGATCTTTGGAATCCGCGCGCCCGCGCGTCGCAGCGCGGCATCCATCGAGCAATCGGCCTCTGCCCGCACGCGGCTGCGCAGCTCCAGGCCGCGCAGGCCGAAGAGGTGATTGAGCGAAGACAGAATCGCGTTCCGAAACGACATGGCGCTCCTTATCGACAAGCCTGCGTAAGCGCAAGAAAGCGGCTGCCGACTTCCGCGAGCCGCGCGACCGCTCGGCCGTGCGCGGCATTTTCCGCATCACGATCCGGCCCCGCCGGCCAGTCCGCCCATGCCTCGGCGATCAAGTCTGCAAGCGCCTCGGGCGAGTGCGGGTCGAAAAAACGCGCGCCCGGTGGATTCTGTTCGCGATGCACGGCGATGCCGGAAAGCAGACACGGCCGACCGAGCGTGCGCGCGTCTTCCACGATCGTGCTCCAGCCTTCAAACAACGACGGCTGCACGATCGCGACCGCGCGTCGCATCAGTCCGACTTGCTCCTCGCGCGGGATGAGGCCGAGCAATTTCACCTGCTCACCCAGCCCGTCTTTCTCGAGCGCGGCGCGAATCGTCCCGGCATATTCAGGATCGCGATGATCCACGAGCTGGCCGGTGCAGAGGACGATCGGGCGAACGCCGCGCGCTTGGAGAATGCGCAGCGCATCTAGGATCACGCCGTGGTTTTTGTGTTTCCAGAATTGGTTGCTGACGAGGAGGAAGCGCGGCGGCACGTCGTCCAGCGCGAGGTCGGCGTCGCGGAGTGCGAGCGGCGGCGTGGCAAAGGTGAACACCCGCGCTTTCGCTGCGTGTGCGGGAAAAAACTCGCGAAAGTCGTTCGCCGCGCTCTCGCTGCTGAGCACGACGCGCGTCGCTTTCTCAGCGAGCAGCGCGATGCGATCCTCGCGCCAGACGATGTCTTTCCCGGTAAAAAAATTCGGCAAATACCGATGCTGAAAATCCGGAATCCATCCCGCCCAGGCGCACGCGCTGAGCTGCGAATCCAACAGGAAAGCGCTCGCGTACGTGACTGGGTAAACGAACTCGATGCCCGCTTCGGCGATCACTTTTGGAAGCTGCGGCGTCCGATCGAAAAGCCGCGCCCGCAGCGTGCGCTGCGTCTTCACCGCGATGACCGATGCGTCGTTGCGCCAGTCCGGCAGCAAGTTTTTCGGACAGATGAATGAAACCTTCGTCGCGGGCGACGAGGCGTGGATGGCCGCGGCGAGGCCGCGCACGTAATTCGACCCGCCCATCCAGCCCGCGCCGCCCAGCGCGACGAGGCCGACATGCTGGGGAAAACTCATGTCGCGAGTTCGGCGGAGCACCACGCGGCGAATGACTCCAAGCCCTTCTCGAGCGTCACGCGCGGCTGGAAGCCGAGGCTGCACGCACGCGCAATGTCGGCGCGCCAGTGCAGCGGATCGCCGGGCGTTTGCGCGCCGTCGAAGCGCACCGGAATCGCGCGCCCTAGCTGGCGCAAGATCCGGTCGGCGAGTTCGGCGATCGTTGTCTCAACGCCAGATGCGAGGTTGTAAATTTCTCCGGTGCAGGGCGCGGTTTCCACGATCTGCCGCAGCGCACGGGCGACATCGGCGGCGTGGATAAAATCGCGACTTTCACCGCCAGTGCCACGCAGGCGCAACTCCGCTTCAGTCAGCGCCTGGCGGCAAATATCCCACACGACCTGCCGCCGCAGGCCCGGCCCGTACGCGGAAAAAATGCGCACCGCCGTGGTCGGCATCGAAAAAATCCGCGCGAATTCTTCGCACACTAATTCGCTCTGCCTCTTGTGATAACCGTAAGGCGAAAGCGGCGCGCACACGTGCTCTTCCGTAACGGGCAGCGTGGCCGGATTTCCGTAAACCGCCGCGCTGGAAAGCAGGATGAAACGACAACCCGGCACGGTGCGGCGCAAGGCATCGAGCACTTCAAAAGTCAGCGCCGTGCCGTCGCGAAAATCCGCGCCGGGATCGGTCAGCGAATTCGCCACCGAAGCGCGTCCGGCGCAATGGATCAACGCGTCTGGCTGCACGCGCTGGAGCAGCTCGCCAAACGCGGGCGTTGGCAGCGTGAGCCGCGCGTATGCCACACTCGGCCCGAGGCCGGAATTCTCCGCCGCAACGACATCCACGCCGACGACTTTACATCCGGCCTGTGCAAACTCCCGCGCGATGTGCCGCCCGAGAAAACCCGCGGCTCCGGTGATCAGGATCGTGCTCATGGTTTTTGAAAATGGAACGAATGGATGCGACCGGGGCTGGCGTTTCGGGCAGTCGCCAGGCGGACGCTGGCTTCCACGAAATCCGGCGAAGATGCGAACAGCCGGCCAAGGCCGCACCAGCGTTCGCGGGCGATGCGCTGCATTTGCGCCAGCCGTTCGTGTTCGGAGCGCGGGGCAAAATTCAGGATCGATTCGAGCGGTCCCCAGACGCTGAGCGTGGAAAAGCCCGCGTCATTCGCCGCGTCCAAATAGGTCTGAAGCGGGTGCGCATTTTCGCCGCCGTAGAGCCGGTGAAGCGGATGATTTTCGCGAAACGCCTGCAACTCCCGCGCATCATTCGCGACGTGCTCGCGGATCGCGAGGAACGCGCCGCCGGGTTTCAGGATGCGAAAAACCTCGCGCACCGTTTGCGCCAAATCCGGCACGTGATGCAAAACCTGTCGCGCAAAAACCGCGTCGAAACTCGCATCGGCAAACGGCAGCTTGTCGCTGGTGAACGCGACGACTTCGATCGGCAATTCAAATTCCCTTTGCAGCGCGAGGATCGCGCCCGCTCCGACTTCTTCGCCCGGGTCCGGCTCGAGCGCCGTCACACGCCAGCCAGCCCGCGCCAATGCGAAACTCGCGATCCCATTGCCCGCGCCGAGATCGAGCACCGCGCGCCCATTTCCCAAGCCGAGCAGACGCGCCACTTCCGAAAACTCTTCACTCAGCGCGTATCGCTCCGCAGCCGCGCGCACGGGCAGGTCGAAGTAATTCGCACGCACCGCCGCGTCATTCCCCGGCTGCGCGCGATACCAGCGCACGGCCGCTTCCCAAGTCATCTGCCCTTCAGCGTTCATCGACTCCCAAAGTACGGATCACGCGCGCCGGATTTCCCCCCGCGACACTCCACGCCGGCACGTCGCGCGTCACCACGCTGCCCGCGCCGATCACCGCGCCTTCGCCGATATTCACGCCTTTCAAAACGATGACACGCGCGCCAAGCCACACCCCGCGCCCGATCGTCACGGGCCGCGTCACCGTCGTCGTCCAATCGTGGTTTCCGCCGTTGCGCCAGTCGGCGAGATCGCGTTTGCGAATGCTGTAGCGCACGCTGTGATTGTCGCTGTCGGCGATCAGGCATTGGTAGGAAATGAGCACGTCATCGCCAATGGAAATGCTGGCGACGCTCGCGATGATCGTGCTGCCGCCGATGTAAACATTGTCCGCGATTTCGATCCGCGCCGCCGCGGTTTCCGCGACGAGCTGGCCTTCGATCACGCAGTCGCGCCCGACGCGGATGCGACCGCCTTCCTTGCGAATGTGCACGGGGCCGGTGATCGACGAGTTTTCACCGCACTCCGCCAGCCGCTTCGACCCGGCGGGGCGGCCGCGGAACCAGTTCAGGACATTCACGATTTGCGGCAGATGAACCACTTCCCGAACGAAATCTTGTCGTTCCACCGCGAGTCCATGACCTCGACGACGGGAAAGCTCGCGCGGAATTTTTCCAGCCACCATTCGACGCTGTTGTTGTGAAAACTTTGGATCGTTTTCATCCAGCCTTCATCGCGACCGCTGCGCGCGACGGGGACCATGTGCGCGGAGAAAAGTCTCGTGACGCGCGCAGCCTCGGCAGCGCAATCGCGGATGCCCTGCTCGGTGAAATGTTCGAGCGAACCGATCGAGTAGGAGCACTCGAAGGATGCGTCGGAATACGGCAGTTTCGTCGCGTCGCACGCGGTGAGTCGCTCCGCCGCGAGGCCGCGCTCGGTGGCTTTTTGCAAAAGGAAATCCGAGATGTCGCAGCCGTGGATTTCGAGTGCCGGGAATCGCTTCAGAATATCCATCGTCTTTCCCGTGCCGCAGGCGATGTCGAGCACCCTGCCGTTCTGCTGCGCGAGCAAGTCCTGGATTTCATCCCACGTATTTCCCTCGCCCCAAGTCTCCAGGATCGCCGCCATTTTCGGGTCCCAATAGATCGCGGTGTCCGGCTCCTTGCTGGTGGGAATACGCGGACCTCCCGGCGCGGGCGCGAACGCTCCGCGCGCTTTGTGGAGAAGGTTTGAAAGCAAGGCCATCGGGCGGAAGCGTGGCTCTGCGATCCTGCGCTGGCGAAGATATTTTTTGATGCGGTCGAAGGCACCTTCATCGACGGGGCCTTCCGGCCAGCGCAGCTTTTCCGGCATCGGCGCGAACGACTCCAGGCGTGGCTGCGAGCCGCTGCCGCAATGCGTTCCGGTGCCGTCGAAGCCGTGATTGTGGACCAGCGTTTCGCGCGGATGCAGCGCGACGCCGCCCGCCTCGAAAATCGCCCACTGCCACAGCACGCCCCACGAGGCGTTCGCTCCGGCGAGCCGCGCTTCGAGCAGCGCGGCGTAATCGTAGGAGTCGTCGAGATTGAAGCGGCGGCGTTCGAGCGCGTCGTCAAGCCGGACGCGAACCTCGGGCGGCTCCCACGTGAAAAGTTTCCACGCGCGGGACCACGTGGCCCAACCCCACGTCGTCGCCAGCGGCAGGCGGAAGGCATCCCGATTTTCGGAATGCGGCACGGGAAACATGTAGCCGGAGATTTGAAGGACGCTCTCGTCCCGCTCGCAGTGATCGAGCGCGGCGAGCATGAATCGCAGGAAGTCGGGCGCGACTTCGAGGTCATCCTCCAAAACGATCACGCGTCCAAATACACCGCACAGGGCCGTGACTTCATCCACGATGGAATGCGCGAGGCCTTTGTTTTCCACGCGCTCGACGATTTTCGCGCCGTGCGCCGCCGCCCACTCGCGCGCCACCGCGCGTGTGGCCGCGATCGCCGCGCTGTCGTCCGGCCCGCGCGGGCCATCGCAAAAAATGATCGGCACGCAGTCCTCCAACTGCCGGCAGGTGCTGACGGAATCGAGCAGCCGCCGCAGATGCCCGGGGCGGCGGTGCGCGAAGATCGCGAGCGGCGTGCTCATGGTTTCACTGCGTCGATGATGAGCGAGGTGTAGCGCAGCGTGCCGTCCTGATTGCGCGGGTCGAAGCGGCGGGAGCGCATGACGTGGCCTTGGTTCGCATCCCAGTCGGTCGCGTGAAAATGGCCGGCTTCATCCCAAAACTCGAGCAACGTGCAGGCGAAGCCGACCGATTCGACCAGCGCCTTCAGCGATGCCGCGGTGTAGAGCATTTTGTGATCATCCGCGCCACGGCCGCTGCCGCCGGGGCGCACGTGTTCGCGATATTCGGGATCGGGATTCAGCCCGTCCGGCACGGCGATGCGCAGGTGCCCGCCGGGCTGGAGGAACGCGAAGCAATTCGCCGCGGCCAGTTTCCCCTGCGCCTCGGAAAGGTGCTCCCACACATGCTCGGCGAGGAACGCTTCGCGCGAATCGGGTGACCAGTGCCGCTCGAAATCTTCGCGCTTTAAGAGATCGAGCGTCGCGCGATTGGTCGAAACCCAGCCGGGATACAGCGTGCGGGCCGCGCCGATGACGATGCGCTTTGCCTCCCTGACGCGCGGCGTGCGGCGAAAGAACGAGCCGAGCCATTTTTGCAGGCGGCTGGATTCAGCGGGCGCGGAAGAGGACATCGTGATGCGAGAGAACTGCGACGGCTTCATAACGCGGCGCGAGAAAGTTTTCGATGATCGCGCGGTCGCGGCATTCGACGAGGAGAAAGCGCGGGACGTGGCGCGCGAAGTCGAGACCCTTGAGCGCTTCGAGTTCGTAGCCTTCCACGTCGAGTGAGAAGAAATCCACTTTCGTGATGGCGTGTTGATCGAGCACTTCGCTGAGCGGGCGCGCGGGCACGGTGATTTCGTATGATTCGATCTGCTGCATCTCGCAGCCTTTCTTGATGTGATCGAGGTCGCCCACTTCCGATTGCATCGCGCCTTTCACGATCGACATCATGTTCGCGTAGCGCATCACGACTTCGCGTTGCGCGGAATCGGCAGCCACGAGCGCGCAGTTTTCCACGATGCATTTCGGGCGGCTTTTCCGGCATTGCGCGGCGAGGTCGGGGATCGGTTCGATGAGCAGGCCGCGCCAGTTGCGGGAGCGTTCGAGCAAGAGCGTGTTGCTGAATTTCACGCCGTTGTTGGCACCGGCTTCGACAAAAAAGCCGTCACGAAAATCGAGCCAGGGCAGGAGTTTCAAATCGAGTCCCTTCAATCCGAATGACTGCTCGCGAGTGAACCATTTCTTGAGGCGCGCAAACATGGTCAGCTCTTCCGCCTCCACGCCAGCGTTTGCCAAAATTGCCGACAGTAAGGGCCGGGTCCGGTGAAATCGTGCAACTCCCAGCGCGCCGGCTCGAGCAACCTGATCGCCCGCTGGTAGTGGTCGCGTTCGGCGTTGTCGAGCAGCAGGAAGCCGCCGGGCTTGATCTTCGCCATTCCGTGCTGGATGCACGCTGGGCGCGCGCGCCCGTCCACGACGACGAGATCGAATGTCGCGTCGGGAAACTGGTCGATGAACGTGACGTATCGCTGAAATGACTGGCCGCGAAACCCTGCGCCGGACGATGCGCAAACGGACGGATCAGCGGCATCCCATCCCGCCGCCGCGTCGTCGCGATCCGGTGGCAGATGCTTGAGCAGCGCGTTCGCGATCCCGCGCCCTCCGATCACTTTCCGGACTTGCGCCGCCCACGCATATTCGTGCTCGATCGCCGTGATCCGCCCCGCGTGTTTCGCAAAAAACAGCGTCGAGCCGCCACTGCCCCATTCAAAAACGTTCATTTCCCGCCGCAGCCAGCGGCTCAGGAATTCCCGCGCTGCAAACGTCATCCACGGCATCTCGTCGCCAAGCGGCGTCACGCCATTTTGCGAACTGCGCGACCACTCGGAGAACCAGCGCCGATGGGCCACGGCGGAGCAGCCGCGCACTTTTGCGGCGCGGGAAAAGGCCAGCCATTCGCGCGGGTGCGCGGCGATTTCGCGGAGGGTGTTCATGCTTGCGGAGCGTCGGGAGTGTCGCGTACGAAACTCGGGCAATGCTGTTCGATTTCCTCAAGAGCCCGGAGCTGCCGATCACGCTCCACATCACGCACGCCAAGGCAGGCTCGACGTGGGTCGATGCGATCCTGCGCACGCTTTTTGGCAAGCGCGTGCGGCCGCGCGGCTACCAGATGCCGTCGTTCGATTCGGTGAAGGAGCGCGTCTTTTCCGTGTTCATGACGCGCGAAGAATTTCTGGCGCATCCGGAACTCGCGGCGGCAAAACGCTTCATCATTTTGCGCGATCTGCGCGACACGCTGATCTCGCGCTACTTCAGCATTCGCGAAACGCACAAGCCGGACCCGTCGGGAAAGATCGAGGCGCAGCGCGCGGAGTTGCGCGCGATGAGTGTCGAGGACGGGCTCGCGCGCGTGATGGAGGATGCGGGCATGGCGGCGACGGCGAAGATTCAGCGTTCGTGGTACGGCTCGGAGGAAATCGTGCTGCGCTACGAGGATTTGATCGCGGATGACGTCGCGCTTTTCACCAAACTTTTCATCGAGCAACTCGGCCTTCCGGTCAGTGCGGAAAAGATCGAGCGCGCGGTGGTGGAGAATCGGTTCGAGAAAAAATATAAACGGAAACTCGGCGAGGAAGACTCCGGTTCGCATGGGCGAAAGGGGACGCCGGGCGACTGGCGGAATCATTTCACGCCGCGGCTGGCGGCGCGTTTTCAGGAGCTGTACGGCGACGTGCTGCCGGCGGGTGGATACGAGACGGATGCGGGCTGGGTGAGCAGATTGGAAGCGCGCTGAGATTCTCATTCCAGACGCCATGAGCCTTTGGCGAGAGTCACACCGACGTTGACCAGCGGGAGTTTTCCCGTGCCGAAAAAGTCGCCGGATTCGACGTGGAGTTCGGTGGCGAGATCCATTTCATCGAGCGGATCGCGGCGGGCGCGCTCTTCGGCGCAGACGTGAAATCCGAGATTGAACGTGCCGATCGGCAGCGGGAGTCCCGGTAGTTTGCAGACGAAAGTTCCCGTCTCCGGCAGGTCGCCGAAGGCGTCGCCGGTAAGCCAGTTTGCCTGGGTGAAAATGGGCGCGCCGACGTGGGTGGTGACGTGCAGTTCCACGGCGAGGCGGGGAAATGGGTTCTTGCTGTGACGCCGGTATTTGAGCGCAATTTCCACATCCTCGCCGCTGCGCACGGTGGTCGTGATCGCGCCAACGGCGTTGCGGATTTCGATGCCGGTGATGCGGAGATCGCCGGTGCCTTTGCGATCGGTGCGCTCCGCGAGATCGGTGGAAAGTCCGGCACGGCTCGCAGCATAAAAGTCGATCGCTTCGCTCTGCGTGCCATCGAAGGCGACGCGCCCGTGCTCCATCACGACGCCGCGCGTGCAGAGCGATTCGATCGCGGCGGCATTGTGGCTCACGAAAAGCACGGTGCGGCCCGCGCGCGAAACCTCGCCGATTTTGCCGAGACACTTCTGCTGAAACGACGCATCGCCGACCGCGAGCACTTCATCGATCAGCAAAATCTCCGGCTCCAAATGCGCCGCGACCGCGAAGGCCAGCCGCACGCGCATGCCGATCGAATAACGCTTCACTGGCGTGTCGATGAATTCCTCGATGCCGGAAAACGCCACGATTTCATCGAACTTCCGCGCCACCTCGCTGCGTGTCATGCCGAGGATCGTGCCATTCAGGAAGACGTTGTCGCGCCCGGTGAGATCCATGTGAAAGCCGGTGCCGACTTCCAGCAGCGACGCGATGCGCCCGCGCACTTTCACCTTTCCACTACTCGGCGAAGTGATGCGCGAGACGACTTTTAGAAGCGTGGTTTTTCCTGCGCCATTGCGCCCGAGTAGGCCGAGCACCTCGCCATGGCGCACGTCAAACGACACATCGCGCAGCGCCCAGAAATGGTCGGCGTCCGTGAAATCCTCCGGCGGTTTCCCCTGCAAACGCCGCCGCCAATCATTCCAGAAAACCTGCCGGCTGATTTCGCCGAGCCGGTAGGCTTTGCTGAGATTTTCGATGCGGAGAACTATCGACATTGCGGATTGGGGGTTGGGGGGGGGGGGTGGGTCGCCGTGGGGGGCGACCCGAAATAACCCACCCCAAAGCACGGCGGGAGAAGCGAAGAAGAAAA
>JANNWY010000063.1:0-15549 GCA_031409335.1 Chthoniobacteraceae bacterium | reverse complement strand
GCGCGGCGACCTGCGGCAGGTCGAAGTCGCGCGATTCCTTGATCGGCTTGCCGCCATCCATCGTTTCGAGCACGGCGAGTTCGCGCGATTTCTCCTGAATGATCCGCGCGATCCGGTAAAGATACTTCCCACGCTCGCGGCCCGGCAACTGGCTCCAGCCCTTAAACGCGCGCCGCGCCGCCGCGACTGCGCGGTCCACGTCGCCCGCGTCCGCCTGCGCGATGTCCGCGAGCTTTTTCTCCGTCGCCGGATTTACCGAAGCGAAAACCTTCCCGGCTTTAGGCGCGACGAATTCGCCATTCACAAACAAATCGTAACGCGCTGCGATCTTCACCGGCGAAGTCTCCGGCGCGGGCGCGTACGCCCACTTCCCGCCAAAATTCAGCCGCCGCTCGGACGTGGGGACGACGGCGAGATGAGCATCGGGGCGCACGACGAGCGCGGCGGAGGAACGGGAAGTCTTGCGAGGCATGGCACGCAGCATGAGCGGGCACGGCGATGTCGGCAAGGCTTCAACTTCCTGCCAGCGGGCAGACCGTTGGCACCATTCCACAGTCGAAAAATCCGACTGCCTCGGCGCTTGCAATGGCCGCGCGCGGCTCCTAGCTTCGCCCCTCGCGAAAAGGCCGGCGTGGCGAAATTGGCAGACGCGCTAGACTCAAAATCTTGTTCCCGAAAGGGAGTGTCGGTTCGACCCCGACCGCCGGTATCTTCGCGAAAAGAGCGCTGGATAAACATATCCGTTTGACGCGCAGCATCGCTTGCCCTTTGCTGCCGCGCCTCGCCATCCCGAAACGGATGCGGATCGCTCTCAGTATCACGCACCAACGTCTTATGGGCCGGCGAAAAGCCCGCTGTTTCACCCCTCGAATCTCATGAAATCATCCTCTGCAAAATCCTTCCCAAGCATCCTTGCCGGTGCCATCACCGCGCTGCTTTGCGGCGCTCTGCCGGATGCGGCCGATGCGGCGACTTTCACTTGGGGAAATCCGACGCCGGTCACGGGCAACTTTTCGGACGCGACCAAGTGGTTCGGCGGCGTCGTCGGGCCGACGGGCGCCGATGCGACGGATGTTTTGCTGTTCGGCGGCGACGTTGGCACGGTCGGCGTCCCGACCATTTACATCGCGACCGTGGACGGCCCGGCGAGTCCCTTCCTGCTCAATCAACTGACCTTTTCCGGGACCACCGCGACACCGGGCACGGGACCGGTGCAAACCATCGCCGGCACGGTGCCGTTGCTTTTCGGCGGGACGAATCCGGCGATCACGCAAACCGGCAGCGCGGCGCTCGTTATCGGAGCGCCAATCCGGCTCGGTGCGAATCTGATCTTCGGCGGGAACACGGTGGCGGATGATGCGGCGCACGACAAAGCCAACATCACCCTGAACGGAACGATCTCCGGCAATTTCAATATCATTAAAAACGGGACGAGCACGTTCCGGTTTGGCTCGATCGGGGGGACGACGGTTTCGGACAATACGTGGTTTGGCGCGCTGGTGATCAATGACGGCACGATCCGCTTTAACAACAACGCCTACACCGCGCCGACCGCGCTGCGGGCAAATCCGGTGACGATGAATTCGGCGACGGCGCTGATGACGACGACATTCAAAATACTCGGCACGGGTGCCAATCAGGATCCCGAATCATCTTTGCGTTTTGGCACGCTCAGCGGTGTGGCGGGCGCAGTCGTGGAGGCACGCCGGGAAACCGCGGTCGTTGGTGCGTTTGACAGCGCGGATATGACGATCACGGCGCTCACCTCCGGCAGTTTTGCCGGCACGCTGCGCAATGTGAATTTCGGCGGCGGCACGGGCACCAACGGCACTTTGAATGTGCGGGGAACCGGCACCCAGACTTTCACTGGCACGCTCAATCTCTCGAAGGACGTCCGGGTCGGTGATATCGCGACCATCGCGGTCGCTGGCAATGCGACCCTCGGCGGGCAGATCTCCAGTGCGGCGGTCATCTTGAGCGGAGGCACTTTCCGGCTGGATAACTCCATTATCAACATCGCCAACCGCCTACGCGACGGCAGTTCGACCAGCACTGGCTTGGAGACGATCGGCGGCGGGACGTTTTCGCTGATCGGCAATGCTGCCGGGACGCTCGAAACGGTGTCGCGCCTGCAATTGGGTTCGTCGGCAAATTCCCGGTCCGGGGCGCTGACGATCAACGTGACGCACACCGCAGCCGCGGCGGTGACGGCGTTGAACTTTCAATCCTACGCGCGGGAAAACGCGGGAGCCCCCTACAACACCGTCAACTTCACGGCGACCGACGGTGCGGGCGGCGCGATCGCACTCGGCACCGCTGGAGCGAGCGGGGCGCGCATCACGTTCAACACGACCTTCGGCACCGGGTTCACCGTCCCCGTCAGCAATGGGCTGCTGAGCAGCACCCCTGCTTCGGATGCCACCACGGTCGGATGGGCGACGGTGAATGGAACCGATTTTGCCTCATATACTGTCGCCAATGGCGTCACCGCCGTGGCCACGGTCGCGGCACCGATCGGCACCGGCACTGGACTTGCCACCACGAACGCCGCCATCACGACGGGACTTTCACTTTCGAATTCATCCGGCTATTCGTTGAACTCCCTGAAAATTTCGCCGTCGGCGGCGGGTCAAACGCTGGATCTGGCGAGCACTGGAAATCTTTTCACCAACGCATTCCTGCTGACGGGCACGACCGATTTCGCGATCACCTCCAGCGGCGGCGGCGCGCTGGCAAACGCGGGTGGACTCGCTCCGCGCTATTTCCATGTCGGCAGCGCGATGCTCACTATCGACGCCGCGGCAAATGGTGCGAATGGCGCGCTCGTGAAATCTGGCGCGGGAACGGTTGTCCTCACAAATTCGAATAACAGCTCGATATCGCAGCCGGTGGTGATCAATCAAGGCACGTTGCGCGCGACCCCCGGAATGTCGCTGCCGCAGGGCGAGTTGCGATTCCGCGGCGGTGTCCTCGAAATCGCCGGAGGCGGCACATTTTCCCGCACGCTTGGCTTCGGAGCGAATCGTCTGACGTGGTCGGGCATCGATGCGGTCGGCGCTCCCATCGGCCAGGAGCAGGGCAGCGGCGGATTCGCCGCCTTTGGGGCGGATGCGACGGTTGATCTGACGCCAGTCGCCGGGACGGATTTTACGTGGGAAGCCGATGGCTTTGTGAACAGCGGTCACGCGCTCCTGTTTGGATCGAGCCGGGCAAATGCGAAGGTGACTTGGGTGGACAACATCAATCTGACCGCCGTCTCCCAAGCGGTGAACTACAACGCCCGCCATTTCCGCGCGATCGACAATCCGAACTCGACGGCGGATGTCGCCGTGCTCTCAGGCACCATTTCCGGCACCGTCCGCAACGACTTTCTGAAGACCGGAAACGGCGAACTTATGCTCGCCGGCAACAACACCTATTCCGGCGCCACGCACGTCAGGGAGGGAACGCTCCGCGTCAACGGCTCCACCACGAACAGCTTTCTCACCGCCATTAGCGACGGGGCCACGCTCGGCGGCAGCGGCACGGTCGGCGGAGTGCAGGTGGAAATGAACGGAACCCTCGCACCGGGCGATCTTACCGGAAACGCGAGCATTCTCAGCACCTCCGATCTGACATTCATGGGCGCGAGTGCGAGACTCACCATCGAGATCGGTGGCACCACGGCCGGCGGCAATGGCATCGCCGGATACGATCGGGTGAACGTGACCGGCGGTGTGAAGCTGGCCGGGGCGCAACTCACCGGCTCGCTGTTGAGCGGCTTCACGGCGGCTCCCGCGGACCTGTTTTTCATCGTCATCAACGACGGAGTTGACGCCGTGCAGGGAACCTTCGCCCAAGCCAGCGTCGTCACGATCGGCACCAGACTTTTCAACGTCAGCTACGCGGGAAATTTCACCGGCAACGCCGCGACCGATTCCTTCACCGGCGGCAATGACATCGTGCTGCAAGTCGTCCCCGAACCCGGCACCGCCGCGCTCGCGCTGCTGGGCACGATCGGCCTCGCCCTGCGCCGCCGCCGCGCCTGAAAACCCGCTGAAAAAAATCAGAGTCGGTGGCTGCCACCGCTTGGTTTCAGCGCACCCGCGCCCGCGGCGAGCAGCCAAACGACCGCCGCCTTCACCCCGCACGCCGCAGCGTGAGCACGGGACACCGTGCATGGCGCACGACGCGCTCGGCAGTGCTGCCGAGCAGCGCGTGCGCAAGGCCCGTGTGGCCATGCGTGGCGATGATGATGAGGTCCGCGCCGAGGTCGCGCGCGGCGGTCGCGATCTCGTCGTAAGCCACGCCATCGCGCAGATGCACGGAGACTTTTGTCGCATCGGGAAACTCCTGCCCCGCGAGCTTGTCGAGTTCCGCGCGGGCTTGCTCGTGGAAATCAAAAGGCGGCAGCGGTGGCGCGACGGGCCCGGCACCGAAGGCGGAGATGGTGCTCCAAGGCTCGATGACATGGAGCAGGAATATCTCGGACCCGAAGCGCGCGGCCCACTCGCGCGCGAAACGCAGCGCACGGCGCGACGGCTGCGAAAAGTCCACCGGCAGGAGGATGCGCTGGAGTCCGGCGTGGATGACCGGATCGTCCGCGTCCGGCTCTTCCTGCTTCGATGCCGGTTTGTCCGATTCCGCGTGCGGACTGTGCGCCGCGGCCTGGCTGCCCGCGAATCCGCCGACTACTGCGCCCGCCGGTCCGGCGATGGCCGCGCCGATGGCCGCGCCCACCACGGTCTCCGCGATTTTACGTTTGGTGTTGCTCGTTTTCATGGGTGCGAAAATGCCCCCGGCGCAGCGCGAGCGATAACCGCGCATTGCGTTTCGCTGGCCGCATTTTGCCCGGTCGGTTTCTTTCAATCACCAACCAAATCTTACGCGGCGCGGTCACAGCGTGGTTGCGGCGAGGAAGGGTTTTCCCGTTTCGAGTTGGAGGACGTTGGCCGTGGTCACGCGGGCGATCTCACCGAGCGCCTCGCGGGTGAGGAACGCTTGGTGCGCGGTGATGAGCACGTTGGGAAAATTGAGCAGCAGCGACAACTCGTCGTCGTGCAGCACCTGGCCGGAGAGGTCTTCAAAGAAGATGCCTCCCTCCTCCTCATAAACATCCAGCGCCACGCCGCCGACGTGGCCGGCTTTGAGCGCGGCGATGAGCGCGCCGGTGTCGATGAGTTTGCCGCGGCTGGTGTTGACGATGAACACGCCGGGCTTCATCCGCGCGAGCGTCTGCTCGTTGAGCAACTGGCGCGTCTCCGGCAGCAGCGGGACGTGCAGCGAGACGATGTCGCTCGCCGCCAGCAGCGCGTCGAGATCGACGTAGCGGACGCCGTGCGTGGCCGCCCATTCCAGTGCGGGGAAGGGATCGTGGGCCAGCACGTCGCATCCGAAACCGCGGAAAATCTGCGCGGTGATGCGGCCGATTTTTCCGGTGCCGACAATGCCCACGGTCTTGCCGTGGAGGTCGAAACCTACCAGGCCGCTGAGCGAGAAGTTCAGCTCGCGCACGCGATTGTAGGCGCGGTGGATTTTGCGGTTGAGCGTGAGCAGCAGCGCGACCGTGTGCTCGGCGACGGCGTGCGGCGAATAGGCCGGAACGCGCACCACGGCGAGGCCGAGCGACTTCGCGGCGGCGAGGTCCACGTTGTTAAATCCCGCGCAGCGCAGGGCGAGGAGCTTCACCCCGAGCGCGGCGAGGATTTCCAGACACGCGCGGTCGGCCTGGTCGTTGACGAAGATGCACACGGCCTGCGCGCCTTTGGCCGCCGGGGCGGTCTCCGCGCTGAGCCGGAACTCGTGGAAGCGCCACGCGACGCGGTCCGCGCCGGGGGCGTGCGCGAGGTATTCGCGGTCGTAGGGTTTGGTGTCGTAAACGGCGATTTCAATCATGGCTTTTTTGCGGGCTGTGGCGCGCGGAAGCGCAGCCATTTTTCCACTTCGACCGCAGCGAAAGCGAAGACGCCGACGCCGACGATGTAAAGCCAGGCTTCGGAACGCACGGGGGCGGTGTGGAAGAGCTGGTTCATAAAGGGCGCGTAGGTGAACGCGAGCTGCGCGAGCCAGGTTGTGGCGAGGCCGGCGAGCAGCCAGCGGTTTGAAAAGAGGCCGATGGAAAATGGGGAGCGCGTCCGGCAGCGGCAGTTGAGCAGGTAGAAGCTCTGGACCATCACGACCACGTTCACGACGGCGGTGCGCGCTTCGTCGAGGTGCGTGCCTTCCATGCCGCGCTCCCACAGGAAGAGGCCGAAACCGCCGCCCAGCGAGATCAGCGTGACGAGACCGGTGCGCATGAACAGCGGGAAGGTGAGCAGCGGCCTTTTCGGATCGCGCGGCGGGCGTTCCATGATGTCGCGCTCCTTTGGCTCAAAGACGAGCGTGAGGCCGAGGAAGAGCGCGGTGACGAGGTTGATCCAGAGCAGTTGCGTGGGCAGCATCGGCAGGGTGATGCCGGCGAGGATCGCGACGAGCAGGATGAGCGCGACGCCGGCGCTGGTCGGCAGGATCCAGAGGATGAATTTGGTGAGGTTGTCGAAGATGCCGCGGCCTTCCTCCACCGCGGCTTCGATGGAGGCGAAGTTGTCGTCGGTCAGGATCATGTCGGCGGCTTCCTTCGACACGTCGGTGCCGGTGATGCCCATCGCGATGCCGATGTCTGCTTGCTTGAGCGCGGGCGCGTCGTTCACGCCGTCGCCGGTCATGGCGACGATGTGGCCGCGCGCTTGCAGCGCCTGGACGAGCCGCAGCTTTTGCTCGGGCGCGACGCGCGCGAAGACGGACGCGCGATCGGCGGCGTCGGCCAGTTCCTCGCCGGTGAGCTTTTCCAAATCGCGGCCGGTGAGCGCGACGATGTCCGGGCCGCTGTCGAGGCCGATTTGCGCGGCGATGGCTTTGGCGGTGAGAATGTGGTCGCCGGTGATCATTTTCACGCGGATGCCGGCGGTGCGGCATCGGGCCACGGCGGCGATGGCCTCGGGGCGGGGCGGGTCGAGTTTGCCCTGGAGACCGAGGAAAGTGAGTTCGCCGGCGACGTGCTCGTGCTCGAGGCCGCGGTGCGCGGTGGGCATTTCGCGCCGAGCAAAGGCGAGCACGCGCAAGCCGCGCGCGGCCATGGCCTCGGCGTGCTGGAGGACGAGGGCGGCGTCGAGCGGCGCGAGGGCGCCGTCTTCGTCGAGCGCGTGCGTGCATTTTGCGAGCAGGGTTTCCGCGGCGCCTTTGATGTAGATCATCTTCGGCTCGTGGACAGCGCCATGCAGCGTGGCCATGTAGCTGTATTCGGACTCGAAGGGGATCGTCTCGATGCGCGGCAGGCGCTCGCTCATTTTCTCCTCCTCCAGCCCGGCCTTCTGCGCAGCGACGATCAGCGCCGCCTCGGTCGGGTCGCCTTGCACAGTCGTCTGCCCTTCCTCATCGCGGACGAGCCGCGAATCATTGCACAGCAAGCCAGCGCCGAGCGTCTCGATGAGCGCGACATTTTCACCCACGACGATCGGCTCGTCCTCATGATGAATCTTTCCCACCGGCTCGTAGCCGCTGCCGGTGACGTGATAGAGCCGCCCGCCGGCGTGGATTTCGCGCACGGTCATTTGGTTTTGCGTGAGCGTGCCGGTCTTGTCGGAGCAGATGACGGTCGTGCTGCCGAGCGTCTCGACGGCGGGCAGCTTGCGGATGATCGCGCGCCGCCGCGCCATGCGCCCGACGCCGATGGCGAGCGTGATCGTCACCACCGCGGGCAATCCCTCGGGAATCGCACCGACAGCCAGCGCGATCGCCGCCATGAACATCTCCGGCCACGGCTCGCCACGCACGATGCCGGCAGTGAAAATCAGCACCGCGAGCGCGAGGATCACGTAGAGCAGCAGCCGGCTGAAGTGCGCGATCTTGCGCGTGAGCGGCGTCTGCAAATCATCCGCGAGGTGCATCATCCCGGCGATGCGGCCCATCTCGGTGCGGTCGCCAGTGGCGAAGACCACGCCCTCGCCCTGACCCGCAGTGACGAGCGTGCCGGTAAAGGCGAGATTCGTGCGCTCGGCGAGGATCGTGTCGGCGGGCAGCGGCTCGGTCTGCTTTTCCACGGGGAGTGATTCGCCAGTCAGCGCCGCTTCCTCGATTTGCAAATTGCGCCGCAGCAGCAGCCGCAGGTCGGCGGGCACGCGGTCGCCGGATTGCAGCAGCACCACATCGCCCGGCACGAGCTGCGACGAAGGAATCCGCAGCGTCTCGCCGCCCCGCCGCACGGTCGCCTCGGTGAGGACCATCTTCGCCAGCGCGTCGATGGCCTTCTCCGCCTTCGCCTCCTGGAGATAGCCGATGAGGGCATTAAGAAAAGCGACGCCGAAAATGACCGACGCATCGACCCACTTCCCCATCCCCGCCGCGATGACCGTCGAGGCGAGCAGGATGTAAATGAGCGGCTGATGAAACTGCAAAAGGAAGCGCACCCACTCGCCGAGCCGCTTCCGCGCAGTCATCTCATTCGGCCCAAACTCCCGCAGCCGCGCGCACGCCTCGGCCTGCGCGAGGCCAGTCGCTGGATCGCTCTCCAGCCGCTCCGCAGCTTCGTGCGCGGGGAGTTGGTGCCAGTTGTCTTGAGCGAGTTTTTTCACCGATGACGACTACTCCACCGGCGGCCAAACGACCAGCGCGGGGCGGTGGGTTGGGTTCAGGCTGCGGACTTTCCGCGCCGCGCCGCCTTGGGCTGGATGAACTCATGCTCGCACGGACGCACGACCAGCACCGGGCACGGTGCGTGTCGGACGACGCGCTCGGCGGTGCTGCCCATGATCAAATGATCCAGCCCCGTGAAACCGTGCGTCGAAACGACGATCAGGTCCGCGTGCTGCCGGCGCGCCGTCTCGATGATCTCGTGATAGGCGCGTTTGCCGCCGAACGGCCAACCGCGTCCGACCATGAACTCGACCGCGAGGTTGCCGTGCAGACAGTCCGCGATCTGCTTTTCCGCGGCGCGCCGAAGCTGCGTCTCCATGCGTGGAAAATCGCCCGCCCCGTGCTCGTAGCCGGGCGAGCCGACTTCGGCGATGTGGAGGAGGGTGACGGTGGCGTTGCACTGAGTCGCGAGTGCTCCTGCGTATTCGAGCGCCTTGCCCGAGGTCGGGGAAAAATCGGTGGGCACGAGGATCTGTTTCAGCGTCACTGCGAAGGTCGGCGGTGTGGGGGCGGTTTTGGCGGCTTTGGACTTGGTGATGGATCGGCGTTTCATGGGAGTGGTTAAATTTTGATTTCGGAAAACAGTCACCGCAGCGCCGGGCGGACGACAAGCCCGCGCCGGGCGAATAGTTCATCCGCCGAAAGCTGGTGACAGATTTCTGGCGTGGTCATCAGCGGCCACCGTTCCGCGTGCGACCCTTGCGCGATCCGGGACGCGCCCGGTCTTGGGCGAGCAGCGCCACCATGCTTTCGAGCGCGGCGAGTCCGAACGTGATCTTTTTGAAGAAGGAAGGATTGTGCGGCACGAGGACGAAACGCGGGTGGCGCGACCACAGCGACCGCAGCCTGGCATCGAGCGCGACGGCCTCCTTGACGGATTCGTTGCGCATGGGATTCCCCCCTTCGATCGAAGCGCCGCCGACCGCCGCCGATTCAAAGAAAATCACCGCATCGTAGCGCCGGAGTTCCGCATCGAAGGTCGTGCCAACCGCGTGAAAGTAGTCGTGCGCCTCGCCCGGCCAGTAAGCCGCGCCGTCGATGGTGCCGCGGTCGCAAAGCAACGCGCGCCCGGGATACAAAGATGCCTGCACATCCTCCAAATCGCGCTGCACCTGGAAGATGGCCGTCTGCGCAAACCGCCGCGCGTGCGGTTCGCGCGAACGCGGAAAACCACCCTGGAAAAGAATCGTCGCCGCCTCCGGCACGAGCACCACCCGGTCGCCGATCTCGCGCCGGAAGAGATCAGCCGCGGTCGTTTTCCCACCGCCCGGCCCGCCAGTTAGAACAATGCGACACCAACGCGAGTGAGACGGTTTCATTCAATTCCGAAAACACAGTCTCAGACGTTGGGTTCGTCTTTGCCAAGCCCTTCCGCTTCTCCGCCTCCGGGGAATTGCGCCGCCCGGCGCGCCGCGACGGGATCGCCGGCCTCGCGTTCGAGCACATCGCCCGCCACGATGCCCGCCGCGGGAATCGCAGTGACGCGCCCGTCGCGCCGCACCTTGGCCTGCGGCGCGGTCATCTTCTTGAGCGCCGCGATGGACTCCTCCGCTTTGAACTCCTGGTAGAAGCCGATCACCGCGTTGAGGACAACGATGGCGAGGATGGCGATGGCATCCACCATTTCCCCCAGCACACCGGAGACGACACCCGCCACGATGAGAATCCAAATGATGAGGCTCTTGAATTGGCCAAGGAAAATTTGCAGCGCGCTGATGCGCTTCGCTGCTTCCGTCGCCGAAAGTCCGGTCGCAGCCGAGCTGAGCTTTGCCAGCACTTCCCCGGCAGACTGGCTGTGCCAGGCTTCCTTGGCAAGCTGCGGCAGTGACGGTTCCATTGCGCTGGTTGGATCACGACCGCGCTGTCTCAGCGCGCCCGATCCAGCAGGATGGTTTTCGCTCCATTCACGGTGCCCTCCCAAGCGACGATCGCCGTCTCCGTGCCGCTGACGACGCTGGCGGCGGCGGCATTTTCCGCGAAGCGCGCGGGCGCTTCCGTACCGCGCTGGAGCATCAGCGCGCCATCGGCTTCCCACAGAACGAGCGGCGTCTTGCCCGCGTAGGCGGCGATGGGTTGGACGGCATTGGCAGCGAGCTGCCTTTCGGGCGTGCCCGCCTCGCTGGCAAAGACCGTGCGCTCGCGCCGCCAGACGGCGAGCCAGTTTCCGGCCGGTCCGAAGGCGAGGCTGCCGCCATCCATCGGGCAGCCGTTGAGCTTCCATGTTCCGGTGCCGAGCTTTTGTGCGGGGGAAAAGGTTCGTCCGTCGCGGCTCGTGGCCATGTAGAGATCGCGTGAGCCGTCGAGCGAGTTGCGCCACATGGCGGCGATTTCGCCAGTGGGTGAAATGGCGGCGACCGGCACGCAGCACTGGCAGATGTGGCCGTCGGGCGATTGGTAAATCGAAACCTCGTCGGCCCACGTCGCGCCGCCATCGCGCGAGACGCGGCCCCACAGCTCCGTGCCCTTGCCGCGCAAGTCGAGCCACATGGCGGCGACGAGGCCGCGCCCGTCGCCCGCGAGCGCCTGCAAGCCTTCCCGCGCGGATTTCGGCACGGTGTTCAGGTGAGCGTTTTCCTTCCACGTCCTGCCGGTGTCGCCGGAAGTCCAGGCGTGGACGTTGCCGTCAATGTGCGAAATGGCGGTGACGAGCACGAGCTTGTCCGTCGCGGTGACGCGCGGGCCGCGTCGCATTTTCAGCGCGAGTTTTTCGAGTTCGCCGACTTTCACCGGTGCGGAAAACGCGAGCCCATCCGGCGAGGTCGTATGATAGACGGCGTTATCTTTTCCAAACACGACATGGATGCGCCCCGACGGCGCAACAGCGATCTGCGGCTGCACCGCGCCGCGCAATCCGGGCGGGAGAATATCCACAGGTGCGGCACCCGCGCTGGCGGCGAGCAACGAAATGACCACGGCGGCGATGGGGAAACGGGCGTTCATGTTCAAGGATGTGGGTCGGATAAGACAAAGCGCAAGCGCAGCGCGTTGGCGATGACGGAGACGGAGCTGAAGTTCATGGCAGCAGCCCGACAATTCTCGCCACCGCGCGCGGTGTCAGCGCAAACGCACTGACCGTCGAATTGAAGCGCGCCGCCGTCGGCTGCATGAACTCCTCGACCGTAGCCCGCACTTCCGCGCAGCCTCATTTATGCCGGAGGCTGCGCCGCGCGCCGGTGGATGAAGGCCTTCCGTGCTTCGATGACGAGAAGCGGCACGGTCGAAACCGCGAGAAGCATCAGGCAGTCGCTCACCGAGAGCAGCGAGGTCTTGAGGAAACTAGCGAGCCAGGCGTTGTGATGACTCCAGACTTGGATGCTGAACGAAATCGTGACGACGACGAGGAGGTTGAGGTTTGAGAGGAGGTTGATCCGCCACAGCGGGCGCGTCTCGCTGCGGGCGCCGAAGGAACGCAGCAACTCGGCGAAGACAAGCGTGGCAAAGGCGGAGGTGCGCGCCGTTTCGATCGACCCGGTCTGCAGGGCGTAGAGATACACCGCGAAGGAAACGCCGGCGGTCAGCGCGCCGGTGAGGAACATGGTGCGCAGGAAGCCCCCATCGGTGATGCTTTCCTGCCGCGCGCGCGGCGGTTGTTTCATCACATCCGGGTCGATCGGATCGGTGGCGAGACACAGCGCGGGGAGGCCGTCGGTGACGAGATTGATCCACAGCAAATGGATCGCGAGCAGTGGCATCGGCAATCCCATGATGATCGCCGCGGTCATGAGCAGCAGCTCGCCGCAGTTGCCCGCGAGCAGGTATTGGAGCGTCTTGCGGATGTTGTCGTAGATGCCGCGCCCTTCTTCCACAGCGGCGACGATGCTGGCGAAGTTGTCATCGGTGACAATCATGTCCGCCGCCTGCTTGGTGACTTCCGTGCCCGCTTTTCCCATGGCGATGCCGATGTCGGCACCTTTGATGGCGGGGGCGTCGTTCACGCCGTCGCCGGTCATGGCAACCACCGCATCGTTCGCTTTCCACGCGCGGATGATGCGCAATTTGTGCTCGGCGGTGACGCGGGCATAAACGGCGATTTTGGGTGCGCGCTGGCGGAGTTCGTCGTCGGACATCCTGTCCAATTCGACACCCGCGACGGCCACGTCCCCGTCTGAAGCGATGCCGATTTCCCGCGCAATGGCCGTCGCCGTGTGCGGATGGTCGCCAGTGATCATCACCACGCGAATGCCGGCGGCGCGACATTTCGCAAGGGCTTCCTTGGCTTCCTGACGCGGCGGATCATACATTCCCGTCAGGCCGACGAACACGAGATCGTGCTCCACGGCTTCCGGGGTGAGGTCGGTGGGAGCGGCCTTGTCCAGATCGCGCCAGGCCGAGCCGAGCACGCGCAGGGCTTGCTGCGCCAGCGCGGTGTTTTGCGCCGCGAGGTTCTGGCGATCCTCCTCCGTCATGGGGCGGACTCCGCTGCTAGTGTAGAGATGGGTGCAGAGTTTGAGCAGCACGTCAGGCGCGCCGTTGATGAAGGCGCGGAGCTTTCCGTCCGGCATCTTGCGAATGACAGCGCTCAGTTTGCGGTCGGAATCGAAAGGGATCTCGTGATGCTTCGGCAGTTCCCGCTCGATGCGTTCGCGGTCGCCGCCGGCTTTGAGCCCCGCGGCCAGCAGCGCGCCTTCGGTGGGATCGCCAATGGTTTTCCAGGCTCCTTCTTCCTGCACGAGATGGGAGTTGTTGCAGCCGAGGAGGACGCTCGCGAGTTCGAGCAGTGGTGGCGTGTGCGGCGCTTCCACCTTCCTGCCCTCGAAGCGCACCTCGCCGTCCGGCCCGTAGCCTTCGCCGGTGACTTCGTAGCTTTGGCCTGAGACATGGAGCGCGCGCACCGTCATTTCGCCGACGGTGAGAGTGCCGGTCTTGTCCGTGCAGATCACGTTCGTGGAGCCGAGCGTTTCGACGGCGGGCAGTCTGCGCACGAGCGCGCGACGGCGGGACATGCGCATGACTCCGAGCGCGAGTGCCACGGTGACCACGGCGGGCAGCCCCTCCGGCACAGCGGCCACGGCGAGACTCACCGACGTCATGAACAACTCAAAGGGTTCCGTCTTGCGCAGCAGCCCCAGTCCGAAGAGGAGCACGACGATGCCCAGCGTGACCCAGACAAGGATGCGGCCGAACGAATCCAGCTTCTTTTGCAGCGGCGTGGCCCCTTCCGCCCCGGCTTCGGCGATCAGTCCGGCGATGCGGCCCAGCTCGGTCTTCATCGCCGTGGCCACGACAACGGCGAGACCCGTGCCCGCCGCGATGCTCGTGCCCATGAATAACATGTTCTCGCGGTCGCCGAGTTCGACCTCGCCCTGCTCCAACGTCGCGGGCTGCTTCGTCACCGCTTCCGACTCGCCGGTCAGCGCCGCTTCGATGCACTTGAGCGAAGCCGCTTCCAGGAGCCGCGCATCCGCCGCGACCAAGTCGCCTGCTTCCAATGCGAGGATGTCGCCCGCCACGATGCCCGAGGCAGGAATGGCAGTAACCTTTCCGTCGCGTCGCACCTTGGCCTGCGGCGCAGTCATTTTCTTGAGCGCCGCGATGGACTGCTCCGCTTTGAACTCCTGGTAGAAGCCGATCACCGCGTTGAGGACGACGATGGCGAGGATGGCGATGGCATCGACCACCTCCCCGAGCACGCCAGAGATCACGCCGGCGACGATGAGAATCCAGATGATGAGGCTCTTAAACTGGCCGAAGAAAATCTGCCACGGGCTGATGCGCTTGCCTTCTTTCAGCTCGTTGGGGCCATCAGCGGCGAGGCGTTGTGCTGCTTCGGCGGCAGAAAGTCCGGTCGCTGTGGAGCCAAGCTGCGCCAGCACTTCCTCGGCAGACTGGCTGTGCCAAGCTGTTTTCGTCGGCTGCGGCGGAACCGGTTCCATGAGCTACGGTTTGATCGCGACCTTCAGAACGCCGTCCGAGCGGTCGCCGAAGAGTTGGTAGGCTTGGGGAATTTCCTCCAACGAGAAGCGGTGGGTGATGAGCGGAGTCGGATCGAACCGCCCTGATTGCACCAGACTCAGCAGTCGTCGCATCCGCTCTTTCCCGCCGGGACAGAGCGTGGTGACGATGCGTTGATCGCCGAGGCCCGCTGAGAAAGCGTCATAGGGCATTTGTAGTTTCCCGGAGTAAACGCCGAGGCTCGAAAGCGTGCCGGCAGGTCGGAGGCTGCGCAGCGCGCCTTCAAAGGTTTGCTGCGTGCCCAAGGCTTCGATGGCCACATCCGCTCCGCCGCCCGTCAGACGTCTGACTTCGGCCACCACATCCACGGCGCGGTAGTCCAGGACCACATCGGCGCCCATGCGCCGCGCCATCGCCAACCGGGTTTCGTCGCCATCCACTCCAATGATCAGCGAAGCACCCATCAGCTTGGCACCGGCTGTGGCGCACAAGCCAATCGGCCCCTGCGCGAACACCACGACCGCATCGCCGATTCGCACTGGCGCTGCCTCCGCACCGGAGATTCCCGTCGAAGCGATGTCGGAGAGCAGGACGACTTGCTCGTCCGTCAAGCCGTCAGGAATCTTCGCCAGGTTGGCTTGAGCAGACGGCACGAGAAGATATTCAGCCTGCGCGCCGTTGATCGTATTGCCGAATCGCCATCCGCCCAAAGCTTCATAGCCGTCGCCGTGTCCGCATTGAGAGAGATGTCCGGAAAGACACGCGCGGCATTGGCCGCACGGGGTAACAGCGCCGACCAGCACGCGGTCGCCCACTTCGTATCCAGTCACACCCGGCCCGAGTTCCTCGATGACGCCCACCGGTTCATGCCCGATGACGAGGCCCGGCTTCACCGGATACTCCCCGCGCACGATGTGGAGGTCGGTGCCGCAGATCGTGGTCAAAGTCACGCGGATCACCGCCTCGCCGACTCCGGCATGGGGTCGCTCTACTTCTTCGACACGAATG
>JANNWY010000062.1:0-24004 GCA_031409335.1 Chthoniobacteraceae bacterium | reverse complement strand
TCGGTTCTGGCGACCGTTTCTGAGGTTACTCTGCCGATTCGCGCACTCTGCGCGCTTTGGCCGCGAATATCTCCAATCCCAGCAAGGCTACCCTCTGTCCGCCGCCGCTTGAGGGTTTTTCAACAGACTGCTACGGAGTGGCCGTTACTACTACTCGCATAACGCGCGTTGAGGCTGTGCTGGCGGAAAAGGCATCCTGCACCTTCAAGGTTGTGGCGTTGTCGATTAACACATTCGTCGTCGCGGCGCTCCAGGACGAAGGCTGAAAGTCGTCGGCAGTCACGACCAAGCAAGTCACTCCGGGGTGCTTGGTGATCGTGATCGTGAGATACCCGCCTTCGATGACTGGGCGCGGCAGGCCGACAGTGTCGGGTACCTTCGGGTTCAGGCCAAACGCTTCCTCGATCAGTTCGGGGATTCCATCGTGATCAAAGTCGTCCGCCGGCCCGTGACCCGCGGTGGTTCCCCAGTAGCTAATCTCCCATGAGTCGAGCAACCCATCTCCATCGGCATCGGACGACGCACCGGTGCCGTTGAGCGCGATGTTGAATGGATTCTGAGTCGGATCGTTGCTGGCGATGTGCAGACCAGCGGTGCGGCTCCCAAGGCCCGTGGGTGTGAATGTGATGGAAAACGTCGTGCTGCTTCCCGCAGCGAGTGTGGTGACACTGAGGGCGCTGGCGACATAGTCGCTTGCGTTAGCGCCGTCGATCGAAAGCGCGAGTCCGGTGAGATCCAGCGATCCCACATTCTTGATGGTAAAGACCAGAGGCGTTCCGCTGCCGCCGTTCGCCACGGTGCCGAAGGACACGCTGCTTGAGCCAGACGTAAGGGCCACACCGGAAGGCTGATGAACCTCGATACTCGGCTGAAACACGGGGACTCCTTGCGCAATGCGACTGTTACCAGCATCGGCGACATACACATTACCGCTCGCGTCCACAGCAACTCCTTCGGGATAATTGAATCGGGCGGCACTTCCCAACCCTCCCGCAGAGCCGTACCTGTTCGCCAGCCCGCCGATTGTCGTCACCACACCAGCCGGTGACACCTTCCGAATCGTATGGCGTGGTTGATCCGAGACATAGATATTCCCGCTAGCGTCCACCGCGACTCCATAGGGTTGAGAAAACCCGGCGGCCAGCCCAGCCAGCGTTGTCACTACTCCTCCTGGCGTTACTTTCCGAAGCGCACTGTTAAACAAGTCTGCGACATAGACATTGCCGCTCGCGTCCACCGCAACCCCAAAGGGCCAAAAGAACCGCGCGGCACTTCCCGTTCCATCCGCAGAGCCGCTGCTGCCGGCCAGCCCTACCAGCGTCGTGACGACACCGACCGGCGTCACCTTCCGAATCGTATTGTTACGAGTGTCCGCGACATAGATATTAGCGCTCGCGTCCACAGCAACACTCTGCGGATTGTAGAATCGGGCGGCGCTTCCCATCCCGTCCGCAGACCCAGTGCTGCCGGCCAGCCCTGCCACCGTGGTGACCACTCCGGCCGCCGTTACTTTCCGAATGGTGTTGTTGCTAGTGTCCGCGACATAAGCATCGCCACTCGCGTCCACTGTAATACCGAAGGGATGATCGAAACGCGCGGCGCTTCCCGTCCCGTCCGCCGACCCGGCGCTGCCGGCCAGCCCCGCCACCGTCGTGACCACTCCGTCGTGCGCCACCCTTCGGATCGTGTGGTTGTTAACGTCTGCGACATAAGCGTTGCCAGCCGAGTCCAATGCCACTCCGCTCGGGCTATTGAACAGAACAGCGTCTCCCGTTCCATCCGCCGCGCCGTACCTGATTGCCATCCCAGCCAGCGTGGTAACCACCCCGGCTTCCGTCACCTTCCGAATCGTGTTCGTAAGATTGTCACTGTCCGTGACATAGACATTCCCGCTCGCATCCACTGCCACACCGTCGGGTCTACGGAACCGCGCATCGCCCACCGTTCCGTCCGCATAGCCGAAGCTGCCCGCCATCCCAGCCAGCGTGGTGACGACCCCAGACGGCGTCGCCTTCCGTATTGTGTAGTTGCCAGTATCCGCGACATAGACATTGTCGCTCGCATCCACGGCAACACCTCTGGGGAAATAGAACCGCGCGGCGCTTCCAGTTCCGTTCGCAGAGCCGCTATTGCCCGCGAATCCCGCCAGCGTGGTGACGACCCCGGACGGCGTCACCTTCCGAATTGTATGGTTGCCAGTATCGGCAACATAGACATTGGCGCTCGCATCCACCGCCACTTTGGTGGGGGAATAGAACCGCGCGGCGCTTCCAGTTCCGTTCGCAGAGCCGCTGCTGCCTGCCATCCCTGCCAGCGTGGTGACCACCCCGGACGGCGTCACCCTTCGAATTGTATGGTTGCCAGCATCGGCGACATAGACATTGCCGCTCGCATCCACCGCCACACCGGAGGAGGCGATGGTGCCCGCCAGCCCCGCCAGCGTGGTCACAGTACCGCCTGGCGTCACCTTCCGAATCGTTGAGGCATCACCCACGACATAGACATTGCCGCCCGCATCTACCGCAACACCTCTGGGGTAATTAAACCGCGCGGCGCTTCCCGTCCCATCCGTAGAACCGCTCGTGCCCGCCAGCCCAGCGAGCGTCGTGACCACCCCGGACGGCGTCACCTTCCGTATCGTATGGTTGCCGGTATCCGCGACATAGACATTGCCGTTTGCATCCACGGCCGCACCGTTTGGAGTCTGGAACCGCGCGGCACTGCCCATTCCGTCCGCACTGCCGCTGCCACCTTGCGATCCGGCGAAAGTGCTCCAGATATATTGCTGCGATTGAGCTGGCGATAACGTGAAGACTAGGAGCACAATCATCCCAAGGATGGGCACGTTGCTGAGTGAACGAAGGGAATGCGGAATCGCAATGCAGGATGAGATTTTCATGGGTGTAACGGTCGTATCAAGAGCGAAGACGGCTAACGTTTCGATGCTAGAATCTGTCCCCGAACCGCCTGCGGAGCGGGGAGCCGAAAAGGTGGCATGGTGATTCGGCACGAAAGGCACCGTTGATGCAGGAAGGGCACTCCGAGATGCGCCGCATGGGCGTTAGCCATCAGACAATCGAAAATGGGCAGGCATCGCGGTCGCTTTTCATAGTTGCTACGGCTGAATGAGCTTGAGCCGGTAGAAGCGCTGCGAACGGGTGGTGGCAGCGGGGTCTTCGACGATCACGGGCTTGCCGTCGCCGGGGATGGGTTCGGTGAGGGGGCGCCGCTTCCCGGAGGTGAGGTCGTCGGTGTATTCGAGGCGATAGGTCTTGCCGGTCAGCGTCGGGAACTGCATCTGCATCCCGGTGGCGGTCTTGTCGAGCTGGCTGAGGCGCAGGACGCTGGCGGGATCGTGCGGGTCGGTGCCGGCGAGGAGTTCCTGTGCGTCGGGGATGCCGTCGCCGTCGCTGTCGAGCAGCGGGGAAACTTCGGGAATCGGTGTGGGTGCGGGAGCGGTCGCGGGTGGACCCCAGTCGAACGTGCCGCCGATCGGGCCGACCATCAAACTCGCAATCCCGAGCTGGCCAGAGGTATTATCGCCCCAGGCCCAGAGGCTGCCGTCGGTCTTGCGCGCCAAGGTGTGAGCGGAGCCTGCGGCGACCTCAGCCCAGTCGCTGGCTGTGCCGATCCGCACTGGGCTGAGCTTGTTGCCCGTAGTACCATCGCCCAGTTGCCCGGTGCTATTAGCACCCCAGGCCCAGAGGCTGCCATCGATCTTGCGCGCCACGGTGTAATCTGAGGCAAGATCCCGACCGGGAGAAACCTCAGCCCAATCGTTGTCCGCGCCGATCCGCACCGGGCTGAGCTTGCCCACCGTGGTCCCGTCGCCCAGTTGCCCGGTGCCATTAGCACCCCAAGCCCAAAGGCTGCCGTCGATCTTGCGCGCCACCGTGTGAGCGGAGCCCGCGGCAACGTCTACCCAATCGCTGGCCGTGCCGATGCGCACCGGGCTGAGCCTCTGGACCGTGGTGCTGTCGCCCAGTTGCCCGTAAACGTTCCAACCCCAAGCCCAAAGGCTGCCATCTGTCTTACGCGCCACGGTGTGACGCCAGCCTGTGGCAACCTCGGCCCAGTCGTTGTCTATAGCTATCGGCACCGGGCTGAGCATGGCGAAACTGGGGCCGATACCAAGTTGCCCGCGATTATTCGAGCCCCATGCCCAGAGGCTGCCATCAGTCTTGCGTGCCACCGTGTGACCTTCGCCCGAAGCGACCTCGATCCAATCGTTGGCGGTGCTGATTCGCAGCGGGCTGAGCTTGTTACCCGTGGTGCCGTCGCCCAGTTGCCCGGAGCGATTAGCACCCCAAGCCCAGAGGCTGCCGTCGCTCTTACGCGCCACGTTGTAACTTTGATCGGAAAAGCCACCACTGGAGCTGCCCACGGCGACCTCGGCCCAATCGTTGGCAGTGCCGACCCGTACCGGGTTGGTTCTGTTGATTCCGGTGCCGTCGCCCAGTTGCCCGGAGCGATTAGCACCCCAGGCCCAAAGGCTGCCGTCGTTCTTGCGCGCTAGGGTGTGAGCGGAGCCTGCAGCGACCTCGGTCCAGTCGTTGGCCATGCCGATCCGCACCGGGCTGAGCTTGTCGCCCGTAGTACCATCGCCGAGTGCCCCGGTGCTATTAGCACCCCAAGCCCAAAGGCTGCCATCGATCTTGCGCGCTAGGGTGTGACCGGAGCCTGCGGCGACCTCAGCCCAGTAGCTGGCCGTGCCAATCCGCACCGGGCTGAGCCTCTGGACCGTAGTACCATCGCCCAGTTGCCCGCTGTTATTAAATCCCCAAGCCCAAAGGCTGCCATCGATCTTGCGCGCTAGGGTGTGACCGGAGCCTGCGGCGACCTCAGCCCAGTCGCTGGCCGTGCCAATCCGCACCGGACTGAGCTTGTTGCCCGTAGTACCATCGCCCAGTTGCCCGGTACCATTAGCACCCCAAGCCCAAAGGCTGCCGTCGATCTTGAGCGCCACGGTCTGACCGTTGCCCGCGGCGATGGATTTGATTCGCACACTCTCCGAATACGGCAGCAGCGTGAGGATTCCCGCATCCACCACACCACCAGCGACCGAGCTGAGGTTCATAGCCAGGGCCACCAACCGACCACTGCCTTGGACAACCACCGCGCTCAAAGTCAGTGGTCCCAAGGTCGTCGGCACACTGGCAAAGATGAAGCTCCCATCGGCCTGCACTACCGCCGTGAGGCCAAGGCCAGAAATGGACACCGTTACTCCGGTAGCCGGCGTTCCATCCTGCAAGCGCATAAAACCTTTGACGGTGGTGAGCGGGTCGCCCGGCACGACGGTAATCTGCGTTACTGCGGTCGCTCCTTCATTTACCGCGGTTATGAACGCAATGCCCCGGCTGGTGGCGGTGGCGAGGCCGTCCTTGCTCACCGTGGCGACGGAGGGGTTGCTGCTGCGGTAGCTGGTCCAGCTCGTGGCGGGTGAGACATCGCCGGTGCTGTTGTCCGCGTAAGTGGCCGTGACGCGGACCTGCGTTGTTTGGCCGATGGTGGTCAAAATCGCAGCAGCCGGCACCGCCATGAGCATGTCCGGCTTCTTATGTGGCGTGTCGGTAAAGGTAAAAGTGGAAACCGGAACCGTGTTAGCTTGGCGAATCTTAAGGAATTCGCTGAACGCGTAACGGTTTGCACTTCCCGTATTGCTTACGCCAATAACACGGATGTAATCATCGGCGATAAAGTCGGGTGCCGTTCCTGGTCCGCCCGGTCCAAATTGGTCTGGCGAGGATACATTCAAAATCTGAAACGTACCGCGTTCGTCCACCACCGTCGATTGGCCTGCCGCTGAAATAGTCAGTGACGCAGAGGTTAAAGGGTCCGAGGCAACGTCGGCTTGTTTTGGAACGAGCTTGAGTGGAACTTGAAGGCTTTCGGCTCCGGTAAGTGATACGGGAGCATTTACACTTCCGGCGGTTTCGTGGATGCCTATCAAGTAATAGTTGCCGGATGGCAGCGCGCCGAAGGTCACAATCCCAGACACATCACTAAGTCCTGATGTCACGAGCCGATCGTTATCGAGATCGATCAACGCGATCATCGCATCGCTAATTGGCTGGCGATCGTTGGAAGTCACGACCGAAATCTCTCCTCCGCCCGCTTGGAGCAACGGCCTAGCGACGGCGGTCACGAAAGCTTTCGGAAAGTTGCACTGCAACCGCAGTCTATTAAGGTTCGCGCCAATAAACTCCGGGACGCCGTTCAGGTTATCAGGTGAACAAGCGGCAACAATTTGGCCCATCTTCGCCCAATCCGCATCGGTCCCACATCCAATTTGCGCTAAAGCAAATTGCATATCGAAGTAGTCGTGCGCAACGACATAATCAAACATGCACACCCATTTGGACACAGCCGGTGGGAGTAACTGTGAACTTAGGATACAGTCGGCCTCGGCGATGCGCCAATGGAGGAGCGTGTTTCGTATCTTCCATCTTTCGTAGAGTACACGATTCAAATTCAGGAGCCAATCTGGATCCTGAAAGTCGCCGTTATTCAGGCTGTCGCAAAGTCCGGAACCTACGCATGCAAGTGACGTACTAAACAGCTTTTTGGGAGAGTCATTGGGGATTTGCTGATCGCTAGAACGGTAGTCTTCGGCTCGAAAGGCGCAGCTGTTATACGAAACTGCTCCTGTCACCGAATAAGGCGGGCAATTGCAGCCCCAGCCGACGATGGTGAGACCTGCGCCGGGATCGCTGAGGATGGTGGAGCCGTCGGGGGTGACGTGGCCGCTGGCGACGATTTCGAAGCGTTCGGTCTCGTGGTTGAAGGAGAGGAAGTAGGCGATGGCTCCGGCGGGGAGGCCGCTCATGTTGGGGTATTCGATGGCCACGGGGGGATCGAAGTGCGCGCCGCCGGGCTGGAGGGTCCAGGCGAACGGCGGGCTGGCGCCGTCGGGCATGGGCATGGGGATTTGGTCGTGGTGGACCTGATTGAGGGAGACGATGGCGGTGTTGGTGGGAGTGACGAGAGACCCGTCGGGCTTGCGCATCGAGCCGGCTTTGATGGTCATCTTGAGGCCGGCGATGCCTTCGCAGGTGAGCACGAGGTCGGTGGTGCCGTCGTAGGTCTTCGCGTTATGCACGTTCATGCAGGGCAGGAGCACGGGCGTGGGGAGGGAGTTTTCGGCGTTGGGCACTATTGTCGTGACGTAGCCGAGCGGGGGGTAGGTGCCGGGTGGGACGGCGGCTCCGTTGAGAGTTGTCGCTGTTAGGCCATCGACGAAGAGGTGGGCGGGGCCGTTGGGGAGGTCGGTGAGCGGGGTGTTCGGCAGGTGCGGGGTGGTGGCGTCGATTCGGAAACGGCCGTGGGCATCGCTGAAGGTGGACAGGCTAAAGCCTTGGACTACTAATTTGCACGTCGCTCCGCCGATGGGGTTGCTGGTGTTATCCAAGACCAGGCCGGTGAAGGTGGTGGGTTTGGCGGGGTCTCGGACGACTCCGTAGGCGATGAAGGTGGCGGGGAGGTTGGGGTTGCCGGGGTAGTTGGCTTCGATGACGTTGGTGGCGGCGTCTGGGCCGAGCGTGAGGATCACCTGCGCGTGGCCGGTGATGCCGGAATTCACGGTGGCGGTGTTGGCTCCGTTCACTTTTCCGCCGCCCTGTTTGACGGTGAAGGTGATGGGGAGGTTATTGATGCCATTGCACATGTCGCTGGCCCAGGCGCGGAGGGGCTCGGGAGCGGGGCCGCCGGCTTCGGCTTTCTGGTTGTTGCCGCTGCCGATGTTGATCTGATGCACGGGGCCGGGGTCGGCGGAGGCGCAGAACCCAATGGTGTCGGCGATGTCTTTGCTGGTGACGGCGACGCGGTTGTTCGCGCGGCCGGCGTCGGCTCCGACGTTCCACCAGGCTTTGGCGAGGCCGTTCGCGTCGGTGGGGATTTGCAGGAGCAGGGTGCCGGGCGCGGTTTGCGCGGGGTCGGCGACGAGGCGGCCATCGCTGCGGGTGACGGTGAAGGTGACGATCTTGCCGGGGAAGGGGGTGCCGTCGGCGTTGGTCATTTTGACGACGAGGGGTTGCGCGAGGCGGGCGTGCACGGGGCCTTTTGCATGTCGCCGGAGAGGGCGATCATGCGCGGGCCGGTGATCGGGATTCGATGGACGGTGATCGGGGGCAGCGTGATCGCGTTGCCGTTGATGTCGGTCGCGGTGGCGGTGATCGTGTTACTTCCCAAAACGAGCGGGACGGCGCTGCGCTCGAAGGTGCCGTTGTTGCCAATGCCGACATTCACGGTGGCGGGCTGGCCATTGACCGAGACGGTGAGGCCCTGGTAGCCGCTGAGCATGTCGCCGACGCGCCTGCCGACGACGATGGTGTCGTTGGTGAGCTGGTCGCCGTTTTTCGGGAAGTCGATGAAGAGCGAGGGCGGCTGCGCGTCCTGGAGCACGGCGGCGGGCACCGGGGCGCTGCGGCCCGCGGGGTTGAAGGCGGTGACGAAGAGCGGGTTGAGGCGGTTGGTTTGCAGGGGGACGCTGAGGTTGAAGACGCCAGTGGTGGCGTGGGAGGTGCCGGTGATGGTCTGCGCGCCGCCGACGATTTCGATGCCCGCACCGGGATCGGTGGTGCCGGTGACGGTGGCGCTCGTGAGCATGGTGGGGGAAGACGGCGCGGCGACGGTGGGATCGGCGGGGACTTTCACGAAGACCCACTGCAAGACGGCGGGATCGAAGGGCACGGTGCGATCGTGCCGGAGGGTGAAGGTGTCCGCGCCCGCGGCGGCGAGGCCGGGGGCGATGCTGCCGAAGCTGACGCTGCCTTCGACGATGGTGGTGCGCGGGGAGGTGCTGGTGACGGTGGAGAGGACGCCGCGGGCGGTCTTGGTGTCGGAGTTGGTCACGCTGATTTGCATGACGTACTCGAAGACCGTGCGGGTGATGCGGGTTTCGGTGAGGGTTTCGGTGAGGGTTTGGGGGGCGGCGGGGGTGAGGGTGGCGGTGCTGGCGGAGGGGAGGAAGATTAGGAGAAAGAGGAAGAGGAAAACGAGGGGCCGCTGCGCGGGGCTGAACGTCGAACGTCGAACTTTCAACTTCCAACGTTGAAGTTTTGCGGCGGGGGATGTTTCGGGTAGCACGCGCGTCTCGCGCGTTGGTTTCGGCGTCCCGCCGAAATGATCTTTCGAGGACGTTCGATCTGGTTGCGGCGTTCGTTCCGGTTTGGACATCTTGGGAAGTTCGTCGAGGCGGGACGCCTCGACCGACGCTCGGGACGAGCGTGCTACCCGGATATTGCGCTCGCTCGTTGTGAGACTCATGGCGTTTCTCCTTTCGATGTTTCCTGTCCGCCGGTGGCGACGATTCTTCGCGCGGGGTTTGGTGGCGATAGAGCCTCTGGTTCGACTGCGGCGGTTGCCGGCGGTGTCGCGTCCGGTGTTGCGATTTGCGGCGCTGGGGTCGGCGGGTCGCTTTGTGCCTGCGCAGGTCGGGATGAGTTTGCGGCTGCGCCCGGCCGGGCTTTCAGAAAACTCTCGCTCACGTATGTGCCCAGCCTTGCGCCGGAGGCGAGGCCCTGTTGATTTGCGGACATGAAGTGGATGCCGCCGAAGATGCGGCTGAGGTCGGCTTCGGCGGCGGCTTCGGAGAAGGAGTGGAAATTGCGCGAGAATCCCTGCATCGCATCGGACGTGGTCGAGAACGCGATTTCATCCGAGCCGAAGAACGCGGCGAGGACGGTGGCGGCGGCGCTGCTGAAGGTGCTGTGGCCGGAGGTGTATTCGGGGAAGGGCGGCGTCTCGAGCAAGGGCGTCCACGCGGGGTCTTTTTCGGTCGCGGGGTTTTTGTCGGTGTCGGCGTTTTGGATCGCGGTGATGGGCCGCCAGAAGCGGCAGTCGTATTTGCAGTCCCAGCAGAGGATCGCAGCCTCGGCGAGGGCGATATTCAGCATGGCAAAGAGGCGCGCGTTTTCCGCGAGCGAAAGCTTGCGCTGGGTGGCGAGGTCGCGAGCGATGACGTTCCAATGGCCGGGCGGCGTGACGGTGCCGGAACCGTCAGCCCAGAACTGCGCGATGGCGGTTTGCTCGGCGGTGCGCGCGGGGCTGTCTTTTGCGCCGAGTTGTTTGGTGAGATTAAAATCGACCGCATACACGGCGATGGTGAGCGCGGGCATGCGCGGCGGGCCGAATTGCGAGCCGCTGGTCATGGCGAAGCAGGCGAGCTTTGCCCACTGCGGGAGGAGCGCGGGCGCGGAGGCCGGTGGTGTCGGCTGCCATTCGCCGGGTGCGTCTTTGGGAATGTGCGTCACGGTTTCCTCCCCACCATCGGTCGAACGCGCGACGAGGATGATGTTCGCCGCCCATTCGCCCCAGTGGATTCCGTTGTTTTTCTCCGGGCTGTTCGTGATCGCGGCGAGCGCCTTGTGGTGCGTGGCGTCGAGAGTGGCCTGCTGCGCGGGGAAAAGGCGGACGAGGACGAGATGCGCCGCTGCCGAGACTGCGGCTTGGGGCGATGCAGTGCCGGCGGGTTTGCCGGGGACGAGGTATCGTTCGCGCGTTGGCGTGATGCCGTTCACCGCGTCGTAAATCGAAGTGTGCAGGATGGCGAGAGCACGCGCGGCTTTGGGTGGCGGGGTTTTGTCGAGCTGGATCGCGGCCAGCGCGGTTTCGTTCCAGTCGGTGACGAGGTCGGCGCGGGCCAAGGTGGCAGCGCAGAGTGCGAGGATGGCGGAGAGGAGTGTTTTCATGGGGTGGGGCGGGTTTAGGGAAGTAGCGCAGCCGCCCCGGCTGCCGGTTCGTCCGGCGGGCACCCTGCCCGCCGTGTGCAGGCGAGGCGCCGGCACCACTTGCCGGCAGGCGGGGCGCCTGCGCTACTTGCCGTCGGCGCGCGAACGCGCTGACGGCGGCGAGCAGCAACGCGAGGGCGGATGGCTCGGGGACGGTCTGGCCCTGGACGAGTGGCTGGAAATTGGAGTCGTAGATCGTGAAGGGCTGCGGGCCGGGAGCACCGGGGCCCAGCCAGACGAATTTGACCTTGAAGGGATCGGCAAGCGAGGGCGCGTTGCGCAGGGCGAGCGCATCGTAGAAGCCGTCGGAGCCGAGGAGGAGGTCGGGTTGGAGGGAGATGGGATCCCAGTCCGCGTTCACAAACGGGGGCGGGCTTTGGATCTGCGAGAACAAGGTGCGATCGAAGACGATCGTGAATCCCTGACCTGCCGTGAAGGTGAACTGGCCGGGCGTGTAGGAGTATTGCCAGAGATCGTTGCCGGGCGTGGTGTCGGCGAGGTCCGTGGCCTGATAGATCATTGTCGCCACCTGGCCCGGCGGGGACAGGGATAGAAAGAGAAAGGCTGCGCCACCGGCGAGTCCGGGTTGAACCGATCTGGGGAAACCGACAAGAATATTCAGCATAGTTTACCTCCACTCTTGCGTGCGCGATGTCAGGGAGGCGGCGCTTCGTTTTCAATTCGGATCTGCCAGGGTCATTCCATTTGAGGCAGCTCGTGGAAAAAACACGGTCGTTGATCTCGTATCGGCGTCGGGTAGGCTGCCGGATGATGTCCCTCCGCGCGCTTTTCCTCGTCCCGTTTCTGGCCGTCCCGCTGGTGGCTGGAGACTTCGTGAATTTTGAGGTGCCGCCGGTGCATCCGCTGGACTTGAGTCCGGACGGCAAGGTGCTGGCGGTGTGTCACACGGCGGACAATCGCGTGCTGCTCTATTCGCTGGTGTCTGGCACGCCGGTCCTGGCTGCGGCGATCACGACGGGGCTGGACCCGGTGAGCGTGCGCTGGCGGACGGCGACGGAGCTGTGGGTCGCGAATCACACGTCGGATTCGGTGAGCGTGGTGGATGCGGTGACGTGTGCGGTGACGGCGACGCTGCAGACGGCGGATGAGCCGGTGGATGTGGTCTTCGCGGGCACGCCGCAGCGGGCGTGGGTGGCGTGCTCACAGGTGAACAAGCTCCAGCTTTTCGATCCGGCGAATCTGGCGGGCGGGGTGACGAATGAAGTGCTGATCGCGGGCGAAGATCCGCGGAGTCTGGCGGTAAGCCCGGATGGGACGAAGGTGTATGCGGCGTTCTTTGAAAGTGGGAACGGCAGCACGCTGCTGGCGGGTGGCGGCGATGGGACGACGATCTCATTTCCGCCCAACGCGGTGAGCGATGCGTCGGGGCCGTACGGCGGGGCGAATCCGCCGCCCAATAGCGGCACGCTTTTCGCGCCGTTGCGGAATCCGGCGAATCCCGTGGCGCCACCGGTGGGTCTGATCGTGAAGAAAAACGCGGCGGGTGCGTGGATGGATGACAATGCGCGCAATTGGACTTCGCTGGTGAGCGGGGCCAATGCCGCGCTGTCGGGCCGCATGCCCGGCTGGGATGTGGTGGACAACGATGTGGCGATCATCGACGCGGCGACGCGCGGCGTGACGTATGCGCGGCGCATGATGAATCTCTGCATGGCGCTCGGCGTGAATCCCGCGACGGGCCGGGTGACGCTGGTGGGCACCGAGGCGACGAATGAGGTGCGCTTTGAGCCAAACGTGAACGGGAAATTCGTGCGCGTGCGCATGGGTTGGTTTCTGCCAGCGACGCCGGGTTCGCCGAGCGCGGTGGACCTGAATCCGCACCTGACTTATGCGACGCCGACGGTGGCGCAGACGGAGCGCGACAAGTCGGTCGGCGATCCGCGAGCCATCGTCTGGAAAGCGGACGGCTTGCGCGGATACGTTGCCGGCATGGGATCGAACAATGTGGCGGTCATCGGTGCGAACGGCGCGCGGCTCAATGCGGTGCCAATCGCGGTCGGCCAGGGACCGGCGGGGCTCGCGCTGGATGAAGCGCGCGGCGTGCTCTACGTGCTGAACCGGTTTGAAGGCAGTCTTTCCATCGTGAATCTGACGACGGAAACGGAGACTGCGCGCGTGCCGTTTTTCGATCCGACCCCGGCGGCGATCAAGAGCGGCCGGCCTTTCCTGTATGATACGCGGCGCACCTCCGGGCTCGGCCAGGCGTCGTGCGCCTCGTGCCACGCGGATGCCCGCCTGGACCGGCTGGCGTGGGATCTCGGCGACCCATCCGGCACGGTGAAAACGGTGAGCAGTCCGCGGCACAATCTCGGCGCGAACATCCCGGGGCTGAATACCGGGTTCACCAACTTTCATCCGATGAAGGGGCCGATGACGACGCAGACGATGCAGGACATCATCGGCAAGGAGCCGCATCACTGGCGCGGCGACCGCGATGGCATCGAGGAGTTTAACGGCGCCTTCGTCGGCCTGCTCGGCGACGACATGCTGCTCACGCCGACGGAGATGCAGCAGTTCGAGGATTTCCTCGCGACCATCGCCTTTCCGCCAAATCCTTTCCGCAATCAGGACAACACGCTGCCGACAAATCTGCCGCTGCCGGGGCACTTCAAATCCGGGCGCTTTGGCGGCGCGGGCCAGCCAATGCCAAATGGCAATGCGCAACGCGGCTTGACGACGCTCTACCGCCCGCTGGTGCGCGGCATCGATCGCGGCGCCTTCGCGTGTGTGACGTGCCACACGCTGCCCACCGGCATGGGCGCGGACAAGCGGCTGACCGGGGCGACTTTCACGGACATCGCGCCCGGCTTCAATGGCGAGCGGCATCACGCGCTGGTGTCGGTGGATGGTTCTTCGCAAAAGGCGTTCAAGACCCCGCAACTCCGCAACATGTATGAAAAGGTCGGCTGCGAGTTCACCCAGCCGCTCAGCCTGTCGGGGTTTGGTTTCGCGCACGATGGCTCGGTGGATTCGCTGTCGCGGTTTCTGTCCGAGGGCGCGTTTAATCCGAACAACGATCAGGAAGTCGCGGACCTCGTCGCGCTGGTGTTGAGCTTTGGCGGCTCCGGCTTTGGCGCGCCAGTGGATGCCCTCGAGCCGCCCGGCACATTGAGTCAGGATGCGCACGCCGCCGTGGGTCGCCAGGCGCTGCTCATCGGTGCCACGCTTCCGGCCACGGACCTCGCCCGGCTCACGGCGCTCATCACGCTGGCCAATGCCGCCGCAATCGATCTCTTCGCGAAAGCCAATGTGAACGGTGTGCCGCGCGGCTGGCATTATTTGAGCGCGAACAACTTCCAAAGCGATCAGGCCGGCATCATCGAAACGCTCGCCGCGATCCTCGCGCGCGCGTCCGCCGCCGAGCCCGTCCTTTTCACCGCCACTGCCCGCGACACCGGACGCCGCATGGGCATCGAGCGCGACCGCGACAACCTGCTCGACTACGACGAAACGCGCGATCTGCTCGCCGCCATTCCCGGTGTGCAAAATCCCTTCCGCGCCGACAGTCCCGACAGCACCGGCAACAACGGCTCGCTCGTCGCCGATGGCATCGCCGATGGCTTGAATGACTTCGACGGTGACGGCCAGACGAACGCCGCGGAATTCCTCGCCGGCACCGATCCCATCGGCAACTGGACCACCGCGGCCCGCCCGCTGGTCGTCGCGATCACGCGCAATACCCCGTTCACGACGATCACGCTCGCATGGGATGCTGCGCCGCACGGCGTCTATGAAATCCGGCAGTCGCCCGACCTGATCGCATGGACCCCACTCGCCACCGGCCCGCTCGCCGCCGGTGCTGCGGGCGGGCCGATGAGCTGGACGGATACCGACCTCCCCGCCGCCGCGGGAGGTGCCGCGCGCCGCTTCTATAAAGTGGAGCGCATTCGCTGAGCAGCGGATGCAGCTCCGGTTGGCACATCCGTGAAGCAGGGTCGGCAGGATCGGAGCCTCGTCCGCCGACATGCCCATTGACCGAATCAAGTCACCCGCTAACTTCGGTGCCCGCATGAGTTCTCTGAACAAGAAGTTCCCGCGCCTTTTACCCGAGCCGATCCGCAAGGGAATGAAGGTCGCCGACCTGATCGACACTACCTTCAAAGCCTACAACGGCGGTCGTCTCGCCGAGGCGTGCCGGCTTTTCACTGGCAAAATGATCGCGGGTCGCGGTGTCGTCGGTATGTCGCTCACCGGCGCGCTCACGCCCGCCGGGCTCGGACGCTCGGCGATCGTGCCGCTGATGAAGGCGGGCTTTGTCGATTGGATGATTTCGACCGGCGCGAATCTTTACCACGATCTGCACTTCGGGCTCGGCATGTCGCTGCACGCGGGCTCGCCGTTTTTGAATGACGTGGATTTGCGCCGCGACGGCATCATCCGCATTTACGACGTGCTCTTCGACTACGACGTGCTGCTCGATACCGACGCGTTCGTGCGCCAGGTCATCCAGGGGCCGGAGTTTCAGAAGACGATGGCGACGGACGAATTTCACCACCTGCTCGGGCGCTACGTCCACGCGCGGGAAAAGAAACTGGGGATCAAGGAAACCAGCGTGCTCGCCGCCGCGTATCAGTTTGGCGTGCCGATTTTCACCAGCTCTCCGGGAGACAGTTCCATCGGCATGAATGTCGCCGCGATGGCGCTGCGCGATTCGAAGTTGCTGATCGACGTGAACCGCGACGTGAACCAAACCGCTGCAATCGTCTATGCCGCGAAATCCGGCGGTGCGACTTCGAGCGTGTTCATCCTCGGCGGCGGATCGCCGAAAAATTTCATGCTGCAAACCGAGCCGCAGATTCAGGAAGTCATGGGCATCGAGGAACGCGGGCACGACTACTTTTTGCAATGCACCGACGCCCGCCCCGACACCGGCGGCCTCAGCGGCGCGACACCCGGCGAAGCCGTGAGCTGGGGAAAAATCGACCCCGAAAATCTGCCCGACTGCGTGGTCTGCTACGCCGACTCCACGATCACGCTCCCGATCATCACCGCCTACGCTTTGAGCAAAGCCGCGCCACGCAAACTCAAGCGCCTTTACGATCGTCGCGACGCCGACTACGCCGCTTTGCGCGAGCAGTATTTGAAACGCGGCACGGTCGCGAAAATCGAGCACCGCACCGACCTCGACAAACCCAAGCGCGGCCGCTCCGGTCGATCCGTCACCGGCACCAAGCGCCCATAGCTTTCACCCATGGCCCGACGCGCGGATTCCCGCACCCTTCTCTTCGAAAAAATCCGCACGACGCCCGCAAAGTTCGTCCACGTCACCGGCGTGCCCTACATCGTCGAGGTCGAGCAATCCGAAGATCCGGAGCGCGTCGATCACGTCTGGATCACGCTCGAAGTCCCGCCGTTTGGAAGAGTGCGCGCATCCATCAACACCGTCTCGCGTTTCAACCGCGACGCCGGTTTCGACGCGCGCGTCCGCGTCGGCATCGTCCCCGGCACCTGGGAAGAAAAACCGGAGAATGGACTCGTCGAAGAACCCGGCCAGGACTACGCGATGATCGAGGCCGCGCTCCCCGTCACCTACGAATTCTACGAGCACGACCCACTCGTCGAGCTGCTCGTGACCAAAGCGAAAATAGCCGTCCGCGCCGAAGCCTGGGGCGAACTCTACGCCCAGGATCACCTCGGCGTTCACCAAATCCACAGCCGCCGCGCGAGCTGTGCCGTGACGCGCGACCTCAAAGGCCGCGACGGCGCGCTGAAGCTCTATTACGCGGATAACACGACGGAGTTGTTCCTGTTCAAATTCTGTGGGCAGCCGTAGCCGCGATGGCTTCGTAATACTGCCCGTCGTCACAATCTGTGACGATGTAAGGCGTAGGATTCGTGGTTTATAACGACGGGAAGTATCTATCCACGCGGCATTCCTCCTTCGGGCTGCACCTATTGCGATCGGTGATCGTGCGCATCGGGCCGACGGATTGATGAACTGGAGATAGCTGACATTGAGCAGGCTCGTGTCGATTCGAACCCTGCTTGGTCAGCGCGTGGTGATCTCCACATCATTGATCACCTTGCGTTCGGTGCGGTCACCGGTCTGGAAGTTGAAGCCGGGTAACGTGGCGTTGCTGCAAATGAGCGCGCTGTTAAACTGCGACCGTCACTCCTGTTGCCGTGTGGTAGCTGATTCCCAACGCGTAACGGGGGCACGGTTGGTGGCGGGGTTGGTGGCGTTGTAGTCCAAGTGTGTTCCGTTCACCCCGCGCAACGGCACCATGATCACCGACGCTATTCAAAGTTCCACAGTTTGCGGGCCGTTCTGGCGTACCCATCTGAGTAGCCACCTTGTTCATGCAGCGGTTTTCTGCACTACCTTTTCCAATGCAGCAGCGGGCAGATCTTCCACGATTTGGCTGCGGGTGGGCAGGTCCAGGCCCAGGCGCACGAGCAGTTCTGCGACGTGGCGTTCGGGGTGCGCACGACGATCTTCGATTGCTGGTCGATGTCGGAGCCGGTGACGTGGGTGAATGGCCACCGTTTCGACGGCGGTTGGCTTTCCTCCGCGCAGCGGGAATTTCGCGACTTTTGCGCGCAGCTCCTGCATCGCGACGGCGAGTTCATCGCGCTCAATCCCGCCAACATTCACAACGAAGATTTCGGACGCCTTCCTCCGCAGCGATGCCTCATCGGTTCAGCGATTTCCCGTCGTCGCGAATCTCCACCCGACCCAATCGTTCCAGCGCGCCGGCATCCGCCTTCCCGCGGATACGTTTCCTATCTACACCGAATATTCACCCGCATCCGCGTCATGAGCGAAGTTCCTATAGCGACACTTTCACCCTTCGCACAGTCACTTCCTTTACCGCCCACTTAGTGATGGTGAGGCCCTTCGAGGTGCGGGAGCTGACAGGAGCCGCCCCTAGTTCGAAATCCAGCTCACGCACGCGTGCTCCGCTGCGGCCATCGAGTGATACGCGGAGCGTCTTCGGCATCTCTTTTTCCGAAGCAGCGATGTGCAGGAAAATGATGCGCGAGTTCTCGCTCTTCGCGAGCGGGTAGAGCTTGTCGCGCGAAAGGCCCCCGATCTGGAATTTCTTGGCGAAGGCCTTCCCAGTTTCGCCGTCCTGATAGACCATCGTGTAGAAGTTCGTGTCGCCGTCCTTTGGCCAAATCGAGATGTGGATGATCTCGCGACCCATGAAGACCTTGTCGGCGACCTTCGCGACTTTGAGCGAGCCGTCCTTCATGATGGTGAGGACGCTGTCGAGGATGGTGCATTCGGTGATGAATTCGTGTTGCCGCCAGTTCAGGCCGATGAAGCCGTCCTGGCGATTCACGTAGAGGCGCTGGTTCGCGGACACCACTTGCGACGCGTCGATCTGCGCGATCTCGTCGTAGCTCGTGCGGCGTTTGTGGCCCTTGCCATACTTCGCCTGAAGCATCTCGAACCACGCGACGGTGTAAGCGGTGAGCGTCTTGAGAAGCGCCTTCGTCTCCTTGATGCCCTGCTCGATTTTCTTCATCGCCTCGTCGGCCTGGAAGCGATTGTAGGCGGAGATGCGTTTGATGCGGATCTCGGTGAGGCGGACGATGTCTTCGTCGGTGACCTCGCGACGGAGCTGCGCGAGAAACGGCTTCAAACCCTTGCGGATTTCTTCAAGCACGCTCTCCCACGTCTTCGATTTCTCGATGTTTCGGTAGATGCGTTCCTCGATGAAAATGCGTTCGAGCGAGTCCCAATGCCACTGCTGCTCCAGCTCGCCAAGCTTGATCTCGAGCTCGCGTTTGAGCAGCGCCTTGGTCGCATCGACGCTGGCTTTGAGAATGTCGCGCACGCCGAGGAAACGCGGCTTGTCGTCGCCGGTCTGCGGATCGCGCACGATGACGCACGCGGAGGGATTGAGCTGCACCTGGCAGTTCGTAAAAACGTAAAGCTGCTGGATTACCTTCTTCGGCTCCGCGCCCGCTGGCAGATGAATGAGGATCTCGACCTTGTCCGCCGTGTTGTCATCGACGTGCTTGATCTTGATCTTCCCCTTCGCGTTGGCCGCGAGGATCGAATCAATCAGCGAAGTCGTCGTCACGCTGAAGGGCAGCTCCGTGACCGCGAGCAGATACTTCGACCGCTCCTCGATCGTCGCGCGGACCTTTACTTTTCCGCCGCGCTCGCCGTCGTTGTATTCCGAAAAATCAGCGGTGCCGCCGGTGTGAAAGTCGGGGAGAATGCGAAAGTTTTTCTCCTGCAAGTGATTGATCGCCGCGCGGCAGAGGTCGTTGAAATTGTGCGGCAGAATCTTCGTCGAGAGCCCGACTGCGATGCCGTCCGTGCCTTCCAGCAGCACGACGGGAAACTTCGCCGGCAGCGTGATCGGCTCCTTGTTGCGCCCGTCATAGCTGAGCTGCCAAGTCGTCGTCTTCGGATTGAAAAGCACGTCCTTCGCGAACGCCGTGAGCCGCGCCTCGATGTAACGCGGAGCCGCCGCATCGTCGCCCGTGAGCGTGTTGCCGTAATTCCCCTGCGGCTCGATGAGCCACCCCCGCTGCCCGATGGACACCAGCGCCGCACCGATGGAAGCGTCGCCGTGCGGATGCAGCTTCATCGTCGCGCCGACGACATTCGCGACCTTGTGAAAGCGCCCGTCGTCCATGTCCCAAAGCGTATGCAGCACGCGCCGCTGCACCGGCTTCAATCCGTCATCAATGTGCGGCACCGCGCGGTCGAGGATGACGTAGCTCGCGTAGTCGAGGAACCAATTGCGGTAGCTCTGCGCCAGCGGCGCCTGCTCATCCTGCACTTTCTCGCCCTCCTTGCGCCGCGGAGCCACGGCCTCCGCCTGCACCTCCGCAGGCGCATCGGTTGCACCATTCCCATTCGGCTCCGCAGTCACCGCAATCGGCTCATCGGATGCAGGCGCGGGTGCGGTATCCAAAGGCAGTTCCGGCTGATCGCTCGCGATCAGTTTCTTCGAGGGTTTTCCGTCAGGCTGGTTCGGTCGTTTTGGCATTGAGCGTGTTCGGAACTTTTTTCACAGCCATGCCATCGCGGTCGAGGGAAATGGATGGACCGCCACGAAGCGAGTCGAGCAGGAACACCGGCTGCCGCCAGCGAGGATGTAACGCTTGAGCCGCACATGTCTCGCATGCTACGTTCCGAGCCATGAGCACAATTCTCGAAGCGGACGAAACGGGCGCGCTGCGCCCGCCGGCTTCGATGGTGCCGCATCCGGGGCCGCATCCGGGGCCGCATCGGGGCTATCGTATGGCAGCGGAGGGCGGGCAGGTGGTGGTGGATGAGGCGGAGCCTGCGCGTGCGGAAACAGCGGCAGACCATCGTGCATGGCTGGAAAGATTGCAGAAAATCCGCGAACGCGGCGCGACGGGCAAGGTGGGGCCGCCGCTTCAGCAGATATTCGACGAACTCCGCGAAGATCGCTGCTGACGATGAGCCAATGGGACACGTCGGCCCTCGTGAAGCTCTACGCGATGGAGGCCGACTCTGCGCAATTCCAAGGGCTGGCGGCTCCCGGTGTGCCGTTGGCAGTTGCGCGCATCGCCCATTACGAAGCGCACGCTGCCTTTCGGCGGCGCGGGGCGGAAGGGGCGTTGCCGCCAGGTGAAACCGCGATTCTCCTGCGGGAAATCTCCGCAGATATCCGTGCCGAAGCCATCCGCGCTGCGAATGCCACGTCTTCTTGGACGTCACACAGAAAGAGATCGAGGAAGGGAGAGTCGGCACATGAGTGATTTTCAGCACTCGTGTAATCATTTCGCAATTCATAACTTGCGCCAACGAGTGCCTTTCGGCACTTTTACCGTTGACGGGAAATGAAATCATGCCGATACATACCGGAGTCAGACTTACCGAAGACTGCTTCCGATGAAGAAATCGACGCCATCTTGGCCGCACTCGAACAGCGACATTACAAGATTTCCGGCAGGGCGCACAACTACGTCGTTGGACCTTGGAAGATGACCACTGTTGCTTTCGTCAAGGCCATTCAGGCGCACTTAGAAGTCGGCTACCGCCTTTTTCACAAGCCAGTTCAAAACCCGCCACCCGACACACTTTTGTTCAGCGCAAACGTCGGTCTCGACCCTGATTCCGATGACGAGGATGAAGACGTTTATGTCGAGATTCGCCTGAGAAATCAAACCCTCGTCATCCTCTGCAACGCTCACAATCACGACAACTGGAAGCCGAGACTTCCCAAATGAAGCCATGAAAACCGAAACCGCCAATCTCTGCCCGGCCTGCGATGCAGGACAGTTCCGGGAGCAGCGCATCGACTACACCGTCACCGCCTCCGGGGGCGTGAAGGTGGTTGTCCCAAACCTGCTCGTCGAGGTCTGCGATCATTGCGACGAGATCCTGCTGTCGGTGGACGCCGCGGCGGCAGTGGACGCCGCCATCGCCGAGCAGACCGAGCAACTCACGCCGCGAGAACTCGAACGGATCCGCGAAGACCTCGGCGTGGATCAGACCGAAATGAGTGAAATCCTCGGCCTCGGCGGCAAGACCTATCACCGCTGGGAAAAGGGCAACCAAGTTCCAAGCCGCTCAATGGGCTACTACCTGCGTGCCCTCGCAGAGTTTCCCGAGGCGTTCGCGTGGCTGCGTGAGCGCGGGTGGAAAAAGAAGAACCGGCTCGACCGGCTCGCGATGGCGACCGTCGAGTTCGACTTCTGTGCGGCATTTCCCGACCTGACTGCGCGGAGCGCGCCAGCGATGCGTGAGACGCCTCGTTTCAACCCAGCAAAAGCCCTATTCGGCAAAGCAGCATGAAGCCATTCTGGGTCACCTTCTATTCCTACAAGGGAGGGGTCGGTCGGTCGCTCGCTCTCGCCAACACCGCCGCACTTCTCGTCAAACGTGGACGTCGTGTGCTGCTGATTGATTTCGATCTCGAAGCACCTGGCCTCGACAGCTTCGCGGAATTCGCACCAGCCGCGGCAAAGTCTGGCGTTGTCGAATACGTCTCTGAATTCCTCCGCCACAAGGCAGCGCCGGATATTCAGCCTTACGTTCACCGCTGCGAATTGCCCGGCCCTTTACGCGGCCAACTCTGCGTCATGCCCGCCGGCCGGAGAGACGCTGCCTACAACCATCAACTCGCACACATCAACTGGGCGGAGCTTTACGAAAGCGGCCTCGGTGCGCCGTTTTTCGCCAACTGGAAAGCCGCCATCGACCACCATTTCCAGCCGGATTACGTATTCGTAGATTCGCGAACCGGGCTCACAGAGGTCGGAGGCGTCTGCACCACGCAGTTCCCAGATTTGGTGATGATGCTCTTCGGTCTGAACGATCAGAATGTCCGCGGGATCGCGACCGTCTCTCAAAGCATCCGCGAGGCCGACCCGGATCGCATTCCCCAGATTCACTTTGTCGCAACGCCGGTTCCAAACCTTCCACCAGACCAACGCGGTGTCCCAACCGACAAACGCGCGCAGGATAGGCGCAGTCAACTTACCGAGCGAATGGACGCCGCCGCCGAGTTGCTCGGGGTGAAGATCAGTTCGACTATTCGCTACTACTCACCTGCCAGCCTCAGCGAAAAGCTGTTCGTCCTCGAAGACGGCCAAACGAGACAATCCATCAACGGCGATTACGAACGACTGTGTGAGCAGATCACAAAGTTCAATCGCACCGGCCTCGACTTCCTGATTGAACAATCCGACGAGGCGATTTCTGAAGGCGATTCGATCCGACTGGAACGCCTAAGCGCCGTTCTCGAACGCGATTATGCCGACCGAGCCGAGGCAATCTACCTTCATGCTCGCTTTGCTGTGGCGCGGAACGAAACCGCCAAGGCCGTTGAGCTTGCTGAGAAAGCCTTCCAACTCGATCCCGCATACGAGGACGCATTCAACTTCCTTTCCAGCCATTACACCCGCACACATCAACCGGAACGCGTTGTCACCCTGTTTGACGCCTTGCTTGCTCGTCCTGAACTTCTTTCGCCGGAACGTCGCTACAGTATCCAGCACGAGCGCGGCCACACGCTCATGGCGCTTGGTCGCTACGCGGAAGCTCGCAAGTGTTATTCCGAGTGCACGCAATATGCCATCGAGCATGGCGAGCCTCCGGCCATGATGCTTGTCCACGGCTTCAACTCCGCCGAATCGCATCGGCGTGCGTCCCGAGAAATCGTTGAGAATGTGTGGAAACAAGTCGCTGAGCTTTTTGGCCATGCCGGTGCTTCGAGCGATGCGCCCTCGCCCATGCAAGCGAATCAGTGGCAGGCAATGCACATCGCATTCGCGTGCAGCGGCGACCTCGTTGCGGCCCGAGATGCTCTGCGTAAAGCACGTCGCGCCGCAGAGTCAGTTGGCGAAATCGAAGATGTCTTTTCGGTAAAAGCATATCGGATGGTTCCCGTCCCCGAGTTTCTCGCCATCAACGACGAGATGCTTGCCGCTCTCGACCGTGGCGAACTTTGGGACGGAATAAAACTGGTCACACCTCGATCAGATCCTTCTCCACGCGCAGGTTCTCGATGATGAACTCCTGCCGCTCCTGCGTGTTCTTTCCCATGAAAAACGAGAGCAGTTCGTCGGAGCTGTAGAGGTGGTGGAGGTTAATCGGGTCGAGGCGGATGTTCTCGCCGATGAAGTCCTTGAACTCGCCGGCGGAGATTTCGCCGAGGCCTTTGAAGCGCGTGATTTCGTGGCTGGCGCCGAGCGCGGCGACGGCGGCCTGTTTCTCCTGCTCGCTGTAGCAGTAACGTGTGACCTTCTTGTTGCGCACGCGGAAGAGCGGCGTTTGCAGGATGAAGAGGTGGTTGTTGCGAATGACGTCGGGGAAGAATTGCAGGAAGAACGAGAGCAGCAGCAGGCGGATGTGCATGCCGTCCACGTCGGCGTCGGTGGCGATGACGATCTGGTTGTAGCGTAGGCCGTCGAGTCCGTCCTCGATGTTCAGTGCGGCCTGGAGAAGGTGGAACTCCTCGTTTTCGTAGATGACCTTTTTCGTGAGGCCGTAGGTGTTGAGCGGTTTGCCCTTCAGCGCGAAGACGGCCTGCGTCTGCACGTCGCGCGTGGCGGTGAGTGAGCCGGCGGCGGAGTCGCCCTCGACGATGAAAAGCGTGCTCTCCTCGGCGCGCGGGTTTTTGTCGCCGAGATGGAGGCGGCAGTCGCGCAGCTTCTTGTTGTGCAGCGAGGCTTTTTTCGCGCGTTCCTTGGCGATGTTGCGGATGCCGGCGAGTTCCTTCCGCTCGTGCTCGTTCTCCTCGATTTTCTTGCGGATGATTTCGGCGGTCTCGCGGTTCTTGTGCAGGTAGGTGTCGAGCGCCTGCTGCACGAATTTG
>JANNWY010000061.1:0-4905 GCA_031409335.1 Chthoniobacteraceae bacterium | reverse complement strand
GTCGAGCCGCTGAATGTCGGTCTCCGTCGCGAGCACATCCGCCTGCGCGCTCTTGCCGACGGAAAGCTTCGCCTTGCCCAATTCGAGCACGCGCTCGAAAAGCTCGCGGTTCTGCCGAATGATCACGAGTTGCGCGTGGGCATTGGCAAGCCGGTAGTAAGCGACCTTCGCCTTCGCGGTGACTTCGAGACGCAGCCGCCGCACGTCTTCGTAAGCCGCCCGCGCTTCCGCCTCCGCAGCCCGGCCCCGGCTCAGATTCTTGCCGGTGATCGGCAGCGACTGCGACGCCATGAATTCCGCATCCGAGTAAGTGCCGAACCGCGTCGTCCCCATCCGCTCAAAGTCCACGCCGACCATTGGATCGTCCCATGCCTTCGCCTGCGGCACCCGCTCCTTCATCGCCGCCCACCTTGCTGCCGATGCCTTGAGCATCGGATTCGCCGCGAGGGAGCGGCTCACGACATCCTGCACGGCGAGCTTTCCCACGGGCTCTTCGGCGAGGGATGAAACCAGCGGCAAACAGACAAGCCCAAGCAGGGTGATGAGTTTCACAGCGAGGAGCCTCCGTTTCGCGATGCTGAGGAAACCGTTGCCGCGGGCACGGGCTCGATCTCCTCCGCGAGCACGGTGAGACATCCGTCCCGGAGACTCGCCGCGGCGTTCTTCAGCACGAAACTGAGGAACTCCGTGCCGACGCGCAGCGTGATCTGCGTTGTCTGGGTCAGGTTGAGATAACTCTCCTCCTGCGGGTTGATCGCAATCACGCCGTCGGTCGTCCGCAGTTCTACACCTCCGGCTCGGCCTGAGAAGACACTGCCTTTCGGCGTGTTCAACTCGACCATCACTGTCGTGAGCTTGCGGAACATCGACAAAGGGACCGGAGAAGTCGCCCGGCGCGGATTGCGCCGAACGACCTCACCCGGAATTTACATTCCCGAGATGGCTTACTTGGCGTGAGCCGCGCAGACGCGCGCCGTCATTTCCTTGCCAGTCTTCTCGTCCACGCAAGCGATCAGCTTCGTCGCGGGAGCTTTCCCACTGCCGGATTCACGATAGGTGATCTTCATTTTGCACTCCGGGCAGGTGTGACTCTCTGCATGGGCTTTAGTGTCACCCACCTTGGAGACGGTCATCGTTCCGCAGTGTGGACACTCATGCATGACCATCGTGCCTGGCTTGAGCGCGCCGACTTCGGCTTTGGAAGCAAGTGGCTTGAAGACCTGGCTGTCGGCGAAAGCCGCGATGTTCATGGCCGCGACGGCTGCGCCGAGAAGCAGGGTTAGTTTCAGTGATTTCATGTTCATGGTGTGGATGTGTTGTTTTGTTTTTTGGCGGAGCTGGGTATCCCAACTCACGCACCCACCATGCGCCACCCGCGGGCTTTCCTCTCCGCATCCGCACGGAAAGACTCCGCATTTCTTCGGATCGCCTTTCGCGCTCAAGCCTCCGCCAGCGGGAGCTTCGCGCGGTAGTCGCGCGGGGATTCGCCGACGACCTTCTTAAACATCCGGTTGAACTGGGAGAGCGACTGGAAGCCGACCTCGAACGCGACTTCACAAACGCGCCGGTTCGGATTGAGCAGGAGATTGCGCGCTTTCTCGATCCGCGTGCGCGCGACGTATTCCACGAAATTGATCCCGGTCATCTCCTTGAATTTTTCACTGAAATAGGTCGCGCTCATGTTCACGACATGCGCGACGGCGGCGAGCGACAGCTCATCGTCGGAATGATCGCGAATGTAGCTTCGCGCCTGCGCAATGGCGGGCGAATCCTTTTGCTGGCTTTGCAGGACGAGCACACTGCTGCACGCAGCGAGATGCTCGGCAAAGGTATTCAGCAACCGGATGAGCGCCTCGTATTGCTTCAAGGTCAGGACGCGCGTGTTGAAATAGTGCTCCTCCAGTTTCTTCAAATCGACCTCCGCGCCCCACTTAATCAGCGTCGCCGCGATGCGTTTGAATTGCACCTTGTCGGGCCGCTGCAACAAGACCTGCCCGGTATGCAGAAAGGCGATCACGTTCTCCGCCACGCGCACGGGCACCGCCGTCTCGCACAGCCCCGCAAAGCACTTCAGCGTCTTTGGCTCCATCTGCGCCTCCTCCTCCACCTTGCATTGCAGCGCGTAACACTGCGCGCAGCTCTCGGCGGTCTTCGCCATGAGCGCGCAGAAGGGATTTTCCTGCGCCTTGGCGAAACGCACGAGATTCAGCCGGTCCGGCCCTTGCATCCGCAGCGGCAGTCCCGTGGCCTGGGTGAAAGCCCGCGCGTAATCCTGATACATCCGCGACGCGGTGAGCGTGCCGATGGGCGTGGAATCGTGGGCGGGCGGCATCATGATCTTCTAAACACCGCCAGCGGTGAAATCCCTCGCCGGGTCGTGTGGGCGGAGTTCATCGGGCGCGAAAAAACTGCTTGGGGGCCGTCAGGTAGTCGGTGAGCCGCTTGGGCAGCGTGTCGGTGACGACTTCGGTGAAGGGGAACCAAGTGAGCAAGTCGTCGGACTCCTCGATCAAGTAGCGGCGATCGGCGGTGCCGGTGAGCGTGAGTTCGTAGAAACCGGCGGCGGGCGCGCTGATGCCGAGCGCGAGCGCGGGCGGCGCGGGTTCATTGTCGCCGAGGTAAAGCGTGGCGCTGGACGAGCCGGGCGCGAGCGCGAAACCGGCGTTGAGTTGCAGCGCGAAGGTCGCGGTCTCGAGGCCTTCGGCGAGCGTGTCATCGAGCACGGTGAGCGTGAAACTCGCGCTGCTCTGCCCGGCGGCGATGACGACGAACGCCGGCGCGTTGGCGAAGTCCGCGCCGCTCATTGCGCTGCCGAATTGATCGAGTGCCACGATGAGCGGGGCGGTCGTCGTGCCGGTGCGCGTGAGGGTGAACGTGGCGGCGTTCGCGGGCTCGCCTGCGCTGGCGTCGGTGAGCGTGAGGCTCACCACGGGGCGCGCTTGCGCGGGCACGGCAGCGGGTGTGACGCGGACGACGCGCCCGATGGAAGGAATGTCATCCACCAGCGCGAAGAGCAGATAGTAACCCGGCAGCAGGCGCGCGGTGTCGGCGGGCAGCGCGACATTCAGCGCCGCACCGCTCTGCGTGAAGCTGAGCGGGAGGATGCGCTGCGGGCCGCCGTCGATCCAATGCGTCGAGCAACGCGCGCCGACGAGCACGACTTTCGTGACCGTGCTCGTATTCACCACCTCCATCGCGAAGCTGCCGCCAGCCACGAGGTCGGTGCTCGACAGGCTCGCGATACGCGGACGCACGCCGCGGAAAAGATAGGGCGGCTCGAACGCCTCGATGGACGCATCATTGCCAAAGAGCGAGCCGCCGCCCGCGCCGCCCGTGGCGAGCACGCGGCCATCGGGCACGAGGACGGCGATGTTATGGTAGTGAATGTGCCGCGCCATGTCGGCCAGCGCGCGGAAGGCATTCGTCGCTGGGTCGTAGAGGTCGGCGACCTTTGTGCAATTCGGCACCAGCCCGGCGTTTTGCAGCGTGGTCGTCGCGGGGAGCGTGCCGGTGTATTGCCCGCCGAAAGTGAGCACGCGGCTGTCGGGCAGCATGATGGCTTCCGGCTGCGTGCGCAGATGGCGCGCGTTCGGGCCGAGGCTCCACGCATTCGCGATGGGGTCGTAGATTTCCGTGAAGCGCGTCGCGCCGGAGAGCGTCGCGGGGTCGATGCCCACGGCGAAGATGCGCCCGTCTTCGAGCATCACCGCCTCGTGGTCGCAGTGCCCGCCGTTCGCCGCGCCGTTCCGCGTCTGCACCATGTTCGGCCCCGCGCGCCATTGGCCGCTGCCGAGGTTGTAGAGTTCCGGGTAGCGCCACGTTTTGAAAACCTCGCCGGTGTAGAGCAGGAAAGTCGGCGGGACTTCCGTGGGCAGATTGAAGGAGCCGGTCATCGTCCAGGTGTTCGTCGCGGGGTTGTAAATCTCGCAGGTGTTCGTGCGGGCGGGCGCGCCGTCGAGTTCACCGCCGACGATGAGCAACCGCTCATCCGGCAGCCGCACGATGCCGGGATACCAGCGCCCGATATTGATCTGCGCGACTTGCGCCCACGCATTCGTGAAGCGGTTGAAAACTTTCACCGTGCGCGGGATGGGATCTTGCGGGTTGCCGTTGTTCATCGAGCCGCCCACGAAGAGCAGCCGCCCATCGCTGAGCAGCGTGGTGACGTGGCAGCCCTGCACGCTACCGGAGCCGGGCGGAAACCATTTCGTCGCGCTCACCGCCTCGAAAGCGACTGGCTCGATCTCATTGTGACAGACCATCAGCTCGCCGGTCGGGAGCACCGACCCGGAGCCGGTGCCGTCGAGCAGTTCGGGCGTGGTATTCCCGACGATGGACCACCGCCCCGCGTGAGTCTCCAAGGCGAGCGCAAGGTCGCGCGTCACCGCCGCGCCGCTCACGCTTACGGTTGATTCGTTGTAGGCGAGTCGGAGCGCCGCCGCGCCGAGTTGGTAACTCCCCTCGGGCACCGCGGTGATGAGGTAGCGTCCATCCGCACCAGTGCGGACCTCACGGAAAAAGCGGAGGTCGGGCCGGAAAAGCGTGACGCGCACATTCACGACCGGCGTGCCATCCGCGGTGCGCGTGATGAGGCCCGACACTTCCGCCGAGTGCAGCGCGGGCTGCGCGAACAGCAGGAAACCGAGCAGGAATGCGGGAACTGTTTTCATCGTGCGTGGTGGGTAGCGGAGCTTTTCAGTGATCGTGTTTGTGTTCGTAGCCGTTCGCCGGTTTGCGGCCTCTCACCACCAGAGCCGGAGGCCAGCGACGAAGGCGACGGTGTCGGTGGGTTCGCCTGCTTGGCGCGCGAGGCGGGCGGTTTCGCCGTAGCTGCGCAGCCACGAGACGCCAATGTAGGGCGCGAATTCGCGGGCGATTTCGTAGCGCAGGCGGAGGCCGATGTCG
>JANNWY010000060.1:0-6110 GCA_031409335.1 Chthoniobacteraceae bacterium | reverse complement strand
GGGGGGGTGGGGGCGGGGGTGGGTTTACGTCATTCAATCGCGCTCCCCGACACGTTCCAGTGCCGGGGCGGCTACACCGTCGGTTTTTTCTTGTCTTCACCCCGCCTGGTGGTGCCAAATCGTGTTGTTCATTTCAAATTCCTCCGTCACCAAATCCTCCGCCTCGCCCACGATCACGCGGCTCGTCGCGGGGTCGATGTCGATGACGTAACGCGGCTGCGCGCTCCCGCCAGGCAGGCCTTTGCGCTGGCCGATCGTGAACATCTCGATGCCATCGTGCTCGCCCACGCGTTTCCCCGACTTGTCGTAAATCCCACCCGGATGAAATTCGCCCGCGTCCATGTGCGATTTCAGGAACGCCTTGTAGTCATTCCCTGGCACAAAACAGATTTCCTGGCTGTCCACTTTGTCCGCCGTTTTCATCCCGAGCTTGCGCGCAATGGCGCGGATTTCCGGCTTCTCCATCCCGCCGAGCGGCGTGAGCGCGCGCTGGAGCTGCGCCTGCCGGAGGCTGAACAGAAAATACGATTGATCCTTCCGCGGATCGCGCCCCTTCCGCAGCACCGCGCGGTCGGCATGATGCTCAATGATCGCGTAATGCCCCGTCGCGATGAACTCCGCGCCAACCGACTTCGCCTTTCCCCATAGGTTCCCGAATTTCACCTTCTCATTGCACATCACGCACGGATTCGGCGTCCGGCCCGCTTTGTATTCCGCGGTGAAATAATCAATCACCAGCCGCTCAAACTGATCCGCTTCATCCACCGTGTAATGCGGGATGCCGAGCGAATGCGCCACGCTGCGCGCATCGGCGATCGCCTGCGGCCCGCAGCACTTATCCTCCGCACGCGAGATGCAATCCTGCGGCCAGACCTTCATTGTCACCCCCACCACATCGTAGCCCTGCTCCTTCAAAAGCCACGCCGCGACGCTCGAATCCACACCGCCGCTCATCCCCACGACGACACGCGCGCCTTTGGCGTTGGGTTCGGAGTTGGTTGCGGAAAAGCTCACGGTGGAAAAGCGGGGAGCACCCTTAGCGCGATCCAGTGTGGTCGCAATTGAGATTTGCGGGACGACACGGTCCCGGGTGTGAAAAGCGTGGAGCTTGCCCTCGCGCGCTTACTTTCCGCCGCTGGCCGCTTCGAGTTCCGCGATCATCTTTGTCTCGCCCGGCGCGAACTGCTTCACGAGCACGAGGCACTCCGTCAGCAGCGGCGCGGCTTCGGCGGCGCGTCCGAGTTTCACCAGTGAGAGACCGAGCGGGCGCAGGGTGAAAAGGAGTTCGCGTTCGCCGGGTTTGAAAATCTCGCGCTGAATCTCCAGCCCGCCCCGCGCGAGATTTTCCGCGCCCGCGAAATCCCCGCGCCGGTAGTGCAGATACGCGAGTCGTCCCATCGCCACGCTGACTGGTGAAGTGCGTTCGCCGAAAACTTCGCGGCGGATTTCCAGACACTCGGCCATCGCGCGCTCCGCACCGGCAGGATCGCCCGCGGTGAAAACCAGGTCGCACCATTTGCCGAGCATCGTCGCGAGATTCGTCCGCTCAGTCGGAATCTCGCGCATCCGCGCGATCACTTTTTCCATCATCGCCCGTGCTTCGGGGATGCGGCCCTGATCCTCGAGCACGCCCGCGAGATCGCCCATGATGCTCGTCGCCGCCGCGCTGTTTGGGCCGTCGGATTGCTCGGCGACGCGCAAGGCTTCGCGCAGCGGCGCTTCGGCGGGGGCGAGGTTTCCGGCGTGCGTGTGCGCGGTGGCGAGATTTTGCAAAGTGGTCTGCAACTCGTGCCCGCTCGACGGTAGATGACGGCGGAGGATCGCGGCGGCTTCGGCCAGCAGCGGGATCGCTTCGTCGGTGCGACTCGTCCACGCGCACAGCCCGCCGAGCACATTCAGGGCAGTGCCGGTGCTCGCGGCGTCGTTGCCGAAAAGGCGGCGGTGATCCGCGACGGCGGCGCGCAGCAGCGGCTCGGCGTCGTCGTAAAGACTGAGTTCGTAGTAGGTGTTGCCGAGCGTCACGCGCATCTCGGCGAGGACTTCGGGATCGTCGGCGAGATCGGTTTCGGCGCGGGCTTTGGCGGTCGCCAACACATCGACCACGCGCACGTCGCGGCCCGAGACGGTGGGCGAGGGCGCGGCCAGAAGTTGCGCGAGAAAATTCTTCACGCGCTCCGCCTTGGCCTGCGCGAGTTCCGCGGCGTCGCGCTGGCGGCGCGCGGTCTGCGCCTGGCTCGCGCTGAAAACCGATGCCCCGGCGAGCGCAACGAAAACGCCGGTGGTCACGGAAAGCAGCCCGCGATTTCGACGCGCAAATTTTCCCACGCGATAAACTACCGTCGGCGCCACCGCGCTGACTGGCTCGCAGCGCAGATGCCGCGCGATGTCGTCCGCGAGCGTCGCGACGGTCGCATACCGATCGGCGGGAATTTTCGCGACGGCGCGCAGGCAAACCGCATCGAGATCGCCGCGAAGATCGCGCACACGCGGCGGCGCGGGGAATGCGGTGGCATCGAGGATTTCGCTTGGCCGTCGGGTCGGCGTCTCGCGGATGAACTTCGCGATTTCCTCCCGCGAAGCCGTGCGCAAATCCGCATCCGCAAACGGCAGCGCGCCCGCGATCAGCTCGCACAGCAGCACGCCGAGCGAATACACGTCTGTGCGCGTGTCCACCTCGGCCCCCGCCGCCTGTTCCGGGCTCATGTAAGCGGGCGTGCCGACCGCGTGCGTTGCCGAGCGCCAGATCGCGGAGTCGGTCGTGCCATCGCCTGCCGGTCGCGCGAGGCCGAAGTCGATCACCTTCACGGCTTGCTCGTCGGCGAGGATGTTCGACGGCTTCAAATCTCGATGAATGATCCCGCGCTGATGCGCGTGCTGCACGGCATCGCAGACGTGCCCGAAAAGTTCGAGCCGCGCGCGCAGCGCGAGCGGTTTCGCGAAAGCGGTGATCGGCTCGCCCGCGACCAATTCCATCGCCAGATACGGCTGCCCGCCATCGCTGATGCCCGCCTCAAACACCCTCGCGATCCCCGGATGGGTGAGCCGCGCCATCAGCCGCGCCTCGCGCTCGAAGCGTTCCAAAAACTCCTCGTCGTCGAGCAATTCGAGCGGCAGCAATTTCAGCGCGACTTCGCGATCGAGCGACTTCTGCCGCGCGCGAAAAACCGTGCCCATGCCGCCGCGCCCGAGCAATTCCCCGATCACATATTCGCCGAAATCCGCAGGCGCATCTGCCTCCAAATCCTGATGCGCAAAAGATCGCGCGACGATGCACCGCGGACAGATGGGCGCCGACGCGGGCACGGCGGACCCGCACTTCGGGCAGCGGGTCGCGTCATGGCTCATCAGGTTGTCCTTGTCCGTCTGACGCGCCGCGTTACATCGCGCGCGTTCATTCCTGCAAAATCCGCACGAGATGCCGCAGCTCCTCGGCGACTTCGGCGGGCGTGGCGACGGTCTGGGCGACTTGCGCTTCGAGGTGTCGGCGAAAAGCGAGCCGCAGCCGATGCACCGCGACCCGCACGGCACCGACGCTCAAGCCCAAATCCCGCGCCGCCTTTGCCACCTGCGGCTCCGCTCGATCCCACGCCAAAAACTCGCGCAGCCGCGCAAACAGCGCACCTTTCCCGCGCTGCTCCGCCTCCGCCTCGACCGCCGCGAGCGCCTGCGCCACCGTGGCATTCGCCCAATCGTGATCGAACCGCACTTCCGGCGCGGCACCATCCACGGGCTCGACGCCAAACCATTCCTCCGCCCGCGCCTGATCGAGCGAGACCGCCCGTTGCGTACCACCCCGCTTTTCCCGATGCTCGCGGCGCGTTTCCGTGGAGATGAAATTCTTAAAACTGCCGAGAAAAAAAGACCGCAACCGCCCGCGCTCCGGGTCCACTTTCGCGAGCAAGTCATGCGAAAGGAGCAGCACGAAAAAACCCTGCGTGAGATCTTCCGCCGCTGCCGCATCGTGTCCGCAGCGCCGCGCGAAGGCGTAGAGCGGGAACCAGTATTGCGCGCACAATTCATCGAGCGCCTGCCGCGCTTTTTCATCCGCGCCCGCTTTGCCGCTGGCGGCGAGGACGAGGCTCCAGCGGGTGACCGGGAAATTTGGCGAGTGCGCGTGCTGTGCCATACCCGCGGATCGACTCAGTCTTTGTCGATCGAGAATTTTCCCGGTCCGATGAACGCGAGGCTGAGGAAGACGACGGCCATTTTGAGCGGATGCGAGTATTCGTTGAAATCGGGCTTTTTCACGGTGGCATGGGTCAGCGTGGCGATGACCATGGTGACGTAGAGCAGCAGGCACACCGGGCGGTGGCAAAAGCCGAGGATGAGGAAAATTCCGCCGATGCCTTCGGTCGCCGCGGCCATGAAGCCCCAGAAGGCGGGGAGGAAATCGATGCCGATCGTGCCCATGCTTTTGCCGAGCGCGGTCCAGATTTTCGGACCGCCGGTGAGCTTTGGGAGACCGTGGATGACGAAGGCGGCACCGAGGCCGATGCGGAGGAAAAGGAGACCGGCGTCGCGATATTTTCCGAGGAATTTGAGAAGCATCGCGGGAAGGTATCGCGCGGGATACGGCTCGCGAGTTCAAAAGAGGCCGAGGAGGCGCAGGGCGGCGATGGCCGCGAAAGCGAGGAGCAGGGCGTCGAACAGCCGCTGCGTGACGCGCGAGACGCACCAGCTACCGGCGAAAAGGCCGGCGGCGATGGCGGGGACGAGCGTGGCGTTGAAGAGCAGCGTGTCCGGGTGAATGAGGCCGAGCTGCGCGCTGAAGGGGACTTTGAGGCAGTTGATGATGAGGAAAAACCAGGCGCTGGTGCCGACGAGTTCGTACTTCGGCAGGGAGACGGCGATGAAAAAGAGCGCCATGATCGGGCCGGCGGCGTTTGCGACCATCGTGGTGACGCCCGCGAGCAGGCCCATGAGCCACGCGAACCAGAGGCGATGGGGGACATGCTCGTAAAGCTGGGGCCGCCAGAGGCGAACAAGCTGGAGCACGGTGAGGGCGAGAATGATCGCGCCGGTCAGTGGCTTGAAGGCGGATTCCGCGAGGCCCTGCATGAGCCACCAGCCGAGAATGATGCCCGTGATCGCGGGAGGCAGGAGCCGCCGGATGTATTCCCACCGCGCATGCTGGCGGAATGCGGCGACGGCGAGGACATCGCCGACGATGAGCATGGGCAGGACGACGCCGGTGGAATCGCGCGCGCCGAAAAGGAAAATGAAGACGAGGACGTGGACGAGACTTACCCCGGCGAAACCGCTTTTGGAAACGCCGATCCCGAAGGCGGCGAGGATGGCGAGCAGCCAGTTCAGCGGGGTCGGATCGGGCATCGGGATTGGAGAATTCTCAGAAGATTTCGGGCAAATTTCGACTCTCCCCGGAAACGACCGCTATATCCGTACGAAGTTCAGCCCCCCGCAACCGAGTGGCTACGAAGGGCTGATGTTCCCCCCAGAACAATCTTCTAAATTCGAGAACAGAGTATGCTGCATCCCGCGAGTAAGCAAGGGAAGTTTTAAGAAATTCTTCAGTTTTTTTCTCTTTTCCCGATGGATGACGAGTTCAGATTGATAAGAATATCTTATCCTGTCGTCAATTTGATGAGGCTTGGATTTCAGCTCAACCGGGGCTGCGCAGGACATCGGGAAACGATAAAATTCTTTGCCATCGACCCACGTCCTACGACGGAAGCGCGGCATCTCGGAGCGCAAAAAAACGCCTATGCGGCGTCTTTGTCCTGCTTTCGACGGACGATTGGCGTTTTTTTCCCTCCACCACCGCGCGATTGATCGTCACATCCGCGACATCCTCGCGACTCGGGATTTCATACATCATGTCGAGCATGATGCGCTCGAGCATGGCGCGGAGGGCACGGGCACCGGTGCCTTTGGTCGCCGCCTGCTGGGCAAGGGCGCGGAGCGCGTCCTTCGTCACGGTGAGACTCACGCCTTCCATGGCCATGAGCTTCGTGTACTGCTTGATCATCGCGTTCTTCGTTTCCGTGAGGACCATCACCATTTCGTCCTCGGAAAGTTGATCGAGCGCGGCGACGACCGGGAGACGACCGACAAATTCCGGGATCATTCCGAAGCCCAGCAAATCTTCCGGT
>JANNWY010000059.1:0-54757 GCA_031409335.1 Chthoniobacteraceae bacterium | reverse complement strand
CGCGTCGATGGGTGTGACCGTCGGTGCGTTCACTGCGGACAGAAAGCTGGCGCCCGCTGGCGAGTTTGCGAACTGCACGGTGTAGTTCAGTCCCGCGTTCTTGCGGCGGACGAACTCGATCGTCAGGCGTTGATTCCCCGCGCACCCGGTCAACCGTGCCACCGGCAGGCCCGCAGTGCCGGTGCCCGGCGTCAGTGCCGCGATGACGGGCCGCGTTCCCTGCTCCATGCGCAAGGTCACGCCGCTCGCGTGGGTCGAGGAAACCTTGAAGCGCGTCGCGTCGGGCGGCACGGGAATCGGATACACCACGGACCTGGCCGGGATGCTCGTCGTCACCATTGCGGGTGTTTTTCGCGCGACAACATTCTTGCCCAGCCAGCCGCAGCGTGGCAGCATCCCGCCATGAGCAGCGTTGCCACTTCGCAGCAGATCGAACCGTGTCCCTACCGGTTCTCAGTCGAAGAATTCCACAAACTCTGGGAGGTCGGCATCTTCCAACGCGAAGATCGTGTCGAACTGCTCAATGGAGAAATCATCGTCATGTCCCCCATCGGCATCCGCCACGTTCAGGCAGTCAATTGGACACTGGAGTGTCTCGTCGAGCAGGCACGCCGCCGCTACATGGTCTCGCCCGGCAATCCCGTCTGGCTTCATGAATACTCCGAACCGCAGCCCGACATGATGCTCGTCCCGCGGGTGCGAAAGCTGGAGCGCCATCCGCGTCCCGAGGATGTCTTTCTGCTCGTGGAAGTCTCCGACACCAGCCTTGCCTACGACCGGGAGCGTAAGTTCGCGGCTTACGCCACGGCCGGTGTCCGCGAATACTGGATAGTCAATCTCCAGCAGGATGTCGTCGAAGTGTTCCGCCAGCCGGCAGACGGGAAGTATCACGTCGAGATCACCTTCACCGCCGGCCAAACTCTCAGCCCGCTCGCCTTCGCCGATGTGGCGGTGTCGGTCGCAGACATTATCCCTCCGCGCTGATCCGTTGATCAGCCAGGATTGGAAGACAAGTGCGCCTTCGGCGGCGGACGTTCTTCCCTCCCTCAACACTCAACTTTCTTCCTACGGGGAAGTCACCCGCACCCGCCCGAAGCGGAGCGCTTGATCGCCGGTGGTCACGTTGTCCTCCACGATCACGCGCTCCCAATTCGCGTCGATGGGTGTGACGGTCGGTGTGTTCACCGCTGGCTGGAAGCTGGCCCCGGCGGGCGAGTTTGCGAATTGCACGGTGTAGGTCAGGCCCGCGTTCTTGCGGCGTACGAACTCGATCGTCAGGCGTTGATTCCCCGCGCTCCCAGTCAGCCGTGCCACCGGCAGGCCCGCGGTGCCGGTGCCCGGCCTCAGCACCGCGATGTCGGGCCGCGTGGGATTCAGAGGTTGAACGCCCATTCCGCCAGATTGTTGGCGCCGTCCTGGTCGTTGTCCTGAGTCGGCCCGCAAAATGTCGTGCCGAAGTGTTGCAGTTCCCATTGATCGGGCAGGCCGTCGTTGTCCTCGTCCACCGTCAGCGCGTTTTTGCCGTTCAGGGTGAAGGTGATGGATTGCGCCGTGGCGGCGGTATTCACGAAGCGCACGTAGCAGGTCTGATTCGGCTGCCACGGCCACATGGCGGTCGAGAGCGGCTGATTCAGCGCGCTATTCACGACGGAAGGTTGGGAATCTACGCGCTCTGTTTCTTCCCGGCCTTCGTCCGTCGGGCGCGGAACTTCGGATCCACGTCTGCCAACGTTACCAAAAGCAGGTCGATCAAAGTAAAACGGTCATCCGGGTGCGTGAGCATCGCTGCGCGCCAGCTCGGGAAAAAGTAGAGGAACTCGTTGTGAATGACTGGCAGCTTGCGTCCATCGGCAAGAGTCATCGTGAAGGGGACGAAGGGGCTGGCTTCGTGAAGCTCGCGGAGCACGTCAGTGTTCACGTCGCGAAAGATAATACCTCGAAAGCAGCCGTGACAAGCGCCCGGTGGCTACGGCTGAAAAGGCACATTGCGCCAAAAGTATTGTTACCCGAGGCGGGAGGAAACGTTCGTGTGAACGGGTCGTTGCACCAAAAGTAAAGTGATCAGTCTCCGAAGTCCCCCACTGGGTTACCCATCGCTGTGTGACTTGCCCTTGGGCGCATCCAGGGCAGTGGTAAAAGGGAAGTGCTAGGAGCGCAGCGCGAGCGGCGGGGATGCGGCGGCGGGTGGTTTTGGGAGGAGGTCGCACGGAATTTTGCGTCTTTAACCGACACCCATCAAAGTGGGAATTTTCGAGGCCATCCTCGATTGCAATCGCTATACGTTCCACGAGGAAGCGCGCTTATGGGTGACCACTTGCCTCCGCGATGTTTGCCTCCCGAGGTGGCTCAAAATCATGCGACTTACACGGTCGAGTTGCGCGAAGGCGGAGCGCGGAGCACCGTGGACTGCGGTGATTCCTTCACCCCTCTGGGAAAACGCGCAGCCTGGCAACCCAGGGAGCGACCTGCGGGAGAGCGGTGAAGGAATCACCGCAGTCCAGAGCCTTCGGCTTTACCTTTTCCCCACCTGCACGGCAGTGTCCGCGCTTTCACCCATGACCTACGATGTTGCTATCGTCGGTGCAGGCCCGGCAGGATCGACTTGCGCGGCGGCGGGGCTTTCGGCGCTAGTCATCGCGCGCGCCATTTTCCTGGGCGAGAAGGTCCGTGGCGATTGCGTGAATCCTGCGTGCTGGCCGATCCTCGACCGATTGCAACTCCGCGGGCGCGTGCTGGCGATGCCGCATTCACGGATCGGGGAGGTCGCATTCTCACTCCCCTCGCCCGCGCCGCTGTTGTCTTGCGTATCCCAGATGTTTGCGTGGGTTCGTTGGTGTGTTAGCCGCGACGATTCGCTAAGCGGCGCGCTTCAGCAGCGCAGCGGACTTTTTTGCCCTTGAGTAGCTTGAGCACTTTGTCCGAAACCGCCTGCCTTGCGCGACTGTGGCGCGCTTAGTATGGCTTGCCGCAGGTGGACACGGTCTCCTCCGCGGTACGCACTTCGTGGTTGGGCGTCTGCTACTCGGTGGTGACGGCGAGTTTTTCCTGCAGGCACCGCAGCGTCGCATTCATAAAGAGCGCGATGGTCGCGAGTGCGTTGAGCGTTTCCACTTTTTCGAGCGCGACTTCCGTGCCGGGCGCGAATTCGCGGCGCGTTTCGCCGAGGCGCGGCTGCACTTTTTTCTCACCACCCACGAGATCCAGCGAGACGAGCGTGAAGGCGAGCGGCGCATCTTTTTGCACCACGCCATCGTGCCGGATGAGACACGCGGCGAGTGCTTCGAGGCCGGTGATGTGTTCGCCGAGGTGCGGTTCGAGCGCGTGCGATTCTTTCAGGTATGCGAGTTTCGCGACGAGATCTTTGCGGAGAAAATCCTGGCGTTGTTCGCGAAAGATCGCGGGCAGCGTGGCGGCGTCGCTCCCGGCTTTTTTCCAATCGTGGAGCGCGCAAACCGTGCGTGCGTCCTCGATGAAAGGGACGAGTGCGCCGAAGGCATCGGCGAGCAAATTGCGCAGCAGCCAGCGTTCAGCGACGGGTTTCGCAGCGATGAAAGGCAGTCGCAAACTTTGCGAGGGCAGGAAGCGCGTGGCAGCGGTCAGTTCGTCGTAGCCGCGTTCGTTCACTTCGCGCGCGCCCTGCACCAGCATCGCGGCGGTGTCGTAGGTGCGCTGCATCGCGCCGAGGTAGCGCTCGCCCATTTCTTTCAGGCTGATGACGATGGTTTTCGGGGATTGTTCGGTCACGCTGGGTTGGTTGGTTTGGTGGTTCATGGGTCTTTGGATTGAAGGTTGATGCGTCTCGCGCGGGAGCATTTTTTGCCGCGTGCGCGAACCGCCCGTGTTGAGAAAGCAAGGCGAGCGCCAGAGTGCGTAAACATTTCAGGCCGTTGGCAGGATGGCTGCTTTGGGGGAGCCCTGCTTCCGCTCGCAACACTACCCACTTCGCTCATGGCCCGCTCTCACTCTTCCGAAAAAAACGACACCACACCCGCACCGGAAAACATCCTCAGCACCCGCATCCGACCAAAGCCGACTTCGATGATCGAGGCGCTCGAACCGCGCGTCGTCTGCGCGGTGAATATCGGGGCCGGCCTGCTCTCGGCGACGGCGTTGAGCAATTCGCAGTTGAATGAAATCGTCAACGGCCTCGAGGACATCGGCTCGCTCGGCGATGAGCTCGAAGCGTCGGGCGTGCTCGCGCAGGACATCGAGGGTCTCGGGCTTTCGTTTGGCGAGCTGTTCAATTTCGGCACGAACAACGGCAACGGTGGATTTCTCGGCGACGCCTTCCGCGATCAGATCGCGGCGTTGTTGGCGGGGACGACGGTGGCGCAGGTCAATGCTTTGCTCGGCACGAGTCCGCTCGCGGGAACGACCGGCGCTTATGAAAATGTGACGTGGTCGCTCGTGCAGGGCGGCGAGTATGTCGGCGCACATCCGCTGGAATGGGAAGTGACGATCACCGGCAAACACGCGACGGACAACGATCTCCTGCCGGGCGCGGATGCAACCGCGGCGGGCATCGCGTTCACCACCGCGCCGAAGATCGCGACCGATGCGAGCGCGTCGTTCACGTTCTCCTTCGGGCTCACGGACACGGATGATTTCTTCGCCACGCTTGGCGCGCTCACTTTCAATGTCGCGGGCGCGCAGCCGCTCTTGGGGATGACCGGAGCCGCCGAATACACGGTCGGCGCGTCGGCGTATCCATTCACGCTCGCGGCGGGGAGCACGGTGGCGCTCGGCGCGACGTTTGGAAATGTCGCGATCACCGGCGCGGGGTCAGCGGATGGCAAGTGGACGCGCCCGGAACTCTCGACGCTCGCGGGCGCTTTTGCCGCGACGGATTTCAATGTCGGCGCGACGACGGACAACGGACTGCACGCGAAGATTCGTTTGGCAACCGCGGGCGGGACGCCGGTCCAATTGCTGCTCGACGACGACGCGGTGCTCGATGCGACCGCGCCAACTGTGGATCACGATGTCGCGCTCGTGGATTATGTCGCGGGCGGAAATGTGACGGGCGTTTTCCAGCGCATCCAGGATGTCGGCGCGCTGCTCGATGCGAATCCGCTGCGCGATCTGAAACTGCCGGGCATCGGCACGGCGATCGAGGCGCTTGATGACTTGCCCGCGTTTAATGATCTGCTCGCGCTGCGGAACACGGCGAACACTTACATGACGACCGTGGCGACGCCGACGATGAACGGGCTCGCGACGCAACTGAACTCCTTCCTCACCACGCAACTCGCGACGGCGGGCATCACGCTCTCGACGTTCGATCTCGCGACGGAGTTCGATCCGGCGACGAGTTCGATGCTGTTGAAATTCACGGTCGATACCGGCGATCTCACGAAAACTTTCGACTTCGACCGCCTCGGTTCCGCGGCAGCACAGGCGGGGATTTCGTTCGGACGCGATCAGAATTTCCAACTCGACGCGACGTTCCGCGCACAGGGCGATTTCGGATTCGGCTTCGATCTCGCGCAGCCAGCGGCGAGCGCGCAGTCGGTCTTTTTCACATCAGGCGGGATCGCGGCGACGGTGGATTTCGATGTCGCGGATTTCGACCTCGCGGCCACGCTCGGCCCCGTCACGGCGGACATCGAGAATGGCGAAATCCACGCCAGCGCGACGCTCGCGCTCGCCATCACGGATGCGATGGGCGACGGGCGCTACACGCTGGAGGAACTCAACACCGCAGGCGAAGTCACTTTTGGCCTCACGCCGACGGGCACGTTCGCCGCCGAGCTGCCGCTCGATATTCAGCTAGCGGGCGCGACGTTCGTGAATCCGAAACTCCGGGTCACGTCGGCCAATATTTTCACGACGCTGCCCACGGTCGATACGACGACGGCAAATTTCGACAAGCTCTTCAACCTCGGCAAAGTCGGCCCTGAGGCGATCCTCGATCTGATTATCGCGGCAGGCGATTGGGCGTCGAATTTCCGCAACGCGCCGGTCTTCGACGTGAACATTCCGTTCCTCGACGCGGACCTCGGCAACGCCTTCGACTTCGGCCTGCTCTTCACGAAAAACCTGCGCGACAATTTGCAGGACGACCTGAGCTACGTCGCGCTGCGGGGCGACTTCGCATCATTCACGCTCGCCGCGAACGCGCCGCTCGTGCTCGGCGATGGCGACAGCGCGGAGCCGATCGTGCTCCCCGCGGCGACGTATGCGACGAAGGCCGCACTCGTCACCGCGCTCAACACGGCGCTAGGTGCCACGTCGAAATTCATCGCGGAAAATCATGGCGACAATGGCGTGCGCATCGCGGCGAAGAACGCGAACGACACGCCCGACTTCTCGCTGCTCGGCGCGACGTATCTTTTGAAAACGATCGGCTTCGTCCCATCGAGCACTGCCGTGACGAGCGAAGTCACGCTCCCGCTCGACGTGCCGACGAACGGAAAAATTTCCGCCGATGCGCAGTTCCAACTCAGCATCGACGGCGCGGCCCCCGTCACGATCACGCTCGCGAAGACGAGCACCGACACGAACACGGACGCCACCGCGCTTGCCGCCGATCTCGACGCCGCACTCACCGCGCACGGCATCGACGCGGTCGCGGTCGGTGGAAAAGTGAAGCTCGTCCGCGCGGATGGAAAATCCTTCATGGTCGCGGGCGTGCCGGGCACGAGCTTCCAGCAGATCGGCCTCGAAAGCGCGAGCGCGGCGGGCCTCACCGATGCGGGCAGCACGCTCCAGACGGGCCTCACTTACAGCACGCTCACCGACATGGTGCCGCTGCTGCTCACCGCGCTCGGCATCGACGACGGCGACGCCGATCCGACGAACGATCCAATCCGCGCGCGCTACGACATTGCGACGGAGACGATCATCCTGCATTTCCAGCACTCGTTCCTCGCGCCGTCGATCACGCTGCCGGTTGGGTTCGAGTTCGATCTCAGCGGGTGGGCGAATCTGCGGACGGTCGGCGCGAATCCGACGCTCACGCTCATGCCGACGCTCGGCGGCTCGTTCGACCTCGGCATCGGCCTTGGGAATGTGAACGACTTCGAGGAACTCGCGATCACCGCGCCGGTCGGCTTTGCGCCGAATGGCTACGGGACGAAAGCGGACGGTTCGCCCGACTCGAACAACGCCAATGTGTGGGACGGCAAACTCGCGGCGGATGCGGTTTTCAAAATTTCCTTCGACGACGGTGTGGAGCGGACGCTGACGATCGCCGCCGCCGACACGACAACAAACACCACCGCCGCAAACCTGCTCACGGATGTGAAGGCTGCCATCGCGCTCGTGCCGGGACTCGCCGGGAAGCTCGATGCGCGCTTGATCGCGAAGAGCGGCGGCACTTCGGATCGCATCGAATTTTTCACGCTCGAACAGACCGGCAGCTTCCAGCTCCGCGATCTGCACGTCGTGCGCACGAGCACGACGGAGACGATGGGCTTCGAGGCCGACCAGCTCGCGATCAACACCGCGCCGTCAGTCGCCGCGGTCGGTCAATCGCAGGCCACGCTCGATGTCTCTCCGGCAACCGACGTGACTTTCACCATCGCGCTCGATGGCGGCGCGCCCGTGACGATCACCGCGACCACGGCGAGCATGGCCGGGAATACGACGATGGCCGATCTGCTCGCAGACCTGAATGCGGCCATCGCCGGGACTTCGCTCGCCGGTCATGTGAAAGCCACGCGCTACGGCGCAGGCACGCAGATGCAATTCCTCGCCGAAGACGGCGCGCGCCAGATGAGTGTCACCGCCGTCAGCACCGCGGCGCAGACCACGCTGAATTTTGGTGCCGATCCGATCGTCACGCGCAGCCGCGGCGGCGAGTTCTTCATCGACAACGCATCGCTCGACGCGAGCGCCACTCTTGCGCTCAGCGACTTTGATCTTGCCGCGCAGATTGGCTTCATCGGCATCACCACCACGGGCCTCGCGGGCAGCGTCACCATTGATGTCGGCGTCGAACTCATCGACGGCACACGCACGCAATTCGAGCTGACCGAAATCATCGACCGGATCAGCGACGGCACGATCGGCGAAATCGTCGATGCGACTTTCACCGGCAGCGCGACCGCCACGATGTCCGGCCTGCACATCGACGCGGGCCTGCTCAGCGTCGGCGCGAGCGCGGATGTCGTGCTCACCGGTACGGATATTTTCAACGCAGGCGGCCCGACGTTCGCGGTCTCCTTCAACGGCTTCGACCCGACGAAGCTCCTCAATTTCTCGAACGCCTCGTGGCAGGAAATCTACGAGGGCGTGAAGCTCGGCGTGGAGTTCCTCACGAAGACGGAGCAGTTCAGTTTCCTCGGCAACACCAAGATTCCGCTCATCAATCTGAGCGTCTCCGAAATCTTCACCTACACGGATCAGCTCGTCGCCGCGATCAACGAACTCGAGAACAATCCCGCTGGCGCGCTCGACGCGGTCGAGGCGCGGATCGAGGAGCTGCTTGGCATCCCGGACGAAAATTTCGACCTCACGCTCGAGGACGGTTCGATCGTCAAAATCCATCTCGGCATCTCGACGAGCTTCTCCGCGAGCTACGGCCTCGACTTCGATCTCGCCACGCTCGCGAGCTACACAAACGGCGTGATCCCCGCCGATCTGCTCTCGCTCGGCGGCTTCCTCGATGCCTCGGCGGAAGGCTCGCTCATCTTCGGCGCGTATGCCGGACTCTCGCTCGACATCGGCCTCGACTTTAGTGCGGGCGCGACGCCGAGCCTCGTCCTGTATGACACGAGCGGCGTCGATCTCGGCCTGCGCGTCACCGGACAAAATCTGAACATCACCGCGAGCTTCGGCCCCGCCGGATTTCAGATCGTCGATGGCAGTGTGAACTTCGACAAGGACGGCCTCTTCGACGACGACAACGGCAACGGCATCGAGGACAACTTGGAGAACGACGGCGAGCCGCTCGTGCCCCGCCCGCTCGACACCTGGACCGACGACGACTTGCAGGACAACGATTTCGCGACCGTGCATTTCGGCCCGGTGAACACGATCACCGATTTGCCCGCGGCGATCTCCGCCATCGCGGGCGGCACGCCGCTCAGCACGTATTTCGGCCCGACTTTCTCGGGGAAAATCATCGCGACACTTCCCGGCGCGATCACCTCCGACATCGGCAGCATCGACCTTCCCGGACCGATCGTCATCACGGTGCCCGATGTCACGAAACTCTTCAGCAGCAATCCGCTCGTGCGCAAAGACAGTGTGCAACTCACGCTGCCGAGCTTCGACGGATTGCTCCCGGAAATCCCCGGCCTCATCCAGCTCCTGCGCGATCCTGCGATCCTGCTCGATGGCGTGGACAGCGGCCTCGGCCTGATCTCGCGCCTGCTCTCCGGCAAGACGGCGACGAAGCTCCCGCTCATCGGCGATCAACTGCGCGCGGGCTCCGGCTTCATCGAAGAATTCCGCTCCGGCTTCATCGCCGATCTCACCGCGAAACTGCGCGGCGCGGGCGACACGATGCTCGCGACTTTGCAGCAGGGCATGTTCGATCTTTTCGCCAAGGACACCGAAGGCGCGGTCGGCCTCGCGCTGGGAATCCTGAAAGATTACAACGGCGTCGGCGGCGTGACGGTGGACGACATCGTGCTCACGTTCCGCAAACTCGATGGCACCATTTGGGTCGAGGGCACGGACGCGCCGCAGCTCCAGGACGCGGTGCAATTCAATCTGCACCTCGGCCAGGGCATCACGTTCGGCACGAATCTCGACATCGACTGGGGCTTGCCCGGACTCGACCTCGACATCACCGGCAGCCCGTCGATCACCGCTGGCTGGGAATTGTTCCTCGGCTTCGGCGTCAGCGTCACGGATTTCTTTTACCTCGATGGTGCGCCGCCCGCGAACTTCACTGGCGCGGGCGCGACGCTCGCCGCGGGCACGTCGGTCGCGCACGAACTCAGGCTCGGCTTCGACGCCGTGCTCACGTCCGATCCCAATACGCCTTTCGTGGCCACGGGCCGCCTCTTTTTCCTCCAGCTCGACGCGGCGGACAAACTCGTGGACCCCGACGGCGCTGGCCCGCTCCCGGAGAAATACAGCAGCGTCGGCGGCGCGTTCTACGTCGATCTCACGGACCCCGGTGCCGGGACGGTTGGCCGCGTGACGGTGAAGGAACTTTTCTCGCGCGGCACCGTGAAGCCGATCACCGCCGGAGTCGAAGCCATCGCCGACGTGAATCTCGAGCTCACCGCAAGCGTTGGCGGCAACACCGCGATCCCGCGGCTGCTCGCCGATTTCAGCCTCGACTGGACCTTCCAGCTCGGCCAGCCCGTCACCGCACCGACCGCCGCCTTCACGAACGTGAACCTCGATCTCGGCAGCTTCGTGAGCGATTTTCTGAAGCCGATCGTCAAGCAGGTGAACGACGTCATCAAACCGTTCGACCCCGTGCTCGACGCGCTGCAAACGCGCATCCCCGTGCTCTCCGACATCATGGGGCGCAACTACACGGTGCTCGATCTCGCGGTGCAGTTTGGCAACGTCGATCGCCGCTTCATCGACGCTGCGCTGCAAATCCGCAGCCTCGTCGCCGACATCGCCGCGGTGCCGGATGGCGAAAGCATTCTCATCCCGCTTGGCGATCTCGCGGGACTCGGCAGCGCCTTGATGACCAAGGATGGCGCGAAGAACGTGAACACGAGCAGCGCCGGGACGACCGCAGTGAGTTTCCCGGCCGGCGCGTCCGCCTCGAAGAACGCGTTCATGAAGAGCACGTCGGTCAGCGGCGGCGGCTTTGGCTTCCCGATCCTCAAGCCTGCGGAAGCCTTCAAACTCTTGCTGGGACAGGACGCGACGCTCATCACCTACGACATCCCGCGGCTCACCGTCGGCATGTCGATGTCGCAAAAATTTCGCATCTGGGGACCGCTCGTCGGCAAATTCAGCGGCAACATTTCCGCGTATGCGGACTTCGCGGTGGGCTTCGACACGAAGGGCTTCAACACGTATCGCACGAGCGGCGATGTGGTGGACATTCTCGATGGCTTCTTCGTCAGCGACCGCGCGAATGCCGACGGTACTGGCGCGGATGTGTATGAAGCGGGCTTCTTCGGACGCATCGGCATCGCGGGTGCGATCGACGCGGCGATCATCGAGGCGGGCATTGAGGGATTCTTCGAGTTGCGCGCCGATCTCGATCTGAAAGATCCGAACAACGACGGCAAAGTGCGCGGCTCGGAAATGATCGCGCTGCTCACGCATCCGAACGGCTACGGCCCGCTGAACCTTGGCAGCATCAGGCTTCGCGGCGATGTCGGCGCGCGGGCCTACGTGGATTTCTGGGCTCCGTTCGGCTGGCACAATGCGTGGGAGTGGGAGTTCGCCCGCGTCACCCTTTTCGACAAAACTTTCTCCGCGCCAGATGTGACGCCGGACCTCGGCACAAAGGCGGGAAGCACCCTGACGCTCAACGCCGGTCCAAGTGCGAACCAGCGCGACTTCATCTCAACGAGCGACGTGGGCGAAGAGTTCCGCGTCACCGGTACGGGGAACAACATCACCGTGACGTTCACCAACACGGGCACGTCGCAATCGTTCAGCGGCGTCGATCGCATCGTCCTCAATGGCGGCAAGGGCGACGACCGGCTCATCGTCGGCGCAGGCGTCACGACGGCGATTACTTTCAATGGCGGCGAGGGCGACGACTACTTCGAGGGCGGCGCGGGCGACGACATCATCATCGGCGGCACCGGCAACGACACGCTCATCGGCAACGGCGGCGCGAACACGCTCGATGGCGGCGACGGCGCGGACACGATCACCGGCGGCGCGGGCGCGGACATCATCATCGGCGGGCTCGGCGACGACACACTGAACGGCGGCGGCGGCGCGGACACCTACAAGTTTGCGAACGATTGGGGGAACGACTTCTTCGACGGCACCCAGACCGGCAGCGGCGCGTTCGATTTCTCCGCCGTGACGAAAGACCTCACGCTGAACATCAGCGCGACCGGCGCGCAGGGCAGCTCGGGCAACAACGCGATCAGCTTCGACAGCACCGCGCCGTACATCACGAGTGTGAAAGGCGGTAGCGGCAACGACGTGGCGACCATCGCCGCGACTGGCGCGAGCGTGGTGAGCGTCGATGGCAACGGCGGCAACGATCAATACATCGTCAGCTTCGGACGCCTCGTCACACCGATCTCCATCGCCGACACCGGCACGGGCCTGAACGATTCCGACACCGTGACCGTGCGCCCTCTGAGTCGCGACTACACCATCGACGTCGGCGATCTCTACGTCTCCGGCGTGAAGGGCGTGGCCCCCGCGCAGCGCGCGAACTTCACCGGCGGGATCGAAAATCTCACCGTCGATGCGAAGGCGAATGGCGGCAGCATCGTGCAAATCGCCGAAGCGATCTCGCTGCCCGGCGAGGTGCGACTGCTCGCGCGCCAGGCCGTGATTGGAAACACCATCGACGCCGGCGAAGTGCGCGTGGAATCCACGCAGGCCGTGAACATCGCGGCGAACGTCAACGCGCACGCCAACGGCAACGTCACCGTGCTCGTGAACAGCGGGAACATCGTCATCACCGAGGATGTGATGTCTTCGTCGGGTCCAGGCTTCACTGGCGACGGCACGGGCCTCGTGCATCTCTTCACCAGCGGAGGCGCGATCCTCACCGGCGGCACCGCGCTCGATCCGGGCAAAGTGCTCGCCAGCGAAGGTTCGCTGCTGCTGCGCGGCACGAATGGCAGCATCGGCACGCTCGCGACGCCGATCTATTCCACCGTCTCGATCCTCGCCGCAAACACGACCGGCACTGGTTTCGTGAACGTGCGTGAAAGCGACGGCGTGACGATCGGCACCATCGCAAGCATCGAAGGTGTCAAGACGACCGGCGGCACTTTCAACGTCTTCAACGACGCGGGCGAACTGCGCGTCGCCTCGCCCATCGCGCTCGGCGGCGGCGACGGCACGCTGACCAGCGACTCGATCGAAATCGACGCCGACATCAGCAGCCCTGGCGGCGCGATCTTCCTCCGGCCCGAGGGCGACCTCACCGTGATGAGCGTCGGCAACAACGTCTCCGGCACATTTTCGCTCGACCAATCCGAGATCAACCATCTCGTGAACGGCCTCGCCTCGATCCGCATCGGCCAGCCCACCGGACGCAATCTCATCAACGTCGGCGACGCGAATTTCACCGACCCCGTGCTCCTGCAAAATCCGGTGCTCGGCGGCCATGTAAACCAGACCGGCGTCGTCACCATCACGGACGGCGGCAGCTTCACGATCCTCGGCAGCGGCCACACCACGGAGCTGGACAATCAGAACGTCGCGGGCAACATCGACATCATCGACAGCGCGGTCGTCCGCCAGGGCGAGAGCGTAACGCTGACGAGCAGCGGCGGCGCGATCAATATCAACTTCGACCTCGATGGCACTGCGGGCGGCGCGGATGAAACGCTCATCCTCAACGCGCTGAACGACGTGACCATCAAGGGCGCGATCGGCTCCGTGGCGCAACTCAGCACGCTGCAAATCACCGGCGCGGCGAACATTCGTTTCGAAGGATCGGTGAATGTGAAACATCTCATCCTCGCCGCGGGCGCGACCTTCACGGTGGATGGCACGCTCACTGCCGAGGACATTCAGATGACCGGCGTGAGCGCGGCCACATTCCACAGCGGCGTCTCGCTCTCCGCGAATTTCACGGCAAGCGGCAGCACGCTCACCAGCGCGGTGTTCGAGGGCCAACTCAGCGCGCCAGCCGTCACGATCGTCGCGAAGCAGCTCGTCGATTTCTACCAACAGGTCGATGTCACGGCGGGTCTCAGCGTCCAGACGACCAATGCGAGCGGCGACATCGTCTTCCGCCAGCAGGTGAATTCGCACACCTCCGACATCACGGTGCGATCGCTCGACGACATCACTTTTATCGGTCCGGTCGCGGGCGACGATCTCACGGTGACGAGCGCCGATGCCTTCGCGATGCAGGCCAGCACAACGCTCACAGGCGCGCTCACGCAAATCGCCGGGACTGGCACGAGCACTTTCACGCAACTCACCGCGGCCTCGCTGAACGTGACTTCGGCAGGCGTGCTGCTCGGCGGAATCACCACGCTGAATGGCGCCGCGGGGCTCGTGGTGAACGTCGGTTCGGGCGCGTTCAGCGCGGCCAACGCCGTGTCCGCGCCACTCGGGCCGGTCAACGTCACCGCACGCACGATCACCTTCCAAGGCACGGTCGCGGCAGATGCCTCGACGCTCGCCGCGACGGAAAGCATCACCGTGGCAAACTCCAGCAGCTTCACGCTGACGAATGCGTTGAGCGCGGCCACGACCAGCGCCACCCTCGGCGAGATCAAATTTACCGGCCCGGTCGATGTCGGCACGACGGCGACCTTCAACACGCCGCGCGGACTCACCTTCCAAAACTCCCTCGAAGTCGATGGCGGACTCACCGTGCAGGCGGCGTCCTCCGCGCAGTATCAGGGTGCGGTCACGGTCGGCGGCGTCTTCACCCAGCAGGCGGGAGTCACGGGCGCGGCGAGCTTCAGCTCCAGCGTGCAGGCGGGTTCGCTTGCCCTGCAAGCGGCGTCGCTTGCCTTCACGGGCGACGTGGTGAGCCTCGGCGCGGCGAATCTCGCGGCGAATACCGGCGGCCTCACGGCCAGTGGCAACGTCACCGTCGCCGGTCTGCTCACCGCCAATGCCGCGACGAGCCTCGCGCTGAATGGCGCGACCACCGCGCACGCCATGTCCCTCACGGCGGCCAACTCCGTGACCACCGCGGCGGGCGGGCTCTCGACAGCAGCTTCACCGACCTCGGGCGACATTCAGATCACCACGACGGCGACCGGAAACTCCGTGACCCTCAACGGGCCCGTGAATGCCAAGGGTGCGCTCGCGATCACCTCGCGCAGCATCGGCTTCCAAAGCACCGTCACCGCCAATGCCGCGGCGTTGAATGCGACGGAGAGCATCACCGCGTCGAATGCGAGCAGCTTCACCATCGCGACGGCGCTGAATGCAGCGACGACGAGTTCGTCGATCGGCGAAATCAAATTCACCGGCCCGGTCGATGTCGGCACGACGGCGACCTTCAACACGCCTCGCGGACTCACCTTCCAAAACTCCCTCGAAGTCGATGGCGCGCTCACGGTGCAGGCGGCTTCGTCCGCCCAATATCAGGGCACGGTCGCAGTCGGCGGGGTCTTCACCCAGCAGGTCGGCGTGCTCGGCGCGACGACCTTCAGCGCATCGCTCCAGGCCGGCTCGCTGGCGCTGCAGAGCGGGGCGTTCACCTTCAACGGCGAAGTCACGAGCAGCGGTGCGGCGGGCCTCACGGCGAACACCGGCGCGATCACCGCGGCGGGCAATGTCAGCGCAGCCGGCGCGCTCACCGCGACCGCCGCGACGACGCTCGCCTTGAACGGAGCGACCGCCGCGCACGCCATGGCGCTCGCGGCGACGAATACCGTGACCGTCGGAGCGGGCGGCCTGACCACGCTCGCTTCGCCAACGACGGGCCACATCACGATCACCACGACGGGAGCCGTCGCCGGCAACTCCGTCACGCTCAATGGCCCGGTGGACGCGAAGGGCACCTTTGCGATCAACGCTGCCCGCGGCGTGCTCGGCTCCGCCAATATCAACGCCAGCGCGCTCAACGTCGTCTCCGCCCGCAGCGTCTCGCTGAACCTCGTCGATGCCGGCAGCATCAACCTCGACGCGCAGAGCATCAATCTCCCCGCCGCCGTCGCCGCGACTGGCGCGATCACCCTGCGGGCCGAAGCCGCGGGCAACATCGTTGTCGGCTCGACGCTCTCGGCCGGGAGTGCGCTGCAAATCACCCGCGGCAAAGCGATCACCACGAGCGGCCTCGTCACCGCGGATTCCGTCGCGATCGGCCAGGGCGCGGACAGCATCGAGACCGTCTCCATCGGCGTCGGTGGCATGACTGCGACGAACGATCTCCGCATCCGCACGACCGTCGCCGGCACCGGCAATGGCATCACCACGCTGGGCCCGCTCGTCGCTGGAAACGCCGCGACGCTCGCGCTGGATTCCGCGCGCAGCGTGGATGTGAGCGGCAGCATCGGCACGGGCGATTTGACCGTGGCGAGCACGAGCATCACGCTGCGCAGCGCGGTGAACGCGGCGCACGATGCGACGCTCACCTCCGCCGGAAACGTGGCGGTGAATGCCGACCTCGTCGCCGGCGCGACCGTCGCCGTGACGCAGGCTTCGGCGCTGAGCTTTGGCGCAAAACTGACCGCGCAAAATCTCGCGGTGAGTAACACGGGCAACGCGACTTTCACCGGACAGGTCGCGCTTTCCGGCACGGCGAATCTCACGCTCACGGGCGATCTCTCGACGAACGCCTCGTTCACTGCGGCGACTTCCATCGCAGTGAATTCCGTGCGCGATGTGTCCTTTGGCGGGCTCGTGAGTTCCGCTACGATTTCGCTCGGCAGCACGAATGCGCGGACGATCACGGTGAATGCGGCGGGCGTTTCCGCGACCGGCGCGCTGACGCTGCGCTCGACCGATGCGGCGGGCGCGCTGAATCTGAACGGCCCGCTGACTGCGACCAATGGCGCGGTGACGCTCTCCGCGCTCGGCGCGGTGACGGCGACGGCTGCGATCAATGGTGACAGCATCGGCATTGCGTCGTCCGCGATTTCCTTGAGCGGTCCGTTGAACGCGGACGCGGGGGACATCGCACTGAACTCCACGACGGCGGGCGTGGGAAACATTCTGGCGAGTGGGGTCATCACGAGCAGTGGCTCCCTGAACATCGGTGCGACGAACGCGCCACTTTCCACGACGCTCAACAGCGCGCTGAACATCGGGCAGGATTTGATCGTGCGCTCGGCGGGAACGATTTCGACCGGGGCGCAAGTGACGGTGGCGCGCGACGCCTTCTTGCAAACGACGAGCGCGGTCACCGGCGAAGTCCGCGTGAACGGCGCGCTCACGACCGGTCGCGACCTGACGCTGAACACGCCGCGCAACGCGACCTTCCTCGCGCCGGTGACGGTGGGCGGCGGGGCGACGATTGTGAATGCGGCGGCGTTGCAGTTTGCGGCCGCCTTGAATGTCACCGACGCGCTCACTCAGCTCGCAGGTACCACCAGCGCAAGGTTCGCGAGCATCAGCGCGGCGGCGATCAGCGTCACCAGCCCGACCATCGTGGTCACGAACGGCGTGGTGGCGACGACTGGCGCCGTGCTCTTCAGCGCGGATTCCGCTGGCGCGGTGAACGTCGGCGGCACGACGACTGCCGCGGGCACGCTGAGCATCCCGAGCGGCTCAGTCATCACGCTCACTGGTTCCGTCAGCGCGTTGTCGGGAGCGATTGCGGGTGGGACTTTTGTCGCGGGCGGCGATGTGACGGCCACCACGGGCGGCCTTGCTTTCACGACGAGTGGCGACATTTCCATCGCTGGAAAAACCACCGTCGCGCAAACGCTGAGCCTGCTCGGCTCGGATGATGTGACGCTCACCGGCGCAGTCAGCGCGCGTGACTTCGCGCTGAGCGCCGCGAGCTTCCTCGCGGGCGGCGCGTTCACCACGAACGTCGGCGACGCGGACTTCGCGACGACCGGAAACATCCGAATCGTGGGCCTCGCTTCGGTGGCGCAAAATCTCACGGTCGCGAATGCGCTGAACACGACCTTCCAGGGCCAGGTGGCGGTCGTCGGAGCGCTCACGCAGACGAATGGCGGCGGGGCCACGCGCTTCGAGGGAGCGACCACTGCGGCGAGCATGAATGTGCGTAGCGCGCAGAATATTTTTGCAGGCTCGACCTTCCGCGCGACGGCCGGCGACATCCGGCTCGAAGCGGACGAGATCGACTTTGTCGGCGGCACCAACGCGGTGCAGGGCGCCGGGGACTTGACGCTGCGGCCTTATTTGGCGGGGACTTCGATCGACATCGGTTCGCCGACGCCGACCGGCGTGCTCGATCTTTCCGACACGGACATCAACGCGCTGCAAGACCGCTTCACGCAAATCACGATCGGTCGCGCGGAGGACGGGACGGGCGCGATGCTGATTGGCAGCAGCACTTTCAAGGACAACGTCGCCTTCCACGCGGGCAGCATCACGATCGAGAGCAATCCGCTCGTCGGCCAGGTGGTCACGACTTTGGAAAGCCTCGCTTTCACCGCGCGCACCGGCTCGATCGTCGCAAACGACGATGTCTTCGGAACCGATGCGACGCTGACGGCGCGCGATCACATCACGATCAACAACAAGGTCGAGGTCGCGGATTTCATCGTGCTCACGGCGGGCACCGGTGGCACTGGCAGCATCATCCTGAACGGCGCGCTGGCCACGAGCGCGGCGGGCGGCACCTTCGATGCGACGGCGGGTGTGAATGGCGGGAACATCACGATTACCGGAACGATTTCGACATTCGATGCGGAGTTCACGGCGGAGAGCGGCGCGATCTCGCAGACGGCGGGGAATACGAGAGCAAGCGAGCTGCAAGCACTGGCGGAGAGCGGCATCACGCTGCTCACCACCGCGGATCACATCTCGGCGCGGGTCTCGGCTGCGGGCGATCTTTCGCTCCGCGACACGAATCCGAACGCCGCGCATTTCCTGAATCTCGGTTCGCAGAGCGATGTGAACGACGGGCTCTTCACCGCCGATGGCGACATCACGCTGATCGCCGACCAAAACGTGAACGCCTATCGCGTCCAGGCAAATGGCGCGGTGACGATCGAGAGCGGCGGCGAGGTGTATGTCGATAACGTGATCGGCGCGCCGGTGAGCGTGACGGGCACGATCCTGATCGACGAAGACCGCACGACGAACGGCGAGCAGATTCGCTTCGACGGAAATCTGCGGCTGTTGCGCGACATCACGCTGACCAGCAATGGCGGCGACATCATCATCACGGGCCGCGTGAACGGCACGGCGGGCCAGCACTACGGACTGACCTTCAATGCCGGCGGCGGCAACGTGACCGTCGGCGGAGCGATCGGCGGGACGACGCCGCTCGAATTCTTGCAAGTGAACGAAGCGGGCGGGTTCAGCCTCGGAGGCGGTGTGCGGGTCGAGGATGGGATCGAAATTCATGCGGACTCGGTGAGCCTGAGCGCACCCAAGGGCAGCATCGTGACCACGGCGGGCGGGGAGATTCGCCTGCTGCCGAACGACGGTGCCGCGGCGATCGACATCGGTGGACCGGCGGGTGGCACGGCGGAGTTTTCATTGAGCGATGTGGAAATCGCCGCGCTCGGCGATGGCTTCAGCGGCATCCACATCGGTCAGCAAGGTGGCGCGCACGAGGTGCGGATCGAGAGCGTGCGATTCCTCGACGATCTCACGATCAACGGTGACGCGATCACGCTGCTGACTTCGAGCGTCACGCAGGGTGTGAACGGCATTTCCCTGGTGAACGGTGCGGACGACAACGACCTGACGATCAACGCGCAGACGGCCTTCACGCAGGGCAAACGCGCGGCGCTCACGGCGGGCCGCAACGGAAACATCGCGATCACCGCTGACACCATCGCGCTCGATGCAAACAGTCGCGGATTGGTGCGCGGGTTCGGCGAGCTTTTGCTTCAGCCATTCACGCCGACGCAATCCATCACCCTCGGCGGGACGGGTGCCGGCTTCGATTTGACGGCGACGGAATTTGGCGCGCTCGGCGATACGTTTTCACGAGTCACGATCGGACGCGCGGATGGCGAGCACGCGATCAGCGTCACCGGGAATCTTAGCCTGCGCGACAGCACCGTGATCCGCACACCGCTGCCCGGCGGCAGCGTGACGATCGGCTCGGGAGCGGCATCCATCGGGCTCGGGACGGTGGGCCGCGCGACGGATCTGCGCATCGAAGCCGGCGGAAACATCATCATCGATGGCAACGTGCAGACGCGCGGCGGCGGTGCGCTGGAATTGCTCGCGGACATCGATCGCGACGGCGAAGGCGATTTGCTCGTCGGTCAGAATCTTGCAAAGACGAACCGGTCGGTGACGATCGGCAGCGAGTTCGGAGCGATCCGGATGCAGGGCGAAAACATCGCGCTCGGTGCGATCCTGCCGCGGGCCAATACCGGCATCGCCAAGATCGTCTCGCGGACCGGAGACATCACGATGAGCACGAATCTCGATGGCGACGCGGATGGCGGCATCACCTTCCCGCATCGCGGAAATGTCGTGAACACGCTCGGCTCGGTGAAGCTGGAAGGCGCGAACCATGGCGGGCTGGCGGAATTCGGCGCGGGCATCATTCGCGGAACCCGCGGTGTCGAGATGAGCGGCTTTGAAGCGATCACGACGAATGCGACGAAGATCGTGAGCAGCGGCAACGTGCTGATCGAAGCGCTGCGCGAAACCCTGAAGACGAACAGCGTGATCCGCAGCCTCGCGGAGATCCGGATTTTCGGCGACGCGGCGACCGGGGTGCTGGCCATCGAACCGCGCGCGCTGATTTCCGCGAAGACTTCCATCCTGCTCGACGCTGCCGACGTGCGGGTCGATCCCACCGCCCGCGTCCTCGCGCGCACCGTCACCACCAATGAACTTTGAACCTCGAAAACCAATGAAAACAAACCACCGCCCGACCATCGAACATCTTGAAAGCCGCATCGCGCCCGCGGGTCTGATCACCATCGCGCCCGACAAACACAGCGCCACCTGGGACGACGTGGACGGCGACAAGGTCACGCTCACGGTGAGCAAGGGCATCCTCTCCGACACGCTCTTCACGACCGACCAAACTCCCGCGACGGGCCTGCTGGTCAACGCGCTCGACCTCACGGATGCGACGTTCCGCGGCGCGGACGTGAAATTGAAAGCGGTGCGCGGCGCACTGAACGGCGGCAACGACTCGGTGAATATCGGCTACGTGAACTCCACCGGCCACGGGCTCGGCAATGTGCTTATCAGCGGCGATCTCGGTCGCATTGATGCGGGTTTCCCGAGCCCGACGGCGACCACACCGAAGGCGCTCGTGTCGCTCAACGTTGGCTCACTCGGAGTGCTCGAAGGCGCGATGCTGCCCGCGGGGATGACGCAGACGAGCGAACTCATCGGCGCAGTCGGCGAAGTCAAAGTGCGCGGCAGCGTGCAGGGCATTCTTTTCAATGTGACCGGCGGCAACGTCGGCAGCATCGCCGCGCTCACCATCGGTGGGTCGCTCATCGGCACCGCCGACGCGGATTCGGGTCGCTTTTCCACGAGTGGAAAGATCGGCGCGATCAAGATCGGCGGGGACATCGCGGGCGGGGCCGGACAGAACTCGGGATCGATCCAGGCGGGCGGCCGCATCGCGTCGCTCACCGTCGGCGGCTCGATCTTTGGCGGGCGTTCGGAAGATCCGTCCACCGATGGCACGGGCGTCGTTCGCACCGAGCAGATTCTCGGTCCGGTGAAAATTTTCGGCGGCCTGTTTGGCGGCACGCAGCAGGGGAGCGGGGTCATTTCCTCGGCGGGAAACATGACGACGGTGGACATTCTCGGTGGCATCACCGGCGGCTCCGCGGGCACGTCGAGCGGTGCGGTGATCGCGGGTGGAAATGTCGTTTCCATCAAGGTGGGCGGAGACATCACCGGCGGCGGCGCGTCCGATTCCGGCGCGATCCGCGTGGCTGGAAAAACGGGCGCGATCACGGTGGGCGGAGCGCTCACTGGCGGCGTGGGCGATGACAGCGGCAGCCTTCATCTCGGGACATTTTCAAGCGATACGGTCGGAAAAATCTCCATCGCGCGGGACCTCGTGGGCGGTGCGGGAGACCGGACCGGATCGGTGGTCGCGGCTGGCAACGTTGCCACCTTGAGCATCGGCGGAGCCATCCGCGGGGCGGCGGGCGAAGACAGCGGCGTGCTGCAATTGGATTCCGGCGCGGGCAGGGTGGTCGTGCGCACCGACGTGGTGGGGAGCACCGGCGAGAATTCCGGCAGCGTGACCACCGCGCGGTCGATCACCAATCTCGTCGTGGGTGGCAGCCTGCTCGGCGGGACCGCGGATCACGCTGGCTCGATTTTTGCGGCGGGGCGTTTCGGTTCGCTGGTGATCGCGGGGAGCGTGATCGGCGGCGATCTCGCGAGCGATGCGACCGGCGATCTGGCAAACAGCGGCTCGATCGAAGCGCAACGCGTCGGCCGGCTGGCGATCGGCGGATCGCTGCGAGTCGGGCAGGATTACAACGCGACATTCGAGCTCGTGGACAATGCCGCGATCCGGATTCAGAACGACGTGGGATCGCTGAAGATCGGCGGCGCGATCGAAGGCACGGAGGAGACGACGGTCGTGATTTCCGCGCACGGCCAGGTGGCGCAGGCGTTGAATCCGACGCTCAACGTGGCCTTCGGCAGCATCGCGATCGGCGGCGGCGTGCGCCACGCGGCGATCCTCGCGGGTTACAACACGAACCCCGACATCTCGCTCGGCGCGGACAATCCGGACGCGCAAATCGGCACCGTCACGGTCGGCGGCGACTGGGTGGCGAGCGATCTGATTTCCGGTGTGGCGTGGAACGAAAACTTTGGCAACGGCACCGATCGGCGGGCACCCGGCGTGAACAATCCGGACCTCAGCGCGCGCATCGCCAGCATCATCATCGGCGGCCAGGTCATCGGCACCGCGGACGATCCGACCGATCGCTTTGGCTTCGTGGCGCAACAGATCGACTTCCTCCAATTCGGACCGGCTGGCAGCAAAATCCTCTTCAACAAAGGCTGGCGCAACGACAACGACCCCACCGCGCTCCGCTACAATCTCGCCGGCACAGGAGACGTGCGCGTGTTCGAGTTCTTGTAAAGCAGGCGCGCCAACTCCTCGAACGACTACCACCCGGTCGTGATGAACCGGAAGGCGCTTGATGGGAACCGCACTTTCGAATGTGCCGTTTCTCATCGGCGCGGGGCCGTGCATTGAACTGACGGTATTGGCAGCGGGTTTGTTGGCGAAGCGGGGTTGCGTTTGTATTCGCATTCGCCACTCTCGGCCCGTAGTGAGCCAAAAGTGAGTGTTACCCCAAAGTGCCTTAAAAATTGAAACGAAGGAAGCCGTAGCGCGTGGGCAATTCGGCCTCCCTCGTCACGGGTTTTGTTGGCTTCGTCTGGCTAGGCGTTTGGGGTTGGTTTTTCAAGTGCGAGGTCGTCGGAGCACTTCGATCTTTTTCTTTTGCGCTTCGATTTCTCGTGCGAGTTGGAACGGGTTTAAAGCAGCGTGTTTGGCTCGCAATTTGGCTTTGATTGTCGCCTCGCCTTGCGGTGCCTGGAGCACTCGTTCGTAGGCGCTTTTGGCGGGGCCGTAGATGCGGGTGATTTTCTTTTCGCGGCGTCGTTTTTCTTTCAATTTAAGCGTGCAGAAAAAGTGGTTGTTCATCTGCCCGAGTGCGCCTTTGCACAGCGCGTTGATGAGTTCGACGACTTGTGGATTGTCGTAGCGGTCGTGGCCAAATAGGGCGCGGATATGCGACGCGTTGCGCTGCTCGACATGGGCGTTGTCGTTCTTGCGGTAGGGGCGCGAACGGGTGAGGAAAACGGGCTTTTCGCGCTCTGCAAAAAAGCGCACGAGATGGTGTTTGATGGATTCCCCGCTGTTATCAGAATCCGCCCCGAGTAGAGCGAATGGCAGGCTCTTTTCAATATCGTCGATTTGCTCGCAAGTGCTGTGCTGGCCGCGATTGGCGAGCGCTCGGAGTTCGATCCAGTGCGTGTGGATGTCCACCACATCGAGCATCCAAAGATGCCGATCATCGAGCGTGCCGCCGCACATCGCGACGGTGTCCATTTCCAGCCAGCCGGAGCCTTCCTCGTCCCACCTTCCGCGAATCGGGATGCTCTGCCGCAGCATCGTCCCAGGACGTGTCGCGCTGCGTCGTGCGCAACTCGCACGGAGTGGTGCGAGCAGTCGGTCCAGCGACCTCGCGCTGACGCTCAGGAGCGCCCTGCGCACGTCGCGGTCGAGTCGGCAATGGTCGGCCTCATCCGCTGGAATCCACTCCGGCAACATCGCCCGCAAGCGACACCCGCAGGTTTGGTTTGAGGTAAACCAGATCGGCTTCAAGATCGGCAGCAAAGTCTCGCTGTGATACTCGCGTGGGCGTCCGGTTTTGATACCCGGTGTTCGCGCCATTTTTGGCCGTGGTTTTTTGTTCAAAGCGCGAATCGCCGTTTTGCGATGACAGCCCGTCAGCTCCACGACTTGGTCGATCAATTTCACGCGATATTCCGCTCCGGCTCCGAAGTATTTCAGCGTCAGTTTGGCCATCACTTCTTGTTTGGTTTTAGTGCTCATTTCCGTGTGTTTCACGGTCGGCGGCAGCGGTCGGCGGTAACACGGTGTTCGCCGTCGGTAAAACGAACGGGATGTCACCTCGGGATGGTGCTGGAGTGATCGGGAGGGTGGATGTGGTGGTGGCAGGCTATGGCACTGCGGGAGCGCATTTAGGCACGACGCGCTTTGGCTCTGCTGACATCAACTACACCGTTGGAGCGGCGGGTAACGTATGGATCGGAGGTTACTCGGGAAATGGCACGTTTGCCGACCACACCTATGTGGGAGGACTTGATGCGTTTGTTGCCCTCTAGGCCGGCACCGGAAACTTGCTCGATACCCACTTCTGGGCGTCCATCGAAGTTGATTGGATCACTGGCCTGGCTGCGCCGCCTGATGGCAGTGTGAGCGTGAGTGGCTTCACCGAAGGAACGCTGGGCGCGGCGAGCGCCGGCGATTTAGATGCCTGGGCCGCCTCCGTCACCATCGTCCCCGAGCCTACCACCGCCGCGCTGCTGCTTGGCGGCACTGCCTTTCTTGCCCTCCGTCGCCAGAGGTAGGAAGAGTGTGCGTTTCGCACTGCCGCTGGCGAGCGGGGAGGGTCGGATGAAGGTTTCTGCGACGGAATCCGCCATCATCTTGCCGCGGCACGTGAGGACGATCCGGGTAGCACGTTCATACAAACGCCGCCGCCACCGAGTCCGCCATCATCTTCCCGCGCTGCGTGAGGATGATCCGATCGCCGCCGTCCGCGATGAAACCGAGTTCGCGAAACTCCCGCATCTCCTTTTCCCACGGCTCCATTTCATCGGCGGCGAGGCCTTCCCTCATTCGGATCGCGAAGGCCATGATCTCGCCGCGCCGCATCGTGGGCGTGAGTTCTTCGGTGAAACTTTTCGGGCTTTCGTCGGCGAGGATGCGGCGGGTGTATTCGGCGGTGTCGGGGAGGTTTTGCCAGCGGCGCAAGCCCACGGTGGAGAAGGCGCTTGGACCGAAGCCGAGGTAATCCTGGCCGCGCCAGTAGGCTTGGTTGTGGCGGGATTCGCGACCTGGGCGCGCGTAGTTGGAGATTTCGTATTGCGCGAATCCTCCGGCGGTGAGCGTGTCCATCGTGGTCTCGAAAAGGGTGGCGTCGAGATCGACATCCTGCCGGAAGGTGCCGCCGAGGAGCTTGCGAAAGTAGTCGGTGTCTTCCTCGTAGGTGAGGCAATACGACGACACATGCTCGGGCTGGAGCGCGATGGTGTGTTCGAGAGTCGCGCACCATTGCGCGGGCGTCTGGCCGGGGACGGCGAACATCAGGTCGATGTTGAGATTCGTGAAGCCCGCGTCGCGCAGCAGGTGGAAGGTCTGCTCCGCCTGCGCCGCGGTGTGGACGCGACCGAGCGTTTTCAGCAGGCCATCGTCCCAGGACTGCACGCCGAGGCTGAGCCGCGTGATGCCGTGCTGTTGCAAAAGCGCTGCTTTGTCCGCGCGGATCGTTGCCGGGTTTGCCTCCAAATCCCATTCTTCCAGCGCGCTGAAATCCAGCCGCTCGCGCAGGCCGGAGAACAGGTAATCCAACTGCTCGCAAGTCAGCGCGCTCGGCGTGCCGCCGCCGAAATAGATCGTGTGCGGCTGCGTTTCCGCCGCGTGGATTTCCACCTCGCGCAGCAGCGCATCGAGAAAAGCCCGCGTCTTATTTTTCCCGCCCACCTCGACGTAGAAGCTGCAATACGGGCACAGCTTTGGGCAGAAGGGGATGTGGAAGTAGAGATGGCGGATCATCGGGCGGTGGCGCGGGTTTGTTTGTACGCGCGGTGCGGCGAACGCACAAAGCCTCCCGTCGGAATAGATGCGGCTGGCTGAGAATCCGGGGAGCATACGCGTCCCGCCTTCACGGACTTTCAAAAACACATCGTCCGGGATATCGCGCACTCCTTTTCCAGCGCGCGTCTGGGAAGTTCGTTTCGGCGGGACGCCAAAACCGACACGCGGGACGCGTATGCTCCCCGGAATTCGCTGCCGCGCCTTACTCTGTTTTCGTTTCGCCGCGCCGCTGGCGCATGGCTTCGATCGTTTTGCGGAGGAGTTCCTGATACTTTTCTTCCAGCACGATTGAGGCGGAAAGATCGCCGAGGACAATGATTCGCTTACGGGTTGCACCAGCGACGAAAGTTTGCGGAGAGGCGATGAGCAAGGGCGGAGGATTCCTCTCTTCAAAGAAGGCTCCGAAGTAGAGCCAGTCGAATTTTGGGCGAGATGGCTGGTTTGATTTTTCACGAGAGTCGAAACGCAAATTTTCGAACGCCGAAGCTTCGATGAAGGTGGGAACGCACTCCGTCAAATCAAAGGGAAACTTACCTTGGTGATCCTCACTATACAGCCGCGCTGCGAGGCCCATTTGTCTGGCGTTCGATAGGTTTCGCACAGGGATTGTATTGACGGAGGGGCCGCTGGTTTGGGGGCCAAGCCAAAGCAGCAGAAACCCGATCAGCGCCGCGAGGAGAACTGCTTTCCAAAGCCGTTTCACATCTTGCTCAATGCGCCGTCGCCTTCTCCGCTCCCAGCCCGGTCTGCGAGCGCACGCTGAGTTCGTTGAATTTGGATTCCGCTTCGACATCGCGGGCGGTGAGAATGGTGCCGAGGTAGGCTCCGAGGAAACCGAGCGGGATGCTGACGATGCCGGGATTGGCGAGCGGGAAGGGGGCCGTCTCGGCGGTGTAAAGGCCGTTTTTGCTGAGGAGGATTAGGACGATGGATGAGACCAGGCCGATGCCTAGTCCGGCGACGGCTCCGGCGGTGTTGAAGCGTTTCCAGAAGATGGAGAAGAGGATGACGGGGAGATTCGCGGAGGCGGCAACGGAGAAGGCGAGACCTACTAACATGGCGGCGTTGACGCTGGAACCTAACTTGATCGCTAGTGCGATACTCGCGGCTCCGACGACGAAGGCGGTGATGCGGGCGACGCGGACTTCCTGGCCGGGTTTCGTTTCTTTTCCGTGATGAATCACGTTGGTGAAGAAGTCGTGCGCGAAGCTCGTGCTGGCGCTCATGGTGAGGCCGGCGACGACGGCGAGGATGGTGGCGAAGGCGACGGCGCTGATGAAGGCGAAGAACATTTCGCCGCCGAGCGCTTGGGCGAGGATGGGCGCGACCATGTTGCCATTGGGCAGACCTTTCGCGTCGAGCGGGAGGTCGGTGAGTTTCAGCAGCACGGCGGCGCCGAATCCGAAGAACGTCGTCATCACATAAAAGACGCCGATGATCGCGGTGGCCCAGACGACGCTGACGCGCGCGGTCTTGGCATCGGGCACGGTGTAAAAGCGGACGAGGATGTGCGGCAGTCCGGCGGTGCCGAGCACGAGGCCGAGGGCGAGCGAGATGAAATCCCATGCGCCCCACGGATTCTTCGCGCTCGCGCCGTAGGCCATGCCGGGATCGAGCAGATTCACGGGTGGCTTGGTGCCACCATAGGTCGCGGCGGAGACGGCGTCGAAGAACGCGCCGAGGCTGTAGTTGAATTTACCCATCACCATCCAGCTCAACGCGAACGCGCCGGCCATGAGCAGGATCGCTTTGATGATCTGCACCCACGTCGTCGCGAGCATTCCACCAAAGACGACGTAGATGAGCATGAGCACGCCGACGCCGATGACTGCGGGTGCGAAGGGCACGCCGATGAGTTGCTCGATGATTCCACCTGCGCCGACCATTTGCGCGATCATGTAGAAAGTGGAAACGGTGAGGGTGGAAAGCGCGGCCATGGCGCGGACGGGGCGCGCTTTGAGCCGGTAGGCGAGGAGATCGGCCATCGTGTATTTGCCGGCGTTGCGCAGAGGCTCGGCGACTAGGAATAAGACAGTGAGATAGGCGACGAGGAAGCCGACGCTATACATGAAACCGTCGTAGCCTTTCAGGCAGATGATGCCACTGATGCCGAGGAAACTGGCGGCGCTCATGTAATCGCCCGCGACGGCGAGGCCGTTCTGCCAGCCTTTGATGCTGCGGCCGGCGGCGAAGTACGCGGCGGAGCCGGTGGCCTTGCGCGCGCTGAAGTAAGTGATGACGAGCGTGAGTGCGACGAAGGCGAGGAACATCCCGAGGGCCGGGGTGACTTGGAAGGCGAGGATCATGGCTTAGCGGCGGGGGAAACGGGCGAGGAGTTCGGTGTTCATTTTGTCCCAGCGCCGGGCGACGCGGACGTACATGGCGCAGAGCGTCCACGTCATGAGGAATTGAGAGAGCGCGAAGAGGTAGGCCCAGTTCACCTTGCCCCAGACGGGCGTTTTCATGAGCGCGGGGAAGAAGCCGACGAGCACGGGGAGCGTCATGTAATAGACGAAAAAGAAGATCGTCGCGGGGAGGATGAATTTGCGTTTCGCGGCTTTGAGCGCGGCGAAGCCGGGGTCGTTGGCGATGGCGTCCCAGTCGTAGGGCGCGCCGTCTTCTCCCGCGGTCTTTTCGTGCTCTGGTTTTGGGCCGCCGCGTCCGAGCGGCGCGATGTCCGTGGGCGAGGAAAATTCGGGGGTTAAGTCGGCGTTGTCCGGTGAACTCATGGCGCGGACGCTAGCAGCGCGTGAAACGACGCGGCAAGACATTCGCCTGCCGGAAAGTAGGCGAGGTTTGCAACCTTGCACGGTCGCGCGCAGCACGACGGGCGCGTGGGGGCGAGGGGGCAGGGAGCGAGGTTGAAAACCCCGCTTACTTTTGGGGCAGCCGCACTTCGAGCCGCGCGCCCTCGCGGGTGAGCTTGGCCGAATGGGTGGTGCCGCTCACTTGCACTTCGTAGTCGCCGAGGAAGCCGCGCACTTTCGCCACGCCATCCGCACCGGTGCGGACTTCGGTGTCGGTCCACCACGTCTTTTGCGTAAGTTCTTTCCACACCATGCCCGCCGGGCGAGGGGACCAGTCGGTGCGGTAAAATGCGGCGGGCGGAATCCAGTGGTTCTTTTCCCAAAAGCCCCACGTGACGACACCCATGAGGCTCGCGTGACTGAACATCGCGGTGAGGAAATCGCGCGTGTAGTCGGCCTGGAGCGGTTCGTCGTAGGTGTTGATGTCGAACTCGGTGATCTGAATCGGCAGGCCGAAAGTGGCGAAGCGGTCGAGGATCGCGATGAGGCGCGGGATGGCGGTGAGGTCTTCGGAGAAATGGCCCTGGATGCCGATGCCTTGTACGGGCGCGCCGGCATCGAGCAGCGCTTTGATGGTTTTGAAATAGTGATCCTGATGGGCGGTGTCGCGTCCGCCGGTTTCGAGGATGCTGTAATCGTTGATGAAAAGTTGGGCGTCGGGATCGGCGGCGTGCGCACCTTTGAACCAGTCGATCATCGCGGAGTCGCCGAGCACTTTTTGCACGTCGGTGTTTGAGAAGGGCTCGTTGAGCACGTCCCACTCGGCGAGTTGTCCGCGAAACGCGCTGACTTGTTCCGTGATGTGCGCGGTGATGCGCGCGCGGAGTTCATCGGGTTTTTCGAGCAAGGGCAGAACGTCCTTCGGCAGATTCTCTTTTCCCGGCCAGACGAGGCAATGACCGCGCACCGGGAAACCACGCTCGCGCAGCCACGCAACCGCCTTCGCGCCAGTCTCGCGATCGTTTTCCCACAGGTGCCACTTCAGGTGATTTTCGATGACGACCTTGTTGAAATCCGCGAGCAGCGTGGCGCAGTAGCGATCGGCGTCCGGGCCGTCGGCGAGGAGCTGCGTGGCATCGACGGCGGTGCCCCAGCCGAAGGCGTGTTTCTTTTGAACGACGCGAACTTGCGCGCCGGGAACCGGTTTTCCGGCGGCATCGGTGACTGTGATCGCGAGGTCGGCTTTGCGGATTTTTTCGATGCGCTCGGCGGCGGCTTTTCGCCACGGCGCATCGAGCCCGCGGCCCGTGTAGTTGCCCGGCGTGTAAGGCAGCGCCTTGATGTCCACGGCGGTGCCGTAGTTTCGCACGTTGAGCGCGGCTATCTCGAAGACCTGCGGATCATAACCGCAACGAAAACCAATCGCGCCTTCGCCAGCCGGGAGATCGCTCATGGCAGAGCAGGGGACGTAATACTTGCTCCACTCGCGATCGAGCGCGGCGGGAAGGACACCGCTTTTCGTGAAAGGATCGCGGCCGAGTTCGAGGACAAACTCCGTGCGCGCTTCATCCGCCTCCGGCGAATGCTCGACGCCACGCGCCCAAAAAGTCGCGAGCAACACGTTGCCCATTTTGATCGGCCCAGTCGTCTTGGCGGCGAGTTGAATCGCGTAGGGTTTTTCCGGTTTCGTGGTCGTGCGAATCTGGATCGCGCTCGTGAAGGGCTGGCCCTCGACTGCGATCGTCCTCACCGAGGCGCCCGCGCCGTTCAGATGGAATGCGGCTATCCCGCGCGCAGCGATGACGCTCGGTGCGTCGGCGGGCAGGGCGGCGAGGCGGCGTTCCATTTCCACCCGATCCTGAGCGACTGCCGACGCGATCAGACTGAGCAGAAAAACGAATGCCCTCATCCCGCGCGGCTACGGCTTCGGGACAAACTCCTGCTTTGCCATGAACTCCTCCGCGAGCGCCCGATACGCAGCGGCACCGAGCCCGTTCGGCTCGTATTCGATGATCGGTTTCCCATGACTCGGCGCTTCGCTCAGGCGCACGCTGCGCGGCACGACCGTTTTGAAAATCACGTCGCCGAAATGCGTCTGCACCTCGTTGATGACCTGTTGCGCGAGATTGTTCCGCATGAACATCGTCATCAAAATGCCGCCAATCTTGAGGTCCGCGTTCGCCCCGGTCCCGCGGATTTGCTCGACGATCTGGACGATCTTCGAGAGGCCTTCGAGGGCAAAATATTCGCACTGGAGCGGGACGAGCAGTTCGTCGGCGGCGGCGAGCGCATTCGTCATCAGGATTCCCAAAGACGGCGGGCAGTCGAGCAGGACAAAGTCGAACGTGACATCCTCGCGCAACGGCTGGAGCGCGTCGCGCAGCCGCGTGAGGTGATCGTCCTTCCGGGCCACCTCGATCTCCGCGCCCGCGAGATTGATGTCGCCGGTGATGATCCAGAGATTTTCAAAACGCGTGGGCACGATGGTCTGCGCGACCGAGCCATCGCCGAGCAGGGGACCGTAAATGCTATGACCCTCGATTGGCTCGAGGCCGAGGGCGCTGGTTGCGTTTGCCTGCGGATCGAGATCGAGCAGGAGCACGCGCGCCCCGCGGGCGGCGAGACACGCCGCGAGATTCACCGCAGTCGTCGTCTTGCCCACGCCGCCTTTTTGATTCGCGATGGCGATGATTTTCATGGGGCGCGCAGTGTAGGGTGTGGGGAAAAATTCCAAGAACCAAAATCCAAAATCCGAATAAATTTCAAACTCCAGAGGCCAAATTCCAAGTGCTCCCAACACGCGCGAGCGAGCTGTCAGGGTTGGAATTTCTCCGAATTTTCCCCCTTTGAAATTTATTTGGAATTTGGAATCTGGCGCTTGGAATTTCCCACCGAGGCTGTCCTTTGCCACCCGCCATGACCGAACTCACCGAACGACTCCTCGCCGACGCCGGTGGCTGGCAGGCCATGAAGGAAGCGCGCGCACTCCACGAAATGGACCGCGTGGCCAACGCCGTTTGGGAGCCACCGCTGCTGCAGGGGCGGGTGCGTTCCGGGGAACTCGAATACCGGTCGGGGCTGAAGATCCTGTCGAAATCGAATGTGGAAAACCTCTGCACCTGCCGCGACTCCCGCCAGCGCGGGATGATCTGCGCGCATTCGCTCGCGGTCGGTCTCGCCGTGCTGAAGCCGCGCCCGATCGGCAAACCGGCCGCCGCCGAAAAAACGGTCGCGCCCCAAACAAAGGAGGCCGCGCTCCAGTTTGCGGAGGATGGCGAGCTGCTCGAACTGGGGATCGTGCTCGCGCCAAATCTGGCGGCTTCGTGGGATAAGAACTCCGTGACGGTCGGGGTCGAGGCCATCACGGGCGGACGCCGGGTGATGCTATCCGCAGTCGATCCGAAGCGCCGCTACCGCGCCTCGGACGCGGATCGCCGGTTGATCGAGCAATTCGTCGCGGCAAACGGCGGCGCGCTTCCTGGAATGCTGGTGCTGTCGCGCCTGATGTGCGGCGCGCTGCTCGGTGCGCTGGCCAGGCATCCACGGGTCGCGATTGGGAGAGGCCCGGCAATGGCGATCTCAGCGGTGGCAATTCCAAAGCCATCCAATCTGCCGGAAACTGCGAACATTTTGAAAGAGCAGTCAGGCGCTTGGTTGCTCACCGGGAACAGTTTAACATTACTAATTCCAGACAAGGCGGATGTGAATAACCTTGTGAAGAATCGGGTCGTGATCGAGCAGCCGGGTGAGGCGCCCGAGTTCATCCTAAAGATCGAAGGATCGCTAAATCATCTCGCCGCCCAACTCGAATCGCGCGTCGGCGACCGGCGCAATACCTTGAGCAACCCCGGCGCACGCATCGCGCACCCAACCGAAGGCGCGGCTATCCAGCGAATACTGGACGCTGGATTCAGTCCGCCAAATCGGGAGGGCCAATTCATCCTCAAAGGCGAGCCGCGGATTCTCGGGTTTTTCGCCACCGAACTCCCGCGGCTCCAGAAGATGTGGACCGTCACGATTGGCGAGCGTTTCACTCATGTGACGAAGGACGTCGAGCGGGTCGCGCCGCGTTTTGAGGTAAAAAGCAGCGGCGAAAACTGGTTCGATCTCAGCGTGAATCTGGCCACGCCATCGGGTGAGCGTTTTTCCGCCGCCGAAATCCAACGCCTCCTGCAATCCGGCCAGCGCTCAATCCGCCTGAAGAATCAGAAGCTCGCGATCTTCGACACCGCGCTGCTGGATGATTTTCAGGAAGTCCTCCGAGATTGCGACCCCAGCCAGAAGCAGCCCGGACTTTATCGGATCGACGCCCGCCACGCGGGCTACCTCGCGGAATTCGCAAACGAGCAGGGGACCATCGCGGGAACGCCGGCCAAGTGGGAAAAATGGGCGATGAAAGCGCCTGAATCGGGCACCGCTGCGGCTCTCGAACTCGGTGATCTCGAAAGCGTCCTGCGACCGTATCAAAAGACCGGATCGAACTGGCTTAAACAGTTGACCACAAACGGTTGGTCTGGACTTCTTGCGGATGAAATGGGTTTGGGAAAGACCGTGCAAATGCTGGCTTTTATACGGACTTTGCGTGGAAAACATCTCGTCGTCTGCCCCTCGTCGCTCGTCTTCAACTGGCAGCGGGAAGCCGCCCGGTTCGCCCCCGAGTTGAGATGCGTCGGGGTAACCGGTTCTGACCGCCAGGCCGCGCTCCGGCGGGATGCCGATTTGTATTTCACCAGTTATCCTTTGCTGCGCCGGGACGCCGAGCTTTACCGCGACATCGAGTTCGAAACTGTGATTCTGGACGAAGCGCAACACATCAAAAATCCCGACAGCCAAAACGCCCAGGCCGCCATGTCGCTCCGGTCGCAATACCGATTCGCGATGACTGGAACGCCGATCGAAAACTCGATCCGCGACATTTGGTCGCTGATGAATTTTCTCATGCCGGGATACCTCGGCAAACGCGATGACTTCCGCGACCGCTATCAACGCGAGATTGAAATCGAACCCGGAGGGCCCACGCACCGCCGATTGATCAAACGACTACGCCCATTCATCCTGCGGAGAACCAAGCGGGAAGTGCTGACGGAATTGCCAGATAAGATCGAGCAGGTTGCTTATTGTGAGCTTTCTAAAAGTCAGCGAGAACTTTATTCACAGCTCGCCGAATCGACCCGCCGGCAACTCGTCGAACTCGCCGGCACCGCGGATCAAAATCGCGCCCGAATGACGATGCTCACCGCGCTTTTGCGGCTACGGCAGGCCTGCTGCGACGAGCGACTTCTGAGGCCGGAAAACGAACCCGACGAGCGATCTGGAAAGGTGGAGATGCTGATGGAGCTGATCGAGGAAGCGCTGGATGGCGAGCATCGGGTGCTCGTTTTCAGCCAATTTGCAACCATGCTCCGACTCCTGCGTGACGCTCTGAACTCCGCCGACATCCAGGCCTGTCATCTTGATGGGCAGACCAAAAACCGCAGCCAGGAAGTGGATCGCTTTCAAGCCGGAGAAGCACAGGTTTTCCTCATCAGCCTCAAAGCAGGCGGCACGGGATTGAATCTCACCGCAGCCGACACGATCATCCACTTCGACCCCTGGTGGAATCCCGCAGTCGAAGCCCAGGCGACCGATCGCGCTCACCGAATCGGCCAAAAACGGGTCGTCACGAGCTATAAACTGATCGCAAGGGACACCGTCGAAGAGAAGATACTCACGCTGCAAACGCGGAAAAAGGCAATGATCGCAGCGAGTTTGGAAAGCGAAGAACCGCTCATGGAAGCTCTGAGTTTGGATGAGATTCGAGAATTGCTCGAATAGAGCGAGAACCGTCCTAGGGCTTGGGAGTTGAGCCTGAACTGGAATTGGTCGCCGCGGCCGAGAGTAATTCACAAGTTATTCACACAGACGCAAAACAGACAACGGCAACGGGCAACATTTAACATGATACAATATATGTCATATAAAATGAGCTGGTAGTGGGTGAGATCATCTTATGGAAATTAAGAATCCCCTCGGTTGGAGTCTTTGAATCCCTGCAAATACCAAGGCACGGGAAGCTGATCCTTTGGAGTCGGCGTGTATGACTTCGGATGTGTCCGCTGTGGTGTGGTGTTCGCGATGGCGGCAGCGAAAACCGCGTCGGCTTTCACGCGATTACTCGCTTCGGTGTCGCGGTCGATCATCGCCACCACTTCTTCAAAGGTCCATTGATGGTGTGTAACGCCAGCGGCTACGGCGGGCGTCGTTTTGATCGTCGCGTGCTTCCGGCAGAAATTGTAGTCCATCATGGTCAACGCGATCATGTCGGCGTGGTTCTCAAGTTTCTTGCTGAACGCGTTCGTGAGGCGCGTAAAGCGGCGGTTGCGCATCCGAATGGTCAGATTGTGGCGCTCTACGTAACTCGTGCTCACCAAGTTGATGTCAGGAAGGCCAAACACGGGCTGGCGTTGCGCGCCAACCACGATGTCCCGCCCCTGCTCATCCTTGCCGTAGATTTTCACGAGTTGTGCGAAGTGCGTGCGCTCCATGTCGAAATTGGACGCCACGGCCATTTTGTAAGCCGGATGTCCGTCGCTCGTGATTTGGATTTCCCCATTGAACCGCGAGGCAAGGTCCGCGCAAAAGTCCATTGCCGTGCGGCTGGAGCGGTCGCCAACCCGCCATGCGGGCGCGAGCTTGGTTTCCGCGCAGATACTTGTCCACGTCCACACGTCGCCGGGATGCTGATTCACGGCGCTGTCTTTTGCCTTCTCGCGGCATCCAACGAAACTCCAAATTTCGTCCAACTGGATCACCTTGCATGGCAGGTTCCGCAGCGTCTTTTGTTGATAGGCCGCGCACGCCTCGCCCGCTTCCACGAGAAATTTCAGGATCGTATTCTTGTCCACACCCACAATCCGGGCCGTCGAAAGCACGGAGTTGCCTTCAATCAAGCAACGCAGGATCGAAGCACGTTTTTGAGTGGAGAGCTTTTTCATTTGACTTAGTGTTATACGGAATGTAATTGGAGTCAACAACATTTCGTATGACAATAAATAAAAGTAAGAGAATGGGCCGTCCGCCACTTCCTAAAGGCGAGGCTCGCTCCGTGTTTTGCCTGCGCTTTTCCGACAGCGAGAGAGCCGCTGTGGATGCTGCCGCAAAGAAGTCGGGCGAGCCGGTAACGCAATGGGCGAGGAATACCCTTCTCGCCGCAGCGCGCTAGATTCTATCCCGCCTTCGCTGCCGGATCGGCCTTTGCCAAAAAGGCCGTGTAAGTCCGTTGTGCCGAAGCGACGCCAGCCTCCGCTGGCGAGATGCGAGAGCGCAGGCGCTTCACTCGCTTTGCTTTTTTCTTCGGTTTCACGCGCTGATACTAGCATCGTCGTTGTGTTTAAGCAACTCCATCCGGCGGCTTGCACTCCTTCATAATCGCGTTGACGTGGGAGCCCCTTCGCCAAATATAAACGCCAGCCAATACGTATGCTAGAACTGTAGCGACGCCTGACGCCACCGTAAATGCCTTTGGCCCCCAATTTGCCGCTGACTCCACCGCCGGAGCGGGCAATGTGACCCACCACCACACACACGCGACTGTTGCCGAAAGAGCAATTGAACCAATGGCGGCCCATATAGTCGAGTGCAATGAATAAGTTCCAAGCACATTCAACTCCAGTTCCGAAATCGGATACATTCTCGGATTCCGTTTCATATAAATTGGCTCAACGGCTGAGCCTGTTGAAACCGTAGTCTTTGGAGTCCCCGACTTGGCGGCAGAGACGAGAGAGCGCGGCTTATTGCTTGGCATCTTGTTCCCTCTCCTTTGGGTCCAGCACCTTCGTATAGATGGCATTGATGAACCGTGTAAATCCACACGTTTTGCAGTAGAGCATTATCATCGGATAAACGGGGCATCCGACGATCATGCTTCCCATATGATGCGGCCTGATTTCGGCATACGAAGCGTCCAATATCCACTCCTGCGATTTGCAAATCGGGCAAACGTGAGGTCCATGCTTTTCGGCAAAACCGTTGACCAAATCGAGCGCCCGCTGCGTCTCCGAGGCCGTCAGTTTCGATACATCTATGTTGGGATCGGTGAAATCTGGCATGTCCGCTTCGTATCGGAATCGCCTTTCTCCGGCAATCCGTAATACGGGAAATCGCGAGTCTAATTTTCATAATTCAGACTCGGACACCACCCGTCATTCCGCCGACTTCCAGCAAAATCGTTGTTGTTTCCCTTGCCAGAGTCACCTTCGAGGTTGCTGGCCGTATTTGTCACATCCCGCGCGCGATGCTTGATGGGCTTACCATTTGCCGCTCGTGCTCGCTCGACACTTGCACGGGCGACAAAATTCAACTCAAGGCGAATGCTTCCGCCAAAATCGGAAAAAAGCTGGCGAATGGAGAAATCGTGACGGTCACGGCCGTCAGCCCCACTCGTCCGCTTCCGCCATCCCCTCGCGCCATTCCGGCCCGGTCCAGCGCCTTCCCATTTGGCCGCAGCAATTCGCTGACGCGCAGCTTCAGCGCCCCGAGACCTTTGACGATATTGAAGCTCATCCCCTCGCCGCGCCCAAACGTCCGCTGGCTCATCGCGGTCGAGCGCTGATTGTCCTGCAACGCCGCCGCGGGATGCGCCCGCGGACTGCGGCGCCTTTTTGAAAACAGGATCGTCGCGATGAGTTCGATGAGTTCCTGCGCCACGCGCGAAGTGATTTGTGTGATCCCGACGCCCGCGATTCCAGCGGCTTCATCGTTCCAATATATCGCGGGCTTTTTGTGGCCGAGCAGCCCCCTGCACGCAGCCTTCTCCTTGAGCTGAATGCGTCTTGCCATCGACTTCCAAAATCTCCGTTCCCGGAATCAGCCCCCCCTTTCGCCGCAGGGCTTTCCGCGCCAAGCCCGGTCGAATGAGCGCGCGCGAATGCGGTGACGAGGGACAGCATTTTGGAGGGAGATGATGAACTGATCGGGCACCGAATCTGCCATAGCCCTAAAAGCGGCGATGGAGATTGACGCGGAGGACGCGGATGAGGATGAAGTAGCGTGCGAATCGCCGAGAGGGCGTCGTTCACCCAATGGGTGAGCGGCTCAAGGTTCGCAATCTCCGCGTTTTCCGCGTCCTCGGTGCCGTCCGCGGCAATCTTCATCGCCGGTTTTAGGGATAACGGCTTTTTCCAAGCGGAGACTTCGTTGGCATTGCAGCAGCGCGGACTGCGCGTTTACATCGCCGCATGAAGCCGTCCATCCAAGCCCTCGCTTTCTCGCTCCTTGCCCTCACTGCGAATGCCACGGAACCCATCGTCATTGCCGACTTTGAAGGCGCGGACTATGGCGCTTGGAAAGCCAGCGGCGACGCGTTTGGCAAAGGTCCGGCGCGCGGGAAACTCGGCGGGCAGATGAATGTCGAAGGCTTTCGCGGCGATGGGTTGGTCAACACTTTCAATGGCGGCGACGATGCGACGGGGCGGCTTACTTCGCCGACTTTTAAGATCGAGCGGAAGCACATCACCTTCCTCATCGGTGGCGGCGGGTTTGTGAACGAGACGTGCATGAATCTCGTCGTGGACGGGAAAATCGTCCGCACCGCGAGTGGTCCGAATACCGAGCCCGGCGGCAGCGAAACGCTCGTTCCCGCCGCATGGGATGTCGCGGAACTTGCCGGACGCGAGGCGACGATTGTGATCGTCGATGAACGCAAAGGCGGCTGGGGACATCTCAACGTGGATCATCTCGTGCAGGCCGACGACCGCGGCGGCATCGCCCTCGCCGCGCCGCCACCAGCTCCCGCAAAGGAGCACAAGCGCACTTTGAAAATCTCGGGCGATTTTCTGCAACTCCCGCTGGTCCATCGCGAGGATGGCAGGAAACCGGGACTCGAAAAACTAAGCATCGAAGCCGATGGCAAATTGCTGCGCTACATGCACGTCGAGCTACCGAAAGATAGTGCGCAACCCGACTTTTGGTATTCCGCCGACCTGCGCGAATTCAAAGGTCGCGAAGTGACGCTGCGCTATCGGTCAGCCGATGCCGGAGCGTTGGCGCGGCTGGCATTTGGCGACAAGGAAATCATCGACCCCAAAGCCTACCAAACCCTGCATCGACTGCGTTTCCATTTCAGCCCGCGCCTTGGCTGGATGAATGACATCAACGGCAGCTACTATCAGGACGGACTTTACCACGTCTTCTACCAATACAACCCGGCGACCACGAGCAAGGGTGCCGGTTTCGACATGCACTGGGGACATAGTGTTAGCAAAGACCTCGTGCATTGGGAAGAATGGCCGGTCGCGATTTTCCCCGATGCCACGGGACAGTGCTACTCCGGCACGACGGTTATGCAGCAGCAGCCGATTCCTGGGCTGAACGACGGCGTCAAACTCCCCGCGCCTGCAATGTTCTTCGCCGCGACCACGCCGTTTTCACAACACCTCGCCACCACGCCCGACGGTGGCCGCACTTGGAAGCGCTTCGCGGGAAATCCCGTGGTGCCGAACATCGGGAGCGGCGACCGCGATCCGAAAGTAATCTGGCACGAAGCCTCGCAGCATTACGTGATGGTGCTCTATGTCGGCGAGCCGGATACCTATCGCTTTCTCCGCTCCAGGGATCTTATCAAATGGGAGCAAACCAGCGTGCTAACTCATTGGTATGAATGCCCCGAATTCCTCCCGATAAAATCCGCCGTCACCGGCGAAGACTTAATGCTGCTCTACGGCTGCTACCGTAGCCCGAAGGACGCCGCGGAACGCTTCCACTCCGACTCCTGCTACCAGCTCGGCCATTTCGACGGCAAAACTTTCACCGCAGTGACGAAGCTCCGCCACGCCCACCACGGCCCGAACTACTACGCCGCGCTCGTCTTTATGAACGCGCCCAAAGGCCGCCAGATCATGATGGGCTGGGCGCGTGGCTCGCGCTTTCCCGGCGAGCATTTCAATCAATGCGCCAGCGTCCCGCTCGAGATGCGAATGAAGGCCGTCGGCGGCGAAGACACGCTTTGCTTCGAGCCTGTGGAAGAGATCAGCACCCTACGTGGAAAACCGCTCATCCAGCTCACCAATGTCCCCCTTGCCGAAGCCACCGCCAAACTGCAAAGCCTCACCACCGACGCCGCGCTGGATGTCGTCCTGCGCTTCCGCTCCAGCGATGCCATGCAGGTGAACATCCGCAGCATCACCTTCGCCTACGACCCCGCCACCAAGCTGCTCACGCGCGGCGAGGCCGCGGCGCAGATTCACCCCGGCAAATCCGTGGACGCCCGTTTCCTGATCGACCGCGGCATCGTCGAGAGTTTCTGGAACGGCGGCGAAGCAGCCTACAGCATCGGCTCACTCCACACCGACAAAGGCCCCGCTTTTGCGATGGAGAGCAAAGCCGTCATCGAAGAGTTAGTCGTCTATCCGATGGCTGACATCTGGAAGTGATGCCGGCTGCCAGCTCCTTCGCCGGGCGCGATCGGGTGGCTGCGCTTGCAACTTTTCCAACGCGGCGCACAGTTGCGGCCCATTCCGATGTCAGCCTTCATCAACATTTCCACCTATAAATTTACCCCGCTCGAAAGCCTCCCGCCTTTGCGCGAGCGGATGCTGGCGTTCTGTGAGGCGCGCGAGCTGAAAGGCACGATCCTGCTCAGCCCGGAAGGCATCAATATCTTCGTCGCGGGAACTCGCGAAAACATCGACGCACTCCTCGCCGAACTGCGCGCGCTGCCCGGCCTCGCCGACCTCGCACCGAAGGAAAGCGAAAGCGAGAAACAGCCTTACAACCGAATGCTCGTGAAGATCAAAAAAGAGATCATCGCGTTTGGCATCGAAGGCATCGACCCCGCCCGCAAGCCCACCGCCAAACTTTCCGCGCGCACCCTCAAACAATGGCTCGACGAAGGCCGTCCGGTCACCCTTCTGGACACGCGCAATGATTACGAAGTGCGAATGGGAACTTTCCAAGGCGCGATCCCCGCAGGCATCGAGCACTTCCGGGATTTTCCGAAAGCGGTGGAAAAGCTGCCTGCGGAGCTGAAGGAGCAACCCATCGTGATGTTCTGCACTGGCGGGATCCGTTGCGAGAAGGCCGGCCCTTTCATGGAGCGCGAAGGATTCACGAACGTGCTCCAACTTGATGGCGGCATCTTGAAGTATTTCGAGGAATGCGGCGGCGCGCATTACGACGGCGAGTGTTTTGTCTTCGACCGTCGGGTGGGTGTGGACCCGGCTTTGCGCGAGACGAGTTCGGAGATGTGTTTCGCCTGCCAGATGCCGCTCACCTTCGAGGAGCAGCGCCACCCGCACTACGTGCAGGGTGAGTCGTGCCCGCATTGTTTCGGGCAAAAGGTCGCGCACTAACCGGCGAATGTTTCCGCTTGCCAGCCTCATTCCCGCAGACGGTCAGCGCGGGAATGACGTGCTGCTCGGTCGCTTTCTCGAATACATCGAAGGACGGCGGCTCACGCTTTATCCCGCGCAGGAAAATGCCATCCTGGAATTGTTCGAGGAGCGAAACGTCATCCTCAACACGCCCACCGGCTCGGGCAAATCGCTGGTCGCGGCGGCGCTGCATTTCAAGTCGCTCGCGCAAGGCCGGCGCTCGGTTTACACGTGCCCGATCAAGGCGCTGGTGAATGAGAAGTGGCTCGGACTTTGCCGGGATTTCGGGCCGGAGAATGTGGGATTGAGCACGGGCGACGCATCGGTGAATCGCGATGCCCCGATCCTTTGCTGCACGGCGGAGGTGCTGGCGAACATCGCGTTGCGCGAGGGTGCGGAGGCGAGGGTGGATGATGTCATCATGGACGAATTCCATTACTACACGGACCGAGGGCGCGGCGTGGCGTGGCAGGTGCCAATCCTGACTTTGCCGCAGGCGCGATTCCTCCTGATGTCGGCGACGCTCGGGGACACGGCGTTCTTTGAGGAAGAACTGACGTGCTTAAACGGAAAGCCGACGGTGACGGTGGCATCGCGCGAACGGCCCGTGCCGCTGGAGTTTTCCTATGCGGAAACACCGCTGTCGAAGACTGTCGAAGGCTTGGTGATGGCAGGCAAATGCCCGGTGTATGTCGTCCACTTTACGCAGCTCGATGCGGCGCAGAGTGCTCAGGATTTCATGAGTCTGAATGTCTGCACGCGCGAGGAAAAGACGGCGCTGGCTGGTGCGCTGGAAGGATTCAAATTTGGCAGTCCGTATGGGCCGGAAATCAAGAAATGGCTAAGGCATGGGATAGGTCTGCATCATGCCGGACTGCTGCCGAAGTATCGCGTGCTCGTCGAACAATTGGCGCAGCGCGGCCTGCTGAAAGTCATTTGCGGCACGGACACGCTCGGCGTCGGGATCAATGTGCCGATCCGCACCGTGCTCTTTACGCGGCTGTGCAAGTTTGACGGGCAGAAGACCGGGATACTCAGTGCGCGCGATTTCCACCAGATCGGCGGTCGCGCGGGACGCAAAGGATTTGATGATTGCGGGTGGGTCGTCGCGCAGGCACCCGAGCATTTTATCGAAAACCTGCAGCTTGAGCAGAAGGCGAAAAAGTTCGTGAAGCGGAAGCCGCCGGAGAAGAACTTCGTGAACTGGGACAAGCAGACTTTCGCGCGGCTGATCGCCGCGCCGCCGGAGCGGTTGACCAGTCAGTTTCAAGTCACACACGGGATGCTGCTGAATGTGCTGAGTCGCAAAGGTGATGGGTGCGCTGCGATGCGCGACCTGATCGCGCGCTGCCATGAAACACCGAAGGCGAAGCAGGCGCTGGTGAAGCGTGGCTGGCAGCTCTTTCGCGCGCTGGTCGAGCGGAAGATCGTGGAGTTCATCCCACAGACGGCGGACGGCGCGAAGCTGCGCGTGAACGTGTCCTTGCAGGATGACTTCTCGATGAACCAGACCCTCTCGCTTTTCGTCCACGACACCCTGCCGATGATGGACCCGAATGCGCCAGACTACTCGCTGGTTGCGTTGACGCTGGTGGAATCCATCCTCGAAGATCCGGGTGCGATCCTGCGCAAACAACTCGATCGGGTGAAGGATCAGGCGATGGCTGAGATGAAAATGCAAGGCATGGAATACAACGAACGCATGGAGGAATTGGAGAAGCTCGAATACCCAAAGCCGAACCGCGACTTCATCTATTCGACCTTCAATGCCTTTGCCGATCGGCATCCGTGGGTGGGCGCGGAAAACATCCGTCCGAAATCAATCGCCAGGGAAATGTTCGAGGAATTTCGATCCTTTGCCGACTACATCAAAGGCTACGAATTGCAGCGCGTGGAGGGTTTGCTGCTGCGGCATCTTTCGAGCGTGCAAAAGGTGCTCGCGCAAACCGTCCCGGACGATGCGAAGAACGATACGCTGCGCGAGATGGAGCTATACCTCAGCACGATGATCCGGCAGGTCGATAGCAGCCTGCTCGATGAGTGGGAGAAGATGCGCGATCCGAACTACCAGCCGCGCCTCGACGAAGCCGAAGTCCGCCCGCCCGGAGCTGAGGAAGCCGCCCGCGACATCACACGCGACGCAAAAATATTCACCGCCGCGATCCGGACGCGCATCTTCACCTTCCTGCGAGCCATCACGATCGAAGACTACGACTCCGCGCTCACGCTAATCGCTTCCGACAGCGAGCCATGGACTGCTGATCGCTTGCGACAAGCTCACACCAGCTATCTAAACACCCACGCGCGCATCCGCCTCGACCCCGAAGCGCGAAACCTTCGCCATACTTACGTCACGCCATCCGAGAGCCAGGCGAGCTGGCAGGTGCAGCAGATGTTAGTCGATCCCGAAGAGGCGAACGATTGGGTGGCGGAGTTTGACATTAACCTCGCGCAGTCCCGCGAACTCGGCGAACCCGCGCTGCGACTTCGCAGACTGTCGTCGTTGGTGTAGCGCCGGACCTATTTTTTCGCCGGCCAGATTGGCTGGATCCACGCCCGCTCGAATTCTCCTTTGGTGGAAGGATCCGCTTTCAGCTTCGAGGACGTGACTCGCGCGCGGACGTAGAGTTCATCGCCCTTCAGCGTGTAGCTCGCCTTGGTCGCCGTCTCCGTGGAAAGGACGACGCCGATGTCTTTGCTGTAGTTTCGCGTGGTGCGCAGCGGCTCACCTTTTTCATTCAAAACGGGCTGGCTCGCGCGATCGTAGCCTTTACGCGTGCCGATGAATTCCGTGGTGTAGCTCACGCCCGGCTCGGCTTCGATCTCGAGCGAGAGACGATCTTTTTCTCGGCGCATCTCCTTTAGCACGACGCCGGACGATGCGTAGAAATCACCCGCTTCCAGCGCGGTGATCAGATCCTCCACAGCGAGCTTTGCCGCGCGGACCACGACCCAGCCGCGACCGGGACGCGCCAGTTTTTTGGGTTCACCGTGGTAGTGGTGTGAGTCGTCGGTCGCGAGTCCGAAGAATGGTTCCTTGCCGAGGATGCCGAGCCGTTCGGTCAGCAGGATGTCCCAGATGCGCTCAGTGCTTGCGTGGATTTTGTCGCCGACGCTGAAAACTTCGGGGTGCCCATTGTACACCTCAAAGAACCTTTCATTTTCGATCTGCATCAATTCCTCGGCAGTGATCGCCCACTTGAAATTCGGGTGATTGATATGCGGGAACATCGGCACACCTGTACGCTGCCGCTGTTCGAGCACAGCGTTCACGGTTTTCTGGATCGCAGCGATCACCGTCTCGCTCGTCTCCGGGCCGGACCCGCGATAGGGCAGGATGACTTCGCGGATATTCGTCGCGTTGATATGGACGGAGCGTCCGGTGATTTCCTCTCCCTGGATCATGAGAAAGCGATCCGCCTCCTCGAATTTCGAGCGAAACTCCGCAAGCGTTTTCAGCCGCACTTTCGCCACCCCATCGGTCTCCCGCTGCTCCACCCACTCGCCGCCGAATCTTGCGACATATTTCCCAAGAGCTGTCGCAGTGGTGGACTTCGGTTTCACTGGAATCCACCGCTCTTCATCGCCGAGCGTGTTGTGATCGGAGAGCGCGAGAAAGTGATAGCCGCGCTCCTTGTACCAGTCGGCGATCATGTCTGGAAAATCATCGCCGTCGCTCCACAGCGAATGCGTGTGAAGATTCCCTTTCCACCAGCGCGGCACGGGCTCGGCGGCAGACAGCGTCGTGGCTGCAAGGCACAAAAAGAAAGCGAGCGTCCGCCGCCGTGGAGAATCGCGCACGGCGGCGCCGGTCACGCCAAAATCCCCCTGAGCACATGCCCGCGCACATCGGTCAGTCGGAAGTCGCGGCCCTGGAATTTGTAGGTCAGCCGTTTGTGGTCGATGCCCAGCAAGTGGAGCATCGTCGCGTGGAGATCGTGAGTCTCCACGACATTCTCGACGGCTGAGTAACCAAACTCATCCGTTGCCCCATAAGTCATCCCGCCGCGCACGCCGCCGCCCGCCATCCAGATGGAAAAGCCCGCGATGTGGTGATCGCGCCCATTCCCGCCCTGCGACATCGGCGTCCGCCCAAATTCGCCGCCCCAAATCACCAGCGTGTCATCCAGCATCCCGCGCTGTTTCAGATCGCGAATCAGCGCCGCGCTCGCCCGATCGACTTCCTGCGCCTTGAACTGAATGCCTTCCTTCAAGCCGCCGTGATGATCCCAATCCCTGTGGTAGAGCTGGATGAAGCGCACCCCGCGCTCAGCGAGTCGCCGCGCGAGCAGGCAATTCGACGCAAATGAACCATCGCCCGGTTTGCAGCCATACAACTCAAAAGTGCTCGCCGGTTCGTTCGCCACGTCCACCAATTCCGGCACGCTCGTCTGCATCTGAAACGCCATTTCATACTGCGCGATTCGCGTCGAAATTTCCGGGTCATCGACGAGTTCGTTCGTCCGCGCATTGATCGCATTCACTGCCGCGATCACATCGTGCTGCACCGCGCGAGTGATGCCCGCAGGATTGGAGAGATACAAAACCGGATCGCCTTTGCCGCGCAATTGCACCCCTTGGAAACGGCTCGGCAAAAACCCCGCCGACCATTGCCGCGCCGCGATTGGCTGATTCTGCCCGCCGCGTCCTTGCGAGGTCAGCACCACGAAGCCAGGCAGATTTTCCGCCTCCGACCCGAGCCCGTACGTGACCCACGAACCCATCGACGGCCTCCCGGAAATCATCGTTCCCGTGTTCATGAAACAATGCGCCGGATCGTGATTGATCGCCTCCGTCGTCATCGAGCGGATGATCGCGATCTCATCCGCCACCGCGCCGGTTTCCGGGAAAAGTTCGCAAATCTCCGCGCCGCAGTTGCCAAACTTTTTGAAGTTAAACTCCGGCCCGTAGCATTTCAGCGCCTGCCCCTGGAGTTGCGCGATTTGCTTTCCCTTCGTCACCGATTCCGGCATCGGCTGCCCGTGCAATTCGCGGAGCTTTGGTTTGAAATCCAGCGTCTCCAAATGCGAAGGCCCGCCGGCCATGCAGAGATAAATCACCCGCTTTGCCCGCGGCGCGAGATGCAGCGGATTCGCAACACCGCGCCACTTTTCCTCCGCTCTCAGCGGCGCAGGATTTAGCAACGAAGCAAAAGCCAGCGCGCCCATCCCGCGCGAACCGTGGCCGAGAAAAGTGCGCCGCGTCATCTGTTGCGCGGCGAATTGGGAGAGGTCGTTCATATTGGAGAAAGCGGGCGCACAAGGTCCGGGTAGCACGCTCGTCCCGAGCGTTGGTTTTGGCGTCTCGCCGAAACGAACTTTTGGGAGCTGACATTCGGAGAAGAACGCAGCGTGTCAATTGTCGCAAATGCGCAGGAAAGTCCGCGAAGGCGTGACGCCTTCGCCAACGCTCGAGACGAACGTGCTACCCGGAATTCACGACCCGCGTTTTCTCCGTTACGAGCGCGTGATCGTTTCATGAAGATTCAAAATGACGCGCGCCACGCTCGTCCACCCGTCGAGTTCCTTCGCTGGCGTTGTCGCGTGTTTCTCCAGCAGGGCGCCAAGCGTCGCCGCTTCATCCATGCGCGGGTCGCGCCCGAGCGCCTGCCGGAATGCCCACCCGATTCGCCGTGCCGCATCTCCGTCGCATTCGCGCAGGATGCGCTGGGCGAACGCACGCGCCGCTTCCACGTAAGTAGGATCATTCAACAGCACGAGCGCTTGCTGCGGGATGTTTGAGCGGGTGCGTTCGGCGACGCATTCCTCGCGAGTCGGCGCGTCGAAGGCGAGCAGGCTCGGATGCATGTAAGAACGCTGCCACCAAGTGTACAGGCCGCGCCGCCATTGTTCTTCACCCTTGCTCACAGGCCACTCGCGCACCGGGAAATTCAGATTCTCCCAATAGCCCGCAGGCTGGTAGGGATTCACGCTCGGCCCGCCAACGCGCTGCACGAGCAGGCCGGAAATCGCCAGCGCATTGTCGCGCACAAATTCCGCATCGAGCCGGAAGCGGCTCTGGCAGGCGATCTCGCGATTGAATGGATCGCGCTCGCGCAATTCCTTCGTCGGCGTGGAAGTCTGCCGATACGTGGCGCTCGTCACGATCAGCTTCACGACGTGCTTCACATCCCATCCGCTTTCGAGGAACTCGGCAGCGAGCGCGTCGAGCAATTCAGGATTCACTGGCGGCTCACCCTGCGCACCCACATCGTCGAGCACTTTGGAAAGACCGGTGCCGAAGAAGAGCTTCCACAGCCGGTTCACAAACACGCGCGCCGTCAGCGGATTTTCCGGCGACACGATCCACTGCCCGAGATCGAGTCGGGTGAGTTTGCGCCCCTCCACTTTTGGCTGCGGCAAAAATGCCGGCACGCCGGGTTCGACGATCTCGCCGGTTTCATCGAGCCAGTTTCCGCGCGGCAGGATGCGGACGACGCGCGGCGCCGCGGACTCGGAGACGAGGCAGCGCGCGATGGTCTTCTCAAAGGCATCGCGCTGCTTCTTCGCCTCCGCGAGTTCCGCGCGGAGCGGCGCGAGTTCCGGCGCGATGCCACGGAAATGCTTCGCGAGTTTCTCGCGTTGTTTGTCGTTGCGCTGTGCGCTGGCGATCTTGATCAGCGCGATCACTTCCGGTGGCGCAGCCTTCACTTCCGGTGCCGCCGCCAGCGCGCTCGTTTCCCACACGACCTGCGCGGCATCCAGCTCCAGCGAATGCGTGTCGAACTTCGCCTGGATGGCAGCCGCCGCATCGGACAGCACTTTCAGTTTCGCCAACTGCTCCTCCGTGCCAACCGGCATCCCGTCTTCGCGCCGACCGATCGCTGTTTCCTTGATGTCCGCGAAAAACGCGCCGAGCCGGTAGAAGTCGCGCGCGGTGATCGGATCGAATTTGTGATCGTGGCACTGGCAGCACGCCGTCGTCTGCGCGAGCCACGTCGTGCCCACAGAGCGCACGCGATCCGTCACCGAACGCGCCTCGTAATCCTTCGCCTGCGCGCCGCCTTCCTCGGTCGTTTCCGTCAGCCGATTGTAGCCGCTCGCCACCCGCTGCCACAGCGTCGCGTTTGGCAAAAGATCGCCGGCGAGTTGCTCGATCGTGAAGTGGTCGAAACGCTTGTTCTCATTGAACGCGCGGATCACGTAGTCGCGATACGGCGTCACGTTGCGCGGATTGTCCGAGTGAAAACCGATCGAGTCCGCGTAGCGTACGAGATCGAGCCAGAAGACCGCCATGCGTTCGCCATACGTGGGCGAGGCGAGCAAACGATCCACGAGTTGCTCATAAGTCGTATGCGACCCATGCGACCTATTCGCGAAGGCATCCACCTCCTCCGGCTTCGGTGGTAGCCCAGTGAGATCGAGCGACAGCCGGCGGATCAGCGTGCGCGCATCCGCTTCCGGCGAGGGCGAAAGCCCGATTCGTTTGAGCCGCGCCTGCACCAGTCCGTCGATGGATTTTTCCGCCGGACGCCGCACCTGCGCATAAGCCCAGTGCGCCTGATACTCCGCGCCCTGCTCGATCCATCGGTCGATGATCGCGCGCTGCCGGGCATCCAGCTTCTTGCCCGAATTCGGTGGCGGCATCTGCTCATCCTTGTCGGTCGAGTGAATGCGCGCGTGGGCTTCGCTTTCCGCGAGTTTTCCCGGCACGATCGCCCGCACGCCATCGAGTTCCGCGAGCGCCCCTTCGCGAGTATCGATCCGGCGATCCGCCTCGCGCGTCTTGGCATCGAAGCCATGACACTTGAAACAATTCTCCGAAAGAATCGGCCGCACATCGCGATTGAAGTCGATCTTCTCCGGGAGCGATAGTTCGGCCGCATGGGCGAGCGAGACGGTCAGAAAGATGGCGGAAACGAGTGGCGGAATTCTCACGATGAAAAGACTGTTTGCAGAGCGTGGAGACTAGCGCAAGACGCCGCGTTTCTTAGCTGAAGCTTGGACACCTTGACTTTGCGGGCGGCGCGCGAAAACTCTTCGCCCTATGCCCAGCCCAGCCCAGTTTGAAAACGTCACCGCCGTCGCAAAAGCCAACGTCTATTTCGACGGCAAAGTCGTCAGCCACACGCTCCTCGCCACGGACGGCGGCAAGAAGACGCTCGGCCTGATCTATCCGGGGAAATATCATTTCGGCACCGACAAAGCGGAGCGGATGGACATCGTTTCTGGGGCTTGTTCCGTGAAACTCGACAGTCAATCGACGATCGAGAACTACGCGGCGGGCAGCACGTTCCACGTTCCGGCAAAGAGCGGCTTTGACATCGAAGTCGCCGACGGGATCTGCGAATACGTCTGCACATTCATCGACTAATCGGCGGCTTGGTTCACAGCCGGTCGCGGGTGCCGTTCTCAGAGGGCGAGGTTATTGGTTCTCGGCGTTTTTTTCTTTCTGAAGCGCGGCGAGCTTCTCGACGTATTGCGCGGTGTTGCGTGTGTAGGCTTCCAGTGCGGCGGCGTCGCCTTCGCGGAGGGCTTCACGCTGCGCCACCAGATCGGCATGCACTTTCTTCAATTCATCCAGGCGCTCGGCAAGCGTCTTTACACGCGGCTTCGGAGGCGGCGGCGGTGCGGGCGTGGTTTCCGCGGGTTTTGCCGCGACTGGTGCGGGCGCGGGAGCGGCAGCGGTCTTTGCGTTCGCGGATGCCGGTGGCTTTTTCAGCGCGGTGAGCACTTGCGAGGCTTCCTCCGGCGAAAGCGCGGCGAGGCGGCGGGCCTGGTCGATGCGCGCGGCGAGCATGAGCGGATCGTTCATCGCTTTTCCCACCGCCACCTGGCCGGCGAGATGCACGAGCAGGCCGATCGCGGCGAAGGTGAGGCCTTTGATGATCGGAATTTTGTAAACCTTCATCGGAGAATTCACCGCGGCGTAAAGCAGGAGGATCGCGCCGATGCCGATGCTCGCCGTCGCCATCGAGCCCGAGCCGCGCAGTCGCGCGAAATAGAATGCCGCGCCCGCGAGCGCGATGGCGGAGAGGAAGCCGGTGAACCAGCGGAATCCAGTCGCGACCGCGCTGCCGATGCCGTCGCTCCCCTTCCCCACCGCGTGTGCGGCAACCCACGCGCCGGCGACCCACAGCGCAAACGTGATGACCGCAAACGTGATGATCTCGAGTGTGTAATTGTGCGCGAGTTTCCGGGAGAGTTCGTCGAGGAGGCGCTGCGCTTCGGGGCCGAGCGCGGCAAGAGAAAGGTGTTGCATGGGCGGGCAGGCTACAGGAAACGTCCCGCCGTTCAACGCCGCTCTCCCTGGCGCTGCGCGCGCATGATTCAACTGCAAAACCTCACCAAATCCTTCAAGGGGCGGCCCGCGCTTCACGGCCTCTCGCTGAAGGTGGAGAAGGGTGAAATCTTCGGCCTGCTCGGCCACAACGGCGCGGGGAAAAGTACAACGCTCGGCATCCTGCTCGGCCAGGTTTTGCCGGGAAGCGGCGAGGCATTTGTCGATGGCGTGTCGGTGCAGAAGGATCGCGGGCGCGCGCTGGCGAAGGTCGGCGCGATCTTTGAAGCGCCGCGCTTTTACGACTACCTCAGCGGGTGGCGGAACCTGCTGATTTACTCCAGCTACACGGCGCGCGTGCCGAAGGCAAAGATCGAGGAAGCGGTGGAAACGGTGGGGCTGACAAAGCGCATTCACGACAATGTCGGCACGTATAGCCAGGGGATGCGCCAGCGGCTCGGGCTCGCGCAGGCGCTGCTGCCGGCAAATGAAGTGGTGCTGCTCGATGAGCCAACGAACGGGCTCGATCCCGAGGGCATTCACGAAATGCGGGAGCTGATCAAAAAGCTGAATCGCGAGCGTGGCATCACGGTGGTGTTTTGCTCGCACCTGCTGGTGGAGGTGGAGCAGCTCTGCGATCACGTCGTGATCTTGAATCAGGGGCGGAAGATTTTCGACGGACGCTGGGCGGACCTCGCGACGGATCGCGAGCGGGTGCGGCTGGAAGTGGACGATTGGGCGCGCGCCGCGGCGCTGCTCGAAGGGCACGTCGTGGAGCCGGGAATCATTTCTCCAACGGACGGAACCGCGATCGCCGATCTCGTGGCAAAGCTGGTGCATGGCGGCGTGCGAGTCAGTGCGGTCGAGCCGCAGCGGCGGAATCTGGAGCAAATCTATCTCGCGATGACGCACGCGAATTCTTCCTCCGCCTCTTGATCCTGCTCGTGATCTTGATCTTGATCCTTCCAATTCATATGCCCGAATCGAAATTGTTTCAGTTTGAAGGAGCGGGAGCGGGATCAGGAGCAGGAGTGGAAGCTGTGATATGAGCCTCTTCTTCCTCCAGCTTTATGGCGAACTCTGGAAGCTCTTCGCCCGCAAACGCACTTATCTCGGCTTCGGCGTTTTCCTCGGAGTGGAAACGCTCGTGCTCGTCCTCTGCCAAATGCCGCTCGGCCAGCAGGGCCTGCGGCGCGCGATCGAGCGCTTCGGCGCGATCTTCGAGCAATACTTCTCCGGCCTCACGCTCGCGATGATCATGGTGCCGATCACCGTCATCCTGCTCGGCGCGCTGTTCCTCGCGCTGGTCGGCGGGGATATCGTGGCAAAAGAAGTCGAGGATGGCACGCTGCGGATGACGCTGTGCCGGCCGATCTCGCGCGGGCGGGTGCTCGCGGTGAAGTATTGCACCTGCGTCCTCTACACGGTGGCGCTGGTGTTCTTCATTGGACTCAGTGCGCTCATCGCCGCGACTTTGGTGCGGGGAAAAGGCGGCCTGTTCATCACCGCACCCGAGGAAAATTTGCTGGCGCTCTATGAATTCCACGAAGGGCTCCGGCGCTATCTGCTGGCGCTGCCATGCCTCAGCTTGAGCCTGCTCACGATCACGACTTTCTCCTTCCAACTCTCCTGCTGGAACATGAAGCCCGCCGCCGCGACCATCGCCGCGATCTGCCTGTTCTTCGTCGATTGGATTCTCCACTTCATCCCCTACTTTGAAACCTATCACCCGTGGATGATGACGACGCACATGAGCACGTGGCTGAATTGTTTCCGCCAGCAAATCCCCTGGGAAACCATGGTGTCGGACTACGCGTGGCTGCTCGGGCTCGACGGCACGTTTCTCGTCATCGGCGCCGTGGTCTTCTGCTCGCGCGATTTCAAATCGTAGCGGAGGGGAAGAAGTAAGCAGTGAAAAGTAGTCGGTAAAAAAAGACGCGCCATCGATGGCTACTTCTTACTTCTTACTTTTCCCCAGCATCCTTCCGCGGCACCACGCGAGCGCCCGGAAAAATCTCGATTCTAAAGCTGACCCGTTGCTACCCGGAGTGGAAATCCCGGCTCGGACAGACTGTGTGCGCGGGCGCCGCATGGCCGCGGTGGCCAAGTGCCGATTCGATCTCGAAGTGCGCATCGTGTAAGCCGTCTGCAGCCACGTCATCCCGCGCACCAGATTCGCCTCCTGCGTCTCCAGCAACACGTGGTCATGCTTGCTCCTCAGCACGTAGCCGTGCAAAAGCCAGCCGCACCGTCCCGTCGCATCCGCCAACTTCGCGAGGAACATTTCCCGAGACGCATCATCGCTAAAAATGCGCTCGCGCCGGTCGCCACGGCACATCACATCATGTGATAGGTCGCTCCCTCGTATTCGATTCGGACTTGCTTGGGCGTGGTCCCCTGTGCCGGACTCCATCACAGATTGTATGAATATTCGCCTGGCCCTCATTCCTTGCCCTTGACCCTCATTCCTTCCTCTTGTCAGGCAATCGCTCTCCGAAAGGAGTCGCCCCCAGATAATCCACGTCTTTATGAGGAAGGCAAATATCTAACAATGCAGTGTCTAGCTGCGCTAGATAAGACAGGTCTCCATCTCCGATTCTCGATAGCTCTAGCATAAAGTGTTCTTTATCTGAGGCATCAGCAATTCGTACGAATTTGAAACCGGACACGCCCAAGTTCGCAGCAATACTCTCTAGGCTTGCTTTTTTCCGTGATGAGAAATGGAAAGTAAATCCGAGAAACACGGTCTCGCCACAGAACTCACTCAATAAGCTCTGTTTGAGAGAAAAACTTTCTGCTGGCGAAATTCTTTTCATTAAGGAGGAGGAGGGCAGGGATATCCCTCCGCCGTCCATAGAAAAGGTTTACTTCCATCATCACAAGCATAGTTGCACCTTACAAAACAATGAACACTCGGTGGTTCTTGGTTGACATACCAGCATTTTCTCCTCGGTTTTTCTTTTTTTTCCTCATTGGGCTTGTACGGGTCAAACCACCAATCAAGGACAGCTTCCAAGAACACTCCTGCTGCGCCTGCTACAACTACCTCGCCGATACCCACGCCAACCCCGAAACCACCAATTGCGATCGGGTGACGCCCGTCGGTATCGAGCAAACCAACGGGTGAGTTATACACAAACGCATTGAGGTTTCGCCCGCCTTTCTCTTCGGCAGGATCGCGATTGATCCACCGCCCCGTTGTCGGCTGGTAGTATCGGTAGCCGTAATAAACCAACCCCGTCTCCTCATCTGTGTATTTAGTCGAAAACCGGAACGGATTGTCCTTCGCCACCGTCCCAACACCCGTGGCGCGCAGCGGTTCTCCGAAGGGGCCGTATTCGTATTCTGCCGCCTTCTCCGCTGTGTCGATGTCCAGCAGAGCCATAATGTTGCCATTGCCATCGTAGGCAGGCAGGTAGCTTTGCACGTTGAAGCCACCCGTCCCGTTCGGCACGCGGTGATTCCGCGTCAGCACCAGGCCGCCCACGCCGCCGGCTCCCTGCGCCGTCCCGCTTAGGTCCGGGCCCCAGTGATGGGATCGGACTAAGTTGAACGTCGTGGGTTGTGGCGGGAGGGCTTCGAACTCTGCGATCAGGTTCCAGCGGTCATACACATTCTTCAGTTCCCGCGTGAACACCCACACCCCGCTTGCGTTCAATGTCTCCACCTTCTTTCCCACCCGCCGCCAGTGCGCGTCGTAGGTAAAAGTCAGCCGCACCCGCGGCACCGCTGCGGGCGTGCCCGCCGTCTCCATCTTCGTCAGCCGGTTCTCGGCATCCCACGTGTAGGCCCACCGGCCGTCACTGACCAGATTCCCGTCCAGATCATAGTTGAAGTATTCGTAGTTCCTGGGAATAAAGACGTGCGACGCCTGCGCTGTCGTCTGCCCGTTTTTGGTCTCCTCCACGTTCACCGCGCGCCATTCGCCATAGCTGCTGCCAGTGGCACTCGCATAACCCACCGGACTCTGAAAGTAACCCCGTGCCTGCCGCGTCGTGGGCACCGTGTTCACCTTCACCACCGCCGCCGGGTCCGCCACCCCCGTCACCTCCACGATCCCGCCATGTTGGCGGTAGTTGAGCCGATTGAGACCATCGTTAGCCCATGGGTAGCTCGCATACCCCCTTGACGCAGACGTGCGGTTGCCGATGGCATCGTAGCCATAGCCATGCGCCGTCCCGGCCACCGTCTGCCCGGCAAACGTCCCGGTGTCCGCCGCGTTCGTGCTCCAATATTTCGTCCCGCTCGTCACCTGCCCGCGCCCGTCGTGGCCATAGTACCACTTATCCCCGCGCTCATCGGTCACCGTGTGGCGCTGATTCGCGGAGTCATACAGAAAGGCGCGCGTCACATTCGCCGCCACCACCGGGCTCCCCGCCGCGACAGTCGCCCCCACTGTCGCCAGCCGCCCAAACCCATCGTAGCCCCGCTGCGCCGTCGCCCCGAGC
>JANNWY010000058.1:0-15212 GCA_031409335.1 Chthoniobacteraceae bacterium | reverse complement strand
AATGATCCGGCGCGAGTGCGTGATGGGTCGCCCGCCGTCTTTGGGCTTGGGAAGGAGCGGTTCAAGGAGCTTCCATTCGAGGTCGGTGAGGTCACTGGGATAGGTTTGGGATGAGTGCATCCCAAGCTTGATGTATGGATGTTATGCTTAGTACAAGTCCTAAATTTGAGGGACTTTCCGGATGGGCTCTCAGCGGGAGTCAGCCGCGTTTTCTGATAACACTTCAGGTGGTTCAGACGCGTAGTGGAGGCTGATGGTTCGGAAGATGTTGGTTGGATTTTGCGCAGCAAAGTAAATTAGCTCGATAGAGCCACCAGTCACTGGCCATCGGTAGCCGAGCAAAGTTTGCATGACACCGCGGCCCGACTCTTGTTTCCTGACGATTTGCGTGCCAGCCCCGTGTTTCTCTTCGAGGCGCTGGTGGACGCTTCTCATAAAACCGTCATAGTTTGCGGCGGTCCAGTCCACCTTTCCATATTCAAGTTCCACGGCGACGAGACGGTCTTTTGCGAGATGGAATTTGACACGCTGTAGCGCCAGTTGTGGCAAGCCTTCGACAAACCACGTTTCCCCCTCACGGGCGTGTTTCGTTCGAGTAAGGATCTGGCCATTGGCACCGACCAGTGCGACTTCCAGATCGATCGCGCGCATTTGCCATGCCAGGCCGAATGGTGGCTTGAATTCCTGCCCGACATCCGAACCGGCACAAGGGAACAGTGCGAGCATCGCAATACTGGCGGTCGTAAACGGCAATCGGGCGAACATTTCGTCCTGACCCAAGAACAGGACGCGTGCGCATCTGCAAAGTTTTTCGACGAAAGCGCTAAAGCCGCAAGATCTCCTGCCGACTCATCAAGTGTCGGAGCGAATGCCCCGTCCGGTGAGGTCAGACACCGAATACAAAGTGGCCCGTCGCGACGCGGAAGTCGCAGATCAAATCCAAGAAAGGATACAAAGTAATGAGTCTCGTAATTAACACTAACACTGCAGCGACCGCTGCTTCGGTGAATCTCAACAACAACAATTCGATGCTTCAAAAGAGCCTCGCTCGTCTCTCGAGCGGGTCGAAGATCACGGCGCCTTCCGATGATGCGGGCGGCCTCGCGGTCTCGATGCGTATGGAGGCGGCCCTTCGCCGAACCGACGCTGCCAGCACGAATGTCGCCAATGCCCAGTCCTTCCTGCAAACGCAGGATGGCGGCTTGAAGACAGCGGGCAAAGTCCTCGAGCGTATCGCCGAGCTGAAAACGTTGTCCACGGACGTAACGAAGAGTGCGACCGACATCGCCAACTATGACGTGGAATTCGCCGCGTTAAAAACGCAGTTGACCAGCATCACCTCCGAAAAATTCAACGGGGTGGCGCTGTTCGACAACGCGGCGGGTCTGACTGTTGAAACATCGGAAGACGGTGCTCAAACATTGACCGTCACGCAATCGGCACTCACGACGGCAGTTGCTGCCGTGGTCGGTTTCGGGAGCATCGGCGCTGCGACGACGACTGGGATTACCGACGCGATCACCTCGGTGGCCACATCACGCGCGCAAAACGGCGCGGAAGGCAGCCGCCTTGGCTTCGCGGGGGATCTGTTGACCGCAAACCGGACGAACCTCGAAGCGGCCAACAGCCGGATCGTGGACGTGGACGTGGCGAGTGAATCCACCAGACTCGCACGGAACAACATCCTCGTGCAGGCGAGTTCGGCGATGCTGGCACAGGCGAATGCCTCGTCCCAGTCGGTCCTGACACTGCTGCGTTAAAAGGCAATTCTGCCAAAATGGCAGGGGAAGCTCCCTCGGATTCGTTATCCGGGGGAGCTTTCTTTGTGTTGGGAGCGATCCGCTCGTTCGGATGGTAAGGAAGTTGCTGAGTATGACGTGATGCAAAATCTTCCAACTTGCCTTGCCTTGCTTGCCTTGTGCGCGGGCGGGTTCGTGCGCGCAGGCGACACGATTGCTCCACGGCAGCAGTTTAAGGAAACGGTTTCGTATCCGCATATTTTTAAGCCAGAGGGCTACCTCGCGAGCAGAGGACCACTGCCGATGCGGTTTTCGGCGTCCGCGCCGCAGTGCGAACAGCGCCGCCCGCCTGCCGCGCCGGTGATCGCGAGCAAAGAAGTCGCGCCGGAAGCGCCAGTTCTGGAAGCGAAGCAGCCCGCCGAGCATGTTGCCGCTTCGGCTGCTCCTGGTGGCAACACGGTGGATTCCAATCCAAAGCCGTTGCAGCCGGACTTCTCCAAAGTGCCAGATGAAGTACTGGAGTTCTTCAAAAACACGGAAGGAAGGCCCGTTCGTCGCGCTTACCTCTTCGATCCCATCTTTCAGCCGGTAATGCCCAATGACCTGCCAAAAAGCAAAGCTACTTCCGTCCAAAAGTAATTCACTACGTTTCACCGCCTTAGTGGCATTGACGCTGAGTTCCTTGCCACATAGCGCGCGCAGCGTGGAAAGCGAAACCGGGCACGCTGAACCCGAGGAGATCCGCATTCCTGCCCGACCCGCGAGCCCGCATGATGTCAGCATAGAGACTGAAATTGCCGGCTACACGCAACTGGCCCGGGAGGCAGCCGATCAAAAAAAGTGGCCGCTCGCGGACCATTTCCTCCGGCTGCTCGTCGAATTGCCATGCGGCAACTCGGAAAAGAAGGCCGCGTTGCGGGAATTGTCGGAGGAGTACGAAAAGCACCGTCAACTGACCAAGGCGGTAACGATCCTGGAGAAGATGATCGAACTATTCCCGACCGATCCGGATCTGCCTCAGTTTCTTTTCAAGGCCGGCCAGCTTTACCGTGAAACCGGAGCATATGGCCGGGCAGTGTCGCGCTTTTACAGCGTGCTCAATACCGCTCTGAAAATTAACGAGCGCGGGGTTGATTCCTATCGCGATCTCTCGCAACGCGCTCAAATGGAGATCGCCGAAACCTACCTGCTGACTGGCGACTACAAGCAGGCGGCAAAATTTTACCAGCTTCTTGCGCGCACTGAACTGGAGGACAGTCAGCGTCCGCGAGTGCGCTTCAAATTGTTGCACTGCCAGTTCCTGCTGGATGATTCCGCGGGTGCAGTGACCGCGGCAGACAGGTTCTTAACCGACTATCCCGAAGATCCCGCAGTTCCGGAAGTGAGATTCATCCAAGCCTCGGCGCTTCGCTCCATTGGCCGGAAGAAGGAAGCGTTCGATGTGGTCCTCGCATTGCTGCGGGGAGAGAAAGCGTTGAGGGAAAAGGCACCGGAACGATGGGCATACTGGCAAAAAAAGACAGGCAACGAGTTTGCCAATCAATTCTATCAGCAGGGTGACTTCCTGAGCGCGCTTTCGATCTATCAGACACTCGCAAAACTCAGTGAAGATCCAGAGTGGCAATGGCCCGTGATCTACCAGATGGGACTTACGTTTGAACGGCTGCGCCTGACTAGTCGGGCAGGCGAGGCATACAAGTACATTATTGATCAGTCAAAGAAGGGTGAAACCGATGGAGTCGAACTATCGGAGACCCTTGCCAATTTACTCCAGATGGCCCAGTGGCGTGGCGAGCAACTGGCGTGGAGTTACACGGCCGAGACCCAGTTGCAGCGTCTGCTCGGTGAACCCCAATCCTTACCGGAGTCGCGTCCCCAAAGCGCGAAGTCCGCATCAGTCAATCAATAAATTCCCATGAGCCTGCCCGAGACCCTGACCAGCCACACTGCACTCTGCGACGAGATCTACGATCTCATGATTGAAGAGAATCGCCATCTGCGGCGTTCCGGACAACCTCCCGCGGACACCCTGCTGAGTCGGAAGAGTGTCTTGCTGGGAACACTCTCGTTCTCTTTGGAGAGATTGCGCGCGGGACTAACAGAATCATTGCCCACTTCCACAGAAGTCCGGCAATGCGTGAAGAAAGCGCAGAAGACAATCATGAAAGCCCTGCTGCTTGATCGGGAAAACGAACAGCTTTTGCTCAAATGCACGATGCAGCGAAGAGTGCAGCTCCCAGCAATGCGCCCGGCTGCCGCGCAACTGCAACGGCTTTACGGCCACGCGACCGCGCGCTGACCGCGTCAACGAGGGCACCAGCGCGATAGATCCCAATGGCAATTGAAAAGATACTCGTTCTCGATGACGAGCCGATGATTCGAAAGAGCTTCGAGGAATTGCTGCGTCCAAAGCGGTATGGCATTGCGACGGTGGGCACCCTTCAAGATGCGGAAAAGCTGTTGAGACGGGATGCATTCGATTTGCTATTCCTTGATGTGCGACTCCCGGACGGTTGCGGGACGGATCTGCTAGACCGACTCGCGAATCTGCCACACCGCCCACTCACGGTGGTGATGAGTGGATTCGGAACGATTGAAACGGCGGTCGATTGCATGAAGAGCGGAGCTTTCGACTATCTCATCAAGCCATTCTCGCTGGGTCAAATCGAGGTGATCGTCAAGAAGGCGGAGTCTTACCGTCAGGTGGTTCAAGTGAATGAATACCTGGCAGCGCAAGTCAGCGATGCCAGTGACCTGATCGGTAATAGCGCGGCGATCGTTTCTCTCAGGTCGATGCTTCGCAAGGTGGCACCGACAGAAGCCACGGTGCTGATTCAAGGCGAGAACGGGACTGGTAAGGAACTTGTGGCGCACGAGATCTTTCACGGCAGTGGGCGCTCGCAGGCACCTTATATCAAAGTGAACTGCGCGGCAGTTTCGGACACCTTGATCGAAAGTGAGTTTTTCGGGCACGAGAAGGGATCTTTTACCGGAGCCAGCGAGCGACGTGAGGGCCGCTTCGAACTGGCAAATGGCGGCACGCTGTTGCTGGATGAGATTAGCGAGATTTCACCACGGCTTCAGGCGAAATTGTTGCGCGTCCTTCAGGAGCGCGAGTTCGAACGTGTCGGCGGAACAAAGACAATCAAGGTGGACGTGCGAGTGCTCGCGACGACGAATCGCGATCTTTCCAAGGCGGTTGCCGCCGGTGAATTTCGCGAAGATCTATTTTATCGCCTGAATGTCTTTCCTGTCCATGTTCCACGGTTGCGCGATCGTCTGGACGACATCTCGATGCTTGCGGCGCACTTTTTGGGACGGTGTTCACGGCGGCATGGCTTGCGGATTCCGGGATTTACAGACCAAGCCATGGACGTGCTGTGTTCTCACACATGGCCCGGGAACGTCCGTGAGCTGCAAAACACGATCGAACGGGCGGCGATTCTTACCGATGATCAGACTTTGGTTGCGGCGGATTCGCTTGGCCTTGGTGGGAGTGGCGCAATGTCCTTTTCCCGCGAGGTCACCCCGCGGTGTAGTGGTGGCGGTCCGATGGGTGCGGGACAAGTGAGGCCATTGTCCGAGGTTGAGCGCGATCACATCATCCGTTCACTCGAGCAGAATGGCGGCAACCGGACCAGAACGGCGGAGATGCTGGACATCAGCATTCGTACTCTTCGCAATAAGTTGAACGAATACCGGATCGGGAAGGGTTTGTTGAGCTAGTGCGAGCTAGCGGCAGCGCTGGGGAGTGCTGAGTTTTAGCGATTTTGTGCGAAGCATCCCTACCGCCTGGGATGTTCCGGTTCCGAAAGCCTGCGTTTCAGCGCGAGAGCCGCGCCGAAAGTGCCGTGCTGCTACTGAAGGAGCTTCAGGACGGACTGGGGAAGCTGGTTTGCCTGAGCGAGCATGGCAGTGCCAGATTGCACGAGGATGTTGTTCTTCGCGTACTGGGTGCTTTCAGTGGCCACATCGACATCCCGGATCCGCGAGATCGCAGCTTCGAGATTCTGACTTTCGACACTGAGTGTCGTGGACGCCACGTCGAGGCGTGATTGAGCGGCTCCAAGTGTCGCGCGTTCCGTCGCGATATCCTGGATCGCGTCGATTACCAAGGTGGCGATGTTTGCGGTCGTGACTGATACATCAAAAGCAGGCGGGGCTGCCTGGCCGAGAATTGCGTTCAGCGCGCCATCCTGGAGGTTTGTTTCCGCGATGGTCATGGTCTGCCCTGGTCCTTCACCGATGGTCACAGCAAGGCCCGTCGGGTTCGGCGCGAAAAGGGTTATACCGTTGAAAGTTCCCAAAGGAGTTGCAAGCGCGCCACCGCCGACGGTGTCACTCAACTGCTGCTGGAGAGCCTGAAATTCCTGCTGGTACAAAGCGACATCCCCCGCGTTCTTCGTGACGTCCTTTGCCATCATCGAAAGTTCACTCATGCGCGTGAGCACCTTGCTCATGCTGCTCATGAAACCATCGGCGGTTTGGATGTATGACATTGCATTTTGCACATTGGTCGAGGCGGCGCCAAGGCGACGATTTTGTGCCTGGAGCTTTTCCGATACGGCGAGCCCGGCGGCATCGTCGGAAGGCAGGACGATCTTCGAGCCGGAACTGAGTCTGTTCAGTGACTTGTTCAGCATGTCTTGGCTGTGACTCAGATTGCGGGCGGCGGCGGTGGCGGCCGGATTGGTATTGATTGTCATGGATGCGAGGCGTTGATAGTCGGAATCGTTTTGGGAAGGTTTAGTGCTGGGATCTGCGCATCGGCACGGCGCACTGCGGCGAGGTTGAAGGCTTTAATCTGCCGGTAGATCTCATTGCGAAAAATGGGCAGGTGACGCGGGGCCTCAATGCCAATTTTTACCACGTCGGAATCGATCCGCGAGACTCGAATCTCGATGTCGTCTCCGATCATGATGCTTTCGCTGGCCTTTCGGCTGAGGATCAGCATGAGAGCGCGCCCCCATTTCAGGCGACCGCCGCGATTTCGCGTTCGTCGATCAAGGGATGTTTTGCGGAGAAGGATTCGCCGTTGGCGAGGATGACTTGTTTGCCGACCAGGGTGAGTTTGTTGACCACGAGCGGAGCCACGAGGTTCGCCGTGACGTAGTTCTTCGCCGTCGGATGGACGGTGACGATGTTATAGATCAACGCGTCTTTTGGATCAGTGAGGCCGATGATTTCGGCGTCGTAATCTGTGAGTTCCAGATTGTAGTTGGGGATAATGCTTTGTGGCTCCATCGCCAGAAAGTTGAGTTCATCGTCGCCGATGGCGTGGAGAGTCACGAATGGCCAGGCATCTTTGGCCGGTGTGACGTCGAAGCTGCGCAGGTGTGAGAGACCGATCAGACCGTGAGGAATGTCGATGCGCAAGGTGTCCGGGCCCGCATGAGTCGATGGGAGTTCTGTAACGAATTGCATAGGTATAAGAGGCTGCCCCCTGCATAGCCGAAACCGTGCCAGCAGCGTGACTCTTCCCGCCGCTGACGCCCCGCCTACTTTCCCGCTTCGTTGAGATTCACCACGCGATATTCCCCGCCGTTCGAGCGCGCGAGCTCCCGCATGAAGTCCTGCCCGTCATCCGGCACGTATGCGATCACATGGATTTTCGCGGGACGCGGCAGCGTTTTCTGAAGATCTTTCACTTCCTTAATGACGTCGCTGCCACTGGTGCCGGTGGGTTCCCCGTCCGAGATGAAAAAGATCGTGTCCGGCTTCATCGCAAACGCCCGCTTGAGGGCTTCGTCCGCATGAGTGCCCATGTGCCGGTGCCGAGCGTCTTCGAGCGCCTTGTCCTTTAGCTTTGTGTCGAGTGTTTCCACGGGGCTTTGCTTTTTCATCCATTCGATCGCGCGTCGTTTTTCAAAGCCGACCGCATTGGTAAGGCTGGTCCGATAGGGAATGGCGTCAGCGGAAAAGCAGATCAGGCCGAACTTTGCCAGCGGATCGAGCCCGCTCACCACTTTTTCAACTTCCTTCTCCAGCGTGACGTATGTCCGCGCATTCTTGTCACCGGAGATCATGCTATTTGAGACATCGACGATAAACACCACACTTTGGACCATCGAGCGCAGGCCAAAGAAGTTGATGCCCGAACCGCCGCCGCCACCGAGTCCGCCGCCGCCACCACCACCGCCGAAGCTATTCCCCACGCCGCCGATTCCACCCATGCGATTTGGCACGGCATCGGTCGAGGAGGGGAGCGATGGCAAATCCGGGAGCGCCACTTTCGCGAGGCCGGAAGACATGATGCGTTTCGCCTGCGCGGGCGCGCTCATCACGGCCTTCTTTTTGCCGAGCGACATTTTGTGTTCGAGCGCGCGCTTGCTCGCGTTCACGGCGGGCGGGCCGCCTTGGAAGGTCATCTTTCGTTTCGTCTGGATGCGCTGCACGATGAAGTAGGTCGCGATCGCGCCAAAGATCAGGTGAATGACGACGCTGATCACCAGCACCTTGCTCGACGTGGCTTTCTGCCAAAAGCTCGGCTTGATCGGGATGGATGGCGAGATCACGTCCATGATTTTAGGTCGTTGGAGAAATCAGAACGCTCATGGTTCTTCATCGCTCACGGTGAAGGTGACGTTCGTAACGCCCGCAACGGCGAGCGAATCGAGGACATCGACGGTGCGGCTGTATTTCGCATTCGGCTCGCTCACGACGGTCACGAGCGTTGGCGTTTTCGCTTCGTCGCCCGTTTTTTTCAGCCGGGTGAGCGTCGCGGTGAGTTGCGGCAAGTCGCGACTCGCTGCCGTGTCCATCGGTTCTTCGTTGAGCTGCACCTCGCCATTTTCGGCGATGTTGATGATCTGCTCATCCACGAAATCCGTTGCGCCGGAAGTCTCGGCATTTCCGGGAAGCTGGGAGTTCAGCTCCTTCTCCACTTTCACCGAGCCGGCCATGACCATGAAGAACAGCATGATGACAAAAACCACGTCGATCATCGGCGCGATCTGGAATCCCAGATGCACAGCGTCGCCGGATGAATCGAAGCGGCGGGACGGTTTTTTCATTCCTTGTTCACCGCGGAAAATGAGATGTCGCTGATGCCCGCTTCGGCCGCCGCGTTCATGGCCCGCGAGATATACATCGCGGTGGCGTCGCGATCGCCACGAATCACCGCGCGGAAAGTCGGGTTCGCTGATTTCGTCACGCGCGTCTCGCCTGCGAACTTGGCGGCGGTCACGGCCTTGGTCAGTTCGCCCGTTTCCAAAAACACCTTCTCATCGACGATGTAGTTGGCCTTCTTCGCCGCTTCATCCCATCGCACGTTGATGATCACTTCGCTGCGCTGCGTGTCTTTCTTGATCGCATTCGGCGCGAGCGGAAGTTTCACGTTTTTGTCCACCTTCAAGACCTGCGCGGTGGTGATGCTCATGAAAAAAATGAGCAGCACCAGCAGCACGTCGATCATCGGCGCGATCTGGAATTCCGGCTCACCTTCGCCGCCACCACCGCCGGCCATGTTAGTAGCTCCTCCGGTTCATGGTTCGTCAAAAAACTGCCGTTAAGCCTGCGCGGCTGCCTGGCTCGCGGAAATCCAGTTTGGCGTGGCAGCGTAAAGCTCCTCGTCGCCGATGTGTGCGCCGGCGATTTGATCGTAAGGCATCTTGCGCAGCAGGCTCGCCATCGTGTCCTGGATGTCGTGCAATATCTTCGCCGCACGGCTGCGCAGGTAGTAGTAAAAGCCGAACGCCGGGATCGCGATGAACAGGCCGGAAGCCGTCGCGGTGAGCACTTCGCCGATCGCTGCCGAGAGGCTCGATGGATCGCCGATGCCAGATGTGCCGAGGGTGGAAAACGCCGACATCATTCCCGTCACCGTGCCGAGCAGCCCGATCATCGGTGCGCAGACGCCGATGACGGAAAGGTAGCTGATGTAAGTCTGCATCCGGGAATTCTCCTTCGAGATTTCCGAATAAATTCCCTCCTCGACGGCGGTCTTTCCTTCGCCCAACTGGCTTACCGCGACGCGGCAGACATTGGTGAAAGGTGACGGATTCGATTTGCAGCAGTTGTAAGCGCCGACGTAATCGCCCTGGCGGAACAGGCTCTTCACCGACTCGACGTGCTCGGCCGGGAGCGCCTTTTTCGGACTGGTCCGCAGGACGCCGTCGATGATGAGGTAAACCATCAGAATCGAGCACGCCGCGATCGGGATCATCACCCAGCCGCCTTCCTTGATCTGGTGCATCAGCGTTTTGTTGCGAATGGGCGCCGTTTCCGAGACCGACGGTTTTGCCGGTGTGGCCTCCTGCGCTTGCAGCCCGCCGACAAAAACGAGCAGGCCGGCGAGGAGGATGGAGAAAAGGTAAATTTGTTTCAGCTTCATGGGTTCGTGGGTTGGGGAAAATTGCGGTTAATTCGGGGCGGGCGCGTTGGGCGGGGCCGTCAGGTCTTTACGGGCCGTCGGATCGGAGAGAGCTTTTTCGCGTTTCGCGATGGCCTCCATTTCTGCCTTCCCGGCGATGGCTTCAGGCGTGCCTTTGAAAGTCTTCATCAATTCCCTTAGCGTTCTTTTCGCCGCCTCGAAATCCTCCAGCCCGAAATGGGCGCGTCCCACGCCGAGCATCGAGGCTGGCGCGAGCGCCTTTTGCTCGGGGTAAAGCACGGGCACTTGCAGGAAACTGAGCAGCGCGTTTTCCCAGTCTTTCAGCACGAGCAGCGTTTGCCCCTTGTAAATTGCGGCGGCAGCGAGCACGTCCGGTTTCGCCCCGTCTTTCAGCACGGCGTCGAGCGATACGGCCGCGGACTTCGCGTCGCCTTTGCGCAGCGTCGAGGATGCGAGCAGCACTTTCGCGGCGCGTTTCGACTCGGGATCGGTGCTTTGTCCGTTCATGCTTTCCGCGAGCGCATCCGCCTCCTTTTCGCGCCCGAGGCTCACGAGCGCGTTCATTTTCATCAGTAAAAGATCCGCCCACCAGCTCCCGGGCGCGTCGCGAAAACCGGCGTAGTATTTCAACGCGAGATCGATCTGCGCCATCGCTTCATCGCCCTTGCCCTTGATCAGCAGCTCCGGCGCAGTCTTCAGCGCGGCAGGTTCGCCAAATTCAATTTTCGCGATTTGCGCGATCGGCAGCCCGATGTCCCCGGTCTGCACGGCGTCGCCGGGTTTGGCCGGTGGGATGTCGATCGTCGCGATGATGTTGTCCTTCTCCCTGCGCAGTGCTTTGGCGACCTGCGCGGTGCCATCCTTTTTTTGAATGGTGATATCCGCGCGGGCGGCGAGCGTCGCTCCGACGAGCAGTGGAATGATGCAGAGTGTTTTCATCCTTGTGCGACTCCCCATTCTTCGAGGCGTTTGCGGGCCTGTTGTGTTTCCGGCAGTTCACGCAGCTTCTCGTTGCGGAGCATGTCCCGGAGGTTTTCGATGGCGTCTTGTCGTTTGCCCATTTTTTCAAAGGAGTCGGCTGCCCTGAGATACGACTTCGCGACCCACGGCAGATATTTTTGATATGCGACAAACACGCGGCGGTAAAATGCAATCGCTTCGGGAAACCGATTCTGCCGCGCCTCGATCTCGCCGAGCGAGAACACCGCCAGCGCCGTGGCATCGCCGCGCCATTCGCGGATGGATGCCACTTGCTCGAACAGCTTCTTCGATTCATCGAGCTTCCCGAGTTCCATCAGCGTCTTCGCCTTCCCGATCGTCGCCTCCTTCATCTTCATCGAAGCGGTCACGGTATCCAGCCCGTCCGAGAAAAGTTTCAGCGCCTTGTCGTACTCTTTTTTCGCGAACGCGATCTCGCCAAGGCCGACGTACGCGACATCCAGGTGATCGCTCTTTGGAAAATTTTCGCGCATCAAATCAAACAGCTTCGCCGCCCGCTCCGGCTCGCCGTGTTCGAGCAGAAAGTCGCCGATCAGCGCGAGCAGGGGAGGGCTCAGCTCCTCGGGTTTGAAGCGGTCCGACATCTCGCGCAGGATTTTCTCCCGCATCGCGGGCTGCTTCTTGATCGTCGCCATCTCGGCCTGCGCAAACATCAGCCGCGCCTTGATCGCAGGAGTGGCCGTGTCGTCGATCGGTTTGAGCTGCTTTGCGAGTTCCGCGAATGGATCGTACGGAGGAAGTAGGGCAGGCGCCCCGCCTGCTGCCAGTTCCGCAGGCACCCCGCCTGCTGCCAGTTCCGCAGGCGCCTCGCCTGCCGCCGGTTCCGCGGGCGCCGCGCCCGCAGTTCGTTCGCCGGGCGGGGCGCCCGGCGGACCATCGGCAGCCGGGGCGGCTGCGCTACTTCCCGCCGCGCTCCGCACCTGCTTTGAGCAAAGTTGCGCCATCTGCGAGAGCAATTGCTCCACCGCCTCGCGCTTCGGCTCGGCGATGTATTTCTTCAAATTCTCGACGAGCAACTGCTTCGCCTCATCGCCGCGACCCTCCTTCGCCCGCGCCTTCGCGATCCAATACATCGCCGCCACCACCGCCGGATGATCCGGCTTTTCCGCAACGAACTCCGTGAACAGCTTCCCCACATCATCCCACCGGCCGAGTTTCTGCATGTGCTTGCTCGCCTCGAAGAGCGAATAGTTCAGCACCTCGTCCGTGCCCGCTTTTTTGTAAGAGCGCACGTAAGCGGTCACCGCCGGCTCCCGATGTCCGAGCGCCGCGTGCGCGTCCCCGAGCAGCGCCTGCACTTCGCCGTCCATCTGATCTTCGGGAAACTCGCGCGACCACGCCTCGCACTGCGTCACCACGTCTTCGTACTGCGACGCCGCGTAGTAGCAGATCGCGATGCGATACTTCGCATCCGGCAGGAAAAATCCCTTCGGATATTTCGCGACGTAAGCGTTCAGCCGTTCGAGCGCCTTTTCATAGTGGCCGAGGAAAACCTGGCTCACCGCGAGTCGGAACGTGCATTCCTCCGCGTGACTTCCGCCGATGCCGAAAAGTCCGGCCGCGCCGTCCGTGGTGCCTTCGGGAAACGCCTGAAGATACTTTTCGTAATCGGCATTCGCGTCGTCATACCGGCCCTGCGCGAATTTCGCATTGCCGAGCAGATACATCATCGTGCCGCGATAGGTGCTCTTCGGCTGCCGCTCCAGCATCGTCGTGAAGAACGATTCCGCGCCGGGATAATCCCCCGCCTGCAGCGCCACCGCTCCGCTCATGTATCCCACCGTGCCCGCGTTTTCGCCGTTCGGAAATTCCTTTAGATAAGCCTCACACGCGGCCTGCGTGCTTTTGATGCGATTCAAATCCCCGAGCGTCGCCACGATGTCGAACATCGCGGGCTCGCGCTCTTCCGCCGTTGGAAATTCAGCGAGCAATCGCTTGTAAATGACCAGCGCCTCCCACCTTTTGTCCCACTCATTCCAGCAGCGCGCGACGCGGAACATCATCGCCGACGCGTAGTCCGGCAGCTTGCTGAATCCCGCGAGCAGTTGTTTGGAATCCTCCACCGCATTCTTCAGCAAATTATTCTGCTGCTGCGCGGCGACGTAGCGTGCCGGGTCCGCCGGACCCACGTTCGCGTTGTACGAGATCAGCTTTTCGATTTTCGCGATGCGGTCGGTCTGGAAGCGGATGATCTCATCGCGCGAACGGATCAGCCGGTAGCAACTGATCGCCTCGCCATACATTTTTTTGTCGGCAAACCCATCCGCCAGCTTCATCGCCACGGTGTTCAGCGTCACCAGATTGTCGATGATCGCGATCCGCGCCTGGAGCATTTCCAGCAGCGCCGACGCCTTGGCCGTCTCATTTTTTTCCACGTAAAGCTCGACCAGCATCACCGCGCCATTTGCCTGCGGCGTCGTCTTGATGTCCGCGCCCACGAGCTTCTCCAGCACGCGGATCGCGTCGTCGATTTTCTTTTGAAGTCTGTAAGCCAGCGCCTGCGAGCCGAGCGCCCGCTCGCGCACCGCCGCCACATTTTCCAGCGCCACAAACACCTTGATCGCCTCGTCGTAATTCTTCGCCGCGAGATGCGTCTGCCCGAGCCCGAGCTTCGCGTCCATGAGCCGCTCCGCGTTTGGAAAGCGCGTGATGAATCCGGTGAAGACCTCGATCGCCTTCGGGAAATTCGGCAGGTTGTAGTAAGCCGCGCCGAGCGTCAGGTAAGCCGGGTGAATCTGCGCCTGGCCTTCATTCGGCACCATCTTGATCAGCTTCTCCAGCCCACTCGCCGCCTCGCTCCAATTGCCCGCCTGAAACGCCTTCATCGCCGCGTTGTAAATCTCGGCGAGGATCTGCGCCTCGGATTTCCCGACTGGCTGCTGCGCCGGGGCGAAGGCAGGCAGGAGCGCAAAGGCGAGCGTCAGATACGCCGCCCATGTCCGCCGAAAGACGGTTCGCCTGATCTGGGGTAAAGTCTTCAAGGAGTATTCCGCGGCGAGCGCTGAAAAGAAATGCGCACGCGGAGTTTTCCTTTAACGCGATTCATTTCCGTGACAACGCAAATCCACGAAACGGCACGCAATCGTCACCCGATTGTGGTATTTTTGTGCGGCCCGGTGCGATTGAAAGTGGGTCCGGGCCGTTGGTCCCGATGATTGGACCCACTTCCAACCACATCCCGCGAAACCCGCGAATGGGATCGGGAGAAATGGCAGTCACGCCCCGCCTTTCCCTTTCAAGGAAGAGTGTGATTCAAAGTGGTGCAAGTGCGGAAGCACAGGAGGTCTTTGAAAGTTGGGAGTTGGACGTTGGAAGTTGAACGTTGAGCGCCGCAGGCACCCCGGACATCTACAGGCGCAATCAAAGTTCCACCGCCGCTGCGCGGGGCTCAACGTCCAACTTTCAACTTCCAACGCTCAACGTCCAGAGACCGTTGGCCTCGGAGCTTGCACCACTTTTCATCACACCCTTTCCACAAACCCACTCGCAAAAAAAAGCGGCGCGCTCATCTCTGAACACGCCGCTCTTTTTAAGACTGCTCGTGGTCGTGCTCAGATCACCATCAGGCTCCCGGTGTCGCTCCAATTGCTCAACCCCGCCGAGCCCACCGCATTCAGCGAGATTTGATACACCTTGCCCGGCGTCAGCCCGGTGAAGTGCGCCCGCGCCCCCGTCGTCTGCGCCACCTGCACCTCCCCCTCCGGTGCGGAAGCCAGCGCCACGCTCCAGTTATAGCTCGAAGCCCCGTACACCGGCGAGGCCACCGCCGCGAGCATCCCCGAGACCGCACCCTGCGTCACCGTCGGCGCGCCCGGCGCCAGCAGCGGCCCGATCGGCGTCCGCACCGCCTTTTGCACCGGAAAGCCGCTGCTCAGCAGCTTCGCCATATCGCCATTCGCCGTCGCATTCACATAGCTCGCCAGTTGGCGAATCATCACCTCCAGCTCGGCCCGCCGCGCATCGCGGATCGCCGTATTTTCCCGCCCGCCCTGAGCCGCATTCGCCGCCGCCGTTTTATAGGCCGCAAACGCCGCCTCCACCGCCGGCAAAGCCGGAGTGGGCGTCGGATAATTCGCATTGTTTTTCATGTGATCGAGGATCGTCTCGATCGTTTCTGTAAAAGCCGCCTGTCCACCCTTGGA
>JANNWY010000057.1:0-67258 GCA_031409335.1 Chthoniobacteraceae bacterium | reverse complement strand
TCACAACAACCGCCTGCGCGTTTACCTCGCCCGCCTGCGCCGCAAGACCCATTGCTACACCAAGAAACTCGCCAATCTCGCCGCCAGCATCCTCTTTTACCTGCTCACAAAATCATAATCAATACCTACTGAGCAATCCCCAATATCGAGGTGCGGGATGGCATCGGTTTTCTCCGCACGCCAGTGGCGGGCGTGGAGCTCACTTTGCAGGGCACGCTTTCCGGCGCGGGCGGCTTCGGCGTTTCCGGTCCGGCCTCGGGCATCGCCTACGTGGTGCTCACCGGCGCGAACAGCTACACCGGCCCGACCATCGTGCAGGGCGCGCTCGCCTTTGCCTCGGACGCGGCGCTCGGCAACGGCGGCGCACTCGAGCTCGGCGGCACCGCGCCGCGCCTGCGCCTCGACGGGCCGTGGACGAGCGCGCGCAGCATCACGATCAATGGCACGGCCACGCTCGATACGAATGGCTTCGATGCGGTGTGGCGCGGAGAATTGCTCAACACCACCGGGAGCCTGACCAAGCGCGGACTCGGCACGCTCACGCTCGAAAGCGATACGCTTTTCACCAGCACCCTCACGGCAGCCGGTGGGATGATGCTTTTGAATGGGAACGGCGCGACCAATGGCGGCTTCTCGGTGAACTCGGGCGCGACCATCCGCTTCGACAATACCACCAACGCGATGGCCGACCGCATCGGCGACGCGAGCACGCTCACGCTGGGAAGCGGGCGGATCGAGCTGCTCGGTCACGCGACGATTCCGATTCGGGAAACGACCGGGGCCGTGTCGCTCTCGAGCGGCGCGCACGGCACGCTGGCGCTGACCGCGCCCGGCAGCGCGCGCACGATCCTTGATGCGGGGAGCTACTCGGTTTCTGGCGGCGATTCGCTCGTCACGTTCGCCGGGGTGGATGGCGGCTCCACGCGCGTGACCTTTCGCGCCGCGCCGACTTTGACCGGCGGATTGCTGCCGCGTGCGATCGTCGATTCCGGCGGGGTGGAAAATCTCGCGACCTACAATGCCGCGACCGACGCCGCGGGCGCGGTCGGAGTGCGCGCATTGCGTCCCGCCGAATACCTCCCTGGCACGCTCGTGCAGAATCCCGCGAACGGCGGCGCGACCCCGGCCAGCGCCAACTTTTTGCTGAATGCGCCCGGCACTGCGCTGGGCACGGCGAGCACGCTGAACAGCCTCACCTTCGCCAGCGGCAGCTCGCTTTCCCTCGCGCCGGATCAATCGCTCACGCTCACCGCTGAGATGATTTTCACGCCGCGCGGGGTGAGCGGTGCGAGCATCACTGGCGGCACGTTGCTCTTTCCCGGCGGCACGGGCGTTTTTGCGGGCGACGGCGATTTGCTCGTCGGCAGCCGCCTCGGCAACACCGGCGCGCGTTTCATCAAAGCGGGCACGGGCACGCTCACCTTCACCGGCGACGCGCCGAACAACACGTCGTCGTTCACCGTCGCGGGCGGTCGCCTGCGTCCGGGCGCGGGCGCGCCGCTCGGCGTGAACACCGTCACCGTGAATGCCGGGGCCACGCTCGAAGTCGCGGGCGTGACGACGCGCGTCGGCGGTGTGGCGGGCGCGGGCACGCTGCTCCTCACGTCGGGCGAACTGCAAATCGGCCCCGCTTTTTCCGCGTCCACATTCACGGGCCAGATCGTCGGTCCTGGCGCGCTGACCTTCACGGGACATTCCTTCACTTACCAGAATGCCGCGACGCATACCGGACCGACGAGCCTCACGCGAGGCGGAACGATCACGCTTTCCGGCGGCGGGACGATGCTCGCGACGAGTGAACTGCGGCTTTCCGGCTTGTCCACGCTGACGCTGAACAACTCCGCCGCCGCGCTCAGCCGCATCGGCTCGGCGCCGGTTTTCCTCAGCGGCAGCACGCTCACTTTGCACGGCAATCCGAATGCGGCGCTGACGCAAAACGCCGGCACGCTCGCGGTCGGCGGCTTTTCGACGCTGCGGGTCGAAGCCGACACGGCGGCGGGAGCGAACGGCGTTTCCACGCGGCTGGCGTTTGCGGACGTGATCCGGCCCGAGCGTGGGACGTTCGGCGTCCAGCTCGCGCCGACTGCGGCTCCGACTTCGCGACCGGTCTCGCTCCATCTCGGCGCGGGCGCGGAAGATTTGGCGGGCGCGGGCACCACCGCGCGGAATCAGCCGATCTTGCCCTATGCCGTGAGCACTGCAGGGAGCACCTCCGCAGTCCCGCCGGTTTTCGTGACGCACGACGCCACCGTGGGCATTCGCGCGCTCGATCCGATCACCGAGTTTTCCACCACGCTGACCGCCGGGGACAACGTGCGCCTCGACAGCGGCGGCACGCTCGCGGGAAATCTCGCGGTCAATTCCCTGCTAACGAAAGGCACCCTCGGCGGCACGGGCACTCTCACTGTCACCAGCGGCGCGATTCTTTCGCAGGGGGGCAGTATCAATGTGCCGCTGGATTTCGGAAACGCGGAGGCCGTGATCTACAGTTGGAACAATTCGCAGTTGGTGAATGCCGCGACCGAGTTGTTTTTCAACGGCGCAATCTCCGGCAGCAACGGGCTGACTTTCACGGGCGTGCCTGGCGGCGCGTTTAACCGGCTCCGGCTCGCGGGCAGCAATACCTTCACCGGTCCACTCACGATCAACCGCGGCGAAGTCTCCTTCACCAGTCTGCAAAATCTCGGCGCGGACAACTCGCCCATCACGCTCAGCGCGGGGCTGCTCTCGTATCGCGGCTTCTCGAATTTCATTCTCTCGCCCGAGATTCGCACCGCCGGAATCGGCTCCCGCATCGACACGACGACCGGTGCCACACTGACCTTGGGTTCGCGAATCAGCGGACCGGGAAGCATCGAGTTTCGTGGGAAAATCGTATTGCACACGGCGAATACTTACGAGGGCGGCACCACCGTTGCGGGTGAAGTTTTCTTCAACTCCGACGCCGCGTTCGGAACGGGCGGACTTTCGCTCTACGGCGTGCAAGTCGGCAACGGCACGATCCTGCGCCCGCAAGCACCGTGGACCACCGCGCGCACAATTATCCTCGGAGGATTGACGGAAACCTACCTCGACGCGGGCGCGTTCGATGTCCTGTGGAATGGCACGATCAGCTCGGACCTGAGTTACTCCGGCCCATTCGTGAAACGCGGCGCCGGCAGGCTTACGCTGAACGCGAACAGCAAATTCGGAGCGGCGCTGCGCGTCGAGGCAGGCACGCTCGTGGTGAACGGCGTGCTCGACACCGATTTTTTAGGCGGTGCCATTTCCGTGAATGCGGGCGCAATGCTCACGGGCTCGGGTGCCACGCAGCGCAACGTCACCGTCTCGGGCACGCTCGACCCTGGCGATGGCACCGGCACGCTTTCGACGAAGAATGTGAGCTTCGCCGACGGCTCAACTTTCGCGCTCACCCTCGACTCGCCCGCCAGCTTCGATCGCCTGAACGTCGCCGGCACCGTGAGCCTCAACGGCCAGGTGAATCTCGTGCTCCAGCTTGGCTACGACCCGGCCGATGAAGTCGATTCCTTCACCCTCATTGACAACGACGGCACCGACGCGGTTGGTGGCCGATTCGCATTCGGCGGCACCGCGCTCGAGGAGGGCGCGCTCTTCGAGGCGGGCCTGCAGCGTTTTCAAATCAGCTACGCGGGCGGCACCGGCAACGATGTGACCGCCCGCGCCGTGCCCGAGCCAAATACCGCGCTCCTACTGCTCGCCGCGTGCGTGTTCCTGCCCCGGCGCAAGGCACACACTCGGTAAGCGGACCAGGGATCGAGACCTAAAACTTCAGTCCCGACAAATACTTCGTCGTGATCGGCAGCGCATCGAGCACGGTCGGTGATTCGTCTTCGATGAAATAATACTTCACACCGACCTTCGCCGCTTCCTTCAACACGGCGGGCCAGTTCACCTGGCCGGTGCCGAGCGGCACGTCGTCCGTGAGTGGCGCCTTTCCGGTGTAGATGCCCGTCTGCGCGCCTTTGCGGATGTCTTTCAAATGCATGAGCGCCCAGCGGCTGCCGTATTTCGCGAGCAGTTTTGCGGGATCCTGGCCGGGATGCACGACCCAGAAGACATCCATCTCGAAGCTGACCAGCTCCGGCTTCGTCTCTCTCGCGATCACATCGAACGCGGTCTCCGTTCCGCCTTCCACCAGCGGTTTGAATTCATAGCCGTGGACGTGATACGCAAACGTGATTCCCGCCGCCTTGAAGGCTTCGCCCCACTTGTTGAAATCCGCCGCCGCTTTCTTTGCCTCGGCTTCGCCAAACATCGCCGGCGTGTGCGGAATCCACGGGCACACCGCGAATTTGATTCCGAGCGCCTTTGCCTCCGCCACCGCGCCCGCGAGATCTTTCGTCAGCGGCTCATATTGAAAGTGACCGCTCACCGGATTCAGGCCGCGCTCCTTCAGCATCGCGGTCAATTTTTCCGCCCCAAGCCCATAGGTGCTCGCCGTCTCGACAGTCGTGAATCCAAACGCCTTCACCTTGTCGAGCGAGCCAGGGACATCCGCCTTGAACGAATCGCGCAGGCTGTAAAGCTGCAGCCCGAGCGGGCCTTTGAAGTCGCCGGAAAGCTCGACGGCACTCGCGCTGACGGTGAGGAGGAAAAGCGGAAGGAGGAATCGTTTCATGTGGGGGATGTAGCGAGTTTTCGGCGGGTTGTCACCGCGCGTCTTCGGTGGAAATGCGCAGCGCGCCATCGCTCAAAATCTTCGCGCGCAAACCGCCGCGACCCTTCAGCGCATCCTCCGCGCCGGGTGCGAATGCGAAGTTCATCCAGTGGCACGGCGCGCTCTCCTGCGTGCCGAGAAAACGCACGCCCTGCAGTTCAAATTCGCGCCCGATCAACGCATTCAAGTCCGCGCCTTCGACGATGATATTACGGCGAAACACGGACGCCGGTTTGTCGCGCATCGCGAACTTTTCACAAAGGTCCACGTACACCTCGTTCGAGAAAAACGTGACCTGTCCTTTGTAGCCGGGCTTGTAGTCGAGAAAGCGATCACCCTCGATGCCGCGACCGGCGAGGCACTGGATCTCCGCGCATTCCATCATCGGATGATGCGCGGGCTCCTGCTCGTGGTGGCCGATGAAATTGTGACCTGGCGAAATGAAGAGATGCTTGATGCGCATAGCGGTGGTGTTGTTCATGGAAATCTTCCTCTTCCTCTTCCGCTGAATCCTCCGCTGTGCAAATGGCGAATGACTGAGAGGAAGAGGAAGATGAAGAGGAAGAGCTTTGCATTCAGCGCCGTCCTCCTCGCCGGAGGCCGCTCGACGCGCATGGGTCGCGACAAGGCATCGCTACTGATCGACCACGAGCCGCTCTGGGCACGCCAGCTCGCGACCCTCCGCGCGACCGGTGCCAGCGAATTGCTCATCTCGGGCCGCGCCGATGGGCCCTTCAAAAATGCCGGCGCGCGCATCATCGAAGACCTCACTCCCGACGCTGGCCCACTGGCCGCGCTGGAAGCCATCCTGCCGGTGATCACGACCACCCACCTCGTCGTCCTTGCGATCGATTTGCCCGCGATGCGCGCGGACTTTCTCAGCGGGCTCGTGGAAATCGCGCTGGCCGAGAATTGCTGCGTGGTCCCGGCGATCGACGGACGCTTCGAGCCGCTCGCCGGCATCTACACGCCGCGCATTTTACCCCACGTGCTGGAATGCCTGCATAGCACCGATCGTTCGATGCAAGGGATGCTGCGCAAAGCCGAGCAAGCACAGGTGGTCATCGCGCACGCCATCTCCCCCGAAGAGCGCGCACTCTTCCGCAATCTCAATTCACCGCGAGATCTCCCGCCAACGCCGCGCGAGTGCCCGTGAACTGAATCCGCGCCGAAAAACCGGGCTGCCGACGCTCCTCGGCCGTGTGAAATCTGGACGCGCGCGACATCGCACAGCCGCCCCGCGCACAGAATGCGGCAAAGTCCGGCGCAGCGTGCGGTGCCGCTGAGTTCCCCCGCAATGCCGAACTACGGCGCAACATTCACCCGATAGAAACGCGCCGCCCCCGTCGCCCCGCCGACATCGGTGAACGTGAGCAGCGAACCCGCGCCCGCCTGCATTCCACCGATGGAAATCCACGGCCCGGCGAGCGTGTCCGCGCGCTGGAGTTGGAAAGTGTGTCCGGCGTAACCCCACGCGGTGCAGGAAAAATTCGCGCCTGTTTTCACCACGCTCAGGATGCGCCGGTCGGTGTTCAGGATCACGGTGCCGTTGTTGATGAAATTCGGCGGGAGGTTGTTCGTGCTCGTGAGCAGATCGAGCAGGCCGTTGTTCGTGAAAGTGCCGGTCGTCGTGAGCACGCCGCTGCTCGCGAAGCGGATCGTGCCGTTGTTCACCACGTCGCCCGCGCCGAAAAACTGCCCGCCGCCGAGCGCCTGGATCGTGCCGTTGTTGATGAAGTCGCCGCTCACCTGCAGTTCGTCGCCGCCGATGTTGATGAAGCCGTCATTGTTCAGATCGCCGATCACATTGCTGCCGCCAGTGCTCACCAGCTCCGCGCCGGTCGCGATGTTTAGCGCGTCGGTCGCGAGGTCGCCTTCGTTGAGCCACAGCGCCGCACCCGCCGCCACATTCGTCGCGGACGCGCATGTGATGAGCCCGGTGATTTCGAGCGTGCCCTGCTCGACCTCGGTGCCGCCGTTCCACGCGCCATTGTGGATCGTCCATTTGCCCGCGCCGGTTTTTACGTAGTTCGTCAGCGTCCCCGAGTTTTGCTCCGCGATGTTTCCGAGAAAAATCGCGTAGCCGGCGAGCGGCGTTTTTCCGCCGATGCGGTAAGTCAGCGCGCGTCCGCCGGTGACGCCGCCGAGCAGCGTGGAGTTCGACGGCCCGCTGAGTTCGCCGATCTCGATCGTGGTGCCCGCGCCACTGTTGTTGATGCCGGTGAAATAGAGGTACGTGTCCGCGCTGAGATTGATCGTCGCGTTCGCGTAGCCCGCGGGCGAGTAGTTCGTGCCGATGCGGAAATCGCCGCCGCCCGCGTCGCTGATGACGTTGATCGTTCCGAAAAAATCCGACCAGTCCGCGAAGAGCGTGGTGCGGACAAATGTGACATACCAATCGAGCGAGCCCGCGCCCGCCAGCGAGCCGCGCACATCGCAGCGTTCGTCGGTATTGATGCGCGCGTTCGCGCCTGCGGGCACGACGAGATCGGCGGTGAAGTCGTTGTAGCTCGCGCTGTTGTTGTACATCGAAATGACGCCGCCATTGAGCGTGACGGGGCCGCTGTCGAGGGCGAAGGCGTTGGCGTCGTCGTTGGCGAGGATGATGGTGCCGCCGTTGAGCGTGAAGCCGGTGTTGAAATGATTCGCGTCGGTGAATGTCACGCTGCCCGCGCCATTTTTCACGAAGCTGCCGCTGGTGAAAATGGACTCGCCCGTGAAGCGGTACGCGAGCGTGTTATTCGTCATCGTGATGCTGCGCGGCGCGACCGTCGCGGTGAGCGTGATGGCACCGGTCGCCGCGGTGTCATCGAAAAGCACGGCGTCATTCGCGAAGAACACATCGGGATTCGCGCCGCTGGTGAGGTTCGCGAAGTTCGCGGCGGTGGTGTCCCACGCGCTGCTGGTGCCGAGCCAGCGCAGCGTCGCGGGATTGCCCGTGACAGTGAGCACCAGCTTGCCCGGCGGCGTGGTGAGCGCGAAGGACTGGCGCGAATTTGCGGGCGGCGACCACGAGACGTTCGCGACGCTTCCCGTGGTGCTCGTGCCGCCGGTGATGATTTCATACACGCCCGAGCCGAGCACGCCGTCGCTGAATGTAGTGGTGAGATTGCTGACGTTCGTAAGCGCGAGCACGCCGCCGTTCATCGTGATTTTGTCGTTCACTCCCGCGGGGTTTTGCGTGAGCTGGATGGAGAGGAGGGAGCCGTCGAGCGACAGCCCCGCGCCGATGTTGAGATTGCCGTGCTGCCCGCTCGCGGAGCCGGGAGAAATCCGCGCGCCCGGCTGTGCGGTGACTGCGCCGCCGATGGTGCCCGCGCCGCGCAGATACGCGAAGCCTGCGATGGTGACGGGTGTATTCGCGAGCGAGCCGTTCACAATGAGGTCGCCCGCGCTAATGGTCGTGGTTCCCGTGTAAGTGCTCGCGCCGGTGAGCGTGAGTGAGCCGGTGCCGACTTTGTTGATGTTCGTCACGCCGCCGAGTCCGCCGTTCGTGATGGTGCCCGCGAAGGTCGTGGAATTTCCCGTTGCGCCGATGTTGTAGGTGCTCGGCGCATTCACGCTGCTCGCGCCGCCGAGAAGTGTCCCGCCGCCGCCGCTCAGCGCGCCGAGGTCGAAGGTCGCGTTGCCGTTGCGGTTGATGAGGTCGGCGGTCGAGGTGCCTACATCGAACGTCGCCGCCGCGCTGCCGGTCGCGCCATTCAGCCGCAGCACGCCCGTGCTCGCGCCGAGCGCGTAGGCTCCCGCGAACGCCGACGTGTTGCCGGTGAGTGAGAGCACGTTTCCGCCGGTGATGTTGAAATTCACCGCGCCGTTGCCCGTCCACGCGCCGGGGATGCTGCGCGTGCCCGAGGGGTTCCAGGCCGATGCGCCGCTCGTCGCGATGGTCGCGAAGCCGAGCGCGTCGGTGCCGAAATTAAACGTGCCGCCGGACACCGTGAACGTCCCGCCCCCGGCGAGCAGCCCCGACGGAATCGCGAGCGTGCCCGCCTCCAGCGCGACGGGCGTGATGTTGTTCGTGCCCGTGTTGCCGATGGTGAAAGAGCCGCTGCCGCGCTTCGTGAGCGGGCCGATGAGAAAGTCGCCGCTGCCCGTCGTCGTGTAGTTTTTCGTCGCATCCACGAGCACATGCGAAGGGCTCGCGCCCTGCGCGAACGAGATGTTCGGCGAGTTCGATCCGGTGTCGTCAAAGAGCACGCTGTCGCCGTTGTTGAACGCCGCCGCGCCGCCGTTCCGCCGCCACGTCATCGCGCCGCCGTCCCATTGATTCGTCACGCCGTCGCCCGCCCACGTGAGCGACTGCGGCACTGCCGCCGAGAGCACGAGGATGGAGCACGTCTGCGGCCACGAATGGCCCTGTGCGTCGGTCACGGTGAAGTCGAACTTCGCGCGCCCGGAGAAATTCAGCGTCGGCGTGAACGTGGCCACATTTCCTGCGACACTCACGCTGCCGTTCACCGCGTTGCTCGTCGTGAAAACCGGCGACGCGGAAAAGCCGCTGGTAAACTTCGCCATGTCCACGGCGATGCTCGTCGGCGCGGCGCTCGTGTTCTTCAGCACCGCGCCGTGCGGGATGCTTTTGAAAAAGAGATACTCCTCCAATCGCGTGTAGCCCGCGACGGTGCCGGGCGGAAAAAAGGTCGTGCCCGTGAGCACGCCGCCGCTGTTTGCGAGCGCGGTGTTGTGGTCTTGCGCGGCGACATTCCAGCCGAGCGCCTGCTCGTAGGAATCGGGCATCGCGTCCTTGTCCGTGTCGGTCGGCGCGGCGGTAGAAGTGAGCGTGCCGATGCCGCCATTCGTCAGCCCGAGCGACGCTTCGGTGCTGATGTGCTGCGCGGTTTGCGTCACGAGATTGCTCACCATTTTCGTATCCACCTCGTCGCGCAGCGGGCCGGCGAATGACACATCGAGCCGCAGCGCGCCGGCTTTCGAGACGACCTTCTTGAGCGCAACCGTCGCGTCGTCGGTCGTCACCGGAATCGCGCCCGCATTTGCAAATGGCGCGACCGATTTCACGTAGCGATTCGCGCCCGGCGCGTCGCCCGCGACGAACTCCGAACCCGCGACAATCGTGTAGCCCTTGTCCGTGCCGTCGAGGATGCCGTCGCCGTCGTTGTCGTGGCGGTTGTTTCCCATGTGGACGGAAAAGTTCGGGTTCCCGTTGCGGTCCACCGTCGCCTTTTCCAGCGCCTTGCTGCGGAGATTTCCCGGCGGGCAGACGAAGTAGTTGCCGATGACGTTCGCCTTCCACGCCGCGGCCGTCTGCGAATCGCCCATGATGAAACCGATGTCCCAATCGAACGTCACATTGTTCACCCATTCGAGCAGGCCGTTGGGCCGCGCCTTGGGGTTGCGCGTGTGATTGTGCGACCACAGCGAATGATGCGCGGAAGCGTGATTTTGATCCCACAACCCGCCGCACGAATGCGACTCCAAGCCCCATCCATTCAGCGCCCACTGCATCGTGATATTTTCCGGCGGCGAGTTGAACGACGAGATGTTTTCGTCCGTGGAAAACTGAATCGAAACCGAGTCGAGAATCGCATTCAGCGTCCCGCTCGTCAGATTCACGCAATCGCCACCCGCCGCCTTTTTCCCGTACCGAAACCGCGCGTGCCGGATCACGATATCATCGCCGGAAATAATAAACGTCCCGTCCTTAAACCCGATGCCATCGCCCGGCGCCGTCTGCCCCGCGATGGTCACTTTTGATTTGGAAAGCGTGGTCTTGTTCACATGAATGTGCCCGCTCACGCCGAACACAATCGTCCGCCCCGCGCCCGGCACCGTGGCGATGGCATCCGCAAACGAGCCCGCGCCGGACGTGTTCAAATTCGTGACGATATAGACATCCCCGCCGCGCCCGCCCGTGGCGTAGCCGCCGTAACCTTCCGCGCCGGGAAAGGCGGGGACTTGCGCGAGCGCCGCCGGAGCGAGCGAGAGCAGCGCCGCGAAAGACACAGATTTTCGCAAAGTGCCGCTCATTTTTCCTCCGGCAGTTCCTTGAACGGATTGAAAACCTTCAGCCCCGGTCCGCGGAAATCTTTTTCGTTGCCGGTGACGATAATCAGCCCGTGGCGTTTTGCCGTCGCGGCGATGTAGCTGTCCTCGACCGGCATCGGTTCGCCCGCGGCTTCGAGCGCCGACTTTTGCTCCGCCCAAACGTGGGCGACAGAGACGTTGAAGCCGAGAATGCGGCCTTCCAGCGAATCAATCAGCCGCCGCAGCCATTGCTGGAGTGCCGCGCGCTGCCGGCCACTTTTACCGCGCACCCAGTAGGCGAGTTGCGCGATGACGATGGCGCTCGTGTAACAGCGGTCCTCCTCGCGTTTCAGCCACGCGATCACGCGCGCATCCCCGCTGCGCTTCGCCGGCTGGCTCAATACGTCCGTGTCGAGCAGCCAGTTCACAGCCTGCGTTTTTTCGGGAGTTCGCGGCTGCGGCGGGGCACGTCATCCATCGACACCGGGCACGCTTTCAAGACCGCGAGCCAGCTTTCCTTTCGCGGCAGCCGTCGCAGCGTCACCGTGTTTTCCTCGGCATCGAAGACCGCGTCAAACTGGTCGCCCGGCTCCGCGGGCGCGAGTGCGGCGGGCAGGCTGACGCGGCGCTTGGCATCGAGGGTGACGATCATGGTGGGATAATCCCACCGCGAAGAGTGAAGTCAACGCGAGCGTGGCTCACCCCGCCGCCGTCGCGGGCTCCACCGTCGAGCGTTTGATCGCGTGGCGGATGAAATTTTTCCCGAGATCCCAGATCGGGCCGGGGAAACTGCGGCACTCGGTCAGTACGGAATCCAGCGCATTCACGAAACGCTCGATCTCGCGCTCGCCGGTGATCAGCGGTGGCAGGAGCTTGATGACATCCATCGCGTGCCCCGCGATCTGCGTGAGGATGCGGTGTTTTTTGAAAAGCGAAGTGACGAGCATTTGCGCGAACAATTCGCGCTCGACGCTGTGCAAAAATTTCCAGCCCATCTTCATCGCCAGCTCGCGCGGCTCGTGGAATTCGATGGCGATCATCATGCCGAGCCCGCGCACTTCCTTGATGAGCGAATGCTTTTCCTTCAGCGCGTCGAGGCGGCGCAAAAGCTCGATGCCGTTGTCGCGGGCGCGCTCGATGAGCTGCTCGTCTTCGAGGACTTGCAGCGTGGCGAGACCGGCGGCCATCGCGAGATTGTTCCGCCCGAAAGTGGACGAGTGAACGACACAGCGATCCAGCCGGGAAAATGTCTTCTGATAAATCCCGCGCCGCGTCGCGATCGCCGCCACCGGCACGTATCCGCCGCTCAGCGATTTCGCGACGGTGACGATGTCCGGCTCCAAATCCCAGTGCTGAAATCCCCACCAGCGTCCCGTGCGCCCGAGCCCGGTCTGCACTTCATCCGCGATCAGCAGCGTGCCCGTCGCGCGGCAGATGCGCTGCGCTTCCTGGTAGTATTCATCGCGGGGAAAATTGACGCCTTTTCCCTGCACCGGCTCGATCATGAAAGCCGCCACATCCCGCCGGGCGAGCCGCTCCTGCAAAGCCGCGACATCGCCCATCTTCACGCGCGAACAGTTTTCCAGCAGCGGCCCAAAGCCTTCCTGAAAATGCTGGTCGCCCATCGTCGAGAGCGCCCCGTGGGAGAGGCCGTGATACGCCTTTTCGAGCGACACCAACCCGCTGCGCCCGGTCGCGGCGCGGGCAAATTTGATCGCGCCTTCGAGCGATTCCGCGCCCGAGTTGCAAAAGAAAACCGCGTCGAGATGCGACGGCAGCTTTTTCAAAAGCGCCTCCGCCAGCAGCCCGCTTAGCAGCGAACAATCCATCTGCACCATGTTCGGCAAATCCATCTCCAGCACATCGGAAATCGCGCGCTGAATCGCGGGATGATTGCGCCCGATATTGAAGACGCTGTAGCCGCTCAGGAAGTCGAGGTAGTCGTGCCCATCCTGATCGTAAAGATAAGCGCCCTCCGCCCGTGCATATACTTGGTCAAAGCCGATGATGCGCTGCACGCGGACGAGCGTGGAATTGATGTGCTGCTCATGCAGCGTGTAGTTTTCGCCGAGGCGGGTTTGGACAAGGCGCTTCAAGTCGAGCGGCATGCTCGCTGACTTTAGGTGCGAATCGCACCTTGGCGAGGGGGAATCGCGGCGCGTCGGCGGCTTGGATTTGGATTGAAAGATTGGAGTGCGTTTGAACACTGCGCCCGTGTCCCCGCCCAATTTGCATCTCGCCGATTTTAGCCTCGTCGAGAAATGCCTTGGCCATGATGGCGAAGCGCTGGCGTTGCTTCAGGCATCGTATCGGGCACCGGTTTGCGCGTTTCTGAAAAAGGCGGGAGCGAGTGATGCGGAGGCGCGGGAAACCGTGGACATGCTGTGGGGCGACCTCGTTTCACCCGCCGCGACGGGGCGAATCCGGCTGGGGCGCTACGATGGCAGTTGCGCGCTGCTGACTTGGCTGAACACGGTGGCGCTCAATGCGCTGCTGACGCGCAAGCGCACCGATGGACGCCGCGAGCGCCGCTTTCCCTCGCGCGACGCCGGAGACTTTGCGGAGCCGTCCAGCGAGGATGGGGATTCGGAGGCGCCGTTGATCGATTTGATTCGCGAGGCGGTCGAGTTCGCCTTCCAAGATATTCCGGCGGAAGACTTCGTGCTGCTGCAACTCGAATACTGCGATCAACTCGAGCGCGAGGATTTGGCGCGCATGTTTGGGTGCAGTAAATCGACGGTCAGCCGACGGCTGGAAAGTGCGCGGCTTTCCGTGTCAGAGGGCACGATGGTGCAGGTGCGCGAGCGCGATCCGTGGCTGGAACTCCGCTGGGAGGATTTCCTCGAACTTTGCCAGACGGCGACGCCGTCCTGCTTCGGGATCGAACCGTAGCCTCGCCTCAGCCCACCTCGGCCAGCGCAGGCGCGGGCGCGAGACGGTCCTGAATGGAGCGGGCGACTTTTTTCACGAGCGAGCCGCGCGTGCGGTCGAAGAGGAAGCAGTATTTCGGCTTCCGCTCCAGACTGTAGAGCACCACGTTTTCGCTCAGGAATTTCGACTCATGCGCGACTTTGTAAGTCGTGAGATCGACCTCTTCGGCAATCCTGCCGAAGCCGCGTTTTCCGACGAACCACACGCGCGTCTGATCTTCCGCGGTGGCGACGAGATGACCAAAGACATTGCCGGGAATGCGCTTCGCGGAAACGCTGACGCACGGGACGGCCCATGCGATTTTTTCACCGAGCAAATTCTTCGCGTGAAAGATGATGTGATGCTCCGCGGGAAGTTCCGCGGGGAGTTCACTGTCGGTGTGATCCTCGGCGGGCGCGGCGAGTTTCCGCCAGAGCAGCCAGAGGTTCACTTTCAATGCGCGGAAGATGCGCGGGCCGACGTAGGCGAGCACGAGCAGCGCGACCGAGAAGACGATGAGCGCGAGGATCGGATCGTGCCAGATGAGCGAGAGTCCGCCGACGACGAGCGCGTCTTCGGCGAGGCTGAGGCCGATGTTTGAGAACGGTTCGGGCGAGTGATTTGCGACGAGGCGGATGCCGCTCTTCGTGCTGTGCGCGACGAGCGTGACGCCGCCCGCGAGGATCGCGACGATGACATCATAAACCGGATCGGGTGTGCCGAGGACGCGGATGGCGAGCAGCGCGCCGCCGATCGGGCGGATCACGGTATGCACGGCGTCCCACAGCGAATCGACCCACGGGATTTTATCCGCAAAAAATTGCAGGAGAAAAAGCGTGCCCGAGATGATGAGCACGGCGGGATGAGCGAGAATGTCGAGCGACTGATATTGCGGTGCGAGCGTGATCCACTGCTGGTTCACGGCGAGGCCGGTGGCGAACACGGTGAGGTAGAGGTTCAGGCCGGCGAGCGTGGCCAGACCGAGGGCGATGCCCAAAAGTTGGAGTTGTTCCATGGCGCAAATGTTCGCGCGCGGCTGCTATTTACAAGCGGAAATTCGACCCGCCGGACGACGTTTCGTCGATCACCGGATTCGTCAAAACGCCGATGCCTTCGATCTCGATGCTCACCTCGTCGCCTGCGTGCAAAAATCGCGGCGGATTGCGCGCGACGCCGACGCCGTTCGGCGTGCCGGTGAGGATGACCGTGCCGGGCAGCAGCGTGGTGCTGCCGCTGAGGAATTCGATGAGCGTCGGCACGTCGAAAATCATGTCGCTCGTGTTCGCTTCCTGGAGCGTCTCGCTGCCGATGCGCGTCTGGATGCGGAGTGCGTTGGGATTGGGAATTTCATCGCGTGTCACCAGGCGCGGGCCGAGCGGGGCGAAGGTGTCGAAGGTCTTGCCGCGACACCACTGCGTGCCGCCGCCTTCCTTCTGCCAGTCGCGCGCGCTCACGTCGTTCGCGCAGGTGTAGCCGAGCACGTAGTCGAGCGCGTGTTCGCGCGACACATTTTTGCAAGCGCGTCCGATGACGACGGCGAGTTCGCATTCGTAATCGACCTTCGTGCTCGGCATCCAGCGCGGCAGCACGATCGGCCCGCCGGGATGCTGGAGCGCGCCGGGGCTTTTCATAAAGAGCACGGGAAACTGTGGCAGCGGCGCATTGGTCTCGGCGGCGTGCTTGCGGTAGTTCAGGCCGATGCAAAAAATCGTCGCTGGCACGATCGGCGCGAGCAGGCAGTGGACGGCGGCGGGCTCCGCCGATTTCGTGAAGCCGCCAAACGGATCGCCGCGCAACCGGGTCGCGGAACCATGCGAGTTTTCTTCGGCCCAACCAATTTCGCCGGCGGCATTTTCGTAACGGATGATTTTCATGAAGTGGGCCGCGACGATACGGAGCGGTCCTCGCGCTGGCAATTTCCTTGTCGCCATCCCGGACAACGCAATCATCCCGACAAGTGAACCGCCCTAACTGCGCGCCCGCACCACGATCTGTGAACTCCCTGCCGTTCAGTCTCGGACGGCTGCTGTTTTGCGTGGCCGCGTACGGAGCGGCGCTTGCAGTAGTCGCGCTTCTTGTCGGGAAAGCGCTGCCGTTTCCCGAGGTGACGAACATGGGCTCGAAGTTTCGCCATTTCGCCGCACAGCGCGATCAGTTCGACGTGCTCTTCGTCGGATCGAGCCAGTTCTTTCACCAGATCATCCCCGGGCAGTTCGATCGTGAAGTCGGCGCGGCGACCGGCCGCGCGGTGCGCTCGTTCAATTTCGGCGTGCCCGGCATGTGGTCACCGGAGAGCTTCCACCTGCTGCGCAAGGTGCTCGCCCTGCGCCCCGCGCATCTGCGCTGGGTGGTCGTGGAGTTGATGGACATCGACACGCGGGCGAGCGAGGCGACGGGAGCCACGCAGCGGCTGGCGCTTTGGCACGATTGGCGGCACACGGCGATGGTGCTGGCGCGCATCGTGGAGCAGCCCGGTTCGTGGCGGGACAAGTCGGGGATCGTTGGCGCGCATGTCGCCTTGTGGGCGAGGCGTTTTGTGAACCATGGGCAGGGCTCCGAGTGGATCGTCGGCAAGATGCGAAAGAACAACTACGGCAAGCTCAAGAAGAACGATTGGGTGGATGAACGCGGTTACTTCCCGGGCAAGGCAAACAGCATCAAAGGCGAAGCCCGCGCCGCGTATCTGCGCCAGCTCGAGCGGATGAAAAGCGCGGGTCCGCCGCCGCCGATGGGGCCGGCGCTTTCGCGCGCAGTCGGGGAAATCGGCGCGGCCATCCGCGCCGCGGGCGCGACTCCCATTTTTGTTTCCTGTCCCACCGTCGATCCGCGAATGCGTTTCGACGCCCCGGCTGGCGAACCGGAAATCTGGCGCTTGAATGATCCGGCGCGCTTCCCCGAACTCTTCGATCCCGAAGTGCGCTACGATGACATTCATCTGACGCCCGCCGGAGGCGCACTGTTCACCCGCCTTCTCGCCGAGCGCTTTGCCGAACGGTTTTCCGCCCATCGGTGAAACCGTTCGCCCTGGTCCTCATCTTCATCGCATCGCTCGCCGGGTCGTCGGCGCTGCTGTCGCGCGTGCTGCCACCGCCTTCGATCCCGCAATTCAGCGAAAAGATTGCGTGGTTCGCCGCGCACAAGGATGACTACGACGCCGTCTTCATTGGTTCGAGCCAGTTCTACCGCGGCATCGACCCGCGGCAGTTCGATCGCGACGCGGGACTGGGAAAACGCTCGTTCAATTTCGGCATCGACGGCCTGTGGCCTGCGGAAAGTTTTTTTGTCCTCCGGCAAATCCTCGCGCTACACCCGCGCCGGCTGCGCTGGGTCTTCATCGACTGGATGGATATCGACCCGCGCATCGACCACGCGGGGACCACGCGCCGGATGATGTACTGGCATGATACACGCCACACCACCATGACGCTGCAACGCATCGCTGAGATGCCCGATTCGCGGGTCGAGAAAGTGCAGCTCGCCAGCGCCCATCTTGGGTTATGGATGCGGCGCCTCATGCATCACGGACTCGCCGTCGAGTCCTTCGAAGGCAAGCTGCGCAAGAACAACTATGGACGGGTGGTAAAGATTCCGGTTTGGGCGAAGCAAGATGGCTGGAAGTCTGGCAAGAGCAGCGGCATCGAGGGTGAAGCGTTGACCCATTACTCCGCGCAGCTCGATCGCCTGCGCAGCGCAGGGCCGCGTCCGCCGATGGGCGCGGCCTTGGAGAAGGCAGTGCGCGACATCGCGGCGGAGATTGGCACCGCCGGTGCCACGGCAATCTTGATCGCGAGTCCTGCGGCCGACACGCGCCAGCGGTTCGCGCCGCCCTTGGGGATCGAGGCCTGGATTCTCAACGATCCCGAGCGCAATCCCGAGTTGTTCCAGCCCGAATTGAGGTACGACAATTCCCACCTGAACCCACGAGGCGCCGAACTCTTCACGCGGCTTCTCGCCGGGCGATTCTCGCAGATGCAAAACGCCAACAAGTAACGCGCCCCGCTTTCCGCCCGTGCTGTTCATCGACCCGATCTTTTTTGTCTTCATCGCCATCGTGCTCACCGTCCATTGGACGTTGCGCGGCAACACGGCGCGCAAGGCATGGCTGCTCGTGTGCAGCCACATTTTCTACGCGGGCTTTTTCATCGGCAACCCATTCGAGTTTTTCGCGAAGTTGGGCGACCACGCTGCCTTGCCGGATGGCTGGTGGTTTCCATGCGTGCTCATGGCTTCGACATGCCTCGACTATATCGTGGGCCGGGGCATCGGCGGCGCGCAGACCGATCGGAAACGGCGTGCCTGGCTGATCGTCAGTGTGGTCGTAAATCTCGGCGTCCTCTGCTTCTTCAAATACTTCAATTTCTTCCTCACCTCCGCTTCCGGCTTTCTCGCGTGGATCGGATTGCCGGCGAGCGATTGGACGCTGAAGGTCATCCTGCCGTATGGCATCAGCTTCTACACGTTCCAGTCGATGAGTTACTCGATCGACGTCTATCGGCGTCGCCTCGAACCCGTCCGCAGTTTCCTCGATCTCGCGTTCTTCATCTCGTTTTTCCCGCAGCTCGTCGCCGGCCCCATCGTGCGCGCGATGACTTTCCTGCCGCAGGTTTCCGTCGCGCGCGTTTGGGGAAATGTCGATGCCCGCGCGTGCCTCGTGCTGTTCTTCATCGGCTTCGTGAAAAAGGCCTGCGTGTCCGAGAACGTCGCGCCGTTCGTGGACGACGTTTTCGGCGCGCCGGGAACCTTCAGCGTATCGGCTACGTTCATCGCCGTCCTGTTTTACGCCGTGCAGATTTACTGCGACTTCAGCGGCTACAGCGACATGGCCATCGCGACCTCGCGGATGCTCGGCTACGAACTCACGCTCAATTTTCACTTCCCGTACTTCGCCGCGCACATCACCGAATTCTGGCGGCGCTGGCACATCTCGCTCAGCACCTGGCTGCGCGATTACCTCTACATTTCGCTCGGCGGAAATCGCGGCTCGAAGCTCTTCACCTACCGCAATCTGATGCTCACGATGCTGCTCGGCGGCCTCTGGCACGGCGCGTCTTGGACATTCGTGATCTGGGGCGGCCTGCACGGCATCGCGCTCATCTTTCATCGCGAATGGCAGCGCGTTTTTGCAAGCGCGGGCGCGGGCTTTCACCGCGCGATGTCATGGCTCGGCCCGGTGTTCTGCTTCTACTGGGTCTGCATCACCTGGATCTTTTTCCGCGCCCAGCCGATCCGCGATGCCACCACCGGCGCGATCGAAAAGACCGGCTTTGAAGTCGCCACGATGATGTTGAAATCCTTTGTCCTGTTTCAAGACAACGGCCCGCGCAGTTTTACCGACTGGCCCTTCGTCCTCTTTGGCGTGCTCGTCTTCATGCATTGGCTCAACGCGCGGCAATTCCTCGCAACGTGGTGGCGGCGAATTCCAGCATGGTCTTTCGCCGCAATGCTCGGAGCGGGCACCGCAGTCGCGCTGTGTTTCGTGCCCGCGAAATACAAGGCGTTTATCTATTTCCAATTCTGAAACTACACGATCTTCACCGCGTAATGGGTGCGCTGGTCGAAGATGGCGGGCGCGGCGAGATTGAACGCGGACTTGGTGCCGACGAGGTAGCTGTTGATGCGGTCGGCGATGAAGCCCCAGCGGGCGGTGCCGCTGTTGGGCGCGACTTTGCCGACCGAGATGCTGCCGAAGCGGGCGGCGGCGATCTTTGAATCGATGAGCGGGATGCCGGTGGCGCTGCCGTTGAGGATTTTGAAGGTGTCGATGCGATGATTTTTCCCCGCGAAATCCGCGAGCGCGCGCGGGACGGTATCGACGCCGACGAGGATCTCGCTGCGCGCGAGCGCGCCGAGTCGGATGAGGCCGACGTCACCAGCGGTTTGCAATCGCGCGGTGCTGACGGTGCCGGTGACGATGAAACTCTGGAGTTTCGTGGTGCCGGTGATGGTGAGGTCGGCCTGGAATGCGCCGCGATGGTTCGTGTTTCCGCTGATGAGGATGGAGTCGATGGCGGGTGCGGTGATGAGTTCGCTGGAGGCATTCGAGTCGAGCCAATCGACGGCGGTGAGCGCGCCGATGGGCATCGCGGAAGTGAGCGCGAAGTCGCGGACCTGCCCAAGCGTGATGGTCGCTTTTTGCGCGGCGTTGTTGGTGAATGCGCCGACGGAAATGCTGTGGCTCGCGGTGCCATCGCCGAGGTTTCCGAGGATCAAAGTCCTGATGCCACCAGCCGCGTTCAGGTCGCCATTCAGGATGACGTTTGCGAGCGATGCGCCACCGATGGTTTGCGGGATGAGGAGGGAAGTGAGCGTGGTTTTCACCGCCGCACTGGCGCCCGCGATGGAGAGGGATGAGAGCGCGGTGGTGCCGCGGACTTCGAGCGCGCCGACGGCGGCAAATTTCGCGTAGCCACCGCTGTTGATGGTGAGCGTGATGGGCTGGCTCGCGGCGTCGGTGTAGCGGAGTTTGAAAGACCCGAGCGGGGCTGCGCCGGTGACTGAGACGGACGGATCAAATGTGCCCGCGGTGATCTCGATGCTCGTGATCGACGGCGCGGTAATGGCTTCCTGCGCACCGCCGGAATCGACCCAACTCGCGGCAGTGATCGCGCCGACCGGCATCGTGGAAGTGAGCGCGACATCGCGGACCTGGCCGAGCGTGATGGTGGCGCGCTGCGCGGCGTCCGCGGCGAATGCGCCGATCGTCAGCGTGCGCGTGGCGGTGCCGTCGCCGACGTTGCCGAGCGTCAGCGCCCTGATGCCGGCGAGCGCCTCGACGTTGCCTTTCACATTCACGCCGCTGAGGGTCGCGCTGCCGATGACGTTGGTGATGGACAGGGAATCGAGTTCCGTCGCGCCGGCCGCGACCAGGGAGAGCGTCGAGAGCGCGGTGGTGCCGACGACTTCGAGCGGGCCGGTCGCGCCACCGCGCTGCGGCGTGAAGTGGGCGTAGCCGCCACCGTTGACCGTGAGGATCGCGAACTGATTCGCAGGATCGAAATACGAGATGCGGAAGAGCGGCAGCGGCGTGCTTCCCGTGACGCTGATGTCTGCCTGAAACGCGCCGTTCACTGTGGCATCTCCGGTGAGGAGAAGTGAGTCGATGGCTGGCACCGTGATGACATCGGCTTCCGCATCCGCGTCGAGCCAGCTCACTGCTGTCAGCGCGGCGATCGGCATGGCCGAGGTGAACTCGATGTCGCGCACCTGGGCGAGGGTGATCGTCGCCTTTTGCGCCGGATCAGCGGCAAATGCGCCGATCGAAAACGGGTGCGTCGCGATGCCATCGCCGAGATTGCCGACCGTCAGCGTCCGGATGCCCGCATTTGCCCTGAAGCTGCTGATCACCGTGACTGGCGCGAGGTCCGCGGTGCCGATCGGCGCGGCGATGAAGACCGCATCGAGCACGGTCGGCGAGCCGGCGGTGATGGTGAAAGTCGAGGCCGCCGTGGTCCCCGAAACGGAGACGCGATCGAGGTCGCCCACGCCCTGCGGATCGAACTGGCCAAAGCCGCCGCCGGTGACGGTCGCGTTGACGTTCGTGGTCGCCGCATCGAGATAGGTCAGCGTGACATTCGTGCGACCGGAGAAAGTTCCGAAGGCATTGAAGAGCTGATGCTGCGGGGAATTCAGCGCCACGTTGTCGTCGGTGAAAAGTTCGGTCACCGTCCCGCCTGCGACTTGTTTCACGTCAGCGATGATGCGGTAGGTCACGGCACCCTGTTGTTGCACGAGTTGTTTCGGGACGGCGAACAGCGCCGAGAGCGAAGTGCTGCCGCCGCTTGCCAGGTTCAGGCTTTGATTTGCCAGCGTCGCGAAGACCTCATCGACACCGGGCTGGACGATGGTGCCCTGCGGATCCAGCGCGGCATCAAATCTCGACAGGTAAAACGTCACATCGTAGTTGCCGACGAGTCTGGCCGCGCCGCTGTTCTGGATTTGCACGGCGATGTCGAACTGCTCGCCGGGTACGAGGATTCCCGGGGTGATCGTCGTCGTCATCGCCACCACATTCGGCCGCAGCGTCACCAGAAAATCCTCGAGCACATCGGGCTCGCCGGCTTGCGATGCCTTGACGGTGACTTTCGCCACGCCGTTCGCGCCAGCCAGGTAGGTCAGCGCGAGATTCTGTCCGGTGATCGCGCCGGCCACGAGATTCGTCGGGGCCAGCGTGGTCGCGTCGGTGATGCTTTGGACGGTGTAGGTCACGCCCGGCGCGCTCGCGGGCGTCGGCGTTTTCACCGTGGCATCGGTGATGGTGATGAACTGCGCCGCGGTCGGCGTGGGCGAAGGCGTCGCCGGGTTGCCGTCGGGATCGGCGTTGTAATTCTGGAGCGGCAAATCCGTGAACGGGCCGCCGAGCGAACCCGCGAGATTGAACCGATTCAGCGCCGCGATCGCGTTCACCACATTCATGCCCTGCGTCACTTTCGCGAAGACGGTGAAGCCGCCGTTCTGGCTGTCGAGATTCCCGGCATTGTTGCCGAGATTGACGAACCACTCGCTCGTCCCGGTGTGCGGCCCGAGACCGGTTTTCGCCATCGCCACGGTGCCGACGAGATTCGAGCGCTCGGTGTCGAGCGGGTTGAATTCGTTGTGAACTTCCGGATCGGTGGCGATGTGGGTGCCGGGCGAACCGGTCTCAAATCCGCCGCCCTGCAAAACGAAACCGGGAATCAGCCGATGAAAAAATACGTCATCGAAATCGGACGGCGCGAGACCTCTCACATAGCGCAGGAAATTCGCGACGGTGACCGGCGCCTTGTCGTCGAAAAGCTCGAACTCGATGACTTGCGGCACCGTGGGATTTGCGGGGTCGATGTAGTTCGTGGTGAACAGGACGTGGGTGCGAAAATTGCCCGCGGCATCGAAGGCGTTCGCCAGATCCAGCGACGCGCCCGTCGCGCCAATGCCGGGGATCAAATCCGGGATCGGATGCAGGACGGTGAGGGCGGGAACGATGCGGGCTTCGAGTGCTTCGAGGGTGGTGGCACGAGGGAAATACATGGGATTGGTGCGGGAGTATGCGCGGCGTCGTTTCGGTGTCAAAGCAGGCTATTTCCGGAGCCGCCCAGCCGCGGACCCGGGCGCGTGCGCAATGGCTTGCGCGACGATTTCAAACAGTGCCAGACTTTCGATTCCCGTGAATTTCAATTTCCTTCCCCGCCTTCTCGCCGTCCTCGCCGCCACCTTTGCGCCGCTGCACGCGGCGGAGAAAAAACTGAACGTCCTGCTCATCGCGGTCGATGATCTGAAGCCGATCGCGGGCTGTTACGGCGGCACCGCGATCACGCCGAATATCGATCGGCTGGCCGCTCGCGGCGTGCGGTTCGAGCGCGCCTACTGCAATCAGGCAGTGTGCTCGCCGTCGCGCAATGCGCTGATGACGGGGCTGCGTCCGCAGACGCTCGGCATCTACGATCTCGCCACGAATTTCCGCAAGGCGCGGCCCGATGCGGTGACGCTGACGCAGGCTTTCCAGAAGGCGGGATACCGCACCGAGGCGATGGGGAAAATCTTCCACGTCGGGCACGGCAATCGCGAGGACCCGGCGTCGTGGACGGTCCCGCATTTTCACGCGAAAACGGTGGCCTACCATTTACCGCAGAGCCGGGCGGAAACGGGGCTGACGCGCGAGGAGGCGCTCTTTGAAAACAAGCCCGCCGACAAGCTGCCGCGCGGCGCGGCGTATGAATCGGCGGACGTCGCGGAAAATCTGTATCCCGATGGCGCGATCGCGAATGAAGCGATCCAGCGGCTGCGCGCGGCGAAAAAAACTGGTGAGCCCGCTTTCATCGCGGTCGGTTTCCTAAAACCGCATCTCCCGTTCTGCGCGCCGAAAAAATACTGGGACCTCTACGACCGCGCAAAGATCGCGCTGCCCGCGCTCCGCACCGCGCCGCAGGATGCGCCCGCCTTTGCCCCGCAGTACGGCGGCGAACTGCGCCAGTATGCGGACACGCCGGAGACCGGGCCGCTCACCGACGATCTCTCGCGCGCGCTCATCCACGGCTACCACGCCGCGACGAGCTACATGGACGCGCAGCTCGGGCGCGTGCTCGATGCCTTGGAAAATGAAGGCCTCGCGGAGCAGACGATCGTGGTGCTGTGGGGCGACCACGGCTGGCACCTCGGCGATCACGGCATGTGGTGCAAACACACGAACTACGAGCAGGCCACGCGCATCCCGCTCATCATCGCCGCACCTGGCGTGAAGCCGGGCCAGAACGCGCACCTGGTCGAGACGGTCGATCTTTACCCGACGCTGTGCGACCTCGCCTCGATCGCAGCGCCCGCCGGCCTCGATGGGAAGAGCTTCGCCGCGAGTCTCCGCGATGCCGCGGTGCCAGCGCGCGATCACATCACCCACGTCTATCCGCGCGGCGAGCGGCTCGGGCGCGCGATCCGCGATGCGCGCTACCGGATGGTCGAGTGGAAAAAGCCCGGCGCACCCGCGGACGCCGCGATCATCGAACTCTACGACTACGAATCCGACCCCGCGGAAACCGCGAACCTCGCCGCGCGGAATCCGGAGATCGTCGCGCGACTGCGCGCGCTGCTCGCGCGGCAGCCGGAAGCCGTGCCGCAGATTTCCGCCGCCAAGAACGACAAGCCGAAGGCGGATCGCGGCGCGGTTTTCACCCGCAAAGACAAGGACGCCGATGGCAAACTGACCCGCGAGGAATTCCTCGCCCAGCAACCCGAACCTGACAAAGCGCCCGCGCGTTTCATCAAGTTCGACGCGAACAAAGACGGCGTGCTGAGCCGCGACGAATTCATCCTCAGCGGAAACGTGCCACGCTAGGCCGCGCCGACAGGCGGGCGGGAATTCACAGCGGCTTCGAGAAAAACAACGATCCGCCCGCTTCGGCCACATACCTCATCCGCACGAAACCAGCGGCGGCGTACACCGCTTTTGCGGGATGATTGTTCTCCTGCACTTCGAGGGTGAGCTTGCAGCAGCCGATGTCGCGGGCGCGCTGCTCGATGGCGGCGAGCAGGCGCTTGCCGATGCCCGCGCCGCGATGCGCGGGGAGGACAAAGAAGTCGTGGATATTCACCAGCGGACGCGCGGCGAACGTGGAGAAGCCGCGAAAGCAAATCGCGAGGCCGATGGGTTCGGCGTTGCGAAACGCGAGGAAAACCATCGTCGTGGGGTGCTGCTGCAAACCGGGAATCAAATCGCGCCGCGCGGTTTCCGAGAGCGGCCTGCCATCACCCATCGGGTCCATCGCGTAGCAGCCGAGGAGGTGCAGAATCGCGGCCTGATGCTCGGCGCGCGAAAGATCGGCTGCGCTGACGGTGATTTCGTGGTCGTTCATTGGCGTGCTCGGGTGAATTCCATCACGCATCGCGCACGGGGCGCAAGCAGCGTGGTGAGCTGCAGGTCGCTGGCGGCGATCGCGGAGGGGAACGATTTGCCGCTGGCACGATGCAGCGCCATTGTGCGCCCGTGAAGTTCCCTCCTTTGCTCGCTCCACTTTTGCCGCTGGCCGCATACCTGTTCGGCGCGGAATGCGCACCCGCGCGAGCGGAAGAAAATTTCGTCGTCGAGAGCGTGATGGAGATCGACGCGGGAATGTTCGCCTCCGCGCCGAAGTGGTCGCCGGATGGAAAGTGGATCGCGTTTTCCGCGCCGAAAGGGAACGGCATCGGGCTCGTGAAGGCGGATGGCTCGGGGCGGCGCGTGCTCACTGCGGAACCGGGATCGGGCTACAAATTTTCGTGGTCGCCGGATGCGAGCCGCATCGTCTTTCGCGCCGCGCGCAAAGCCGCGGGACCGCGCAAGTATGTGATCCGCACGATCGAAGTGGCGACGGGCGAGATCGAGGCCAGCAGCGAGATCGTGAGCGAGGCGCAGCCGCCGGTGTGGCAGCGCGGGCCGGCGGGGATGCGGTGGGTTTCGCAAGGGGCATCGGGTCCGCTCGAAGGCGCTTGGCGCGGCGCGGCGCACGCGGCGGCGATCGAGCCTGTGCGCGTGATTGCGCGTGATCGCAAGGTCGGTGGCGAACCAGCGCTGAATCCGGTCTGGAGCAAGGCTGGCGGGCGGCTGGCGTTTGATTCTTCGGATCAAATCGCCGTGGCAACACCGAACGCGGCGGGACGAAAACTTTGCGTGGGAAATCACCCCGCGTGGTCGCCGGATGGGAAGTGGCTCGTCTTTCAAATCACGCGCGATCATTCCCACGCGCCGGACGATGCACGCCAGCACACGCCCGACACCTCGCCGCATTTGCACGATGACAAAACGAATCACCGCATCGTCGATTCGGATTTGTGGATCATCGGCGCGGATGGCGCGGGGCGGCATCAGCTTACTTCCACGGCGGATGTGATGGAGGTCGATCCTGACTGGTCGCCGGATGGGATGGCGATCGTTTGCGGCACGGAGGAAACCGGGAAGCTGCTCGTTTTGAGGGTCGTGCGGAGATGAACGTCGAACATCGAACATCGAACATCGAAAATCGAAGTCGGAACAGGCGTGCGATGCGCTTTCCGAAAGTTCGATGTTCGATGTTCGATGTTCGATGTTCGATGTTCGCCTTGTTCCTTTGGCTGGCGGTGAGCACGCACGCGCAATTCGCCGGCCGAAAATTCGTGATCGATCCCGGCCACGGCGGCAGCGATCCGGGCGCGGTCGGGATCGACGGCGGGGCGGCTCCGAACGAGGAGGATTTCGTGCTCGATGTCTCGCTGCGGCTGCGGACGCTGCTGCAAAACGCGGGCGCGGAAGTGGTGATGACGCGCACGACCGACACCACGGTCAGTCTCACCGCGCGGCGCGATCTCACGAACGCGGAAGACCCCGACGCCTTTCTCAGCATCCACTGCAATTCGTTCACCGATTCTTCGGCGCACGGCACCGAGACTTTTCACGCCACGGCATCGCCCGCCACGGATGTGACCTGGGCGACCAAAGTGCAGAACCGGATGATCGCCGCATGGAACCTCACCAACCGCGGCGTGAAGGATGCCAACTTCACCGTGCTCACCGCAAACGCGCCTGCCGCGCTCGCGGAGACGATGTTCATTTCAAATCAAAACGAGTTCAACATCATGAACGACCCCGCAGAGCGCCAGGCGGCGGCGGATGCGTTCTACCGCGCGTTCGCGGATTTCCTCGGGATCAATCTCGACGGGCCCGTCATCACCGGGCAGCCCATCACGCAGACGGTGAACGCGGGACAAACCGTGCAGTTCAGCGTGACGGCGACTGGCGTGGGGCGCACTCATCAGTGGCGGAAAAATGGCGTGAACATTTCGGGTGCGACGGGCGCGACGCTGAGCGTGGGCAATGCGCAGCTCGCGAGCACCGGATTTTACACCGTGCAAATCACCGCTGCCGGGCAGTCGGTCGTTTTCGCCGAAGCGCAACTCGTCGTCGCCACGACACCCATCGCGGCGGGCAGCGGCGCGGGATTGCGCGGCACGTATTTTGACAACATCGACTTCACCGCGCTGCGCCGCGCGCGTGTGGATGCGACGGTGAATTTCGACTGGGGCGCGGGCGCGCCGAGTTCCACGATGCAGGCGGATACGTTCTCCGCGCGCTGGACCGGGCAGGTCGAGCCGCGCTACTCGCAGACGTATCAGTTCCACATCCGCTCCGATGACGGCGCGCGGCTGTGGGTGAATGGCGTGCTGCTCGTGGACAAATTCATCGCCCAAGGTGCGACCGAATGGAGCGGCAGCATCGCGCTCGTCGCGGGGCTGAAATACGACGTGCGGCTCGACTACTTTGAGGGCACCGGCAATGCGCTCGCCGAGCTGCGCTGGTCCGCGCCGAGCCAGGTAAAGGAAATCATTCCCACCACGCAGCTCCATCGCCCGCCGCCCGTGCTCACCGCGCCCGCGAGCGTGATGATGCTGCAAGGTTCGCCCATCGTCGTGAACATCGCGCCCGCGGGATTCGATCCGCTGCTCTCGTCGCAGCCGTGGGCGGATTTTGAAAATGAACCGGATGGCGCGACCGACATCGTGCTTTTCCGAAAGCCGCATCACTCGGGCACCACGAGCGCCTTCACCGATGCCGCAAAGCCGCGCGAGACGACGGTCGTTGCCGCCTTCCCCACGGGGAATGCGAGCACGCGCGCACTGCTCGCGAAATGGAGCTGGGCACCGGGCGCGGTGAATCCCTGGCTGCGGCTCTCGACGGCAGGCGCGGCGACCCTGCCAAACCCGGTCATCGATTTCCGCAAATCGCTGCGCTTCGATGTGTGGAGCCAGCACACGCTGAAATTTGCGCTCGGCCTGCGCGAGACGAACTCGACCGGCGCGATCGGCTCGGACGGCGGCAGCGCGGGCACGATCGAATTTGCCGGCGTCCCCTCGCTGAACGCTGGTACGCCGGTGCCCGAGCGCACGCTCGCGCCGGACGTGTGGACGACGCTGCAATTCGATCTGCCGTCCGAATCGGTGAGCGCCTTCAACGGCAACGGCGTGCTCGAAACCACCACCGGCCTCGGCGTGCTCGAACACCTCGCGATCGCGCCTGGCTCGGCGTCGGTCGATCACGACGTGTATCTCGACAACTTCGTGGTCGTGGAAAACAACACGCTCACCTACTCACTCATCGCCCCGCCCGCAGGCGCGAGCATCGACCCGCGGACCGGCGTCCTCATCTGGTCGCCGACCGTGGCGCAGGCGGGCACGGCCTACACGCTCACCGTGCAGATCATCGACGCCGGCACGCCGCCGCTTTTCAGCACGAAAAGTTTTCCCATTGTCGTCGTCCCGTTTCCCGAAATCACCGCCGTCGCCCGCAACGCGAGCCTCTTCATCTTCACCTGGAAAGCCGCGCCCGGCGCGCGTTACGACATCGAGACCGCGCCTGCGCCCGGCGGCCCGTGGACGATCGTCACCGAAGTCATCGCCGCATCCAGCACGGCGACGTGGTCCGGCGCGATCAGCGGCACCGCGCAGTTTTTCCGCGCGCGGTTGAAGTGAGGCGGCGAAGCCGGTCATCGACCTTGCAAAAAAGCACGCTGACCCGAGTCCCAATTCCGGTCATTCGTGCTGTTCCTTTGCGAGCACACGCGGTGTGCTTGCCGGGCTGAAAGCGGATCCGCCACGCGGTTGCGCTTGAGACCGGAAACAATCATCACCACCCACCATGAAACTCCTCCTCACCCTCGCGGCCTTCCTCACATTGCTTTGCGGCAATTCTCTCGCCGCTGAAAAGCCGAACATCATCTTCATCCTCGCGGACGATCTGGGGATCGACAATCTGGGCTGCTATGGGTCGGACAAACACAAGACGCCGAACCTCGACAAACTCGCGGCGTCGGGCACGCGTTTCGAGACGTGTTATGCCGCGCCGGTGTGCGGGCCTTCGCGCTGTTTGCTGATGACGGGGCGCTACGCTTTCCGCACGGGCGGCCTTGGGAATCAATCGTGGCGCGAGGGTGCGCCGGGTGCCAAGTCGGTCGACGAAAAACCGGTCGCGACGCTGCTGAAGCAGGCAGGCTATGCGACGGGCATGGCGGGGAAATGGCGGCAGGTCGGCGAGACGCCGCGCGAGTGGGGCTTTGATGAATACATCACCGATCCGACCGCGAGCGGCTGGTTCTGGCAGACGAAGCATCAGAAAAACGGCGAGCAAGTGACGGTGCCGGACGGGACGTACGCGGGCGATGTCGTCCACGAGTTCACCGTGGATTTCCTGCGGCGCAACAAGGACAAGCCATTCTTTTTCTACTACTCGATGCATCATGTGCATGGCCCGATCCAGCGCACACCCGACACGGCGAAGGACGGGCAGCCGAATCTCTACGAGGACAACATCCGCTACATGGACAAGCAGGTCGGTGCGGTAATCGCGGAGCTGGAAAAGCTCGGCCTGCGCGAGAAGACGCTGGTCATTTTCTCCGGTGATAACGGCACCGCGCTGACGCACCCGAGCACGATCGGCGGACGCATGCCGAACGGGAAAAAAGGCAGCCTGCTGGAAGGCGGTTCTCGCGTGCCCTTCATCGCGAGCTGGCCGGGCGTGACGCCGGCCGGGAAGGTGTCGAAGGACATGATCAGCTTTGCCGATCCGCACGCGACATTTGCTGAGCTGGCGGGTGTGAAACTGCCCGACGGAATGAAGTTCGACGGGCGGAGTTTCGCGCCGCAATTGCGCGGAGAAAAAGGCACGCCGCGCGAGTGGGCTTACGTGCAGCTCAATGCGAAGTGGTTCGTGCGCGAACCGGGTTTCAAGATGAATGAGAAGGCCGAGTTGTTCGACGTGAGCGCCGCGCCGTTTGTGGAAAAACCCGTCGCCGCCGATGCGGACACGGATGCCAGCAAAGCCGCGCGCCAGCGACTGGGGGCAATCCTTGCGGAACTCAATCCCGCCAGTGGAAAGACTGACCCGGACGCCCCCGCGGGCAAGGGTGCCGCGAGAAAGCGGAAGGCACAGCAAGCCGCGCCCGCACCACCGCAATGACGCTCGACGAGGTGATGGCTGAACTCGCCGCCAAGGCGACCCCTTCAACCAAAAAAACCTATCTGCGCCATGGCGCGTCGGAGCCACTGTTCGGTGTGCGTATCGGCGATCTGAAGCCGCTGCAAAAAAAGCTCAAGGGTCGCCAGGATCTCGCGCTGGAGCTGTACGCGACGAACAATTCCGACGCCATGTATCTCGCCGGCCTCATCGCCGACGGCGCGAAAATGACGCGCAAACAACTCGACCAATGGGTCGCTGGTGCGACCTGGCACATGATCGCGGGCTGCACCGTCCCGTGGGTTGCCGCCGAGCATCCGCTGGCGGTGGAGATTGCGATGAAGTGGATCGCTTCCCCGCGCGAGCACACGGCGGTGGCAGGCTGGGCAACGCTCGCCGCCATCGTCGCGACCGCGCCGGATGAGGCGCTGCCGATGCGCGAGTTGGGCGCACTGCTCGATCGCGTCGCAAAGACCATCGCGACAGCCCCCAATCGCGTCCGCTACACGATGAACAGCTACCTCATCGCGTGCGGCACATATGTTGCGCCGCTTGCGGACAAAGCCATCGCTGCCGCGCGGAAGATGGGCAAGGTCGCGGTGGACATGGGCGACACCGCCTGCCAGGTGCCGGATGCCGAGCCGTACATCATCAAATCCCGCCGCAGCGCGAGCATCGCGCCGAAGCGCAAGGGCACGCGCTGCTGAGGTAGTGTGCCGCGGAAAACCTGCGACCTGCACCCGATCGAGAGCACACGAGAAACTCGCGGACATCCGGCGACACGGAACGCACCCGCGTCCTCAGTGTCCTCCGCGGCAATCACCATCGCCGCTTTTAGGTTTAGGCCTGTGGTTCATTTTTCGAATGCGCGAGGGCACCAGTGACAGCGATATTCCGAACCGATGCCATCGGCCACAGCCATGCGGGAACCGGCAAGCCGAGTCGTAACCTGCGGCTTTGAACGACCCATCACTTGAAGATCGAATCCGAGACAAAATTAGATTCGAACTTGGTCGGGTCGCTCAGGTAAGCCGCGTCAACACGAGCCCCATTGATGTATACATTGTCAAAAGTGAAAAATTGGATCGGCCCTGCGCTGGTCCCGATCAGACGGTTTTTCCAACCCCAGGTGTGCGCATGTTGGTAGTCGATGTTCTCGAAACGGATCCCCGCCCAAACTTCCTCTCGAGGGGGTTGGTCCGCCGTCGAATGAAAACCCAACAGATACCGAGCCGGCCTGGGATCGGACACCCGGATATTGCGGAAGATGACGTGCTGCCCGGTGCTCAGGGTTCCATCCGCGTAGGCTCCCTGGTTGCCGTAGGCGCTGGGCGTGCCGATGATGCCGTTAGCCGTCGCATCACTGCCGGCAAAGACTCCTCGCACATAGATGATGTCGCACTCCTCGACGACGAGGTCCTGTGGCAGCGTGGGTGGATAATTCAGCCCGCGGTCACCGTTCAGGAAACTGCAGCGCAAAGGGGTGCCGTTGACGTCCGACCAGAAGACCGTGCGGCGGATCGCGGTTCCCCGGACGTAGAGGGCGTCGTCTTGATGGCGGAAGAAACAGTCTTCGAGGTAGCCATGGCCCGTCACTCCGCCGCCATCGTTGTTCACCCGCCAACTGATGTTTTTCACCCACTGGATGTAGTTGGGATCGTGATGTTCATCCCGGCCCTCGATATAGACGCCGTGCTCGGCAGGATCGGCGATGGTGATTCCCTCGTAGCTGCAATTCCGCGCCCGCGTGAGTTGAAGCATGCGGAGCTTCTTATGTTGATCTTCAGCAAGCGCACCGCCGAAGAAATCCTGGTAGTGCGGGATCTTCGTGCCGCTGATCGTTCCGTGTCCGAAGACGCGGATGTTCTCGCTCGGCAGGTCGTCGTTATAGTCGCCGAGATTTCTGTAAACGATCGCATCTCCCGGGATGTAGTAGTTCCGGTTGTTGGTTAGAAAAAGTGGATCGGTAATGACCCACTCGCGTTCATTGCCGTTTGCGTCCACGGACAGTTTGTGGATTCCGGGTTTGAAATAGAGTGTCGTCCACTGTCCGCTCGTCGGAGGCAGGGTGCCGGGCTCCACGGCAAATACACCGGGGCCACCGAGCTGCGGTTTGTTCTCGATGACTGGATTGGCGAAGATCGTGACTCCATGAGCGCCATTCATTTCATTCCGATGGGGAAACGCGCTGGTGCCAAAGCCGGTGGGAGTGGCCCGCGGGGTATCCCGCGAATCCATTTGGCCGTCGATATCCACGGCGATCAGCGCCGGCTGACTCATGGTTACGTAAACCTCGCCATTGATGACTTCACACGCATCCACCCTGTGGGCGGGGCGGGCTGTCGCTGAGGTGATGGGGCCCGAAGGTGCGCCCGGCTTATTCAAACGGGTGATCTTCACCACGATGGGCGTGTGCTTATCCAGTTCAAAGTTGCAGTAGGTATGCGACCAGCCGCCGATGAAGTCCGCGTAGTAGGCAGTTTTACCTATTGCGGCTGGGTAATCGACGCAACGCGTGAACCAGGCGAAGGGCGGCAGCCAGTTAGTCGCATTCTGTTTACTTGCGGCGTTGAGACCGCTCACTTTCTGCACTGAGAAGGTGTAGTAGGGTGAGGGAGCGAGTCCGGGAACCGGAGGATAGACATTCAGATCACCTTCGACCACGGCGACGGACATGCGGGCGAAGAGTTTCGTGTGGGTGCGACTGTCATTGAGGCGGATCACATACAAGTCGTCGTCCTGTGGAATGACTTCGCTGACGGTGATGTTCGGATTGTTAGTCTGCCAAGTTCCATTCTGAAACGTTAGCGAGACCTCCTCCCATGAGGTCAGGTTTTCAGACACCAGGACCTTGGCAACCAGTGAAGCGTCCGCCCGAAGCCTCACCTCGAGATCGTAAGGCCCGCTCCCGCCGCCGGGATTCGGGGCAACCACTCTCAGCGGAGCCGCGTCCCGTGATTTCGGATGCATACCGAAGGCATACTCCAGCATTTTCGGGACGCCGTCGCGGTCGTCATCGGCGGCGTAAGGCACGGCCACGGCTGGTGCCTCACGAGTCAGGACAAAGTTTCTCACATTGAAGAGGTAGCCGCCCGATCCTCTGGAATCGACAAATCGCAGGTAGAGAACATGCACGCCACTCACGGAGGTGGAGAGAACGCCGGTAAAGGGCCGGTAGTGTCCCCAGCCTCCCGTGTGATGGATATCGACGGTTCCAACCACCTGGCCTTGCGCGGAATTGAGCCTCAGTTCGACCGTGCCGCCTTTCCCCGGTGATGCCCCTTCGATCGCGAAGAAATTGGCGTCTTTTCCAAAATCAAAACCGTTGTAAGCCACCCAGGAACCCCCTGAAATCGACTCGACCACCCCGCCATTGACGACGACCGGAGCGGCTCCGGGGGCTGATTCCGAATCGAAATTCGTCGCGGCGAACGAGCTGCCTGCCTGTTTCAGCCCCGGAGAGATGCGTTGAAACGAAAAGCTCCGGGTGTCGAAAAGGTATCCGCCGCCTCCGACGAATTTGAAATAGACATCATGCACCCCGGTGACGGACGGCGACACCGCGCTCCCGAACTGCCGGAAAGCCGTCCATCCTCCGGTGGCGGGGATATTCACGCTTCCGATCAGGGGACCGTTCACCGCCCCGGTGCGCACCTCGATCGTCCCACCCGCGCCTCCCGACGCTCCCTCGATCCAGAAGTAGGTGGCGCCTTGGCCAAAATCGAAGTTGTGGTAAGCCACCCACGTGTCGTTCTTGATGTAGGCGACCTTCCCGTTGTCGGAGCGCACAGAGTCAGGATCAGCCGGGGCGATTTCCGCGTCGAAATCTCCGGAAAGCACGTTCATCTCCAGTTGAAAGCCAGCGCCAATCGCTTGGGTCGCGAGAGCGATGATGGAGAGGGTGATGCGGATGATCTGTTTCATGATTTATGCGTTGTAGCGGGTGGGATAAAGTTCCTGAGTCTATACTTTACGATCCACGATTCGGGGTGGACTTACAATATGCCCTTGGGCATATACCCGCGGCTTTGGCACCTGCTCTACGCGCCTGTGGGAACAGACTGCGCTACAGCCTCACGATTCCCCGCTCCACCGCCAGGATGGCAGCTCGCGTGCGGTCCTGGGCACCCACCTTTGCCAGCACTTTCGCCACATGGAGCTTCACCGTGCCCTCGGTGATGCCGAGACGTCCGCCAATCTCCTTGTTGATCAATCCCTCCACGATCAGGTGGAGAATTTCCAGTTCGCGCGGCGTGAGCGGATCGCGCTTTAGCCGCGCCTCCACTTTGGCACGCGCCGCCTCCGGGAAAAAGGTGCCGCCCGCAGCCACGGCTCGAATCGCCTGGGTGAGCGTCTTGGAATCGTCCGCTTTCGTCAGGTAGCCGCTCGCGCCGGCCTCGCTGGCGCGGAAGACATCCTCCTCACCATCCAGCACCGTCAGCATGACGACTCGGGCATCTTCATCCACCGCGCGGATACGCTGCACAGCCTCTACGCCAGTGCCATCGGGCAGGGTAAAGTCCATTAGTGTCACGTCGGGCTTCAGCTCCCGATAAAGCGCCACGGCCTCCGCCACACTGCCGCCCTGACCCACGACCTTGAGATCCCTTTCATTGTTGATCGCCACCGTCAGGCCAAGGCGCTGGGCAAAGTGATCGTCGATGATGAGAACGCGTGTGGGCATATCAGGTGAAGGTGAAGACTAAGTGCGCCCTTCCGGCTTCTCCAGTCGGGAAAGCTTCCAAATGAGAGAAACTCGCGTTCCAGCACCACTCTGACCATCCACCCGCAAAACAGCGCCGAGGCGCACTGCACGCTCCCTCATGCCAGTAAGTCCGAAGTGACCGCTAGAGTCGTTCGCCGCAGTCTCCGGTGAAAATCCGGCGCCATCATCACCGACTTCCAGCTTCACCGCATCCGATCCATACGCCATTCGCACCTTCACGCGGTAGCCGCGCGAGTGCTTCGTCGCGTTGGCCACTGCCTCATGCGCGATACGCAAAAAGGCTGCTTCCACCGTGCCTGGCAACGGCATCACCACACCGCTCGTCGCGAAATCAAACACCATGCCCGCGCTCTCCGCCAGCGGGCGCAGCATCGCCTCCATCGCGCCGACCAGCCCCATTTGCTCGATCGCCACACTGCGCAGATCGCGGATCGTGGTGCGGGATTCCTCTCGGCTGTGACGCAAAAGCTGCCGAGCGAGACCTAGCGAGCGCTGGGCTTCACCGTCACCAGTTTCAAACTGCTGCGAGGACGTATCCAGCAAGATCGCCACACCACTTAGCTCCTGCTCCAACGTGTCATGCAGTTCGCGTGCGATGCGCTGGCGTTCTTCGAGCGTGGCACGCGCGGTCGTCTGTCGCTCGATGAGAGCGGACTGCTGCGCCACCTTCCGCCGCAGCAGCCACGCCCATCCGGCGATGAGCAGCCCCGCGCCACCTGTGACTGAGAGCAGCCCCAGCAGCCGCTGGCTGTTCCAATACGGCGGAGTTTGCAAGACGACCAAATCCTGCGCAGAGCGGAGTGCTATCGAGAAGACTTTCGTAAAGCGGGCGATGCCGAAAGGATTGTCTATCTCCAGCTCACAGATGCCGCGTAGCCGCAGGCGCATTCCGGGCTCCAGCTTGAACTCATCGTGCAAGTGGGGCGGTAGCTTGGCCTCAAAGATCACACCCTCCGAACGGCAAAGCAGCCGTGCGCCAATGGAAGTTTGCATCATGTCCAAATAGGTCGTGTCTAGTGTCACTAACTCGAACTGCTCCCCACTCCGGCGATCTGCCCCATAGTCCAGTGGCAGCGGCTCCGGTGCTTCAGTGCGATTCAGCTCAGTTAGAGTCTCCGCATTCAGTCCTGGGCGAAACGGAAAAAAGGTCACACAGCCCTCCGCCTCAATCATCGTGCCAGGCTTAAAGTCAGGCGTCAGCGCTGAGTCGATTCTCATGCTGCCTCCTTCCCCACGAAGAAATAGCATCTGCTCCGGCACCGCGTGTGTCACCACGCCTCGCACGCGCACCCGTTCATTCAGTGGTGAGTTGGAAAGCAGCAACTCATCTACCCGCCGCAGCGGCACCGTCGCAGTGGCTCGTTCTATATCCAGTAGCGTGAGAAACTCAAAGCCAGGCAGATAGAGCAGCCGCCCGCTCATCTGCCGCTGTTCATTGAACTGCGTCGCGGCCACCGCCCTTAGCCGCACCCGGCGCTCCAGCAGATGCAGCGGCAGCTTCCCCAGCGACTCAAAATTCGTACTTCGTGGCAGCTCCAACGGCAGCCGCAACTCGCCAGATTGCAGGCTCAGCGTCACTCCTTCGTTCTCCTCCGCCACCCGCTTCACTACGCCCTCCACCTCCACCCACTGCGAATCCATCGTTGGCGCCAACATCGCCTCCAGCGGATTCTGCAAAGGTGCCCGAGGCATCACGCCCGCGCCGAGGTCGATGAATTCCGTCGCCTTCACCACCGGCAAGAACTCGCCCTCATGCGTCACCCCGAGCAGGCGTAGTTTTCGTCCCGCTGCCAGCCATGCGGACTGCCCCACCAAATCAGGAGCCCGCACGTAGAACCCATCCGTCCCATCATGTACAAAAAGCATCCCCCGAGACCGGTCCACAAACGTCACGACTACCTCCATCTCCACCGGCAGCGCCATCTTCGCCTCCGCCGGGGACATCCCCCGCAGCGCCGCCGCCGTGCGCACCACCTCCGCCGCCCGCGCCCCTGCGCACAAGGCCAGCGCCAGCATCACGCAATAGCATCGGGGTAGGATCAAGAAGAATTTCATGGCTTGTTTGGCATACTGGCAATCTCGATGCGATGCTCGTCGAGCACGTTTAAATCAATCGTCTTGTATAGCCAGATCACTAGGTCTTTGCCGGTCGTCGTCGGCTCAAAGCCAAATCGGTAATCCGTGCCGATCGCAAGCGCTTTGCCGTCCAGTTCGAGCGCAAAGCTGGTTGTTGGTTCATTCCAATTCTTCACCACAATGGCCGGGTTCACGAGCCACATGGTGCCTTTGAGATACCCATCGTCGTAGATGGCATCGAGCGCGAAGTGGATGCGCTCGGGGCCGGTGCGCGTGCGCGGGACGATGTAGGCTTTCTGCGTCTGGTCGTAGGTGAACACGTTGTATTTCCCGGCGCTTTCGTTGGGCGACTTTTTCGCGTCGGGCATTTGCAGTTCCGGCGGTGAAATCCATGACCATGCGAGTTTCAGGATTTCGCTCTGCGGCTTGTCGCTGCCGGTCATGCCGTGGAGATAGACCTGTTCCACCGCTTTGTCGGTGCGGCGGAAATGCCAGTAGTTGATGAGGTGCCCGATGGCAGACACATAGCCGATGCTCGGTTCGTTGTAGCCCGTCCATGTCGTCCACGGATAGGTTTTGATATTTTCCCACCCGTAAGGCTGCGCCTGCACGCCATACGGCAGGCCGATGGTGAACGGGCGATACTTCGACTTCGTATGCAGCAGCATGATGTTCGCATCACGGAACTCGCCGTAGTCGCCGGGCGGTCCGTCGGGCATTTTGTAGGCGATGTTCTTCGCACTGCCGTCGGCGAAAACGGTGCCGGGTTTGCTGCCGAACATTTTGAAGAGCGTGAGCGTCGGGTCGGTGTGGATGTCGTCGGCAGGCACATGGCCCTTCGGTCCGATGACGACCGTTTCCATGAACACATGCACCACATTCAGCGGCTCGCGGAGGAAACCGAACGGCCGGCTCATCGCCGCGAGGGCGCAAAAAGTTGTCCATCGGCCCAAGTGGGCGGTGTGTTTGAGTTGGTTCTTCATTTGTGAGCCTTTGAGAAATGGGGGTAGATTGGGTGGTCCATCAATGGCGCACTTTCACACAATACCCATCTGCGCAGATGTTGGTCGCGCTGCGTTTCTTGACGCCGATAGTCGCGACTCGCTAGGCAGCGGTATGCGCAACATCATCTTCACACTGCTTGGGCTCCTCGTAGTCAACTGCCATGCCGAACCTCCGGCAGGCTACAAACTCGTGTGGTCCGATGAATTTGACGGCGCTCAACTCGACGCCACCAAATGGATGCACTGGCTCCCTGGAAAACGCCGCGATGCGACCAATGTCCCCGAGGCGGTGACCATCGCCAACGGCAAGCTCACCATCACGACTTACACCGAGGAGGGAAAGCACTTCACCGGAATGGTCAGCACCAAGGGGCTCTATGAAAGCGCCTATGGATACTGGGAGGCGCGTATTGATTTCGATGACTCGCCGGGTATGTGGAGCGCGTTTTGGTCGCAGACTCCCACCATTGGAAATCCCATCGACGACCCCGCAAAAGCCGGGATGGAAATCGACTTCGTAGAACACCGCTCGCACGACCACGAGGGGAAGGGAATCGCGATGACGGTGAACCACACGCTGCATTGGAATGGCTATGGACCGAAACATAAAGGGAGTGGAAAAGCCACACCCAACCTAGACCTTGGCAATGGCTTCCACATCTACGCCTGCGAGTGGACGGATAAAGAGTATCGCTTCTATGTGGATGGAAAGCTGACGTGGACAGTGACCGAGCCGATCTCCCAGCGCCCGCAGTTTGTCATCCTCAGCTCGGAGGCGGAATCCGCCGCATGGTCCATGAATATCCCCAAAGCTGGCTACGGCGCGCGCGAGACGAGCAAGACGCGAATGGTCGTGGACTACGTCCGCCACTACGCGAAGTGAGGGAGCGTCAGCTCAACACCCCGACGAGATGGCGTAGCTCTCCCGCGATGTCTTCTGCGGATGGCACTGCGGCGAGGCTGCGGTCCATGATCGCGTGCGCCCACTCGCGGTCGAAAAGTTTGTCAGGAAACGCGGCGGATGGATCGGCAATTTGAATGCCGGGCGAATCTTCGCTGGCTGGGGCGTCGAGCGCTTCGAGCCCTGCGTCACCGCCGCGCTTTTCGCGTCCTTCGTTGCGCCTGCGGTCCGTGAGGAAGTGCTTCAGCGAAAGATGGAGGGACAGGCAAAATACGCAAAATGCTCTTACGCGAACGACTGGATCGGCTACCTCTCCGACCGCGCCGGCCACCGACTCGGCGGTGAAGATGCTCAATGAATTGAGCAGGTAAACTCCAACCGCTACAGCTTCGGCTTGATGAACAGCACCTCGCCGCGGTCGATCCACCCCTTTCGTAAATCCACGCGGAACCAGCCGTCGCCATTCTTTTTGTGAAAGCGCGTGCCGGAGCGCGGGCCGAAGCCTTTGAGGTCGTATTGCGCCCACGTCTTACCCATGTCGGGAGAGTAGATGAAACCGGTGACGTAGGGCGACGCCGGCGCATAGTGCGCGGCGAGGATGACGCTGTCCTGGATGATCATGTTGGCGCACTCGTATTCCGGGTTGAAGAGCAGCGTGTGCGCGGCGGGATTTACGATGTCCGCCGGGGCGCAGGTGAAGATTCCGCGGTCGTGTTTTTCGCGGCGCTTCGGGCCGTTGGCGTCGCTGGCCCAATAGACTTTTCCATCCACGAAATTGATGCCGCCGGATTTGTGGCGCGAGTCGGAGTTCACGGAGATGAGGACTTTCCACTGCCACGCATCGGCCTTTGCGTCGTAGGTGCCGCGCAGCCAGTGGCACTCGGGGCCTTGGCCGCGGTCGAGGTCGCCGGTGCAGGCATAGAAGGCGTTCTCAGCGGGGTTGTAGGCGACGCTGTGGATGTGGCGGCAGATGAGCGAATTTTTCGCATCGCCCAAAAGCGCGGCGGTTCCCGTTTGCTGAAAGTCGGGATTTTGCCCGAAGGAATACGCGAGCTTCACCGTCTCGCCGCTGTCGGTGGAGTAGTAGATATTCACCGGCACGGCACCGCCGATGACGTTGCAATAGTTCCCCCACACGAGCATCTCCGCGCCGTTCACGTCCCACGTATGCTCGCCGTCGAGCGGATGAAAATACCAGCCGGGTTCCGCAGGGTTCACCGGGGTGTGCGGGAGGTAGTCGCGCCCCTCGCGGTCCTTCACGGTGATGGCGCGGTGCGTCTTGAGATTGTCCGTGCTGAGGAAAAGTTTCTCGCGTGTGGCGAAGAGGACGTTCCCGTTTTTCAGCAGGCAGCTAAACGTGATGTTCTCCGCGTCGGCGAACTCCGCGCGATGCGGCCACGTCTTGCCGTTGTCCTCGGAGAGAAAGATTTTCCCTTCGCGAAATCCGAACGCTTTGTGCCCGCGCTGCGAGTCCACGTAAGGCCCGTCGGGCGCGAGGCGGTAGAAGAAATGCTCCGTCTCCGCCACGTCGGAAAGCGCGGCGGCGAGGTCGAGCGTGCTGGAGAAAATGAGGCCGCCTGCCGTGGTCGCGAGCCATTGGCGGCGGGTGAGGAGTGATGGGTGGTTCATGGTGCGGTGGTTGCTGGCACAATCTGTTTGCCGTCGCCCCGGCATCCGGCGGCTACCGTGCCGGGACGCTGCGGCTTTCGGTCTGGTACTTTTGCAAAAGGGCGAGCATGGCTGCGACGCGGTCGGGCTCGGCGGCTGCGCGGTTGGTTTGCTGCGTGGGGTCTTCGCGGAGATTGAAGAGTTCGTGTGCGCTGTCGTGCGGTGTGTAGCCGCGCTGCTCGCGGAACCAATCGGGCTCACCGCGCGGCTCCGGGTTTTCGCGACCGGTGGGCGCTGCGATCAAAACCCAATCGCCCTGACGGAGCGCGGGTTTGCCGCTGATGCCGACGGTCACGCCAGCCTCGCGCTCGATTTTGTCGCCGAGCAGCGCGGGCAGAATATTGACGCTGTCTTCCGCCGCGTCGGCCGGGAGCGGACTGCCGGTGATGGCGGCGCAGGTGGCCATGAGGTCGGTGAGGATGAGGAATTGGTCGCTCACTTTCCCCGACGGAACGCGGCCCGGCCAGCGGGCGATGAACGGGACGCGATGCCCGCCTTCCCATGCGTCGCGCTTCACGCCGCGCAGCGCTCCCATGCTGGCGTGGTCGAATTTTTGAAGCCGGGCGAATGCACCGATGCTGACCTCGCCGTCGATCTCCGGTCCGTTGTCGCTGGTGAAAATAATCAGCGTGTTTTCGACTGCACCGGTGCGCTTCAAGGCATCGGTGATTTGCCCGGCGACCCAATCGGTCTGCACGACGAAATCGCCGTATGCTCCCGCGCCGCTCTTGCCGATGAACTCGGGCGCGGGCGCGACCGGATAGTGCGGCGAGGTGAGCGCGAAGTAGAGAAAGAACGGGCGCTTTTGCTGGGCGGCTTGTTCGACGGAAATCACGGCGCGGCGGGTGAGTTCGGGGAGGATGTTTACCGAGCGCCACCCGGGCAGCGCCGGGCCGCGGATGTTGAAGTCTTCGACGTTTGAGAGGTCGGTGGGGACGCCGAGGGTGCGATCATTTTCGATAAAGCAAAACGGCGAGTAGTTCGGCACGTCGGTGCCAAAGTAAGTGTCAAAGCCACGGGTCGTCGGCCCCTCCGTGATGGGCCGCGTGAAATCGACATTGCTGAGCGGATTCTCCCTGCTGGCAGGCGGTTTGCCGTCCGTCGTGGGCCACGTCATGCCGAGGTGCCATTTGCCGATGGCGGCGGTGGCGTAGCCTTTTGCGCGCAGCATCGAGGGGAGCGTGAGGCGGTCTTTTTCGATGAGCGCCGCGCCCCATGGTGCCAGCACTCCGCGCTTCAGCCGCGAGCGCCACGGGTAGCGCCCGGTCAGCAATCCGTAGCGGGTGGGTGTGCAGACCGCGGACGGCGAATGTGCGTCGGTAAAGCGCACGCCTTCCCGCGCGAGTTGGTCGAGGTGCGGCGTGGGGATTTTCGACGCCGCGTTGTAGCAGCCGAGGTCGCCGTAGCCGAGGTCGTCGGCGAGGATGATGACGATATTCGGCAGGCGCGTCTCCGCGGCCCGCGCGCTGGCGAGCATGAGGATGAGCGCGATGGCAAGCAGTCGGTTCATATATTAAAAACCAGTCGCGAGTATCACTCCGGGCGTCGTGACTTAAACACCAAAAAGAATTCCGCTGTTTGCTCCGTGTCAGGTTAACTACTGGACAACCCATCGACCATGCACACCCCCCCGAATCTGTTCCGCCTTTTTTCTCCTGCTCTCCGCAGTGGCGGTGGCGGAGAAGCCCAAGTTTCAATACAAGTCCGAGGGCATCGAGGTGCCTGCTGCAACTGCCTAATGATTCCGGCGACGCGGACTTTTTACCCCTGTATGACGACGATCACAAAACGACGCTCCTTCAACCCGGGAGCTGTAGTCATCTTGCTGATTGCCGTTGGGCTGGCTTTGAGCGTGAGCGCTTGGGCCGAGGGGCGGGCTGAGTTCGCGAGTATCTTGACTGACGCCGGAAAAAAGTCCGCCGACAACCATGCCACTGGTGCGAGCGGTGCGGCTGCCGGGGCGGGATTTTTTGCGGAGGATGTTTGGGTGCGAGTGGGTGCGGCTAGCTGCCTGAAATGCCACAAGACGGGTGGGGATGCGGAGGACAGCGACTTTCTGCTGCGCGACCCGCAACGCAGTCTGGGAGCTGCGCAGGCGGAGGACATGCGGCATAATCGCGACGAGTTCATCCAGATGGCGCGGCTGATGGAGGGCGACCAGCCGAGGATGCTGATGAAGGTGACCGGAAAGCTCAAGCATGGCGGCAAAGAGGTGCTCAAGCCCGACTCGGCGGGGTATCGGGTGCTGGCGGAATTTGTCCGTCGCGTGCATGGGCCGGAGTCGCTGGCGGATGCATCTGAGGGAGGGGAAAATGGGCGGCCATTCTTTGTTGGTATCGCGATGGAGGACGACCAGAGGCTGCTGCGGCGGGTGACGCTGTCGCTGGCGGGCCGGCTGCCGACGGAGGCTGACGTTGCGGGGGTGACGAGTCAGGGATTGAAGGCGATGCCGTCGCTGCTGGATGCGGCGATGAAAGAGGACGCTTTCTACCATCGGCTGCGCGAGGGGTTTGAGGATATTTTCCTGACGAGCGGCATCGACGAAACGGATGCGGTGACTGCGAGTGCCCTTACTTATGAGCATTTTCATAAGACACGGTTGTGGTATCAAAAACACGACTTGGGCAAGTTCCCGGACAAGAAGGCGGAGGATCAGGCGCGCCGCGAATTAACCGAGAAACACCACAAGGGAATGTTGCACGAGCCGATGAGACTTATTGAGCACATCGTGCGGAACGACCGGCCTTTCACGGAAATTGTGACTGCGGACTACATAGTGGTGACGCCGCTCACCGCCCGTGCCTACGGCGTTTACGAGGAGGTGAAGCCGCAATTCAAGAACCCGGAGGACCCGTTTGAATATATCCCGGTTCAGCTCAAGGCACTGGTCGGCTCTACGAAAGAAGGCACGCAGGATTCGGTCACCGGCTTCTATCCGCACGCCGGTCTGTTAAGTCATTTCATGTATTTGCGACGTTATCCCACGACGGAGACGAATCGCAATCGGCTGCGAGCCCGCGTGTATTTCAAGCACTTTCTCGGCGTGGATGTTCTGGACCTTGCGGCTCGGGTGACGGATGCGGCGGCGGTCTCTGCAAAATACACGAACCCGACGATGCAGGCAGCGGAGTGCGTGGTTTGCCACAAGACGCTGGACCCTGTCGCGGGCTTGTTTCAGGACTATTGGAGGTTCGATCAAATCTATGGCCGGCGGAAGGAAGGCTGGTTCACGGATATGTTTGCCGCAGGCTTCGAGGGCGAGGACCTGCCTGCCGCCGAGCGCTGGCGGGCGCTGCAATGGCTGGGTGAACGCACCGCGAAGGATCCGCGCTTTGCGGTGGCCATGGTCGAGCACGTCCACTACCTGCTCACAGGCAGAAAGGTGCTGCTGCCGCCAAAGGATTTTGAAGACCCGAACTACACGGCCAAACGCCGTGCCTATCGGGAGCAGCGGCAGCAGATCGAGGCGATGGCGGTGCGCTTTTCGCAGACAGGATTTAATTTGAAAAGCGTGGTGAAAGACTGGGTGATGTCCGCTTTTTATCGTGCGGATGGGCTGGCGACGGCGGCGGAAAATCCCGCGCGCCGCGATGAGCTGGACGATGTGGGCGTGGTTCATTTGCTCTCGCCAGAGCAGCTCGAACGCAAGGTGGCGGCCATCTTTGGAAAGCCCTGGGGCAAGCTGGAGAAACAGTTGGCGATACTCTATGGCGGGATCGATTCCAGGGAAGTGACGGAGCGTGCCACCGACCCCAGCGGAGCTATGGGAGCCATTCAACGCATCCTGGCCAATGACGTGGCGCGTCGCGAGACGGCGCTGGATTTCAGCCGCGAGGCGACGAAACGCCGTCTCTTCCGAGACATCGAGCCCGACGTGATTCCCGGCAGCTCTGCGGAATCCGATGCGAAGATCCGGCAGGCCATTGTGCATTTGCATCAGCAAGTGCTCGGGCGCACCGACACGCCGGATGCAGCGGAAGTGACGCGCTCCTTCCAGCTACTCGCCAGCATCGTCAGCGAAGCCGCCGGGCGCAAAGGCCTGAGCAACGAGGACCGCAGCACGTCGGCTGCCGTCCCCGACCCGCACTACACCATCCGCGCATGGTGTGGCGTCCTCACCTATCTCCTCCGCCAGCAAGAATTCCTCTACGAATAACCAACCATGAGACGTGATTTCATCAAACTCTGCGGCCTGGCTGGACTCGGCCTCACCTGCCCCGGCGGACTCACCACCCTGCTTGCCGCCGCCAGCGACGACGCGCCTTACGATGGGCCATTCTACATCGTGTTCAACGCGCAAGGAGGCTGGGACACCACGAGCCTCATGGACCCGAAAGGCATCGGTGAAATCAACCGTCTTTACAAAGAGGGCGACATCCTAACTCATGGCGCGCACAAGTTCGCACCGACGGCAAAACACATTTCCACCGGGATGAGCAATGAGGATTTCTTCAAGGAATATGGCGGGGATTTGCTCGTGCTAAACGGGCTCGACTACTCGGTGAACAATCACGAGCCCGGCTCCCGCTACATGGCCACCGGAAAGCTGGACAGCCTTGCCTACCCGACCTTTGCCGCACTCGTCGCCGCGTGCCGGGGCCCGCAATGTCCGCTCGGATTTCTAACCTTCGGCGGCTACTCCAACACCGGAAATCTCATCCCCATGGCGCGAGTGCCGTATGCCACCTCACTCCAGAGACTGGCCAACGCCGACTTTATAAATGGAGAAAAGACCACGCCCTATCACGACGATTTTGTCGTCGATAACATCGAGCGCACCCTGCAGGAACAAGCCGCCTCGCGAAAAGCTGCGCAACTACTGCCACGCCTCGAACGAGCCCATAGCATGCTCTACGCGGGACAACTCAATTCCAAATCACTGCGCCGCGTCGTCCCTTGGATTCCCGCCACGCTACCCAAGGAGCAGTTATCCCGCTGCGTCGATATCGCCCTCGCCTCCTTCAAAGCTGGCGTCGGCGTGTCCGCCAATCTCACGCTGGGCACCTTCGACAGCCATGCGAAAAACGACCAAGACCAAATGCGGCTCATTCCCGAACTGCTCGCAGGCATCGCCTACTGCGTGCGGCGGGCCGAGGAACTCAAACTCCGCGACAAGCTCGTCATCATCGTGCAGAGCGAGATGGGCCGCACCCCGACCTTCAACAAGCAAGACGGCAAAGACCACTGGTCCGTGGGTTCCATCATGTTCATGGGACCGGGCATCAAGGGCAACCGGGTCATCGGTGCCACCGACGCGCAGCAACTTCACGTCCCCCTCAATCCCCAAACCCTCGCCTGCGACAAAGCGGAAGGCATCCGCGTGCGCCCCGAGCACATCCACACTGCACTGAGAGAGTTTGCCGGTATCGCGGACCATGCTTACAGCAGGAAGTTTCCCTTCGTGATTCCAGAAAAAGAACGGCTGCTGAGGCTGTGGGGATAATAAGGCGAACTCACCGCCACTATGGCGAAATAAGCGTCCAACTCATTTCACCATCAAAACAGTCTCTTTCCTAATACGCTTCGCCTTCCGCGCAGTGCTTGGCTTGCTGCTTTATCGCGTCGCAGCGGGGGAAAAGGCTGCAAGCATAGACCTTGAAACCAACGGAGCCAAAATGAACACAGCATCCTGTCATGGCCACCAATGGATTGGGTATTCCGCAGTTGCCGAGAAAATCTACTGTTAGACAGGTGCCGGGGTAACTACTGCTCAATCAATCAACGATGCACACACGACGAATCTGTTCCGCCTTTTTTCTCCTGCTCTCCACGCTGGCGGTGGCGGACAAGCCCAAGTTTCAATACAAGTCCGAGGGCATCGAAATCTCTGCGGCGACTGCCGATGAGCCGAAGGTGAATGCGTTCGGCGCGGACTCAATTCGCGCGGCGGCGAAGTATCTTGATGATGGCGCGCACCATTGGGTGCGGGAGAAGTCGTGCATAGCCTGCCACAGCACGGGCGTCTATATGGTCGAGCGGTCGGCGCTGACGAAATTCCTCGGCAAACCCAGCGATGAAGTGCGCGCCGATTTCGTCGAGGTCGTGCCCGAGGCGACGGCCAAGTCGGACGGTGCCGCCATCGGCTCCGTGTGGCGCAGCGGCGGTCTCGCGTCGTGGGACAAGCACGTCACCGGCACGCTCAGCGAGCCGACTGCGCGCTCGCTGCAACGCACGATGACGCTGCTCACGGCGGAGGGTTTTTTCAAAACCTACAAGGAGGTGGAAATCCCCTACATCACCACCGACTTCGAGCTGACCGTGCAGGCCGCGCGCGCTGTCGTCAGTGCGCCGGGCTGGCTGGCGAATCTCAAGGACGCCGACACGCTTGCACGCATCGAGCGGATGAAACAATTCCTTCGCGAGCACGAGCCGGTGAATGAATTTGAACTCGCGCTGAAACTCCAACTAGCCGCGCTTTTCCCCGAACTCGTGCCGCAGAATGTGCGCGACGCGGCGACCGCGATGCTCTGGCGCTTGCAGCAGCCGGACGGCGGCTGGTCCACACGGCGCATGTCGCCCATTTTGAAATGGCACGAAGCGGTGGACGCAAAAACCATCGCGATGCTGGAGAGCGAACCCGACGCCGCCAGCCCGGCGAGCGATGCCTATATGACGGCCTTCGCCATCGTCCTGCTGCGCGAAAACGGCGTGCCCGCGAGCGACGAGCGCATTCAAAAGGGCGTGGCGTGGCTGAAAACGGGCCAGCGCGTGAGTGGCCGCTGGTGGATGAAGTCGCTCTACCGCGACACCTATCACTACATCACCTACATCAGCACCGCGCAGGCCCTCCGCGCCCTCGCGCTGTGCGGCGAGTTGGGGAAGCTCGACTGAAAATCAAACCATGACTGGACGGCGCTACGCGGGGATTTGCTGCGTGATGCAATGCACGCCGCCGCCGCCGCGCGCGAGGATGTTGCCGGGCACGGGGACGATTTTTCGCCCGGCGAAAACTTCGCGCAGGATGCCGAGCGGTTTGTCGTCCTGCTTCCTGTTGCCGCTCACGGGCACGATGACGGCACCGTTGCAAAGGTAGAAATTCATCTGCCCTACTTCGTCGGCGAGCGGCAGGTCTATCACTTCGAGCTTCCGGCCTTGCGCATCCGTCGCTTCGGCGAGACGGCGTTTGGCGTCGGCGAGGATTTTGAAATTCGGGTCCGCTTTATCGGCGATGCTGTGCAGCAGCACGACGCCCGGTTTGGCAAAGGCCGCCATGCCGTCCACATGGCCGTCGGTCACGGGATCGGGCGTGAGGCCGCGGCCCAGCCAGATGACTTTTTTCGCGCCGAGAGCGGCGAGCATCCGCGCTTCGATGGTTGCTTTGTCGAGTTTCGGATTGCGGTTTTTGTGCATCAGACATTCCTCGGTGACGATGAGCGTGCCGTCGCCATCCACGAGCACCGCGCCGCCCTCGGAGACGACATCGAGTGGGTAAAACGGCACGCCCCATTTCGCGCAGAGCCGCGCCTTGAGCAGCGCGTCGGCGGAGAATGGCGGGAACTTCGCGCCCCAGCCATTGAAGAAGAATCCCGTCGCGCGGCGCTCGCCTTTTTCATTCCGCAGAAAGAGCGGCGCGGTGTCGCGCGCCCAGCCGTCGTTGACGGGCATTTCGATAAGTTCGATGTCCTTGCTCAACACCTTGCGCGCTGCCTTCGCATCGCGCGGATGCACCACCATCCGCACCGGCTCGTGCGCGAGAATGGCGTGCGCCGTCTTCACCCATTCGCCGCGCACGCTCTCGACGCCCTCGTCCTCCCAGTTTTGTTCCTGCGGGAAAACCATCACCGTCGCCTCGTGCTTCAGTTCCTCGCCGGGCATGTGGAAACCGTCGGCGAGTGGCGTGCTGGCGGTGATGAGTTTCGCGCCGGTCTTCGTGTAGTCCGGGCGATCCGCGGCGGTTTCGTCTTCGCTGCCGTCGTCGTCGGCGCGAGTGGTGGTGAAGCCCAGCGCGGCGGCGGTGCTCGTGGCGATGAATTGGCGGCGGGTGTGCATGGCGGTCATTTGTTGAGTTTGGTTTTCTGAAAGGCGCGACTCTCTTCGATGAGCTTGGCCGTGTCTCCGTCTACGACCTTGGCGCGATTGGCGACGGCGGCGGTGTGCTCGGTTTTGAGCGCGGCGAGTTCTTTTTCCAGTCGCGCGATGCGCGCCTGCTCGACGATGGCCCATTGCTCAAAGCTTGCTTCGATCAGCCCGCGCAGTTGCTTCGTCAGACGCTCCGTTTCCGTCGCGCCTTTGCTGGCGACGATGTCGTCCGCGACGCTGATGGCCTCGAAATCAATCGCATACATTTTCAGAAACGCGGCGGCGGCGGCGGGGTCGTGCGCGGCTTCGAGCTTCGCGTAGTCGGCAGCGGCTTTGCGCGCATCGTCGAGCGCATCGCGGTAGTCGGCAGGCGCGGCGGCTTTCAGCGCGGCAAGCTCCGCGTGGATTTTTGGCGCGTGCTTTTGGAGAAAGGCGAACGCCTCGGCATCGGTGCTCTGCGCGGCGGCGGGCAGCAGCAGGAGCGCGAGGGCGGCGAGCAGGTGGCGGATGGTTTTCATAGAGTGTCGTGAGTGCGGTGATAGCGCCCGTGCGCGAGGCGCTGGCGGGCGGCGGCGAGTTCGGATTCCAGCGCGTCCATGCGCGCGGAAATGTCCGCCGTCACGCGGGCGTGGTGGTGCGCGGCGGCGACGGGAAGTGGAGGCGTGTCGGGCGTGAAAACGCGGACGGCCACGAGCGAGGCCACGACCACGGCGGCAGCGACGGCGAGTTTCCAGAGCCGGGGAAAAGCGATGACGTGGCCGACTGGCGAGGTGTCGCGGATGGCGGCGGCGGCGAAGTCGCGCGGCGCACTGGCGGGCAATTTCTCCGCGACGAAGCGCGCGAAGGCCGCCGCCGCCGCGTTGTCCGCGAGCGATTTTTCCAGCGCGGTATTTTCTCCCGGCGACAGCTCACCCGTGGAGCGCAGCAGGATTTGGTTTTCGATGTTCTCCCGTTCGATGTCGTTCATGGCTGAGTGAGAATTTCGCGCAGGCGGCGCGTGGCATTTCGCATCCGCCCGAGCACGGTGTTCAGCGGAGCGCCGGTGCGCTTGGCGATTTCGCGGAACTTCAAATCTTCATCGAGTCGCAGCCGCACAACCTCGCGCTCGGCCTCCGGCAATTGCTCCAGCGCCGCGCGGACGGGCGCGTAGTCTGGCGCTTCATCCGCCGCCATCGGCATCGTCTCCAGCAGCATCGGCTCGATGGCCGTCTCGCGGTCGCCGATGCGCTGGCGGCGCTGCGCGGTGAGCGCGGCTTGATTGCGCGCGATCTGAAAAATCCACGCCCGGAACTGCCCGCGATGCTCATATTTTCCCAAACCACGCACGATGCGGATGAACGTCTCCTGCGCCGCATCCTCCGCATCCGCGTGGTGCCGCAGCGCGTGCAGCAGGAAGCCAAAGATGCGGTCGTTCCACGGCGTGAGCAGTGCGGTCATGGCGTCGCGTTCGCCGCGCTGGGCGGCGTGGATGAGTTGTTCGTCGGGTTCATCGTTCACAGCTCATCTCAGATTCACGGTTGGATTCGGTCAGCATTCGATGACGTTCACGGCGAGCCCGCCGCGGGAGGTTTCCTTGTATTTGGTGCTCATGTCGGCGCCGGTGGCGCGCATGGTGGCGATGACTTTGTCGAGCGAGACGCGGTGCGTGCCGTCGCCGCGCAGGGCGAGCCGCGCGGCGTTGATCGCCTTCACCGCGCCCATCGCGTTGCGCTCGATGCACGGCACTTGCACGAGGCCGCCGATGGGGTCGCACGTCAGGCCGAGGTTGTGCTCCATGCCGATCTCGGCGGCGTTTTCGACCTGCGGCACGCTGCCGCCTAGCGCTTCGCACAAAGCGCCCGCGGCCATCGAGCACGCGACGCCGACTTCGCCCTGGCAGCCGACTTCCGCGCCGGAGATGGAGGCGTTGAGTTTGTAGAGCATCCCGATCGCGCCCGCGGTGAGGAGGAAGCGCACGATGCGGTCGTCGTCCGCGCCTTTGCAGATGCGCGCGAAATAGTGCAGCACTGCCGGGATGATGCCCGCCGCGCCATTCGTCGGCGCGGTGACGACGCGCCCGCCCGCGGCGTTTTCCTCGTTCACCGCCATCGCCCACAGGCTCACCCAATCGAGCACCGTGAGCGGATCGCGCAGACCCGCCGCCGGATTGGCGCTGAGTTCGCGGAAGATTTTCGGCGCGCGGCGGGTGACCTTCAATCCGCCGGGCAGGATGCTGTCGCAGTGGCAGCCGCGCTCGACGCACGCCTGCATCGCGCGCCACACGCGGAGCAGCCCGGCGCGCGTCTCGGCCTCGGGCCGCCAGCAGGCTTCGTTGCGCAGCGTTATTTCGCTCACGCTCAAGCCCGACTCGCGCGCGAGCCGCAGCAGATCGTCGCCGTGGCGGAATGGAAACGGCAGCGTGTGCGCCGTGGGGGTGAGCTTGTCTTCCGCCGCGTTTTTTTCCCCGACGACGAAACCGCCGCCGACGCTGTAGTAAGTCTTCGCCAGCAGCTCCGCGCCCGCCACATCCCGCGCGAAGAAACGCATCCCGTTCGGATGCGCGGGCAGTGATTCGGTGCGGTGAAAAAGCAGATCGCACTTTTCATCGAACGCGATCTCGCGCTCACCATGCAGCCGCAGCGTGCCCTTCGTGCGGATGCGTTCGATGCGCGCTGGCACCGCATCCACATCCGCGCCCTCGGGCGTCTCGCCTTCGAGTCCGAGCAGCACCGCCTTGTCCGTGCCGTGGCCTTTGCCCGTGAGCGCGAGCGAGCCGTAGAGATGCGCCTCCACGCGCGCGGTTTTTTCCAGCAAGCCCGCCTCGGCGAGCCGCTGCGCGAAGCGCAGTCCCGCGCGCATCGGCCCGACGGTGTGCGAGCTGCTCGGCCCGATGCCGATGGTGAAAAGATCGAGAACGCTGATGCCGGAGGTCATGAGGAAATGGCGTTACCCCCGGTGTGGAGAAAAGCTGTGACTCTCGAGCGCCTTCCCTTCGAGGTTTTGCATGGTGATGCGCATTTCGCGCTCATCGGCGTGGCCTTGGATGAGCGTGGCCGCCCCGGGCTTCGGACCGCCGCCGACGAGTTGCGCGTAGGGCGTTTCGCCGCCCGCCGGGAGCCATCCGACTTCGTGGGTGTGCCCGCTGATGATGAGGTCGATCTTGGCCTGGACGAGCAGTTCGTGCCACTTCGCCTTGCCGTCGTCGCAGAACCAGCCGGTCTGTGCATAGTCCTTCCAGAGCAGCGGAATGTGCATCAGGGCGACCCGGTAGGGCGCGGTGCGAAACTCGGGGCGCAGGATCGCCTGCCGCAGCCATTGCTGCTGCGCCGTGCGGTAGCGCGCGAAGTCGTTCAGGCCAGCATAGACGGGAGCGTCGTCGGGCTTGTCCTCGCCCGTGTCGAGCACGACAAAGGCCACCGGCCCCTGACGCAGCGTGTAATACCAGAGGCCCGACGGCAGATCGAAATAGCGGTCGAGCAGCCGCGCCTGCGCGCCGCGCACGTCGTGATTGCCACGCACCGGAAGCAGCGGCATCGCGCTGGCAAACGCCTGTCCGCCGGGTGCGAGCACCTGCTCCGCGATCTGCTGCTCGGAGCGGATGTCGTTGAAAATGTCGCCATTCCAGAACAGCGATTCCGCGGGGTTGGCCCGCAGCAGGGCACCCAGGCGCTGGAGTGTTTCCGGCACTTCATGAGTGTCATTGATGATGGAAAAACTCGTCGTGCGCGCCGCGGGATCGATCGTCGTGAACTGGCTGACGGGCGTGGCGATCGGCTCTCCGCGCCGGATGCTGTACGCATTCTTGAAAGCGATGGGACACGCATGCGCGCGGTAGAAATACTTCGTGCCCGGTCGCAGCCCGGTGAGCCGGATTTTCAAAACCCGATCATCCAGCAGCATCAATCCCTGCACGCCGCCATCGCTGCGCTGGCCGAGGGCTTCGGTCTCGCCGTATTCCACCCAACCGGTGGCAAGCCCATTCACAGCCCACACCACGGTCATGCCATCCGGCGCGGGATTTTGCAGCACGGGCGGCGACGCAAAAGCAAACGCGCTGGTCACGGGCGGTTCCGCTGCCAGTGCGGACGCCGCGCCGCCGGTCCCGGCGAGGATGGCAGAGAGCGAGGAGCGTTGGAGAAATTCGCGGCGTTTCATGGAGAAGGAGTCGGTCAAGTTGCATCATCCTGCCCGGCGAACGAGCAACTCACACGGCTTGTTTCCGGGTTCACGGCGTGATGACGCGGAAAAAGCGCCGATTCAAACCCGTCGTGGAAAATGAAAACCAGTTCGTCGGCTGCGTTGGGGTAAAAGTCGATACATCGGCCCAGTCTCGCGCTGCCAAATCCGTGGCGGCTTGCAGGCGGCTGGTGACACCGATCTTTCCCGTGAATGTGATCTCCACTTTCGCGCTCGGCAGCGGCGCGATGCTGATGCGCGGGCCGGTGTATTTTTCCGGCTGCTGCTGGGTGACGCAGTGGACCATGCCGCCGTTTGCATAGAGATTTCGCACATCAATGCTGACCACGGTGCGGCTCGGGTAGAGCGTCTGGAGGAGGCTCATCGCCGTCGCGTCGTTCGGGTCGTTGTAAGTTGGCACGAGCACGACCGCGTTGCCGACGTAGTAATTCACGTAGCTGCCTTTGTAGCCGAGGTTCGTGCCGTAGGTCGTCACCACGTTGTTCGCGGTGAGCGGCAGGCGCACGAAGGAATACGGCACGTTGGCAATGTCGGTGGCGGCGTTGAGCGTGGCGATGTCCGCCGCCGGGAGGCCCCAATACGCGAGGTCTGCGTTGCTCATCGTGACGATGGTGCGGTTCGGGCCGAACATCGCGAAGCCGTCAATGTGCATGTCGGTGATGTCCTCCGTGCCGCCGGGCGCTCCATCGAGCCAGATGAATTTCGTCACGCCGAGATTGGCCGTGAGCACGGCTTCGAGCTGCGCTTGCGTGAGGCCTGGATTGCGATTCGGCTCCAAGATGGAACTGCGCGTGGCCATGAGCACGCCGTGCCCGTCCACCTCGATGGAGCCGCCTTCGAGCACCGTCGCGTTCAAGTCCACGCGCGGCAGCCCGAGCGAAGTCGCCACGGTGATCGGCACCGGATTGTCCTTCGCAAAAGGCGTGTCATCGCCCCAGCCATCGAAGCCCCAGTCCGTGATTTTCAAATCCGTGTTGTTGTCGAAAACAAACACCGGGCCGTTGTCGCGCACCCAAGTGTCGTCGGTCTGGCGGATGAGAAAATTCACTTTCGCCAGCGGCACCGCGCCCGCCGTGAGCAGGCTCGTGATGCGGGTCTGCTCCGTCGCGTTGTAGGCGATGATGTGGACCTTTTCCCCCGCCACCAGCGCCCGCGTCATTGCCACCCAAGTCGCATCGAGCCGGTTCCGATACGTCGTGCCGTAAGTGAAATGATGGGGCCATTGCAGCCACGTCCCCTCGTGCGGCGCCTCCATCGCCGGCATGTGGCCGACGATGGTCTGCGCGCCGCCCGCGGCGACGAGGGCGAGCAGCGAGAGACTTGCGGAGATGGATCGGATGATGCGCGATTTCATGGTGCTGATTCGGTTTTCAAAAAAGAGGGAATCAGCCCGTGCGGGGGATTATTGTCGGGAACGTATTTTTTTCCGAGGGTGGACTAATTTTTTCCCACGCGCCCTGCGACGAACGGGCCCGGGAAATACTGCCCGTCGTCATAATTCTTGGTTTTCCGGGGCAGAGCTTTTGGCGTGTTTGCAGAATGCCATTTCAGCGAGCCCGCAGGGCTGAGGCATGTCAGCTTCGGGCAACGCTCAGGGTTTCGGAAATCGAAGAGGCGAGCCCTGAATGGGCGCGACAAGGGCGCTGCGTAAAGATGGTCACGCCCATTCAAGGGCTTGGCCGTTTTCCGATCGCCACCAGCGCGGCGGGATTGTTGTTGGCGTGCGGAAACTCTTTCGCACCACGCCATTCGCACCGTGCGGAGCGAATCGGCGCTCACCGCCAGCGCCACTTTCATCGTGGAAAGTGGCCCGCGTAAAATCGTGCTGGAACCTTTCGCCGACACCGTCCGCGACTGACGGCTTCGACGTGAAAGCCATGCGCACGCAGAAGGATTCACCCGGCAGCGCTCGCCGCACCGGCAGCCGCGAAATCTTTCAGCATCTCGTGGCGAAAGTGCGGACATTCGACCGCGCCGCGGAGCAAAATTTCATCGCCGCCCGCGACTACGAAGGTCTCGAACTCTTCATCCTGAAGCACCTGCTCGGCGTGCGCTGATCCAGGCCAGCGGCGGGAGCATAGTCACCGCGCCCGCTTCCCTGGCTCATACCACTTGTCCGTTGAGAAAGACCGTTCATACGGGTTAGGAGACGGTCGATTCGTCATTTGGCCTCTGGAGCGGCACGCTCGGGATCGAGAGCCTCGCGGCGAAAACCCTCAACGACAGTCTTGCCGTTGAAGTCGATGCCGACGAAGTGAGTGAATTCAACGTCGAACACGAGATACGCAACCGTTCCAGCCTTGTCGGTTCCATAGTTTGTGTTGTGAAGCGACAGCGTGCGCGGCCCAGTAAGCTCCCAGCGCGCGGTGAAGAACTTGCGGTTCTGTGCGAATCCACCGCGATAGAATTGAATCTCCTCGATGCTTTTCTTCCCGCCATCGGTATTCTCCCATGACCAGTTGGCCGAAGTGATTGCGCGACCCAGAGGAAGCGTCTTATCAGTATCGAGGCCGAATGCTGGAGTCAGAAACAGGAGGCTGAGAATTGGGAGCATTTTCATATTGGTTCGTTTTCGGATGAGATGTGCGGAGTCGCTTAGACTTAATGGCTGCCGCTACTTGGAGCGCAGCATATTCTGGAAAGGGAAGAGGTGTGCTTGAAGGAGTGGCGTTGTCGCGGATTGCCCGACAGAACCGGGCAGAGTCGCCGGAGCGGGAGCACCGCCGGAGCGGAGTCACCAATGAATAAGCCAGCACGCAACAAGCACACCATGAAGAAAAATTACTGTTCCTCAGACTCGATGTCCCGCCAAAAGCATCGCCATTGCCCTCGCCGAAGGCGGGGGCGGCGAGGCGCGCACTTCCGGCACCATCCCCAACGATCTGCACGCGCTGCCGTAGGCGATGAGCTGGTCGAATCGGAGAAGGTTTTTGCCAAACTCAGGAAGGCTTCCATCGACGCCGCTCAGAGCCTGCGGCATCCGGGCGTGGAACTGCGCGTCTGCTACGAGGCGGGGCTGACGGGCTTCGTCCTCGCGCGGCTGCACCGCGCGGGCGAACTCACGGCGGCGGCGCATCACTCGCTGAAAAAGTTCGTGTGCGCGGGATACCGGCGCGTTTTTCAACCGACGAAAAACCGCGCATCGCTCGCGGGGATGACTCGCAAACCGGCGACCTTCACGGGGGCGGTGAATCTCCCGGCGGCGAAGTAGCTGTCCGCGCTGGCGGTGCCGCGGATCGTTAGCGAGGCGATGCGGCTGGCGATGCCGGCGACGATCGTGTCGTTGTTCGTCGGGCTGTCGTGGAAGATTCCGTTGGTCGGATTCAGGCCTGCGCCAATCACGCTCGATGTCACGGAACCCACGATCGCGATCGGGCCGATCGCGCCGCGTCCGAAGGTGTCCACGTCCAAGCCGATCCCGCCGAGCGCGTGGTCCGCGCCGAGGTCGGCTCCGGCGAGGATGGTGGAAGAGGCGACGTTTTTCCCGACGATGAGCGAGGCGATGCGCGCGGCGTTGATCGTGCCGCCGGTCATGTTTCCACCGATGCCGCGCAGCGCGCTGACGGTGATCGCGCCAGTGCTGCCGAGCACGCGGAGGTCGCCGGTGAAGTCGCCGCCGGAGATCGCCAGCGAGGCGATCGCGGGAGTGATGCCGAGTGAAGTCGCGCTCGTGAGTGATGTGATTTCGCCGCTGAAATCGCCGCCCGTCACGCTCACCGCGCCGATGCTGCGCGCGGTGATTTCGCCGCTCAGGTCGCCGCCTTTCACCGTGAGTCTTCCGATGCCGATCAGCGAGGTGATGTCCGCTGCGAGGTCGCCTGCATTCGTCTGAATCGCGCCGATGCTCCGCGCGGAAATGAATCCATCGCCGATCGAACGCGCGACGAACGAGGCGAGCCGGCCGGGCGTTTGCAGTTTGAAATCATCCGCGACGATCACCGCGCTCACGCTCAGCGCCGAGGATGCCGCGCCGCCGACTTTGATCGTCGGATCGGCGAGCAGCGCGTCCGGCTGGAGCACCGAGCCGAGCGCGATCGCGCCGACTGCGCGCGTGGCGGTGAAGCCGTTGACGACGAGTTCGCTCTGCCGCGCGACGAACGATTTCAGCGCGCCATTGATCGTCACGTCGCCGATGTCCACGCGCCCATTTCCGCCCGCGCCTTTTACCACGGTGACGCTCACCGCAGTGGCCGCGGTCGAGCCATCGACATGGAGGAAATCAATCGCGCCGCGCCCGTCGCCGTCGGGATCGAGCAGCGCGACTTTCACCGCGCCGGGGCCGGTTTTGCGGATCGTGTAGCGGTCGCCATCGGCGTCCACAAAAGTCCTGGACGCACCCACATTCACAAAGGTCGGCGCGACGACGGTGATCGTTTCTTCCGCAACCAGCGGGAGCGCGGAGGTGTTGCCGACGTTGTCCACGGCTTGTGAGAAGAAGGCGTAGGTGTGCCCGACTTCGCCGGGGAAGCGGAAGCCGCCGTCGGCGTTCGCGACGGTCGCGGTTTGCCGAGGGCCACCGTTGTCGGTGAAGCTCAGCGTGATGCCGGCGAGGCCGGAGCCGCCGACGTTGTCCGCACCGGTCCAGCGCACGACGAAGGTGCTCCGGTTCGTGCTCGCGGGGAGCGCGCCGACGGTCGCGGTCGGCGCGACGCTGTCGAGGGTGTTCGTGACGGTCGGCGTGGCGATGGCGTCTTCGGTGTCGAAGACGATGCTCGCGATGCCGGTGAAGGCGGTGCCGTTCGCGAGTGCGGCTTTCGGCTGCACGTTATAAGTGAGGAAGCCGTCGCCGCGGCCGGTCGCGTCGTCGGGCGGGAGGAAGCCGGTGAAGGGATCAAGCGGCACGTCGTTCGTCGCGGGGTCGAGCGAGGTGTAGGTCACGTCGAGCAGGCCGGTCAGCGTGTTGAGGTCGGCGTCGATTTTCACGAGTACGCCGAGCGTGGCGGTGGCGTCGAAGATCGTGTGAAAGCTCGTGCCGTTGGCCGTCACGAGATTTGCGCCGAAGCCAAAGCCGGTGAACGCGAACGTCGAGAGGTCGAGGTCGGGGTCGAGCGTTTGCGTGACGCGCACGACCTGCGCGGGCGCGGTGGCGCTCGGCATGTTTTCAAACTCGATCCGGTAGGGGAAATTCCCGCCGCCGCTGACGAAGCCATCGAAGCGCGTTTGCCCCGGCGCGATGATGTCGGGCACCACATCCGCGCCCGCACCCGCCGGGCCGACGATGTTGTTCGGATCGCTTGGGCGGACGACTTCGCTCGAAGTCGGAGTGGGGTTGTTCGGATTGGGATTGAAGAGCGGGTCTTCGATGCCGTTCTTCCGCAGGAAAGTGATGGCGTCGAGGATGGCGTCGCGTTCGGACTTGCCGCTTTCGAGACCCACTTTCACGAGGTCGGTGAAAAGTTCGCTCGCACCGCTGCGCTCCGAGAGGCTTTTCACGGAGCGTCCGACCACGTCTTGCTCAGCCAGTTTTCCAGCGTTCGGGAACACGCCGTTAAAGAGCGTTTCGCCGCCGTCGATCGCCAGCGCGGCGGTGCCGAAGAGGATAAGGCCTGGCCCGAGTGCTTCGATCGCGCCGATGCTGGCGGCGGCACCGGGCACGGGCGGTGGTCCGACAGGGGCGGGTGGGGGCGCGATCGGGCCGATGGGCGCGGGCGTCCCTGCGAAAGCACCGCTGGCACGGAGGCCGGATTGCAGGCCGGTGCGAACGAGGCCGGTGGTGCCGCTGCCCGCCCCTTGTCCGCGGATCAAGCCCAGCCCGGTTTGAACTGCCGCCTGCACGGGCCGGGCCGGAAGATTTAGGCCTGGCGGGAGTGCGCCGCCGAAGGGCAGCAGACCGGTCGGGTCGCTGGCGTTGATCGGATCGTTGTGGACGAAGCGATAGAGATTCGTGTCGCCGCCGCGCAGATCGATCGGATCGCGCGTGGTGAAGCGGCCCAGCCCCGCATCGTAAGTGCGCGCACGCATGTAAAAAGTATCGCCCGCGTCGTCCAGCACGCCGAGGCGTCCGCCAAAGGTGAGCGGCTGCGCGAGCGCACCGGTCTGCGCGGAGATTTCGCCGAAGGGCAGGTATTCGTACGTCGCCACCGCCGCGCCGTTCACACCGGAGACGAGCGACGTATTTCCGATCGCATCGTATTGATAAAACGCCGTCGAGCCGCCGGCCGTGCGCACCGCGACGCCCAGCCCCTGCGCGTAATTCGCGACCGTCGCCGCGCCCTGATATTCGCCGAACAGCGTGCCGAGCCCGGTCGGATTGATCGCGAAATCCGTGCGCACGCCGTTCTCGATTTTCGCGATACGATTGCCGAGCGCGTCGAACACGTAGTCGATCACCGTGCCAGCGCTGATCGCCGACGTGAGCCGCCCCGCCGCATCGTAGCCGAGCGACGTGTTCGCGCCGCCGGTCTGCGACGCGATGAGCCGCCCCGCGCCATCGTAGGTGAGCGTTTCCGCGCCCGCGCTCGTGTATTGGTCGCCGCTGTTCGTCGTGTAATTCGTCGTCCCATTTTGCGAATCGACGACCGCCGTGCGATTCCCCTCCTCATCGTAGCGATACTCGATGCTGCGTCCGCCCGGCAGCTCCACGCGCGTGAGCTGGCCGTTCACGTCGTAGGTGTAAGTCGTCGTGCCATCCTCCGTCGCGACCGTCTTCACATGCCTCACCGCGTCGTGCGTGTAGTTAAAAAATCCCGTCACCGCATTCGCCGCATCGCGATGCGTGATCGTCGCCGCGCGCCCTTCGCCATCGTAGGTGTAGGCGGTCGTGCTGCCATTCGCGCGCGTCTCCGTCGCGAGCTGGCCGCGCACATCGTAGGTGTAGGAAACGAGCAGCGCATTACCCGTGTCGCGCACTTCATCGAGCCGGCTGAGCGCGTCGTAGTGGTATCGCACGGTGTAGCCGCTCTGATCCGCAATCGTCGCCTGCCGCCCCGCGGAGTCGTAAGTGATCGCGACGCTTTTCCCATTCGGATACGCCGCGCTCGTCACGCGATCCGCCGCGTCGTAGGTGAAAGTGGTCACGCCTTCGTCGTTCGTTGCCGTGAGCAGATTGCGATGCGCGTCGTAGGTGAAGGTCACGTTTTCCCCGCTTGCGAACTGCTTCGTCGTGAGCAGACCCGCGGCGTTGTAGGTGAACGTCGTGCGCTCGCCGTTGGCATCGGTCGCGGCGATCACGCGGCCCGCCGTGTCGTACTCGAGGCGGTCGGTCGAGCCATCGGGCAGGATTTTCGAGAGGAGATTGCCGCGCGCGTCGTAGCCGAGTTGCGTCACATCGCCGCCCGCGTCGGTCACGCTCGTCACGCGGCGCAGGTCGCCAAACGTCAGCGACGTTTTCGTTTTGTCCGCCGCGATCGAGCCTTCGAGCAATCCGTTCGCGCCAAAGATCGACTTGCTCTTGAGCCCCAGCGGATCGGTGAGGGACACCAGCCGGCCCGAAGCGTCGTAGGCTGCGCTCGTCACATCGCCGTCCGCGTCGATCGCCCGCGCGACCTGTCCCAGGGCCGTGCGGAAGGTGGTCGTGATTTTTCCCGCGCCATCGGTCGCGGTGAATTTGCCCGCGCTGTCGTACGCATAATTTTCCACGATCGCCCCCGCGCCGCTGCCCACCTGCTCCCGCACGAGTCGGCCCAGCGCGTCGTAAGCGTAGCTCGTCGTCACGCCGTCAAAGCCCGTCACGCTCGCCAGCGCGTGCTCGCGCGCCGCGCCCTGGCCAGTCACGTACGTGTAGTCGATCGCGCCCTGCGGCGACGTGACGCGCACGAGATGCTGCCCGCCCGCGTCGTAGGTGTAAGTCGCCACGCGCCCCACCGCATCCGTGCGCGTCGCGACGTCACCCGCCGCGTTGTAGGTGAAATTCGTCGCGTCGCCCGTCAGCGCCTCGGTCAGCTTCGTGAGTTGCCCGCCCGCGTTGTAAGTCGCCGTCACGCGATTGCCGTTCGAGTCTTCCAGAAAGTCGATGCGCCCATCGCTCGCGCGGAAAGTCGTCTTGCTGCCATCCGCCGCGAGGATCGTCACCGCGCCCGTCGCCGCGCGCGTCAGTACGCTGCCATCGGCGCGGCCCGTCGAGAAGCTGCCGTTGGCTTGTTTCAAAAAGAACGCGCTCGAAGTGCCGTCCGTCAGCGTGAGGTTGCCGCCGCTTTCCACGAGGATGCGCGTGTTGAAAAGCCCCGCGCTCCCGCGACCGAACGCGCCATCCGCGTAGTGCGCCGCGATCGCTCCGAAGTCGCCCGCCTGTGTCAGCTCGAATTGCAGCAGCCGCGTCGTGTCCGGCGAAACTTTCCCGAGCTGCCCGAGGTAATTCGCGTTGTCCGCGAGCATGGATTTGTAGCTGCCCACCGTCGTCCCCGCCGCGCTTTGCAAATTCGCAAAGATCGCATCCCACGCATCGTTCGACACGCCTGCGGGCTGCAAGTCCGTCTTCAATCCCGCGAGCGAAAACGGCGCGCCGTCCTCCCTCGCGGCGATGACTTCAAAGTTCGACACCGCGCGCGTGACGCTCGAGATCGGCTCGAAGACCACGTCGATGCGCCCCTTTTCACCAGGCTGCAAAACGCCCGCCAGGCCATCGCTCACGCCCAGCAATTCATACACGGCGAGCGGCTGTCCCCCCGTTTGATAGGTCGCTTGCAGGAACGTGGAATCGCCCGCTAGACGCAGCCGCGCGTTCGTCGCCAGCAGCGTGAAAAGCGGCGCGTCGATGTCCGTCCCACCCGTGTTTTCATACGAGATCGTCAGCACGGTCGCTTCCCCAAACGGCGGGCGGATGTAGCGCGGACTGCTGTAAGTGTAGAACAGTTTTCCAGCGGCGCCGTTGTTCACCGTGAACGCGCCCGGCAGCGCGTCCGTCGCCGCGCCGTTGTCCGCCACGATGTCGTAGCTGCCGAGGGCGAGGCCGGTGAGATCGAAGGTCGCGCTCACCGTTCTGGCATCGGTGAAATAAGTCGCCGAGGCCGCGCGAGTGGTGCCGCCGGAGACGAGCGTGAACGTGGTCGCTGGCGTGAACTGCGAGCCGGTGAGCGTGGTCGTGACTTCGCCGATGGCCGGCCCGCCCGCGACGCTCGTGCCCGTGAGGTCGAAGCCCGCGCCATTCGCGACGAGCGAGAACGTCTGCCCCGCGCCCGCATTTTCCCGCCCGTGGACGAGGATGAAATACGTCGCCGCTGAAGTGGTGTCGCCGACGATGCGCTGCACCGTGCTGGTCGCGACGAAGGCGCTTTCAAAAAACGTCGCGCGCGTCGGCACGGCGTTGAGCGATTCGTAAAGCTCCGCCGCGCCCGCGCCCGCGCCGGTGAAGGTGAACGTCGGCGATTGCCCCGCGGGCAGCGTGACTTGGAAATACTGGTCGCGGTTGTTCGCGATCGTGCCGTTGAAGGCGACGCCTGGCGTGAGCGTCGGGATGTCGAGCGCGAACGTGCCCGCGCTCGCCGCGAAATTATTCGCCCGCGCCGGATCGGGCACGCGGCCCTGACTGTCCGCGACGACGATGATTTTGTAATTCGCCGGGAGCGCGCCGATCAGCGGCACGTTCAAGTTTTCCGTGTAACTCCCGCCGCCCGCAACGGCCCCGCTGTGCGCCACGCGCGTGAGCACGATGTCCGACGAATCGAGCGTCCCATCGAGCGAGAGATAAACCGTGTCCGTCCACGCCGTCCCGAGCGTCGGATTCGCGCTCACATTTTGCACCGTGTAGGAAAGCGCGATGTTCGCGCCCGCGTTCGTGTTCACCGGCGTGGTGACGCTTTGCGCGGCGAGGTCCGCGGCGTTCACCAGCGAATTCAGCGTCAGCGCCGTCCCCGTATTCACCACCTCGAAAATCGTCGATCGCCCGAGGCCGAGGCCGAGGCCGGTGATTCTTGTGGAGTTGCTGGTCTCAAATCCGAAAGTCACAGGCGTCAGCGTCTGCCCCGCCGCGGGCGCGAAGCCGTTCACGATTTGAAAATGCGCCGTGCCGCCGAGCGTCGCCGCGCCCGTCACCACGAGCCGCCCGATCTGCGCCGCCGCCGTGCCGCCGAGTTCAAACGTCGTGATGCCCGACTGCGTCTGCGTGAATGCGGGCGTCGTGAACACCGTGCCCGCCGAGAGCGTGAGCGCGCCGCTGCTCGTCAGCGCCGTCGTCTTGGTCAAGTCCGCACCTTCGAGCAGACTCAGCGAGCCAATGTTCGCCCCGAGCGCCGCGAGGCCCGTGAAACTCCCCGTGCCACGCACGATGATCGTCGCCGCGTTCGCCGCGAGGCCGGTGATGCCGAGATTCAGCGTCCCCCCGCTCGCGACTTCCCAAGCGCCGCCCGTCAGCGTCGCCGCGCCCGCCGTGCCGCTGATTTGCGCGGGCAACGTCGTGAAATTCAGCGCACCATTCGCGACTGTGACGGTGCCGAGATTGCTGAAAGGTGTCCCGGTGCCGACGGAGAAATGTGCGCCGTTCGACGGGTTGTGGCGGAACGTCGCACCGGCCTCGACGAACACGCCCGGCGTGCCGTTCGTCGCGCGGAAACCGAAGCCGCTGCTCGTATTCACCGACTCGTACAAGCCCCCCGAGACCACGCGCACCTTCGCCGCCGCGCCGTCCAAATCGAAGAACGCGCTGAAATGCTGGATCGTCCCCGCGTTCACCAATTCCGTCGCCAGATTCGGCTCGCCGCTCGTGATCTGGATCGCGCCCTTGTTCGTAAAAATCCCCGGCCCGCTCAAGCTCCCGGTCCCGCTTAAATCAAACATTCCCGCCGGGAAATTCAGCGTCCCACCCGCCGTCGTCGCGTGCAGTTGGCCGGTGTTGAGATTCACTTTGCCCGTGCCCGTGCCCGTCAGCGTGCCGACGATCGTGTTGTTGTCCCCGCTGAAATTGATCGCCGTGTTGAGCGACGGCGCGAAGCTCGCATTGGTGAACGTCCCGATGCCGTTCAGAATCAACGCGGTTCCCGCGACACCCGTGTTCTGCAACGTCCCGCTATTCACGGTGAACGGCACGTCCGCCCCGACATTGAACGTCGCGCCGTTCGGCGAATTGTGCCGGAGCACTCCGCCCGCCTCGACGAACACGCCCGTCGTCCCACCGAACGCGCGGAAGCCAAAGTTGCTGCTCGTATTCACCGCCTCATACAGGCCGCCCGCGATGACGCGCAGCTTCCCCGCGCCGACCAAATCGAGGAACGCGCTGGAATGCTGGATCGTCCCCGCGTTCACCAAATCCGTCGCCAAATCCGGCTCGCCGCTCACGACCTGAATCTTCCCCGTATTCGTGAAAACGCCCGGCCCGCTCAAGCTCCCCGTCCCGCTCAGATTGAACAAGCCCGCTGGGAAATTCAGCGTCGCGCCCGCCGCCGTCGCGTGGAGTTGGCCCGTCGCCAGATTCACCACGCCAGCGCCCGAGCCGGTGATGGTCCCGATCACCGTGTTGTTGTTCCCGCTGAAATTGATCGTCGTGCCCACGGACGGCACCAGCGTCGCATTCGTGAACGTGCCGATGCCGTTCAGATTCAGCGCCGTGCCCGCCACGCCGGTGTTTTGCAACGTCCCACCATTCACATCGAACGGCACATTCGCCCCGACATCGAACGTCGCCCCGTTCGATGAATTGTGCCGGAACACTCCGCCCGTCTCCACGAACACGCCCGGCGTTCCATTGAACGCGCGGAAGCCAAAGCTGCTGCTCGTATTCACCGCCTCATACAAGCCGCCCGAAACCAGCCGCAGCTTCGCCGCCGCGCCATCGAGATCGAGAAAAGCGTTGCCGTGCTGGATTGTGCCGAGATTCAAAAGCTCCGTCGCCAAATCCGGCTCGCCGCCCGTCATCTGAATCGTCCCGGTGTTCGTAAAAACGCCCGGCCCGCTCAGGCTCCCGCTCCCGCTCCAATTGAAAAGTCCCGCTGGAAAATTCAGCGCCGCGCCCGCCGCCGTCGCGTGCAGTTGCCCGCTCGCGAGATTCACCACGCCCGCGCCCGAGCCGCTGACTGTGCCGATGATCGTGTTGCTGTTCCCGCTGAAATTGATCGTCGTGCCGACAGACGGCACGAGGCTCGCGTTCGTGAACGTGCCGATGCCGTCCAGATTCAACGCCGCTCCGCTGAAGCCCGTGTTCTGCACCGTCCCGGCATTTACGTTGAACGGCACGCCCGCTCCGATATTAAAAACCGCAGCATTCGGCGTGTTGTGCCGGAACATCCCGCCCGCTTCGATGAATACTCCCTGCGTTCCATTCAACGCGCGGAAGCCAAATCCGTTGCCCGTGTTCACCGACTCATACAAGCCGCCCGGCACCAACCGCAGCTTTGCCGCTGCGCCGTCCAAATCGAGAAACGCATTGCCGTGCTGGATCGTCCCAAGATTCAAAAGCTCCGTCGCCAAATCCGGCTCGCCGCCCGTCATCTGAATCGTCCCGGTGTTCGTAAAAACGCCCGGCCCGCTCAAGCTCCCGCTCCCGCTCCAATTGAAAAGTCCCGCTGGAAAATTCAGCGTCGCCCCCGCCGCCGTCGCGTGCAGTTGCCCCGCCGCAAGATTTACCAGGCCCGCGCCCGAGCCGGTGATCGTGCCGACCACCGTGTTGCTGTTGCCGCTGAAATTGATCGTCGTGTTCAGCGACGGCGCCAGCGTTGCATTCGTGAACGTGCTGATGCCGTTCAGATTCAACGCCGTTCCAGTGACGCCCGTATTCTGCACCGTCCCGCCATTCACGTCGAACGGCACGCCCGCTCCGATATTGAAAACCGCACCATTCGGTGTGTTGTGACGGAAGATCGCGCCCGCCTCCACGAACACGCCCTGCGGACTCCCGCTCGCGCGAAACGAGAACCCGTTGCCCGTGTTCACCGTCTCGTACAAACCGCCCGGCGCGACGCGCACCTTCGCCGCCGCACCATTCAAATCGAGAAAGGCATTCCCATGCTGGATCGTCGCCCCGTTCGCGTTCACTAGCTCCGTCGCCAAATCCGGCTCCCCGCTCGTGATCCCCAGCGTCCCGTTATTCGTCACCACGCTGGAACCACCGAGAATCGCCGCCCCACTGAAAGACCCCACCCCCGTCAGCGAAACCGCCGCACTCGCAAAAAGCGACCCGCTCCCGCCCAGCGCGAGATTGTGAATCACCGACGCCGCCGTGACCGCCAGCGACCCACCCGTGATCGAAAGCGCATCATCCCCCGGCATCGAAAGCGAAGCCACCGCCTGCACCCCCGCGTCGATCGTGATCGTCAGCGTCCCCGCGGGATTGATCGTCACCACATCATCCGCCGTCGGCACGCCATCGGACCAGTTCGACGCCGTGTTCCAATTCCCGCTCGCCACGCCGATCCACGCATTGGCAGCGGGGGCGATGCGGGCTTCGAGGGGCTCGATGAGCGGGCGGTTGCGTTTGGGGGAAGGAAGCGGGCGCGAAAACAGTTTCATGCAGCTTCCTTGTCCGTCAATCGCGCGGCGTTACGAGAAAAAACAAGGCGCGGGGCTGGTTGCAAAAGGACCGGAGCTTTCTCGGGGACAGCCATCCACTTCCACGCGGACAGCACCGCTCTCGACAAATTGCCGGGTTGAACTTTCGGGCGATTTGGCGGTCTTATCCCGCGCCATGTCCAACACGCAGGAAATCACCGACCAAGTCACACAGCACAACCAATGGGTCGCGCCCTTGCAGGAGCAAATCGGGCGCGTCGTCGTGGGGCAGAAATATCTCATCGACGGCCTGCTCGTGGGGCTGCTGACGAATGGGCATATTCTCCTCGAAGGCGTGCCCGGCCTCGCAAAAACGCTGGCGGTGAAAACGCTCGCGAACTGTGTCCACACGGGTTTCCAACGCATTCAGTTCACGCCGGATTTGCTGCCGGCGGATTTGATCGGCACGCTGATCTACAATCCGCGCACGGGCGAATTCACGACGAAGAAAGGCCCGCTCTTTTCCATCCTGATCCTCGCGGATGAAATCAACCTCGCCACCGCGAAATTGCAGAGCGCGATGCTCGAAGCGATGCAGGAGCGGCAGGTGACGATTGGCGATACGACTTACAAACTGGCCGACCCGTTCCTCGTGCTCGCGACGCAAAACCCGCTCGAACAGGAAGGCACCTATCAGCTTCCTGAAGCGCAACTCGACCGCTTCATGCTGAAGCTGAAAGTCGGCTACCCGAGCAAAGTGGAGGAACGCAAAATCCTCGATCTCATGGGCACGTCCGCGCCAAATCTCGAAGTGCAGCCCGTCGTGCAGCCGGAGGAAATCATCCGCGCGCGCAATCTCGTGAACACGATTTACGTCGATGATCGGGTGAAGGATTACATCGTCGATGTCGTCTTCGCCACGCGCGATCCCGCGAGCTACAAGCTGAAGCTGGAAGGGATGCTTCGCTACGGTGCATCGCCCCGCGCGACCATCGCGCTCACGCTCGCGGCGAGGGCGAAAGCCTTCCTCTCAGGCCGTGGTTATGTCACGCCGCAGGATGTTAAAAGCGTCGGCTTCGACGTGCTGCGCCATCGGATCATCGTGAGCTACGAAGCGGAGGCGGAAGAGGTGACGAGCGAGCAGATCATCGAGAAGATTTTTGCGGGGCTGCCGGTGCCGTGAGAATGCTGGGTCTCTCGCTAGTGCTCTGTCAGCCGTGTATGGATAGGGCGGAGCTTTGGACTGCGGAGGGAAGCGTCAGCGCCACACCGCTTTCGGATGGTCTGCGGGCGGGTCATCGGAGCAGTCCCACCCGCGGAGCACTCCGAAAGCGGTGTGGCG
>JANNWY010000056.1:0-6794 GCA_031409335.1 Chthoniobacteraceae bacterium | reverse complement strand
TTCGAGTTGCCCGCGTTCCTCGCCACTGAGTCGGATGTGATGCTTTTTCTTTGGCATCACACCCATTTATACAGAGATAATATTAGTACCCGCTAATTCTTTCACTTTTAACCATCGCGCTACAATTGACAATACACTAGCGGCCCGCAGATGCTCTTCGGCCTGCACGTCCGCAACAACAACCGCGACCGCACTCCGCCGCTTGTGAACCTCAAAGCGATGTGCGGCCCGCGCGACATCGACGACCCGCAGCCCGCCATCACCGTGATGCTCCCCGATGAAGACTAGCGAACCCATCGTCCTCTCCATCTTCGGCGGCGAGCGATGCGTGACCACGCTCGAAGACCTCGAAGCTGCCGCGAACTCCATCCACTCGAAGGCCGTTCGTGAGCGCGCCGCGCGGAAGCGCATTCCTATGAACTGCGGAGCGCATTCTGCACAGCCGCCGGAGCGGCAATCCGCGACGAGCGCCCATCCCTCCACCCTCGGCGCGGAAATCGAAGGGCAAATTCGCCTGATAAACGCGGAATCCGGCCCTTTCAAAACGGAGGTTCCAAGCCCATGACGACTCCAGAGCTGCTGACGTATCCTGCGCGGCCGATACATGGTGGCCGACTAGAGTTGGCCCCACCCAAGCGGGGCCTTTGGTATGCGGAGCCGAAGTTGAATGGCTGGCGCGCACTCATTCACACGCCGACCGGGACGATGTGGAATCGGCACGGCACGCTGCTCACCATCGCGGACTGTTTTCGGCCCGCGCTCACGGCCTTGGCGAAGCTCGCCAGCCGCGGCCTCGTGTGGGCCGACTGCGAAGCTCTCGAACGCCGCCACAATCTCGGTCGCGGCACGCTCGTCGTGCTCGATGCAATTTCCGAATCCGGCACGCCGGGCTACGAGCAGAGACGCACGATGCTGGAATCGCTCCTTCGGTGTGATCCCGTCTTCGACGGAGATTCATCGCGCCCGGTCCCGTGCGGTGCAGCGTTGCTCACGCCGACTCGGCGCGCTGATTCACACGCCGACGCGCTCGCGTATTACCAGCGGCTCCGTGAGGGCAACCGTGCGCTCAGCTGCGATTTCTTCGAGGGCGTAGTGATGAAGCGGGCGGACTCGCCGTATCCCGTGCAGGTGCGATCATCGACGGAAGAATTCCGGGGTTGGGTGAAGCATCGCTTCCTGACCTAAGCGGCAGTTTTGCGGGGGGAGCGCCCATCCCACACGATGCAGCGAGCACCTAAAGTTTACGCACATTCCCGTGTGAACGAAGCAGCTTCACGCGTCTGAAGCGCCGGGGTGCGTAGCGTGAAGGTGCTGCCGTGGCCTGGAATGCTGGTGACTTCAAAGATGCCGCCGTGGGCGTCGGCGATCGCTTTGCAGATGGCAAGGCCGAGGCCGGCGCCGCCGGTGCGGCGGTTGCGCGAGTCGTCGGTGCGGTAGAAGCGGTCGAAGATGCGCGGCAGGTGTTCCGCGGCGATGCCGGGGCCGGTGTCGGTGATGGTGAGAATGGCACTGGAGTTTTCGAGCAGTGTGCGGATCGTGACGCGACCCTCCGCGGGCGTGTGGTCGAGGGCGTTGGTGACCAGGTTGAGGATCACTTGCGCGAGGCGGTGCGGGTCGGCTTGGGTGCTCGCGGAGGCGAGGTCGAGAGTGAGCGTGATGCGGCGCTCGTCGGCGATGGGTTCGACGAGCGCGGCGGTTTCCCGTGCGAGGTCGGCGAGATCGCACGGCTCGCGTTTCAGATCGATCGCGCCGGCGTCGTGGGTGGCGACTTCGAGCAGGGATTCGGTGAGCTGCTGGAGACGGCGCGCGGCTTTCACGCAGGTCTCCAGCGTTTGCTGATAGGTCGCGGCGTCGCGCTCGCGGGTGAGGACGCGCTGGGCTTGCGCGAGGATGATGGCGACGGGCGTGCGCAGCTCGTGCGCGGCATCGGCGGTGAAGCGCGACTGCCGCGCGAAGGATTCTTCGAGCTGCGCGAAGGTTTCATTCAGTGCGGTGGAGAGGCGGCCGAGTTCACTATTCCTTTCCCGCACCGGGATGCGCTCGCTCCATTCCCCCTGCGCGATCCGTCGTGCAGTGGAGGTGATGACGGCGATGGGGCGGATGGCGTGGGTGGAAATCAACCAGCCCACGGCGAGACCGAGCGCGAGCACGGCGCCGGAAATCGCCGCAAGCCAGCGCGCGTATTCGCGCAGTGCGGCCTGCTCCGGCTCGATGGAGCGCCCCACGAGCAGGCACTCGCCCGGCGGGGTAAATGTGAACGCTTCACGGAGCAGCCCGCGGGATCTTTCCGCCTGCATCGTCGCGTCTTTGCTGGGACGGGCAGGCTTCTCGATGTCCGTCGGGGCCGCGGGCGAGCGCGTCCACACCGAGCCGTCGCGCCGCCACACCGCGTAGTAAAATCCTGCGCCTTCTCCCGGATCAAACATCGCCGCGCGTGCGGCCGGCATCCGAAACTCCCGCGTCGCGCCGGGCGGTGGCGGTGGTCCTCCGGGACCGCGCGGGCCGGGCAGGCCATCCGCGACCGCTCGCACGCGCAGGCGCAGTTCACCGTCCACCCGGCGCAGTTCATTCGAGGCCTGATGCCGGTAAGCTGCAATCGAAAAGCCCGCGAGCACCGCCGCGAGCAGGAATCCGTGCCAGATCTGAATGCGCCAGCGCAGCGATTCGGGAAACATCACTCGATGCAGTAGCCCAGCCCGCGCCGCGTGCTGATGAAGTCGTGGCCGAGCTTCTTGCGGACATTGGAGACGTGAACGTCGAGCAGGTTCGAGAGGCTGCTGTCGTTTTCGTCGAAGAGATGCTCGTAAAGTTGCTCGCGCGTGAGCACGCGGCCGCGGTGCTGCGCGAGGTATTCGATCAGGGAAATCTCGCGCGCGGTGAGTGCGACCGGCTCGCCGCGCTGCGTCACCGTGTGGCCCGCGAGGTCCACCGTCACCTCGCCGACTTTCACCGTCGCCGTCGCCTGTCCCGCGGCGCGGCGAATGAGCGCGCGGATGCGGGCCAGCAGTTCGGGAAGCTCGTAGGGCTTCGCCAAATAATCATCCGCCCCGCCATCCAGCCCGCGCACTCGATCCGGCGTCCGGGTTCGCGCCGTGAGCATGAGCACCGGCGTCTTCTTCCGCACGCGCAGCCTCTCCAGCACGGCGAAGCCGCTGATGCCCGGTAGCATCACGTCCAGGACGACCGCGTCGTAGTCGCAGTGCAGCGCCTTGGTCAGACCATCTTCACCGTCGGCCGCTTCATCGACCGCATAGCCATCCTCGCGCAGCGCCTCGGCGAGGCTGCTGAGCAGATCGGGTTCATCTTCGACAATGAGCAATCGCATGGACACGGCCAGCATCGTCGCGCGCCAAGCTGAAGGCCAGATGAAGACGAGCATGGAGTCGCTCTTACAAAATCGCCGCGCCTTCATCGCAGGTTAAGGTTGGCGCGGCACGCTGAGCGGATGAAGTCCTCCGCCTTTGCCGCTCTCCTCGCCTGCGCAGCCACTGCCCAGGCGGATCCGATTCTGTCTTCGTGGTTCACACAGAACTCCGGGGTGCTGGCGCGGGTGATCCAAAACGGCACCACTCACACGACGCCACTGACGACGTGGCCTTCATCCGGCATCACGAACAACAACACCGGCGGCGCAGCGCAGACGGTGCCGGCGTATGCGGATGTGCAGCGCATCCGCTACACGGCGACGGACGTTTACATCAACGCGAGCGGCTTCGCCTCCTACACGATGGGGCCGTGGTTTACGAATAGCGGTGGGCTGTTCGGTTTCTGGCCGTTGGCGCGGGATTATCAGGTGCGGATGACGCGCAATCCGGTGCCGGCGGCGAGCAAGACGCGGCATCCGGGCGGGATGATCGGGATGATGGTCAATGGCGTGGCGATTTACGACTTGGGCGACGCGTTCTCATTTCACCAGACGGCCAACTCGCCATCCGTGACTGGCACCGATGGCATGGGTGCGACGGGCGATGGTTGGTGGTCGCGGGATGCGCTGGCGGTGGAAGTCGTCACGTTCGATCCGGGCTTTGCACATCAGCCGGGGAATAACGGGCAGTATCACTACCACGCGCAGCCCAAGGCGCTGCGCTACCAGCTCGGCGATAATGTGCAGGCGACTTACAACGCCACGACGAACACTTACACCTACACCGAAGACATCTCGAATCTGCATCACTCGCCGATCCTCGGCTGGGCTTACGACGGCTACCCGATCTACGGGCCGTATGGTTACTCGTCGGCGATGAATCCTAACAGTGCAGTGACGCGGATGCGCACCGGCTTCGTCCTTCGCAACGGCCAGAACGGCACGCAGGATCTCCGCGTCACGGGTCGCGTCACGATGCCGAAGTGGGCGGCGGCAGTCTTCGGCATTGCCAACCCTGGCAATACGAATCCGGTCACGCTCCCGGCCACGCAATACGGACCGACGACGACCTATCAGACCACCGGCCCGGGCGGGGTGACGACTTATTCCCTGGGACGTTACTGCGGCGACTACGACTTCCTCGGCGACCTCGGCCAGGCGCAGGGCGTGGGTTTCGATCTCGATCAATACAACGGTCGCAACTGCGTGACGCCGGAGTTTCCCGGCGGGACGTATGCCTACTTCGTGACGATCGATGCCAGCGGAACCACGGCCTTTCCCCACATGCTCGGGAAGCAATACTACGGCACGCCGAATGCCGGAAACGCGACGACCGTTCCCGGCACCGCGGTGGAACTCTTCAACGGCGGGCCGAACACGCAGGAGGTGATGCACTCGCCCGCGGTCAATGCCACCAATGGCAACGTGACGCTGACGTGGAGCAGCGTGGAAGGCGGCACTTACAAAGTGGAAGCGGTCAATGATCTCGGCAGCACGTGGACCACGATCAACGCGGCAAAGCCTGCGGACCCTAACGCCACGCAAACGATCATGACCGAGACCGGAGCCGCGTTGAGCACACCGAAGCGCTTCTACCGGACCACGCGCACGGGCACCGCGCCGTATGATCCTGCTTACACCGGCCAATGAACGCGGCATTCCCAGTCGTCTTCGCCGGCCTTGCTCTTTGCTGCGCGAGCAGCGTTCACGCGGACCCGCGGCTCACGCAGTGGGTGACCTCGAACTCCACAAAATACGCGCGCGTCACGGAGACCACGACCTCCGCGCCGGTGGCCGTGTGGCCTTCGCCCGGCATCCCGCAGAACAACGCGAACAACGAGCAATTGCTACCCGCCTACGCCGACGTGCAGCAGGTGCTTTATTCCGCGAACTTCGTCTATGTCCGCTCCTCCGATCTCGCCAGCCACCGGATGGGGCCTTGGTATAAAGAATACGCGAAGATCAACGTGAATGGCCTGTGGCCCGAGAACCGGAGGCTCACTTCCAAAATTCCGCGCAACCCGACACCCGCGGTCACGCAGAACCAAGTCCAGCAAGGCCCCGTCGGCGTGCTCGTGAATGGCGTGACCATTGCGAATCTAGGCGATGGCTCGGGATGGAATCCGACGACGCAGAGAGACGCGGGAATCACGGGCGGCGGCGTGCCGGGAAATCAGACGAACGTCTGGATTCGCTGCGCCACGGGTGCGGAAGGGCCAATCCTCGACGCGGGCTTCGGGCATCCGGCTCCCGACGGCGGCTACCACTATCACGCGAACCCGCGCGCCTTCCGCCACCAGCTCGGCGACAACCTCACCTACAACGCCGCGACCGACACTTACACCGAGAACACCGCGAACCTCCATCACTCTCCGATCCTCGGCTGGGCGTATGATGGCTACCCGATCTACGGGCCGTATGGCTACTCCGTCGCGAACAATGCGAGCAGCCCGGTGCGGCGGATGGTGTCCGGCCATGTGCCGCGCGATGGCTCGTTCGGCACTGTGAATCTCGCGACCGCTGGCCGTCACTCGCTCGCGCCGTGGGCGGCGTTGTTTCACACCTTCACCGCCACGCTCGGCAGCAGCGACTATCCGCTCCCCGCAGGCAGCTACGGACCGGATGTCTCGGCGAGCTTTCCCATCGCCTGGTATGCGGAGGACTTCGATTACCTCGGTGACCGCGGCTACACGCAGGGCATTCACTTCGACCTCGATAAACCCAACGGCCGCATCTGCGTGACGCCCGAGTTTCCCGGTGGCACTTACGCTTACTTCATCCCGATCGATGCGAATGGCGCGCCCGCGTTCCCGTTTTCCATCGGCCGCTACTGGTATGGCAACAACACCGGCGGGCGCGTGGTCAACGGCAACATCACGGAGACCGTCACCACGCTTTTCACCGGCGGGCCGGCCATCGGCGAAAGGTGGAGCGGCAGCCCGGCGGTGAACGCCGCCACGGGCGACGTGACGCTCACCTGGAACAGCCTCGAAGGCGGCAGCTACCAAATCGAATCGTCCACCAATCTCACCTCGTGGAGCACCATCGCGCCGAGCTGGCCCGCCGCATCGAATGCCACGCAAACGTCGGCCAGCGAGACCGGCGCGGCATTGCCGGCGAACAATACGAGGCGCTTCTACCGCGTCTCGCGCACCGGCGTGGCGATCTTCGATCCGGCCTACACCGGCCAATGACACACCGCTTCCGAACGCTGCACGCCCTCGCCCTTGCTCTCATCGCAGCGGCGCTGAGTGCCGGTGCGGGATGGGGTGCGACGCTGGAGATCGCAGTGCGGCACACGTTCGGCGATGGCCCGCTCCTGCTCGACTCGCTGCGCTACCAGAATGCCGCGGGCGAAACGCTGTCGGCCACGCGGCTCAGTTATTTGCTGAGCGGGTTTGCCGTCGAGCGTGAGGATGGCGTGTGGGTG
>JANNWY010000055.1:0-35105 GCA_031409335.1 Chthoniobacteraceae bacterium | reverse complement strand
TTCGAGTTGCCCGCGTTCCTCGCCACTGAGTCGGATGTGATGCTTTTTCTTTGGCATCACACCCATTTATACAGAGATAATATTAGTACCCGCTAATTCTTTCACTTTTAACCATCGCGCTACAATTGACAATACACTAGCTCCGCCGGTTAGTCGCGCGCACGATCGAGCGGCGCAGGCCGGGTGTCTGGCCGGTAAAACCAAGTCTCGTTGAACGCCTCCACTCCACCCGTCGAGCCTCCGAAAATCAACATCCCGTCCCCGGTCCACACTGCCGTCGCGATTCCGCGTCCGGAAGGCGCGCCGACAGTCGCCGTGGCGATCCAATCGTTGCCCGCCGGATTGTAGCTACCGCCGGTCTTCAAACTCCCGCTCTTTTGATCGCCACCGCCCCAGACGATCATCTCCTCGCCCGTCCATGCGGCGGCGTAACACATCCGTCCATCCGGGGCGCCGCTCACCGCCGTCGGCTGCCAGGAGTCGGTGCCCGGATGGTATCGTCCGCCGGTCCTCAGCCCGATGTTGACGGGCGTTTCGCCATCGAGATGCGCACCACCCCACACGATCATCTCCGTGCCAGTCCACACCGCTTGCAATCCCCGCGACGAAACCGGCGCGCCTTCCATCGGCAGCGACTTCCAGGTCCGGCTCTCCGGGTTGTAACGTCCACCCGTGCCCGACGAACGGGTGCCGCCTTGAAGCAAACCGCCCCACACCACGAACTCGCGCCCTGTCCACACAAACGCGGGTTCCATCCGGCCTTCCGGCGCATTGTCCGCTGGCAGCGCCGTCCACGTGTCCGTCCGGGCATTGTAGCTGGCACCGGTGGCAAAGCATTCCCCGCCGTCGCCCATGCCGCCCCACACGATCAACTCCTCGCCGGTCCACACCGCGGCCATCTGCGAACGCGCCGTCGGCGCATCCACGGCGCTCATCCGCCTCCACGTATCCGTCTCTGGATTGTAAAGCGCCCCGTCATTCTTGCTGTCGCTTGCCGCGAAGTTGCTGCGCCCGCCCCACACGATCATCTCCCGTCCCGTCCAAACCGCCGCGTGGCCCCAACGACCGGAAGGTGCATTCGTTTCCGACACCCGCCGCCACTGGTCTTTCACCGGATCGTAGATCCCGCCGTCATTGTAAAACTGGTGCTCCGAGCCGCCGCCCCACACGATCATTTCCGCGTAGGTCCAGACCGCTGAGTGATAAATGCGTCCGCGCAAGAAGTTGCTCCGCTTTTCCCAAACCCCCGCGCGCTGACCATCTGGCACCGCCGGAGTCGCCAACGTTTCCTCAACGGCTCCATCTGCCGCACGTCCGCTGTGGGTGAAGATCGCGTGGATGAGAACTGCGCTGAGGATCAATGGGACTTTCATCGGGATAGAATGTGTGACGAACCGCCGCCGGCTAGTCAGATTTCTGTGCGTGAATTGTAAATGAAGTGTGTCTGGTGCCAAGCGCCCAGAGAAAGGGTCAGGCCGTGCATATGTGCAGAGTTTTCTGAAGTTTCCGGCGGTGGACTTCCTTCGGATCGCGATTGGCCGTGATCGCCCGGCTCACGTTGCTGCCCCCTCCCACCTTCCCATGTATGCGGACCTACCCCTTCTCGCTGGGAAGACGCGCCCCACCTCGTGCCGTCAGCCTACTTCGCGCGCATCCGGTTGTTCTTGGCGTTGTGCTCCAGTTCGCAGAGGCCGAGGGCTTCCATCAGCGGCGGCACATACACGCCGAAGCGGCCGCGCAATCCTTTCTTCAAGCCGTACCAGCCCTTGACCGGATTCTTGGGCGAGCGGCCCCAGGCTTCCACGGTGCCGTCCTTTGCCGGCTTCTGTTCATCCGCGCCGCCGAGGTCCATCCAGTCGCCGTGGGCCTTGAGTATGGCGTGCAGGTCGGCGAGGCAGCGGGCATCGTAGTGCAGCACGGTCTTGCCGACGGTGCAGACGAGGATGGCCACGCCGTCTTTCGTGTCCGCGTGCATGGTGAAGTCCGAAGTGCCCGGCGGGGTCTTGAGCGGGAGCGGGTTTTCTTGGGTGTGGGTGAATGGTTTCATGGTGAAGGTTGGTTGAGTGAGTTGGTGGGAAGTCGATTACTTGAGAATGGCCTGCTCCGCGTCTTCGAGTTCGGGCAGGCGGCGGAGGTAGCTGTGGGACTCGAAGACGCCGTCGGGCCGCTTGAAGCTGGTTATCTTCGTGATGATTTTGCGGGCGTCCGCAAGGTCCTGCTGGGGGGTGCGCGGCGTGCCGTCGGGATCGGTGAAAGGATAATGGGCTTCGCGGAAGAAGAGGCGGGCGCGATAGAGATGGATGTCTGCGAGAAAAAGCGGCATCGGCCCGCGGGCGGCGATTTCCCAGGCTTCGTCCAGGTCGCTCTGCGCGCTCTCGGGGCCGGTCCGCACGCCGGTGAGATTCCACTGCCAGGCGCGGGTGAGGAGGGCTTTGGGAAGCTCATCGCTCTGGCCGGCGCGGCGGAGGCCGGAGACGGCGTGGTCAATTTCGAGTGACGAATTGCGAATGTCGAATTTCCCGAGAATGGCTTCGTAGAGCGCGGCGCGGCCCAGGGTGAGGTGGTGAAGCGCGAAGTCGAGAATCGGTGCGCCGCGCATTCCCTCCTCCCACTTGAGCGTCTGCGCCGCTCGCTCGGAGACGGCGCGGCAGTGCTTCACGAATTCGTCATTCGCCATTCTTCCTTCGACATTCCCACTGGCCCGCTCCGCCTCCGTCAAGAGCAGGTCGCAATACCGGAAGCCCCCCGTCGAATACAGCAGCGGGTAGGCGGGCTGGCGCTCGGCCTGCGTCTGCTCGGCCTCGCGGAAGCGCGCCTCCGCCTCGGCCCGGCGGCCCGCCTGGTGCAGGGCGTCGGCTGATGTCTCGCGCATCGCATACCGCATGTCCGCATCGCCGCTGCGGTTGGCGTAGGTCACGGACTGCTCGGCGTCCCCCACCGCGCCGGCCACCTCGCCCAGCGTCAGCTCCAGCTCGCTCAGGTTGCTGGCCATTCCTGCTGCAGCCTTCCAATTCTTTTGCGTGATGAGCTTCTCCAGCCCAGCCCGCATCGGCTCGAGGGCCTCGGTCAGCCGGCCCAAGGCGCGCAGGCGGAAGGCGGCTTCGTTAAGCAGCCAAGCTTGCCAGAATTCACTGAGCGCAGGTGAGATGCAGCTCCAAGGTTGCTCGAAGAAGCACGCGATGGCTCCCAAGTCCGAACCGAACGCACCGAGTTTCTTCGCGCTGTAGGATTTCTGCCCGCACTGGATGCGGGCGAAGTAAACCTTTTCACACGCCTCCTGCTGCAAGCCCGCCTGGCAGCCGTGGGCCACGACTTGGTAGAGCGGTTGGAGGTCTTCGAGGGTGGCGTCGGGCTTGTCCTTCGTCTTCGCGCAGAGGTGTTCGTAGAGCCGCTTGTGCGCGGCCTTCCAGCTCTCGGGCTGCTCGCGGAGTTTCATCGCGAAGTATTCCCGCAGCAGCGGATGCGCATCCAGCCCGCCGTCGGCCTGCACGGTGACGAGATTGATTTCCGCCAGCCGGTTCGTGATGAGATTCCAATCGCGTGGTGCCAACCCGACGAGCAGCTCGGTCAGCCCGGCGATGGCGGGCGCTTTGAGCAGGGCGTCGAGGCAATCCTTGGAGGCGGGACGGTCGAAGAGGCCGAGCAGGCGCAGGACGGCGAGCTGGCGCTGGCCGCGCTCGCCCTCGCGCTGGAACCATTGCTCGTAGGCTTCCATGGCTTTGAAGGCGTGGCCGTAGGGGCGGGTGGCGTCGTTCTGGTATTCGCGCTCGGCATCGGCCAGGCGCACGGTGCCGCGCTTGAGGATGTCGCCGCCTTCCACGAGCCGCAGATACTGCCCGAGCAATCGCAGGGTGAGGCCGTGGCCGCGCACTTCGCGGCTGGCGGTTTGCAGTTCCCGGTCGTCGCGTTTGATCTCCACGGCTCCGGCGCGCGTGGCTCCGTGGTGATGCAGCAGGGCCGCACCGGCGAGGTCGGTGAGCGCGGTGAGCGCGAGGTCGGCGGCGGTGCGTCCGTAGTGCTGCTGGATGTCGGGGACTCTTTCACGCGTGGTGACGACGCACAGCCCGGCGTTCTGGGCGGCGAGTCCTTTGAGCAGGGCTTCGATGGCCTGGTCCTTGAGCTTTCCCTCCATCGGGCCGGGCGGATATTGAAGCGGCTCCAGGCCATCGAGCACGAGCAGGCAGCGCTCTTTTCCCACCAGCCGGGCGAGCCGCGCGCCGCGATCCCACGCGGAGCCGAGCACGGGATCGGGATCGCCAAAGGCTGTGAGCGCGGCGGCGATGAAGGTGTCGGCGGAAGCGGCGCGCTGGTCGTTGGTGCCCTGGCTGTAGAAGGACCAATCGAAGACGCGCCCGGCGCCACGCCAGTTTTTCAGCGCCAGCTCGGCCATCCAGGTGGCGACGAGGGAAGTCTTCCCCATGCCGCCAAACGCGCGGACGATGACGACGTTTTTGTGCGAGTCGTTCCAGGCGGCATCGAGTCGGGCGAGGTCTTCGTCGCGCCCGATGAGTCGCTCGGCGGTGTGGCCGAGCTTGGTGGCGGAGACGTTGATGGTCGTCTCCAGCCGGGGCAGGATCTCCACGAGGTCGCGGAGCACGGCGGAGCTGAGGCGCTCTTCGTTGAGGAATTGGCTGCGGTCGTGGCCGAGATCGCAGATGCGGCGGCAATGCTCGCGTTGGGACTTTTCCTCGTCGGCGCTGAAAACGAACTTTGGCCCGCGCGGCACCTGATGCAGCGCCAGATCGAAGTCGGTGGGGCGATAAACGAAGAGTGGCCGCTGATGGTAAAGGGCGAGGTAGGCTTCCCACTGCGTGTAGGAAAAGCCGGGCTGCGGCTGCGCGAGGTGCGGTGCGAGCGGCGGGAGCTTGGCGGCGAAGTCGGAATTACGGGCGAGCAAAGCCTTCACCGCTGCCTCCGGCGGCACGGCCCCGGTGGCCTTGCCGATGATGTGGATGACCCCATGGCAACTGCGGATGTAGTCGTCCAGCTTCTCCAAGGTGGAGCCGCCGGTGTTGATGAAATCCTCCTGCGCGGCGACATCCAGGTTCGGGCGCTTCAAGTCCGACGCGAGAAGCTGGCGATACGACACGAACTCGTTGCTGACGATGGAGAGGAAGAGTTTTTTGTTATCAGGCATGACTGCTAGAAAATTGCTTTCGCGCCCGCCGCACCGGGGACGGTCAGAGCGGGGATCGGCGTCAGGGAGTGAGGGGGTCTGATGAAGTCACAAAACGCGCGGGGTAGGTGCTACTGTTGCTGGCGCTGCCACTGGCGACGATGCGCCAGCAAAAGGAAAAGCTGTGCCCCGTTCGCTCGATCGGCACCTCAAAACCCATCGAACTGCTGCTCGCCTGCGTCGTCGGCGGCGGCCCGCTTTGGTAATACATGGTGTAGCTGGACTGGCCACGGGCCTGCGATCCGAGCAGGATGGCTGAAACCAATGCAACGCAACGAAACAGGCCGGTCAGATTCATGGGATTCAATCGGTTTTCGAGGGTTTTTTGTGCGCTGGCCGGAGGGTGCGCATTCGTGGAATGAAACTGGATGTGCGGAGCCGGTTACGGTTTCCATTTGCGCAGAGCGTGGACCGGCGCGCGGGATGTGAGCAGCGGCGCGTGACCAGCGGATGCAGCTCGTCGCGGCTTTCGGAAGCCACGTCCATCGTGGCTTTGACGCGGGGCCGCTTTTTTGGGGGAAGGTCATTCATGGGTGGAAATACCGCCAACGCTGCAAACGCGATCTTTGATTTGATTACCCCTCTTTGGATGTCAACACCCATTTTTCACTGTTTTGCATCTCGTGGAAAAGCCTGCGGATTCGGATTGAACCACGAAGGACACGGCGGACATGAAGGGCGGAATGGATGGTGATGACGTGCCGCACCTGTCCGCATTGGCATCGCTCCCGCCCTTTGTGCTGCAAAACGGGTTTTCGCCACGATTTTGAAGGTCGGGAAATCACACTGCGTGCAACGCTGTCAAAAACCGTCCGTTTTAGACTATATTACTGCCAGAATTGTGGGTGAAAGACCGGTTGCGACTGTAAAGGGGCGAAAATTATGAATGCCGGGCCTGTTACAGTTGTAAAAAGGCCATCCGCCTCTCAGGCGCGATAATTACAGCTGTAACTCTCTCAGAATTGTCCATTCCGGGCGTGTTACGTACGGAAGTGAGGTGGAATTACAAATTTTGGCCGTAATACAGTCTCAAACGCTCGAAAATTATGAATTCCGGCTGTATTACAGCTTCAAACGCTTGGGAATTACAAATTCCGGCCTCATTGCAGTTTCAAACACTTGGGAATTGCAAATTTTGGCAGCATTGCAGTCTAGGCCGCATGGGCTTTGGCTGCGGATGCTTCGCGGGCGCGGCCATTTTCACACCTAAAAGCGGCGATGGAGATTGCCGCAGCGGACGCAGATTACGCGGAAAACGCGGATTGGGAGAGACTTCGAGGGCAGGCAGCGGGCTTGGTCGCATTCACCCATTTGGTGAGACGGGGTCTGTTTCGGGTTGCGGCCCAAACCGCTGCTTTTCCGTGTTTTCCGCGTCATCGGCGTCTTCCGCGGTAATTCCATCGCCTTTTTCAGGTCAAATCGCCCCCTGCGCGGATCACGGTGCCTTCAAGCCGTCTTCCAACTGCTTCCGCTGATCCTCCGGAAGGCCGCTGCGGTCGAAAACTTCGCGCGCCACTTTGCGTTCGGCATCGCCGAGCGTGCGGTACCACGCGGCGGCCTGCTGCGGGGATTGGTAGATGAGCGATTGAGAAACGCTGGAAACCGCGCGGCTGCGCTCCTCGCCGACCGGGAGTTTTCTGACGTAGTCGGCGGCACCTTCTGGGCGGATCGAGAGCCAGTTTTCCAGCACGGCGGCGCGCGCTTCGGCGGCGCGATCGGCGGGCAGGCTGGTGGCCCATTGCATGGCGGCTTCGGGATTTTTGGACACCTGGCCGCGGGCGACTTGCTGGATGAGGGAATGCGACGCGAGCGCGCCATTCGGGCCGGAGATGAAATCGCGCACGCCAGCGGGATCGTTCCACGCCCAGTTCCATTGCACGCGCTCGATCGCCGCCTTGCGCACCGTGGCATCGGGCAGCGCGGCGAGCCATTCGATCGCGGCGGCGCGTTCGCCTTTGCCTTTGTTAAACCACGTTTCAAAAATCGCCGTGCTCGCGCGGTTCTGCGCCGTGCCGGGTTCCATCGTCGCGACGAGTTGGGCGGCTCCGGCAAGATCTTTTTCCGCGGCGGATTTTACGAGCCCGGAGATGGCCTCGGTCTGCGCCGAGCCGCGCAGATTTCCCTGGCTCCACGCGAGCGCCGCAGCCGCATCCGTTTTCCCCCACTCGGTGACAAGACTCTGGCCGAGCGCGTTGCGAAATGCGCCTTCCGGCTGCGTCGCGGCAAATGCCGCCGCACCCGCCGCATCGCGCTCGGCCCATGCGCGGATGACTTCCCCGCTGACCTGCGCGCGGCTCGTGGAATCGAGCCCGGCGGCGAATTCGAACGCGGCACTGGGATTGGCGTTTCCCCATACTTTCGCCACCTCCCTCAGCGCCGCCTGCCGCGCGTAGCCCTCGGTGTTTTTCAAAATGCTTTCCGCCGCGCGCTGCGGATCGCGCGCGGCCCACGCCGCCACGCCTTTCATGTCGGGGGAGTAATTGCGGATGCCCCAATCCTTCATCGCGCGCAGCCCGGTTTCGACATCGGCTTTCATGAGCTGGTTCGAGGCCGTCATACGCAGATTTTCGCGGCCCGAAAATTCCGGCACATCGTTGAGCGCCTTCACCGCGGCAGCGGGGTCGTTCTTCACCCACTGCTCGAAAAGCACGCTCGACAGGGTGTAGCGGCTCGGCAATGCGCCGGGGGTATTTTCCGGCAAAAGCAGCTCGGCATAGACGGTGTGAAACATGTGGCTCGGATCGAGATCGGCCCAGTGCGCGGCGAGCATGCGGACGGCGGCGGAATCCACGCCGACCGCGCGGATCAGCCCCGGCATGTCGGACGCATCGGCCTTCTCAGTCGCGGCGAGCAGCAGCAGCCAGCGTTTCCCGCCAGTCTCTTTTTGCAGCGCCGCGGCGAACGATTCGCTGACCGTCCGGCCGCGCGCGGGCACGGGCATCGCCGACTTCGCGGGCTCGACCAGCGGTGGCACGATGGCGGGCGCGGGCTCGCTCATCTTCGCGGCGACGGCACCGATCCCGAGCGCCAGCGCGCCACCGGCGAGGGTGGTGAAATGTGCGCGCGTCATTGCCGAATGAACGACTGCGCGTCCGGTGTTTGCGTCAATGCCTGCACTTCCGTCGGCGTGAGGCGCGCACTTTCCAGCATCTGTTTCGCGATGGCGGGATCCTTACTCCGCAAGCCCATCTGCGCGAGTTGCAGCGCGCTGAGGCGGCGGCTCGGATCGCGGATGCTTTGCGCCCATGTCCACGCGTCTTCCGGCGAGGAATTGATGAGCGCGGAGACGAGACCGCTCGTGCCGATGTCGCGGTTCATGCCGTTCGGCTGCGTGTTGAGCCATTGCGCGGCAGCCACCGGATCGTTTTGCGCCCAGCCACTCATCGCCGAGCTGAACGCGCCGCTGCGCTCCTTTTCCGATGGCAGCGCCTCCACCCACGCGATCGCCGCCGCGGGATCTTCCGCCGCCCACGAGCTCGCCAGTCCACTGATGGCCTGGCTGCGCCGCTCCGGCGGGAGTTCGTTTACACGACCGATCCACAATGCAGGATCGCGGCTCATTCCCTGACCGCCAAACCGGAACGCCGCCTCGATCAGCGAACTGCGCATCTTCGGTGAAGCCTTCGCAAAAAAGCTCTCGAAGCGATCCATCTGACTGCCGCCATTCAAAAGACTCATCGTGCCGCGCTCGATGATGCTCTGGTTTTCCGGCGTGTCGGGAATTTTCTCGATCCATTCCATCGCCGTTTCAGGCTCCTTCCACGCGACGGCATTCAACACCCAGCCGCGCGCGGATGTGGTGAAGGCGGACGGTGGTTGCCCGTCGAGCCATTGCCAGATCGCATCGCGCTGAGCGTAGCCGTCGTTGAGCAGCGCGTTCGCGAGGACATTGTCGAGACCGGGAAGACCGCTCTTCGACAACGATCGCATCGTCTCCGCCGGATTCGAGTTCAGTCGTTTCGACATCACATCCTGAAGACCATTGAGGCTCGATCGTCCGAGTTTTCCGGGATGATCGCGCAGCCATTGCATCGTCCCGTCCCAGTCGCGCTTCGCTGCTTCGCGCAAGACCTGCGCGCCGACATCCGAGGCGTAGTAATTTTCCTCGCCTCCCGGCGGCACGAGGTCGATGCGCTGGAGCGCCGCGGCGGGATCGGTCTTCGCCCAGCCAGTGAGCACGCCTTTCAGCGCTTCGTCGCGCGCCTCGCCCGCGGTCAGCGACTGTGCCCACGCGAGTGCGGCTGGCCCGTCCTTCTCCGCCCACACACCGGCCACTCCGGCCAAGACCTGGCCGCGCAATACGCCCTGCACCGACTCCGCGGCCAGGCGCGCCGCGTCCGGATCGCTCTGCGCGAAAATGGCAAACGCGTCCCGCGCCGTGGAGTCAAAGCGGCTCTCGGATTTTTGCAGCGCGCCGGCGATTTCCGCGAGCCGCGCAGGCGCGACTTTCGCGATGTCGCTGAGCAGACTGCGGAGATTCCCCTTCCCTTTTTCATCCGCCAGCAAAGCCGCGATCGCATTCTGCGGATCGAGCCGCAGCCATTCGCGGAGAAACTGATTGACGTTCCCGGAATCCTTTTCCCGAAGAAACGCGAGCGCCGCGCGCGGATCGGTAATCGCCCAATCGGCCAGCAACGCGGCGCGAAACGCACGGCGGCGAAACGCATCCTTCGTGTCCTTCACCGCCAGATAAAGGGTCGGCAGATCGCCCGGCTCGCGGCCATATTGAGAACGCATCTTCTCCCACTCCGCGACGAGCGCGCTGTCCTCGACGGCAGGCATCGGCATTTCCCCAACTGGAGCCGACTGGGCCGCGGCCTGCGAAATTTCCCGCCGCACGGCTCCGCGCGGGCCGATCGCATTCATCCCAAAAAATCCCGCGAGGCCGCAGGCAGCGAAAGTCAGGAGGCGTGAGGCGATCATCATGCAACGAGGACTCGCAGATTCCTAGTCGCGCGCCCTCGCGATGGGAAGATTTTTTCCACGACAGATTTTTTCTACAAGCACGGACTACTGCCGCGATGCCGCGCGCGACATCAGTTCGCTGACGCGCGGGTCGTTTGGCGCGAGCCAGGATGCTTCGCGCAGCAGCCGCAGCGCGGGCGCGGGTTCGCCGAGATCGAGCTGGAGCGCGGCGAGGCGCACGTACGCTTCGAGGTGTTCGGGATTGTAGCGGATCACTTCGCGGAACGTGGCGGCGGCTTCGCGCGGGCGCTCGATGCGGATCAGCGCGATGGCGCGATTGAAATGCGCCGCGGTGTAGCCGGGCTTGATTTCCGAGGCGCGCTGGAACGCGCTTTCCGCCTCGGCGATGCGGCCCAGGGCGAGCCGCGCGAGGCCGATTTGGAAATGGCCCTGCTCGGATTCCGGCGCGAGTTCGACGTGGCGCTGGAACGCACGCTCGGCACCGGCCGCGTCGCCGCCGAGCAATTGCAGCCGCCCACCGAGCAGCCACGATTGCGGATGCGCGGGGTGCTCGCGCAGCAGTCGTTCGATCACTTCGGACGCGGCGGCGAGTTCGCGTTGCGCGAGAAGTTCGGTCGCGCGATCCGCGAGCCATTGGCGACTGCCCGGCGCGACCGACGGCGCGCGATGCGCGGATGGTTTCGGCGCGGGCGCGGCGGTGCGTGGCGGCAATTTCGCGAGCGCTGGCAAATCGGTGAGCGATGCGCGTTCGCGGCCTTCGCCCTTTTTCAAAACGACGTGCCGATCTGCCGCGCTGCCGTCGAAACGCTCCTCGACGCCATCCGCCCACACGACACGGATCGCCGCCACCGCCGTCGCTTCGCCGAGCCCGAAATGCGCGCGCGCTTCGTGACTGCCGAGGTAACTCTGGCTGGATTGCGCGAGCCGGTGCCAGCGTTTCCCGGCAGTCTCGACGACGATCTCCGCGCCGATCGCATCGCGTCCGCCGAGCGCGGGCTCGATCGCGCGCACCGTCAGCCAGTGGCCGCGTTTTGGAGCGACATTGCGAAAAAGCCGCGCGGCGCTGCCAGCAGAAGTCTTCACGAGGTCGAGCGCGCCGTCGTCGTCGAAATCCACCGCGGCCAGTCCGCGCCCGACTTCGCCCGGCTCGCAAAATGCGGCATTTCCCGGCGACACATCGCGGAGGCGCGCGCCATTTTCACCCGCGAACAACTGCGACCGCTGCGCGTACGGCAGCCAGAATTTCGCGAGTCCCGACGCGGCTTTTACAGGCTGCGTCTGGCGCTCGATCGCGCCATTCCCCAGCGCGAGATCCGTCTCGCCATCGTGATCGAAATCCGCGAGCACCGCGCCAAATCCCGTGCCGCGCCACGCCGCGCCCGCGAGGCCGGAGGTCGCGGCTTTTTCGGTGAACATGCCGCGCGGTCCCTGCATCCAAAGTCCGTGCTGTTCGCGATCGAGATGGGTGATGAAGACATCGAACATCCCGTCGCCATTCACATCACCCGCGGCCACGCCCATGTTCGCGGCGGTCGCGCCATTGGCATCGAGCGCGAGCCCGCGCGCGGCGGCTTCCTCGCGGAAAGTGCCGTCGCGTTGATTGATGAAAAGGCGGTTCGGCGCGCCATCGTCGCCGAAGAAAACATCCGGCCAGCGGTCGCCATCGAAATCCGCGCACAGCACGCCGAGCGCGGGCCCGAGCGCGTGGACGATGCCGGAGCGCACGGTCGTGTCTTCAAATGCGGGCGGGCCTTCGCGACGACCGAGGTTTCGGAAAAGCCGCGCCGCCGTTCCGGGAAAATCGATCGGCCCGCAGAATTCCGGCGCGCCCGCCGTGTCGAGGCATTGCTCGGAAGGCGGCAGATCCACGTAGTTCCCGATCACGACATCAAGCCAGCCATCGCGATCGTAATCCACGAACGACGCGGCAGTCGCCCAGCGCGGCGCGTCGATGCCGCACTCGCGCGTGATGTCGCGGAATTTTCCACCGCCGAGATTCAAAAAGAAACGCGCGCCATCGTACGCCGTCACGATCAGGTCGGCACGTCCGTCGTTGTTTGCATCGCCCGCGATCGCACCCATGCCAAAGCCCACCACATCCAGCCCCGAGCCCGCGCTCGCGTCGCGGAAACCGCCGGTGGTTTTTTGCAGCCAGAGCTGGTTTTTCGACGCGGAGGATGCGCCGCCATTTTGCACAAAATAAAAGTCCTGCCGCCCGTCGCCATCGGCATCGAACACCGCGACGCCCGAGCCCATTTGCTCTGGCATGAAATAACGTCCGCGCGAGCCGGAATCGTGGATGAAATTCACGCCCTGCGCGGCGGTGACATCGGCGAACCACGCCGGCGGAACGTCCGCGGCGCGGCGGCAACCGGCGACGCCGATGAGCAGCAGGAGGGAAAAACGCGGAAGCTTCGTCATTGGATTTCAGGATTCAGAATGGGCAGCGGCGATGCGAATAGAAACGCGCAAGTAACAATCTCGTGGCGCGTGTGGACTTGCTCGGCATAGTTCCGGCGCTATTGCACTTCCCCCCTTTTATGCTCCGTCATTTCATCCCAGTTTTCCTTCTTTCCGTGCTCCCTGCCGTGGCCGATCCGGTCATTTCGGAATTCCTCGCGAGCAATCAAAACTCGATCGTCGATGAAGACGGGAGCAATGCGGACTGGATTGAGATTCGCAATCCCGATGCGACGCCGGTGAGCCTGAACGGCTGGTTCCTTACGGACCTCATCACGAACAAATCGAAGTGGACATTTCCGAACGTGACGCTGCCGGGAAACAGCTACCTGATCGTGTGGGCATCGGGCAAAGACCGGCGCGTCGCGGGGCAGCCGCTGCACGCGAATTTCAACCTTTCCGCCGGAGGCGAATATCTCGCGCTGGTGAAGCCGGACGGGGCGACCGTGACGACGGAATTCACGCCGGTGTATCCCGCGCAATTTGCGGACATCAGCTACGGCACTTCGACGAACTCGAACGACGTGACGCTGATCGACAAGCCGACCGCGGCGCGCGCATTTGTGCCCGCGGACAATGTGCTGGGGACGACGTGGCGCGCGCGGACGTTCGACGATTCGGCATGGTTGCCGGGGACGTTTGCGGTCGGCTTTATGAACACCGGGGCGAATCCAAATTTGCAGGCGGATCTCGGGATTGATTTGAAGGCGCTGGTGCCTTCGATCATCGGCAGCGGGCGCAGTGCGTATGCGCGCGCGCATTTCACGATCGCGAATCCGGGACTCGTGACGAAGCTGACGCTGAAGGCGAATTACGACGACGGATTTTATGCGTGGATCAATGCGGATTTCGTCGCGAATTCCCCGAGCGCGCCAGCGGAAGGCGCGCTCGTTTTCAATTCGCCCGCGGGCCAGATCCATGCGCCGGGCGCGTTTGAGACGACGGATATTTCCTCGAAAATCAGCTCGCTGCTCGCGGGCGACAATGTGCTCGCGCTCCAGGCGCTGAATGCGAACACGACCAGCTCCGATCTTTTCATGTGGCCGCAATTGATCGCGAGCATCGACACGGGCGGGCCGGGCGTGACGGGATATTTTTCCGTCGGGACGCCGGGCGTGGCGAATGGCGGGCCGAATACGATCCAGCTTCCGATCTCCGTCACGGCATCGCGCGCGCCGGGCACGTTCACCGCGCTGTTCAATCTCACGCTCGGCGGGGCAACGGCGGGAAAGGAAATCCGCTACGTGATTTCCGATCCGAGCGGCAGCGGCGCGATGCTCGCGGACCCGACCGTGGCGTCCACGCTCTACTCCGCGCCGATCCCGATCGCGACGAGCAAGCTGATCCGCGCGGCGGTCTTCGATTCCGCGAACGGGCAGAAAGGCCGCACGACCACTTTGCAATATCTGCTGCTCGAAACCGGCGGCGTGAACAACACGTCGAACTTCACCTCGAACCTGCCGATCCTCGTCGTGGACGATCATGGCGCGGGTGAGCCGGTGGATGGCGCGAGCGGGCTTTACACGCAGTCGCTGTTTCACGTTTTCGACACCGTGGCCGGGACGGCGTCGATGAATGCCGCGCCGGTGATTTTCAGCCGCGCGGGAACCCGCGTGCGCGGATCATCGTCGTCGGGTTTTCCAAAAAAGAGCTACGGGCTCGAAACGCGCGACGAGGTGGAAGGCGACCGCGACATCCCACTGCTCGGCATGGCGTCGGACAGCGATTGGGTGCTGAACGGGCCGTGGCTGTTTGACGACACGTTCATCCACAACTCGTTCATCAATGAAATCAGCCGGCAATGCGGGCGCTGGGCATCGCGCACGCGGTTTGTGGAAATGTTCGTGAACACGAATGGCGGCAAGCTCGACTACGCGGATTACGCGGGCGTGTACGTGGCGACGGAGAAGATCAAATCAAACAACAACCGCGTCGATATTGCGGCGCTCGAACCGGGCGACAATAGCGGCAACGCGGTCACGGGCGGATACATTATGAAGGTCGATCGCAACGATCCCGACGAGGTCACCTGGACGACGACTGGCGGCGTGGGGCTGGTGCTGGTGGAGCCCGATCCGCAGGTCGATACGCCGCAGCAGATTAGTTACATCCAAGGTTACACGCAGACGTTTGACACGACGCTGACCAACGAGCGGAACGCGAATTTCACGACGCGAAACTACCGCACTTACATGGACACGGCAGCGTGGGTGGATCACCACATCCTCAACAGCATCGCTTACAACGTGGATGCGCTGCGACTGAGCGCGTATTTTTTCAAGGATCGCGGCGAGCGGATCAACGCGGGGCCGATTTGGGATTTCGATCGCGCGCTTGGCTCGGACGACGGGCGCGATGCGAATCCGAGCAGTTGGGTGAACATCGAATATTTTTTCACGCTCGGCTGGTGGGGCCATGTCTTCCGCGATCCCGACTTCGTGCAGGCGTGGGTGGATCGCTGGCAGCAGCTCCGCGCGGGGCCGCTCGCGCAGGCGAATCTGAACGCGGTCGCCGATGCGCAGGGCGTGCAGATCGGGAACGCGGCAGGCGCGCGCGATGCGGCGAAGTGGCCGGACAACGCGGCGGCGGGCGGTGTGTATTTGAATGAAATCACCGCGATGAAAACGTGGCTGACGACGCGCGCGAATTGGATCAACGGCCAGATGCCCGCGCCACCGGCGACGGCGACCGCATCCGGCATCGTGAGCGCGGGCACGAATGTAACTCTCAGCGGCAGCGGCGGCACGATCCGCTACACGCTGAACGGCACCGATCCGCGGCCGGAGGGCGGCGGCACGCCGGGCAGCGGCACGGCTTACGGGGGCGCGCTCCCGATCACGCAAACGACGGTGCTCACCGCGCGGCGGCAGCTTCCCACGACGACCACGGTGTTCGCCGGACAGGGCGCGATCGGCATCAATTGGAGCGGCCCGCTGACGCGCGTTTATCTCGTGAACGAATTCTTCGCGACGCTCGGCGACATCGCGGTGAGCGAGATGAATTTCAACCCGCTCGCGCCGACAATGGCGGAGAGCACGGTGCTGCCGGGGATCACATCGGCGGATTTTGAATTCGTTGAAATCCGCAACATCGGCGCGCGTGTCGTGAATCTTTTCGAGGTGCGTTTGCCGGAAACAAAACCGTTCAAGGAATTGAAGCTCGCGCCTTTCACGCTGAACCCCGGCGACCGCGCGCTGGTGGTGAAAAATCGCGCCGCATTTGAGCTGCGTTACGGCACGGCACAGAGCGCGAAAATCGTCGGCGAATGGATCGAGGGTTCGCTCGACGACAACGGCGAACTCATCGAACTCCGCGCGCGCGACAACACGTTGATCCAGGCATTCACCTACAACGACGCCGGCCTGTGGCCAGGCCGCGCGGATGGCAAAGGCTCGACGCTGGAATACAGCGGCGTGACTTTCGCGGACGTGGATTTCAACAACGGCGTGAACTGGCGCTCGTCGTCGGAATTCCACGGCTCGCCGGGCATCGCCGGAGCGGGCCCGGACAACGCGGTGACGATCAATGAAGTGCTCAACAACACGGCGCTGCCGTACGTCGATGCGATCGAGCTGATCAACAACACGGGCGCGAGCGTCGATCTCAGCGGGTGGTATCTCAGCAACCGGCGCTCGGTCGAAACGGGCGATGATTACAAACAATTCCGCATCCCGAATGGGACGACGATCGCGGTGGGCGGTTACCTCGTTTTCAATGAGACGGATTTCAATCCGAACGGCGCGTGGAATCCGACTCCCGGCGTGCCGGGCGCGGGCGAGTTTTCTTTCGACGGAAATCACGACAACGAGGCGTGGCTTTTCCAGGCGGATGCGGGCGGGAAGCTGCTGAAATTTGTGGATCACGTGGATGTCGGCGCGGCGCGGTTGAATGAATCGTGGGGCCGCCGCCCGAACGGCACCGGCGCGCTTTACCCGATGGCGCAGCGCACCTGCTACAACGAGGCGAGCGGCGCGGTGCCGAAGGCGAAACTCGGCGCGCCGAACAGTGCGCCGCGCGTCGGCCCGCTCATCATCAGCGAGGTGCATCACTCGCCCGCTGGCGCGAATACGGACCTCGAATTTGTGGAGCTGCGCAACCCGACTGGCAGCGCGCAATCGCTCGCGCTGTGGCGGCTGCGCGGCGATGTGGATTTCGATTTCACCACCGAGTCGATCCCCGCCGGCGGGCTGCTCGTCATCGTACCGTTCGTGCCAAGCGATCCGGTGAAAGCGCCCGCGTTTCGCGCCGCGTTCAGCATTTCCAACAGCGTGCCGCTCGCCGGACCGTGGCAATCGCCCGATCAACTCGGCGTGCCCGGAAACGTGACGCTCTATCGCGCGGGCACTCCGCCGCCACTCGAACCGGGCTTCTCTCCGCTCACCATCGAAGATCAGACCGACTACGCCAGCGGCGGCGCGTGGCCCGCGACGACCGGCGGCCTTTCGCTCAATCGCCGCGGCACCGCGACCTTCGGCATCGACGCCGCAAACTGGCTCGGCGACATCCCCTCGCCCGGCACCACCGGACCTTCGTACGCGCAGTGGAAAGCGTTCTACTTTCCCGCAGGCGGACCCGGCAGCGGCGATGCGGACGATCCCGATTTCGACAGCTCCAGCAATGCGCGCGAGTACGGCCTCGGCGGAAACCCGCTCACCTTCGAGCCACAACCGCCGCTGCTCCCCGCGCTCACGACGCAACCTGGCGCGGGCGACGCGACGAATTACATTTTCACGTTCACGAAACCGCTCACCCGCCCCGGCACGACTTACTTTGTGGAAAGCACGACCAATTTCATCGCGTGGCAAATCGAGCCCGACACGCTCGTCTCCGCGACCACGGAATTTGAAACCCGCCGCGCGATCGTCACCGTCCCCGCCGGGACGCCGCGCCTGTTCTTCCACCTCCGCATCGAGATCGCACCGTAGCGCTTTGCGTCCTCGCTTGCGCGGCGGGGCGGCGTGCGTCCATCGTCGGCCGATGAATTTTTCCCGCGCATTCGCGTTTGCCTTTGCGCTCACACTCACTGTCGGCTGCGACCGGAAGCCCGACGCCACGGCGGGGTCGCGCGGCGGTGGCGGACCGGTGCCGGTGCATGTGGGAATGGCGCTGACAAAGGACGTGCCGATCAAATTGCGCGCGATCGGCAACGTGGAATCGGTGGCGACCGTGGAAGTGAAGGCGCAAGTCGGCGGGGAATTGATCGAAGTGAATTTTCGCGAGGGACAGGATGTGAAAAAGGGCGACCTGCTTTTCACGATCCAGCCGAGGCTTTACCAAGTGCAGCTCGCGCAGGCGGAGGCGAACCTCGCGCGGGATCGCGCTGCGGCGGCGGGAGCGCGGCGCGATGCGGATCGCAACGGCGCGCTCGGCACCAAGGGCGCGATTTCCCAGGAACAACTCGACCAGATGCGGACCACTGCGGAAGCGGCGGAAGCGGCGGTGAAAGCCGACGAGGCGCTGGTCGAGATCGCGCGGGTGCGCCTCGGCTACGCGACGATCGAGGCGCCCATCGCCGGCCGCACGGGCGCGCTCGATGTGCAGGTGGGAAATCTCGTCAAGGACAACGCCGACACGCCGATGACGACGATCAAACAACTCGCCCCGATCTACGTCGCCTTTGCCGTGCCCGAGCAACATCTCGCGGCGATCCGCCGCGGCCTCGGCGCGCGGGAGATCGGCGTGACCGCGCTTTCCCCTGGCGATGGGAAACCGCTCGGCGAAGGCACGCTCACGTTCATCGCCAATGCCGTCGATTCCACGACTGGCACGATCACGCTGAAGGCGACTTTTTCCAATGAAGACCGGGCGCTGTGGCCCGGCGCGTTTGTCGATGTCGCGCTGCATCTCGACACGGAGCGCGGCGCCACCGTCGTGCCGGCGAGCGCCGTCACGGTGGGGCAGCGCGGCGAGCAGGTATTCGTGGTGAAAGACGACGGCACGGCAGAGCTGCGGGTCGTCGAAATGGGGCGCGCGGTCGGGGAGGAAATCGTGATCGAAAGTGGCGTGAAACCCGGCGAGCGCGTCGTGACGAATGGGCAGCTCCGGCTCGTGCCTGGCGCGAAGGTAATCGTGCAGTCCGATCGTCCAAAGTTGTGAACATTTCCGAGCCATTCATCCGTCGGCCGGTGATGACCACGCTGGTCATGCTCGGCATTCTCGGATTCGGATTGTTCGCCTTTCGCAGACTGCCGGTGAGCGATCTGCCGAATGTCGATTTCCCCACGATCCAAGTCTCCGCGAGCCTTCCCGGCGCGAGTCCCGAGACGATGGCGGCTTCGGTCGCGACCCCGCTCGAGCGGCAGTTCAGCACGATCGCGGGGATCGACTCGATGACGTCGTCAAGCGCGCTCGGCATCTCGAATGTCACCATCGTTTTCAATCTCGACCGCAACATCGACGCCGCCGCGCAGGATGTGCAGGCCGCCATCGCCGGCGCCGCGCGGCTGCTCCCGCGCGACATGCCGAGCCCGCCCTCGTATCGCAAGGTCAATCCCGCGGATTCACCGATCCTGTTCCTCGCGGTGACCTCGCCGACGCTGCGGCTTTCCGATGTGAACGAGTACGCGGACACGCTGCTCGCGCAGCGCATCTCGACCACGCCGGGCGTCGCGCAGGTCAGCATTTTCGGCACGCAAAAGTACGCGGTGCGCGCGCAGGTCGATCCGCGCGAGCTGGCCGTGCGCGGCGTCGGTGTGGAGGAAGTGGCAAAGGCGATCCAGGACGCGAACGTGAACCTGCCGACCGGCACGCTGTTTGGCGCGAACGAGGCGGCGACGGTGCAGGCGAGCGGCCAGCTCTTTGACGCCGCCGGCTATCGCCAGATCATCGTCGCATACCGGAATGGCTCGCCGGTGCGGCTGGAGCAGCTCGGGCGCGTCATCGACAGCGTGGAGAACAACAAGATCGCCACCTGGTTCGGCGGCACCCGCGGCATCGTGCTCGCGGTGATGAAACAGCCCGGCGCAAACACCGTCGCCGTCGTGGACGCGGTGAGGACGCTGCTGCCCGCGTTTCGCACGCAGATGCCACCCTCCGTCCAGCTCGACATCCTCTCGGATAAATCCATCACCATCCGCAACAGCGTTCACGAGGTGGAGTTCACGCTGGTCCTGGCGATCGCGCTGGTCGTGCTGGTGATCTTCCTTTTCCTCCGCAATGTGCGCGCGACGCTCATCCCGTCGATCGCGATGCCGCTCTCGATCGTCGGCACGTTCATGGTCATGCACCTGCTCGGTTTCAGCGTGAACAATTTCTCACTGCTCGCGCTGACACTGGCGACGGGATTCGTCGTGGATGACGCGATCGTCGTGCTCGAAAACATCGTGCGTCACATCGAGAAGGGAATGTCCCCGATGGATGCCGCGCTCAAGGGATCTCGGGAAATCGGCTTCACCATCGTCTCGATGACGATCTCGCTCGCCGCGGTCTTCATTCCGGTCCTTTTCATGGGTGGCATCCTCGGCAGGCTGCTGAATGAATTCGCCGTCGTGATCGGCGTCGCCATCCTGCTCAGCGGTTTCATTTCGCTCACCCTCACGCCGATGCTTTGCGCGCGTTTTTTGAAGCCGCACGGGACGGCATCCCGCGGCTGGTTTTACACCGCGAGCGAACGCGTGTTCGCCGCCGCGCTCCGCTTTTACGAACGCACTCTCCGGGTGGCGATGCGCCGCCGTTTCAGCGTCCTGCTCGTCGCGCTCGCGAGCGCCGTCGCGACCGCGTTCCTTTTCACGAGACTGCCCACGGGCTTCATCCCCACGGAGGACACCGGGCAGATCTTTGTCTCCACCGAAGGCGCGCAGGGTGCCTCGTTCGAGAAAATGGTGGAGATGCAGCAGGAGGCCGCGGCGCTGCTCGACGGCCATCCGCACATCGCGAGTTTCATGTCCAGCGTCGGCGTCGGGCCAAACAGTTCGACCGGCAACTCGGGGCGCCTCATCATCAATCTCAAGCCGCGCTCGCAGCGCCCATCCGCAGAGGCGATCATCGCCGGGCTTCGCCCGAAATTTGCGACAGTCGTGGGGCTGAAAATTTTCCCGCAACTCGTCCCCGCCATCCGGCTCGGCGGCTCCTTCACAAAGAGCCTCTACCAGTTCACGCTCCATGGCCCGGACCTCGAAGAACTCTACGCCGTCGCGCCGAAAGTGGAGCGCACGATGCGCGATCTCCCCGGCCTGATCGACGTGACGAGCGACCTCCAGATCACCAATCCGCAGGTGATGGTGAAGATCGCGCGCGACAAAGCGGGCGCGCTCGGCGTCACCGCAAACCAGATCGAAACCGCGCTCGCGAACGCTTACGGCTCACAGCAGATCTCCACCATTTACACCGCCACAAATCAATACCGCGTCATCCTCGAAGTGCTCCCAAACTTTCAGGACAGCGCGGTGGACCTCACGAGCCTCCACGTGCGCTCGCACTCCGGGAAGCTCGTGCCGCTCAGCGCGCTCACCGCCATCGAGCGCAACACCGGCCCGCTCACCGTGCAGCATCTCGGCCAGCTTCCCGCGGTCACGCTTTCCTTCAATACCGCGCCCGGCGTTTCACTCGGCGACGCCATTCCCCGCATCGAGGCGGCGGTGAAAGGCGAGATTCCCGCCACGATCAGCACCGGCTTTCAGGGAGCCGCGCAGGCGTTTCAATCGTCGCTGAAAGGTCTCGGCCTGCTCTTCATCATGGCCGTGCTCGTCATCTATCTCGTGCTCGGGATGCTTTACGAAAGTTTCATCCACCCGCTCACCATCCTGTCCGGCCTGCCCTCCGCCGGCTTCGGCGCGCTGCTCGCACTGCTGGCGTTTGGCATGGAGCTGAATGTGTACGGCTTCGTCGGCATCCTGCTGCTGATCGGCATCGTGAAAAAGAACGCGATCATGATGATCGACTACGCGCTCGCCGCGCAGCGCGCCGATGGCCGCGCGCCGGCTGACGCAATCGTCGAAGCCTGCCTCGTGCGCTTTCGCCCGATCATGATGACGACGCTCGCCGCGCTCATGGGCACGCTGCCCATCGCGCTCGCCATCGGCGCGGGCGCGGAATCGCGGCAGCCGCTCGGCGTCGCCGTGGTCGGCGGCCTGCTCATCTCGCAAATGCTCACGCTCTATCTCACGCCAGTGATTTATTTGTATTTGGAACGGCTGCGGAATTGGCAGCGGACGAAGCCATCCCCCGCCCCGCCGATGTCGCAATGGAATCCGGCGCAGCACAACCCCGGTTGAGCAAAAACCCGCAGCCGCCAGATCCTCATGGAATCTGGCGGAGCCTACGGGGCTCGAACCCGCAACCTCCGCCGTGACAGGGCGGCGCTCTGACCAATTGAGCTAAGGCTCCTTGAAAGAAGGGGCGGACGTTAGAGCGCGACTCCGAACCCGGCAACGAATTTTTCGGGGAAATTTTGCGCCCGCCGCGCGCTTCGGTTAGTAACGCTGCCGATGGAATTTCAATGCGATGTCGCAATCATCGGCGGCGCCTTCTCGGGTGCCTCCACCGCGCTGCTGCTGAAACGGCGAAATCCGGCGTGGCGTGTCGTGATCGTCGAGAAGGCCGCAGAGTTCGATCGCAAAGTCGGCGAATCGACAACGGAGGTGAGTTCGTGTTTTCTCACGCGCGTGCTCGGGCTGTCGTCGCATCTGGCGCATTGCCAGTTGCCAAAGCAGGGATTGCGGATGTGGTTCGCGCGGACTCCGGCGGATGCGTTCGAGGACTGCGCGGAAATCGGCGCGATGTACAATTCGCGGCTGCCGGGATTTCAGGTGGATCGCGCGACGCTCGATGAGCACGTGCTTTCGCTCGCGGTCGCGGCGGGGTGTGAAATTTGGCGGCCTGCGAAATTGCAGACGATCGAGCTGGGCGGAGCGGGGCGCAATGCGCTGACGGTGCGGATGGGTGAAGAGACGCGCGTTTTGAATGCGAAATGGGTCGTGGATGCGAGCGGGCGGGCGGCGGTGATCGCGCGGAAACTCGGGGAATTGCGCCCGCTGACGGAGCATCCGGTGAATGCGCTGTGGGCGCGGTTCACGGACGTGAAAGACTGGGATGGCGCGGAACTGCGGGCGCGTTTTCCAAAGTGGGCGGATGCGACGAAGACGACGCGCGGCCTGGCGACGAATCATTTGATGGGCAACGGCTGGTGGTGCTGGATCATCCCGCTGAAGGGCGGCGATACGAGCATCGGGCTAGTCTATGACCCGCGGATTTTCCAGCCTGCGGCGGGTGCGACAATCGGCGACCGGCTGCACGCGCATTTTCAGACGCATCCCGTCGGGCGCGAGATGCTCGGCGAGGCGCGGGCGGTGGCAGGCGATCAGCGCGCATTTTCAGCGCTGCCCTACGTGTGCGAGCGAATCGCCGGCGATGGCTGGGTGCTCGCGGGCGATGCCTCGGGATTCATCGATCCGCTCTACAGTCCGGGGCTGGATTTCTGCGCGTTCACGGCGCAGGGCGCGCAGTCACTGATCGCGCGGGCGCTGACGGGCGAGCCGATCGCGATCGACGACTACAATGCGCGGTTTGCGTTCTGCTTCCGCGCGTGGTTCGACGGCATCTATCGCGACAAATATTTCTACATGGGCGACGCCGAACTCATGACCGCCGCGTGGCTGCTCGACATCGCCAGTTATCACCTCGGCCCGGTGCGCCAGGTGTATTCCGATCCCGCCACGCAGTTCGGCAGTTTCCCGTTCGATGGCATCCCGGGGAAAGTCGTCGCGAGCGTGATGCGCTCCTACAACACCCGGCTCGCACATCTCGGCCGGCGCAAAATCGCCGCGGGCGTGTTCGGCGCGGAGAATCTGCATCGCCGCGTGCTGGTCGGCGGCTTTCTGCCAGACGCCAGCGTCGCGCGCCCGCTGCTGCGCGGGCTCGCCCGCTGGCTGCGCGCCGAGTGGCGCAATCTTTTCCTCACGCCCCTGCCGCGCACAAATCCAGCATCCGCCGCCCTCGCGGCCAGTCCTCAACAAGCGTAACACCATGCCGCCGGACGGGCGGCCAAAGTAGGCGAGGTTTCCAACCTCGCGCAGCAGGGAAGGCTGTCGCGGTGTGCAAAAAGCGCGCACCTTCTTCCACCGCCTCGCGGCGTTCGCCCGCGCGAGGTTACAAACCTCGCCTACTATTGCGCCCCCCTTGGGTGTGGCTCAATAGTATGGCGACCAAAATGACGCTGGCGCGACGTCGGACAGCGCGCCGTAGGTCGGCGGTGGCACCCGCGGGATGAAATCCACCGAGAACGAGTTGCCGAAGCTGTTGCCGAGGGCATCGGTTCCCTGGCTGTTCAGCACGGTGCCCGCTTTGATGTAAGGCTGGAGATCGGAGTGAGTCGCGATATCGCCGACGGCTTTGTTGTTCTCCAATGCCCACTGATCGACCGCGGAATCGAGTGTCCGAAGATCCTCAAGCACGCGCACAGCCTGCGCCCGCTTTCTGGAGCGCGCGTACGCCGGGACGGCGATGCTTGCGAGCAGGGCGATGATGGCCACCACAATCATCAACTCGACGAGGGTGAACCCCTGCCAGTGTCGATGTAGTGCGGATTTCATAGGTCGCCGGGAGTCTGGCTTGCACATTCACAAGCAAATCTCGCGCCGCTCTTATTCGGAATATCCCCGCTGCGACTGAGCGCCAGATGAAGGCTGGGACTGGCACGGAGGTGAGCCGGCATTCTCCGATCACTTGCCCGCTGCGCGCCGTCGATGGCACCCCGACCGACCCTTTTCAAAGCCTTCTCACGCTTGCCTTTTCGCGCACGTCCGGTATGGCGGGTTTCCCTTGAAAGTCCTCCGCAGCATCCCAGCCATCCGCCGCCTCGCAAGCACTGCCCGGGGTCCGGTGGTTCTCGTGCCCACGATGGGCGCGCTGCATGTGGGCCATGCCGCGCTGATCGACCGCGCCCGAAAAATCGCGAACGGGAGCGGACTCGTGATCGTAAGCATTTTTGTGAATCCCACTCAGTTTGCACCGAACGAAGATCTTTCCCGCTATCCGCGGACGCTTGCCTCGGACCGGCGGCTTTGCGAAGCGCACGGAGCAGACGCGATTTTTTGCCCGGGCGCCGGGGAAATGTATCCGGCGGATTTTTCGACGTGGGTGAATGAGGAGAGCGTGTCCGGTCCGCTGTGCGGTGCTGCGCGGCCGGGCCATTTTCGCGGCGTTTGCACGGTGGTCCTGAAACTCTTCACGATCGTCCAGCCGACGGTCGCGGTTTTTGGGCTGAAGGATTTTCAGCAATGCATGGTGATCCGCCGGATGGTGCGCGACTTGAATCTCCCGCTGCGCATCGTCGCGGCGGCGACCGTTCGCGAGCCGGACGGCCTCGCGCTCAGCTCGCGCAATCGCTTTCTCTCGCCGGAGGAGCGCGCGCAGGCTCCCCTGCTCCGCCGCGCGCTGCTGGCGGCGGCATCCGCATTTCGCTCCGGCGAAAAAAACGCCGCGAAACTCCGCGCACTAGTGGTGAAAACGATCGCGACTGCATCGCTGTCGCGCATCGACTACGTGGAAGTGCTGGACGCAAACACGCTCGGAAACATCACTTCCGCGCGCCCTGGCTGCGTCATCGCCGTCGCCGTCTTTTTTGGAAAGACCCGGCTCATCGACAATCTATGTCTCAGATAAAGCACTACGATTTCATCGTCATCGGCAGTGGCATCGCCGGGCTCAGCTTCGCGTTGAACATCTCGTCCCATGGCCGCGTCGCCATCATCACCAAAGGCAAACGTGGCGAATCCAACACCGCGTGGGCGCAGGGCGGCATCGCCAGCGTCACCAGTTCGGAGGATTCCTTCGAGTTGCACGTCGCCGACACGCTCGATGCCGGGGCGGGTTTGTGTGATGAAAAAGTGGTGCGCTCGATCGTCAGCGACGGACCGGCGCGCATCCGCGAACTCATCGACTTCGGGGTCAATTTCGACGAACGCGAACTGCCGAACGGCGGTCACGAACTCGACCTCGGCCGCGAGGGCGGCCACAGCAAACGCCGCATCCTCCATGCGCGCGATGTGACCGGCCGCGAGATCGAGCGCGCCCTGCTCGCCGCGATCGAGCGCAGCGCCAACATCGACGTTTTTGAAAACCACATTGCCGTGGACCTCATCACTCTCGCCAAACTCGGCTACGTCAGCGAAGACCGCGTCCTCGGCGTTTACGTCCTTGATGAAGCGACCGGCGTCGTCAAAACGCTGCGCAGCGACCGCATCATTCTCGCCACCGGCGGTTGCGGAAAAGTGTATCTCTACACGACCAATCCGAGCATCGCGACGGGCGACGGCGTGGCGATCGCGTGGCGCGCGGGCGCGAAAATCGCCAACATGGAATTCATCCAATTCCACCCGACCTGCCTATTTCACAAAGACGCCCGCAGCTTCCTGATTTCGGAGGCGATTCGCGGCGAAGGTGCGCGCCTGCTCGATGTGAAGGGTGGCGAGTTCATGGCAAAATACGACGAACGCGGTGCGCTCGCGCCGCGCGACATCGTCGCCCGCGCGATCGACGCCGAGATGAAACGCACCGGCTCGAAGTGCGTCTATCTCGACATCACCCACAAGCCCGCCGACTTCATTCGCGAACGGTTTCCGCACATCCACGACACCTGCCTCGCGCTCGGCATCGACATCACCAAACAGCCGATCCCAGTCGTCCCCGCCGCGCACTATCAATGCGGCGGCGTGCTCACCGACGAAACCGGTGCATCGACTTTGGCCGGCCTCCACGCCATCGGCGAAGTCGCCTGCACCGGCCTCCACGGCGCCAACCGGCTCGCCAGCAATTCCCTCCTCGAAGCCAGCGTCCTCGCGCATCGCTGCTGCGAAGCCATTGTGGCGGAAGACGAAGGTCGAAGGCCAAAGGCCGACGGCCAGAGTTCCCCCGCCCTCGACCTTCGACCCTCGACCTTCGACCTTCTCCCCCTCCCCGCGTGGGTCAGTGGCAGCGCGGTCGATGTCGATGAACTCGTCGTGATCTACCACAACTGGGACGAAATCCGCCGCCTGATGTGGGACTACGTCGGCATCGTGCGCACCACCAAACGCCTCCAGCGCGCCGCTACGCGGCTGCGGAATCTCGATCGCGAAATCCAGGAGTTTTACTGGGGCTACAAAATCACCACCGACCTCCTCGAACTGCGCAATCTCGCCTGCGTCGCCGCCCTGATCGTGGATAGCGCCTTGCTGCGCCACGAAAGCCGCGGCCTGCACTACACGCTGGATTTTCCAAATACCGACGAGGCCTACCGGCACTTTACCGTCCTGCGCCGACAGTGATCGCGCGGCGACGGCCCGCCTCCCCGGGATTTCAGGAAAATCATCCGCTGGATTGACGCACGCTGGGTTTCCCGAAAGATCGGGAGATGAAGTGTCAAACGCTCCGCCTCCTCGCTCTGTCCGCCGTCGCCACCGCGCAGCTTCTCGCCGCGGAAGAGACGCCCGAAATTCTGCGCGAGCAGGCGCGGCAATTTGCCGCTGACAAAAAACCGGCGGAGGCGATCCAGGCGCTGCGCGCGGCGATCGGGAAGAAGCCGGACTTGATCGCGGCGCGGCGCGATCTCGCCTCGCTACTTTTGGAAACGCGCGACCCGCAGGGCGCGGCAGAGCAGTTCAAGGAAATCATCGCCAAACAGCCGGCGGACGCGGAGGCGCAATATGGATTGGGCATCGCGCTTTACCGGCTGGGGCAGAATGCGCAGGGCGTCGCGGCATTGGTCGAGGCGGTGCGACTCAAGCCGGACTACACCGCTGCGCGAAAGGATCTCGGCGGGGTTTTCCTGCGCGAGAACCGGCTGATGGAAGCCTCCGCGCTCTACGGTGAGACGGTGCGGCAGCAGCCCGGCGATGCCGATGCGCACAACGATTACGGCGTAGTGCTCGTGCGGCTGGGCGACGCGGACGGCGCGATCACGCAGTTCGGCGAGGCGGTGCGCGCGAACCCGAAGCACATCGACGCGCAATACAATCTCGGCCTGACGCAGATGCAGATTTGGAAGCTCGACGAGGCGGCGACGCACTTTTCCGCGGCGCTCGATATCAACCCGAAGTATCTCGATGCGCTGATCAGTCTCGGGCGCGCGCTCGCGCGGATGGGACGCAATGAGGAGGCGACCGGCGCGTTCCAAAAATTCGTCGAATTCGCGCCGACCAACGGGGAAGGGCACTATGAACTCGCGCGGCAATTGCTCGCCGCGGGAAAAAACAAGGAGGCCATCGCGCGGCTCGGCGAGGCAATCCGGCACAATCCCCGCCACGCCGATGCGCACCGGCATCTCGGGCTGGCGATGCTCGTCGAGGGCAAGCCGTCACTCGCGCTGCCGCAATTTCGCGCGGTGCTGAAAGAGCGGGCCGAGGACGCGCAGGCGCACTTCGAAGCGGCGCGCGCCTTGAAACTGCTCGACCGGCGCGAGGAGGCAATCGCCTCATATCGCGAGGCATTGCGCCTGCGGCCGGACTGGCCGGAGGCGAGCAACGATCTCGCCTGGCTGCTCGCCACCGCGCCCGAGGACAAGCTGCGCGATGCCGCGCTCGCGGAACAGATCGCCGATCGCGCGCTCGCGATTTCCCGCCGCCGCGAACCGATGCTGCTCGATACGGTCGCCGCGGCGAAAGCGGAGGCTGGGAAGTTTGACGAAGCGATCGCGACGCAGGGGCGCGCGATCGAACTGGCGAAGGCGCTCGGGGACGAGAAGCTCAATGGCCTTCTCGCGAAACATCTCGCGAGCTACCAGCGCAAGCAGCCGGTGCGGCTCGACGCGAAGTAGCCCGCCTTTCTCACAGCCCGCCGCTCTTCCTCTTCCTCTTTCACGCAAGGAGGAAGATTAAGAGGAAGAGGAGAACACAGACCCATTACAGCGCCGTTCCGGTGCCCTGCCGTAGCGTGAGCAGGCGGTCCACGCCGGGGACTGGAAATTTTTCGCGGCGCGGCGTGCCGCTGGGCCATGCGATCTCGATGGCGTCGGCCTTCGCCACCGCGCCGAGCCCGAAGTGGGAGCGCGGATCGTTGCTCGAGACGTAGCTGTAGGCGCGCAGGCAAAAGGCGCTGCGTTTCACGCCACCGGCGAGCAGCGTCACTTTCGCGCCGAGCGCCTCGCGTTTTTCGAGCATCGGGAGGACTTGCAGCCAGTGATTGCCGGGCGGCACGGCGTCGTTGCGGTGGATGCGCAGCGAGTTGTCGAGATTGCCGACCACGAGGTCGATCGCGCCGCGATTGCGCAGGTCGGCGAAGGCGAGCGCGCGGTGGATTTCGTAGCGGCGCGTGAAGCTGCCCGCGTTCTGGCTGGCGTCCGTGAAGCGCCCGGTGCCGTCGCCGCGGAAGAGCAGGTTTGGCTCGGCGAAGATATTCCAAAACGGGCCGAGCTGCGCCTCGGGGCGCGCGTGGCCGCGGGCGACGCGGCCATTGGCGACGGCGAGATCGAGGAAGCCATCGTTGTCGAAGTCGAAAAAGCCCGCGCCCCAGCCGGTGAAGGGACGGTCGATCATCGCCATACCGGCGCTGGCGGTGGTGTCATTAAAAACACCGTCTTCCTGCGCGGACCAGAGCGTGTTCGACTCGCCGCCAAAGTGGGTGATGAAAAAATCGAATTGCCCCTTGTTGCGCACGTCGCCGACGGTCACGCCCATGTTCGCCGCCACGGCACCGAAAGCATTCACCGCGGCACCGCGCAGCAGGGCTTCATCGACGAATTTTCCATCGCCCTGATTGACCCAGAGCTGGTTGGGTTCCACGTCGTTGGCCTGCAGCACATCGGCGAGCCCGTCGCCGGTGAGATCGGCGGCGATGATGCCCCAGCCGCGACCCGCGGCGGCGATCCCGGCAGCGGCGGTGACATCGGTGAAGATGCCGCCGCCCTCGTTGCGCCAGAGCGTGGCGAGCTGGCCGGGGTAGGTGTGCGGGCCGCAGTAGTCGAGCACCTCGGTCTCCGTGGTGGCCTTGCAGACATGCTTCGAATCGAATGTGGCGAAATGTGCGACCCACAGATCGAGGTCGCCATCGCCGTCATAGTCGAAGAACGCGGCGGTGCTCGACCAGTTGTCCGGCGAAGTCAGCACGGGCGTCGCGCCTTTCAGAAACCCGCCGCTCGCGGTGGCATCGGTGAAGGCACCCTTTCCGTTGTTTAGGAAAAATTCGTCGGGTCCGCCAAAGTTGCAGACATACACGTCCTGCCAGCCGTCGTTGTTCACATCGCCGATGGCGACGCCGTTGTGGAAACCCTTTCCCGCCAGGCCCGCAGCGTTCGGGATTTCGGTAAAACGACCGTCCGCGTGCTGGCGGTAGAGCCGATTCGGTTCGACCGCCTTGATCTGTTGCGCCCACGGTTGCGGGGCGGGATGGCAGATGTGGAGGATGTCGAGCAGGCCGTCGTTGTCGAAATCGAACAGCGCGATTCCCGCTGGAGTGATCTCGGGCGTCATGTAAGTGCCGTCGGGATAGCGGGGCGGCTCGGCGGGAAAGCCCGACTCGGCAGTGATCTCGGTGAAAAGGCGATCCGCCTGGAAGCGCACTGGCGAAGCTGCCGCAGGCACTGCCGCGACTGGCGTTGCGGGAGCGGCGGTCACCGGCGCAGACGCGCGTTTGCAGCCGGACGAGAGGGAGCAGGCGGCGAATGCGAGGAGGACGGACGATTTCATAAGCGTGGAGCCGTGGCTGGAAAAGCAACGGGCGCCTTCCGTTGCCGGAAGGCGCCCGATGAGTCAAAACCTATTTCCTTTTACGAGACCCGACGGCGGCGCAGGAGGGCCAACATGCCAGCCGCACCGAGCAGCATCGCGCCGGTGGTCGGTTCGGGCACCACGGTCACGCCGACATCATTCCCATCGCCCGCCAGGTAGCTGACGGTGAAGACATTGCCTGCCGGAGTGGTGAACCCCGCGCCTTCCGCGAGACCGAGGAAGGTGCCGCTGATGGCATCGCTAGCATCGTTACTCACGATGATGAAGCCCAATCCAATGGAGAGCCCCGGCACGTCGTCGGTGACGATGAGTGATCCGGCGAGGTCCACCAAGCCGTTCACATTGAGCAGATCGAAGTTGCTGGTGCTGAGAATGCTGATTTCGAGTTCGCCAGCGGCAAGCTGCATATAGTTGCCATTGATCGTGGTGATGCCCGCCAGCCCCGCCGCGCCGGGAGCCAGCACGCCGTCGGTCTGTAGCATGTTGCCGATATTGAAGTTGGCCAAATCTTGCAGGCGACCGTTGCCGAAGTTGAAAACTTCGACGCCGCTGCCGCCATTGATGTTGCCATTGGTCATGTCCAGCGTTCCCCCATTGAGTTCGTAAGTGCCCGAAGTGGTAACCGAACCGTTACCCTGACCCATATTGATGTCACCCTGCACTCGCACCAAACCCCCGGTTTGAGTCACCTTGCCGGTCGAGGTGTTGGCAGCATTTTCGGCTTGGCCGATGGTCAGCCCCCCACTGGCGAGCACTTGCCCAGTGCCGCTGACATTGAGCTGGCCGTTCGCCCCATTCCAATTGCCGACACTGATGGTTCCGCCGGCATTCGTCTGCACGGTGCCACCACTGATGTTGTATTGGGCCGTGGCACCGCCATCGGCGATGATGAGTTCGTGATTGCGCACCTCAAACAGCCCGCCCGTTTGAATCACCTTTGCGTTCGGTCCATTCAGGTGGGTGCGTGCATTGAAGGAAGCAACGCCGGTGTCGCTAAGATTGAAGGTGGCAGGACCGCCCTGGCCGATGTTATTCCAGTTCGCCTGATTGTTCGGATCGACCGAGTCCTGCGTGAGATTGCCGCCCGAAAGGTTATACGTCGCAGTGCTTGAACTGCTTGAGGACATCCCAAAGTTGCGCCCAAAAGTGAAACCGCCGCCGCTCTGAGTGATCGTGCCTTTCTGTGCGAAATCCGCGCGCCCGTCCGCGATGTTGACGTCGAGCGCAGCGCGAACAACGGCCGTGCCACTAATGACCAATTCGGCATTGGAATTGTCCCACTGGCCGACGGTGATATTGCCACCGGTGTCATCATCGCCAGCGGTCGCGAGAGTCCGCAGCGTGCCGCCGCTGATGACGTGCCGCGCATTCGGAGTGGCGGCCATCGAACCGTAACTGTCACCAAGCGTATATTCACCGCGGCGAACCTCAAACGTGCCGCCGGTCTGCGTAACCGTCGCCGAAGAACTGTCATCGCCGTTACCGATCAGCAAGCGCGCGTCGGCTGAGATGACGCCATCGCCGCTGAGGTTGACGTTCGCGGTACCATTCAGGCCGATGCGCGACCAATTGTTCCCATCCGCCACATTACCCACATCGTTTTGACGGAAGACACCAGTGCCGCTGACATTCAGGGCACCGACTTGGCCAGCGCCTTCGACGACGCGGAAGGCACCGGAGTTGTATTGTCCACCGCTGAGATTGTAGGTGCCGACATCGCCCGTGCCGCCAAGTGCACCCATCCGGAACCAGCCGGTGTTATTAAAAGTCCCGGCACTGTGATCGACCTGCCGAATACCAGCAGTGCCGTTGTTGCCGGTGAGAAAGTCCTGAATGTCCGGCACGTTCGCATTGATCACCGCAGCCGCGCTGGCCGGGGCGAAGAACCGGGCGAAGTTTCCACCGCCACCCGACGGTGGCCCTGCGGGAGTCCAGTTGCCTGCGGTATTCCAGTTGGAGTCAACGCCGGAGGCGTTGGTCCAGTCGAAATCAACGGCATAAACAGGTGTGACGGCTACCAATCCAAGGATGGCGGCGGCAAGGGGAAGGAAACGGGTTCTTTTCATATGAAACTGTAGTGGGGGTTGAGGGACTGAATCCGGGGAACTTTCGCGAGAACCGGGAAAGCGAGTGCGATATAGCCGTCACACGCTCACTTTGGCAACAGAAATTATTGTAAATCTTCACTCTCCCCTCATTTTTTCGCCAGTTCGCCCCTCATTTCTACCGCTTGAACCCACATTCCCGCGATCACGCCCGGACCCGTTTTAACCCCAGATTCGACGATGGGAAACGCGGAGGTTTCAAACCTTCAGCCACTCAGGATCTTTCGGAAATGCTCTGAAGTCTTGCATCCAAACAATCGTTTCGTTACCGAACACCGCTATGAACAAAACCACCCTCCTCGCCCTCGCCAGCGCATTCAGTTTCGCCTCCGCGGCCTTTGCCGAAGAAGCTGCAAATACCTATCAGGTCACCGGCCCCATCGTCGAAATCACCGACACAAAAATCATCGTGATGAAGGGGACCGACAAATGGGAACTCGCGCGCAACGCGGACACGAAGGTGACCGGTGATTTGAAGGTCGGCGCGAAGGTGACGATCCAGTATTCCATGACCGCTCAGACCATCGAAGTGAAAGGCGACAAGGCGAAGGACGCATCGAAACCAAAGGACGCTGCCGCAAAGGACAAGCCGAAGAAGTAGCGGAAGCGAGAGAGCACCGCCGCTCACGGTTCCACTTTCGTTTCATCCGCCGGCGCGGAGAGATCCTCCAGCCGCTCGCGCACCGAGGTGCTCGTGCGGGTGATCGCATCGAAGACGCGCGCGCTGAGCACGACGAGCGCCGACGGCTCCACGGCGATCGCGCTGTAGCGCCATTTGCAATCCTCCAGCAGCGCGCGGCGGCCAAAGTGCTCGCCCGCTGAGATGGTGCGCACCACGGTGCCGGAGTCGTCGCGCAGTTCGATGCGGCCCGACTTTACCACGTAGAACGAAAACGCCGGCTCGCCCGCGTGGAAAATGGCGTCGCCTTTTTCGAGGCGGATGTCTTCCAGCGGCTTGGTGTAGCGCGGCTGGAAAAGCACGATGTCGCGCGGAAAAAACAGATCGAGCGTCCAGTCGATCATCACGCGCAGCTTGCGCTCGATGCCGGGCAGCTTCGAGAGATAGATCGTGCGCCACATCCACCACGCGATGAAGCCGGAGAATTTCAGCCCCATGATTTCCGCGACCGCCGTGCGATGGCCGATCGCCGCGAGTGAGCCCAGTCCTTTGAAGGTGAACGGCGCGAGGTCCTCGCGACCCGCGAGCGTGAGCGCGAGATTTTTGCCCATCGTCGTCCCCTGCCGCATCGCAAACTGCCCCGTCGGCGGGCACGTCCCCCCGGCTGCGGATGGCACCGCCGCGCAATCGCCCGCCGCCCACAGCCACGGCTGCCCCGGCACGCGCAGCGTCGGCTCCGTCACGATGCGGCCCTTTTCATTCGCGATCCCGCCCTTCGCGCAAAGCTGAACGATCAGCGGATGCGGCGCGTTTCCCACCGTCGAGACGACCGTGTGGCTCTCGATCACGCGCCCATCGCCGAGCGTCACCTTGCTAGCCGTCATCGACGTGACCCGCGCGCCGAGGATGATCTCCACTCCGCGCGATCGCAAATTTTCCTCCGTGTAGCGGCCCAGCTCTTCGCTGATCTCCGGCAGCAAATGCGCCGCGCTGTGGATCAGCACGACACGGAATTTCTCCGCCGCGATCCGCGGATAAAACTCGCGCACGCTCTCCGCGAGATCGAGCAATTGCCCCGCCGTCTCCACGCCCGAATATCCGCCGCCCACCACGACGAACGTCAGCAGCCGCGGCAGCGACGCCACATCGGCGATCAGATTTGCCTCCTCAAAACGATCGATCAATGCGCCGCGCAGTTTCAGTGCGTCGCCCACGTTCTTCATCAAAAACGCGTGCTCCGGCATCCCCGGCACGCGGCTCAGATCGACGATGCCGCCAAGCGCCAGCGCGAGATGCCCGAAGCCGATCCGCACGTTCGGCGTGAAATCGCCCGCGCTCAGTTCGAGCTGGCGCGCAGCCATGTCGATGGATGCGATCGCGCCGCGCAGCACGGTCACTCCGCGACACAGCCCGCGCAGCGGATTCACGACGTGCCGCGGCGAAAGCGATGAGCCCGCGACCTCGGCGAGCATGGGTTGAAACAGCATGTAATTTTGCTCCGCGATCAGCGCCACCCGCTTCTCACTCCCCTGCCCCAGCGCCCGCGCCAAAGCCTGCGCGCAATTCACGCCGGCGAAACCGCCGCCTGCGATCACGACATCAAAATTCATGGAACCGACCGTGGAATGCATAGGCGACTCGTAAATGCCGCCGCAGCCGATCGCACGCCGAAATCCCACGCCCATCGCGACGCCGCGCGCTTTCGGGATTTGACGCCACCCCGCGCGCCCGCCTTCATGTGCGGCGTGAATCCCCGGCTAAAAGCGCTTTTCCTCACCAACGAATATCCACCAACGATCTATGGCGGCGCGGGCGTTCACGTGGACTATCTGAGCCGCGAACTCGCGAAGCTGATCGACGTGGAAGTGCGCTGCTACGGCAGGGAATCGCGCGAGCCGCGCCTTGCTGCACCGACGCTGAAAGCCACGGGCTTTGGCATCGACACCAGCGGCTACACCGCGCCGAAGCCGCTCCATTCCGTGTTCGGCGCGGTGCAGCATTGCCTCGATTGGAACACCACGCGCATCGACGCCGACGTGGTCCATTTGCACACTTGGTACACGCACCTCGGCGGCATCATGGCGAAGATGAACTACGGCATCCCGATGGTGCTGACCGTGCATTCGCTGGAGCCGCTGCGTCCGTGGAAGCGCGAGCAGATCGGCGGCGGTTACGACTTT
>JANNWY010000054.1:0-4049 GCA_031409335.1 Chthoniobacteraceae bacterium | reverse complement strand
AGCAGGATCATCGCGGAACGTTCTCGCAATCGTATCGAACTGCTCCTGGCCTTGCTCAACCTTTGCAGCTTGTTGTGCTCTACCTTGGTCAACTTAATCAGTGGTGCGACTCGCATCCCGCGACTTTACTCACTCTAGGATAATGTGCAACCCGTAAGACGGACTACACTAGTGTATCGGCATGGAGATACCTGACGAGATTCGAAAATGCGTTATTTTTATTGGATGCGAGGACAAGGTAAAGGAAGGGGAGTATATTTTACTTGGCTCTGCGTTTTTGTTAGGTCGTTCTGTTAACGGGATAGGAAAACAGGTTATACCACACGTTGTTACAGCTGCGCATACGTTGAGGAAGGCCAAAGAGAGAGGTGCAGCGCGGATTTGCCTTCGACTCAATTTGCGCAATGGCTTTTCGAGGTGGGAGCCAGCCGAGTTTGACGAGTGGACTCTTCACCCAAATGGAAAATGTGTCGACGTCGCAATCCGGCCAATTCGGTGGAACTCCGACTATGATCATACAACCATCCCTGAGAATATGATCCTTAGTGAGGAGGTTATTCTCGAAGAGAAAATTGGCATAGGAAACGAGGTCTTCATCACTGGATTGTTCAGCCACCGACACCGCACACTAAAGGATACGCCGATTGTCCGAGCGGGAAACATCGCTGCAATGGACGATGAACTTGTATGGACTGATGACCTAGGAAAAATCCAAGCATATCTTGTAGAAGCCCGTTCCATCGGTGGGCTAAGTGGTTCTCCTGTTTTTGTCTACCTTGGAACAACAAGATTCAAAGAAGGCGGTGTGCAACTACGAAAAGGCTTACTTTTCTTCATGATGGGATTGATTCACGGTCATTACGACGTTGACGAAACCAAAATCGACGATGCGATCGAGGATAATAAGAGGTTAGCGAGAGTAAACATGGGCATCGCGATCGTGGTGCCTTGGCACAGAATTGTGGAAGTATTCGCGCAGCCAAAGCTGCGGCAATACCAAGAGACAGTTTCCAACGGATTGCGTGAGGACGACGCTCGTTTGAAATCTGAAATGTGCTTACAGGAGCAACTGGCGGCGCTTAGCAAATCTCTCAAGCTCCCCAAACAGTTCGGCGCTTGGTGGGAATCCTCGCCTTAAGAATGAACCTGAGAGGAAATGAGAATTTCTCTCTCAAGTTTCTCATGTTTGGTAACTGAAGAAGCGCGTAAACCCTTTCGGGCCTCGTTTCCAAGTTGCACTTGGAAATGGCCGTTCGGGCGAAGTTCAACTTCGCGGACAGGTGCGTGTCCAAGTGTAACTTGGGCACGAGTGAGGAAAAGCTCCCAGCCTTTTTGCGCGTTCGATCCTGCGATCATTGCCCTTTTGCAGGCGATTTTGTCTGAAGGTTTGCGGCGTCGTAGAGCCAGAGCTGTTCTTGGTCGGTCTTGCCGACGATGAGCGCGAGCGAACGACCGTCGGGGGCGAGGGTGGCGTTTAGCAGGTATTTCACGACGCGGAGAGAGAGGGTGGGGCGCAGTTCTGAAAAGGTGAAGCGCATGACGTAATGATCGTAGTATTCCTGCGTGAGGAAGGTGCTGTTGTCGAAGACGACGAGTGCGCCGGTGGAGTCCGGGAGCGGCAGGACTTGCGAGATGGCTGCGCTGGAGGAAAAGCGGTCCACGACTTTACCGGTGGCGGGGTCGATCAGGTGAAGTTCGCGATCTGAGCCCCAGGAGAGGAGCCATTTTCCATCGGGCGATGCGGCGACTTGGGGGCCTTCGATCTCATCGTGTTTTTTGATCGTCGCGAGCGTTTTGAGGGAAGGGAGTTCGCGCACGCTGGCTTCACCGCGACCGGGGGTGATGAGTAGCCGAGTGCCATCGGCGATGAACCGGCCTTCCAAGCCATTCACGGCGACGAATGGCTTACCCAGCGCCTTACCCTTGGCGGTATCCCAGACTTGCAGGTGGCCTTTCGGGCCGTTTTCGCCGGGGTTATCGAAAGTCGCGAGCCAGCGACCATCCGCGCTAACCGTGAAGCCTAGATAGTAGGCGAATGGCGTGGAGGGATGCTTCAGAGGTTTGCCCTGCGGCTTCCAAGTGGAGGTGTCGTAAGCAATCACGCTGTCGCCGACGAGGAAGAGGCAGCGGGATCCGTCGGCGGTGAATGCGGCGGTGGCATTCATGTTGGGCTCTTCGCCGCCGGGAGAAATCCGGGAGGGGATTTTCGCTGCGCGGGTGCCGGTGGCGACTTGGAAGACCGACGCGAACTCCGCATCGACGATGACGACGTGTTTGCCATCCGGCGAGAAGGCGGCCCGCTGCGATTCCCCTTCCTGAAAAGCGGCGTCCAGCAGCGGGGAAAGCGCGTTGCCGGACGAGGTATCGAAAACGCGGCTGCGGCCGTCAGGAATGCCGATGAGCACAGCGCGAGCGTCGGGGCTGAGGAGATGCGCGGCTACCGCCGTCAGCATCGGGAAACTCATCGACGCCCCGCTCATCGCCGCCGCACTCGAACCTCTGCGCACCGACCGCGTGCAACTCACCACCGCGCTCGCCGAAGTCCACGCCCTCGTCGATCCCGACCTGCTCCGCCAGATCATCATTAACCTCGTCGCCGACGCCCTCGAACACACCCCCCGACGGCGGCACCGTGCGTATCGAATTGCGCGGCACCGACACCGCCGAGCCCGCGCAAATTTCCTTCAGCGATACTGGCCACGGTATCCCGCCCGAACACCTCGCGCACGTCTTCGACCGCTTCCACCGCGTCGATGCTGCGCGCACTGCCGCCCACTTTCGCCTTGGCCTTTCCATCGCCAAAGCCATCGCCGACGCCCACGGCGCAACCCTCGAAGTCGCCAGCACCCCCGGCCACGACAGCACCTTCACGCTGCGCCTCCCCGCTACCGGGTGATCCGCCATATTCTCCCGCGCCTTGGAGCGCGGTGGCAAGCGTCAGCGCGACGGCAAACCACTCGCATTATCGGGTAACTAGACTTCCGTGCGGCAACGCACTCGGCTGGCATGTCTCAGGCCTTCGGGCTGCCTGAAATGGCAGCCTGCAAACCTGCCCGAATCTCTGACATGGAAATCACAGATTGTGACGACCGGCAGTAGAGTTCCCAATTTGGCAAAAACGCCCGCCGCTGCTCCTCTCGGAACAGCGGCGGGCTCATCCGCGTCGCTGCTTTGGTGCCTCTACCGAGCTGGTTCGAGCAACTTCGCGCCGTCGCCCATGTAATCATTCAAAACGAGTGCGTTCTTCGACTTGTCGTCAAAGCGCGGCAGATTGCGCTTCGCTCCGGTGCCGAGCAGGCGGACCGCCATCGCGCTGTTGTCGATGTTCACGATGATCGCCTTCACACCCTTCCACGTGCCGCCGAGTTCCGTCTCTTTGTCGGTGTAAAATCCCGAGCCATCGGTGTGATCGACGATCAGCGGCCACATCGAATTGGACGAACTGTTCAGTCCCGAAATGTATGCCCAGTGATTTTCGCCACGATCGAGGATATCGGATGGGGACTCGATCCGGTTATCCGCTTTCGCACCTGCCTTCGAGGTCGGCACGGTAAAGATGGATTCGTTCTGCAAGTAAGCTGGGAAAAGGCTGCGGAAGGCATCGTTCGCGGTGTTGATGGCTTCGTCGTAGTTGTTCTTCCCGCTCGGAAACAGGCCGTCGTTGTCGTTTGAATACAGCCGGAGCGCGAGGCCCACGGACCGTGCATCGGCCACGGATTTGATGATGCGACCCGTGGTAGTGGCACCGGACAGGGCCGGCATGGCAATGCCCACGAGGATGGCGATAATGCTGATGACGACGAGCAGCTCGATGAGCGTGAACGCTACCCGGAGTTTTGTGTTTTTCATGAGCGCAGCATCCAGCCGCCGTGTTACCGGCTCGTTACGACGCCGTTCGCCTTTCGAGTTTTGTGAAATCCGGTGGCGTCCTTTTGCGGGACGGGCGCGCGGGGATGGGCCGCGGAAAATCTGCGGCTGAATGAGCTTCAGGCCTTAGAAACGCTGCTGGCGGTTGGTGGCGGCGGGGTCTTCGACGATCACGGGCTTGC
>JANNWY010000053.1:0-6845 GCA_031409335.1 Chthoniobacteraceae bacterium | reverse complement strand
ACCGGAAGATTTGCTGGGCTTCGGAATGATCCCGGAATTTGTCGGTCGTCTCCCGGTCGTCGCCGCGCTCGATCAACTTTCCGAGGACGAAATGGTGATGGTCCTCACGGAAACGAAGAACGCGATGATCAAGCAGTACACAAAGCTCATGGCCATGGAAGGCGTGAGCCTCACCGTGACCAAAGACGCCCTCCGCGCCCTCGCCCAGCAGGCTTCCACGAAAGGCACCGGCGCACGCGCCCTCCGCGCCATGCTCGAGCGCATCATGCTCGACATGATGTACGAGATTCCGAGTCGCGAGGATGTCGCGGATGTGACGATCAATCGCGCGGTGGTGGAGGGAAAAAAAGCGCCAATCGTTCGCCGAAAGCAGGACAAAGACGCCGCGTAGGCCTGAGCGACGGGGTCAGAGGCAGTGCGAGTCGAGCTGCGGACAATGTTCGCGGGGCTACAGGTTGTGTATGCGTCCGTCCCGGTAACTGCGATACGGCAGGCGGGGACGCCCGCGATACGGTCCGCTTGCGAACATGGCTGGAGACGGACCCTGTTTTCAATCACACCCGGATCGTTCCAATCGCTTTTCTTGTCCACGATGCGGCGTCTCGCGACATTTAGTGGTGGCGAATGAGTGACCTTGATTCCAGAGACCGCCTTTTGAAGGCAGCATAGCCAAAGAATTTCATGCCAAAGAATTTCATTGCCTTGTTCGCGGCGGGTGGATAGCATCTCGTTATTGCCACCATCTCTGGCTTGAGGGCCGGGGCCACCGATTCTGGCGATGACATTCCGTCGCAAACCAAGCAGGCCCCCAAAGTTAGTGTATATTATGAAACCTGCGTTCCTCTCCCGTTTCGCAATTGCCGTCCTCTGTTTGTTGTTCGCGGCGCTCCCCGCGTTTAGTCAGGGGACGGCGTTCCTGTATCAAGGCCGGCTCAACGACAATGGCTCCGCGGCCACCGGCAGTTTCGATCTGCAATTCACGCTGTTTGCCACACCCAACGGCGGCGGCCCCGTGGCCGGGCCGGTCACCAGTGCGCCGACTTCCGTGAGCAACGGGCTGTTCGCCGCGACGCTCGACTTCGGTGGCGGTGTGTTCAACGGAGCCGACCGCTGGATGGAAATCGCCGTGCGCCCCTTTGGCAGTCCCGGTGCCTACCAGACCTTGAGTCCGCGCCAGCGTCTGGCACCCACGCCTTACGCGATGCGTGCACAGACCGTCGCCTCGGTGGCGGACTCCGCGCTGAGTGGCAACGTGGTGTTGCTCACCAGCAGCCCGGTGTTCACCATGCCCGTGAGTGCTCCGACGCTGCGCGTGTCGGATGCGACCGGAGGCGGCAGACTTAGCTTTGGCAACAACCCCGACAATCTCTGCTCGATCTCAGTGGATCCCGCCGGCCCGGAAGGTTTGCTCCTGGGAGACCCGCGCGGCATCCGGATTCTCTCACCGCTCGCGCAGTTTCCCCCGATCCTGCGGTTCGGGCCGACGGATGATTGCAGCCTCGGCATCGATCCGGCCTTCCCCGGCTTGGTGGAACGTGATCCGATTGGCTTCCGTCTGCTCGGCCGGAACAACGAAGGCTGTCGGCTGATCTTTGGCCCAACGTTTGATTGCACGGTGGAAGTCCGACCCCCGGGCACACCCGGCGCCATCTCAGGGCTGTTGCTGCGCGATCCGAATGGCATCCGGATTCTCTCTCCCAATGCGGCGCAGCCGCCGAGATTGATTTTCGGGCCGACGGATGATTGCAGCCTCGGCATCGATCCTGCACTTCCCGGACTGCGTGTGCTGGATCCGAGTGGTCTGCGCATTGCGCCCCTGGCCGCCAATGCGCAGCCGCGGCTGATTTTCGGCCCAACGGATGATTGCAGCCTCGGCATCGACCCGGCCGGCCCGCAGGGATTGCTCCTGCGCGATCCGCGCGGCATCCGCATCCTTTCGCCGAATGCGGCGCAGTCGCCGAGATTGCTTTTCGGTCCGACGGACGATTGCAGCCTCGGCATCGATCCGGCCTTTCCCGGACTGGTGGAGCGCGATCCGATTGGGTTCCGCCTTCTGGGCCAGAACAATCAAGGCTGCCGCCTCATCTTCGGCCCCACTATGGACTGCACCGTCGAGGTCAGCCCTCCCGGACCGACGGCCATCTCCGGCCTCCTCCTCCGCGATCCCCGCGGCATACGTATCCTCCCTCCCGCTGCGGCCCTGGGCTCTCCGCCCAACGCTCCCGTACTCATCTTCGGCCCCACCGATGACTGCTCCATCAGCATCGATCCCACCGGCGGCATGCCCGGCATCCTCCTCCGCGACCCCAGCGGCGTCCGCCTCATCGACGCACTCGCCAGCCGTCCCCGACTCTTCTTCGGCCCCACCAATCTTTGCTCCATCGGGATTACCGGTGGCGGCGGTGCCGGGCCTGCCCGCATGACCTTCAGTGACCCCCAACCCTTCCTTTTTACCAACAGTGCCACCGTGGTTGGAACCGTCACCGCCCAAGCATTCATCCAGGCCTCCACCCGCCGCCTCAAGGACAACATCAAGCCCCTCGAGAACTCCCTCGAGTTGATCCAACAACTCCAAGGCGTGCGCTATGATTGGATTCCCGAGCGGGGCGGCAAAGCCGACATCGGCTTCATCGCGGAGGAAGTCGGCAAGATCTTCCCCGAACTCGTCGAATGGGAAGCCGACGGCATCAACGCGGTGGGCGTCAACTACACCCACCTCGTCGCCGTCGCCGTCGAGGGCATCAAAGCCCAGCAGTCGCAGATCAAGACCCTCGAGCGCGAAAAGGCCGAACTTAAGCAGACCGTCGAGGCGATGCAGGAGAAACTCGAAAAGCTCAGCCAGAAAATCGACGCGTTCCCGCCTCGTTAAACCGCTCCGGCAAGAACTGAGGAAATCATCATGAAAACGTCATTCTTACTCGCCGCGATCGCCCCGTGCCTGGCCCTGGCCGGCACGGCCGCGGGGCAAGACTACTCAATCGATTGGTACACAGTGGACGGCGGCGGCGGCACAAGCGCCGGCAGGAACTTCTCCGTCAGCGGCACCAGTGGCCAGCCGGACGCGAGCCTGCGACCGATGACCGGCGGAAGCCTCTCCCTCGTCGGTGGCTACTGGAGTCTGTTCTCCGTGGAGCCGCCGGGCGGGCTGTTGCTCACCATTCGAGCGGTCGGGCCGGGCTTGGCGACCCTTTCATGGGTGCCAGACACTCCGGGATATGTCCTCCAGGAAACGCTGACCCTTTCACCGTCAGACTGGAGGCCTGCCCCGAGCGGTTCCATGAACCCGGTCGTCGTCCCGCTCGTGGAAGAGATGAAATTCTACCGCCTGTTCAGACCGTAGCGGTGCCGAAAGCGGCGTCGCCTAACGCTGGTTCGAGGTGAGCTGGTCGAGCAATTGCCGGAGTTGATCCACGTTCACTGGTTTCACCAGATGGGCGGAAAAACCGGCGGCCCGCGTCTGCCGGAGGTCGTCCTCCATGCCGTACCCGCTCAACGCAATGGCCGGCACCGGGCTCTGGCGCTGGATTTCGCGCATCAGGTCGAGGCCGTTGCCGTCGGGCAGGCCGAGATCGCTGATCACGGCGTCGAATTTCCCGCCGGCAAAAGGGACAGGCAACGGTGTCCAAAGTTCCCCTCACAAAGCGGCGTATAACTGGCGCAGGGCGGCGATGGCGGGTGCGTGGTGAGGCTGGAGGAAGAGTTGCACCCGCAGCCCAGCGGATGAACTTCACCGAGCGCACGGTGAGGCGCTGGAGCGTGCGCACGAGCAAATGAGACAAAGGGACATGAGACAAAGGGTCGAATGCCGAGGGACAGACCGTTCCGAACAAAGGGAAACAACGGTGTCCAAAATTCCGTGAGAAAACGAAGGCTGGTGAGGTGGGTGCGGGGACTGGAGGGACTCAGGCGAGGCCCATCATGGCGGGGGTCGCGCGGGCATTCAAAGGCCGCGAAGTAAGGAAATAACAGGATTTCCGCGCAATAGCGCTTGACATAGAGGGTGACAAATCGGCGAAAATTTTCATGCCTTATCGTCTTCCTCACCAGCCCGTCGTCCCCACCCCGAACTTCGCCGAAGGCTTCTTTGCCCCGGCGCGGACTCACCTCGACCAAGCCCCGTCGGCGCGCTTCTGCCCGGAACTTTCCGATGACCAGTGGCTGCTCCTCGGGGTGCGCCGCGCTTTGGAAGACCGACCCACCGGACGGGGGTTTCTCCAGCATCTGAGTGCGGCTGGTCTGGAGGCTCCGAGGACAAACCACTTTTTCGAGACCCTCAAAAGCGGACGCCGCCTGGCTTTGATCGCCGAGTGCTCCCACGGCCTGGCCCGCAGTCTGCCCGCGCTGGGGGAAGACTTCTGGGGCGGGGTGCCGGAGTTGGAGGGGTTTGAGACCTATGCGGGCGACGGTCACTTTCACGCCGCCGCCGCGCATGACGCGCCCGCCGCGGACGATGGGGTCAAGTATGCCACGGGCCACTTCTTCTCCCTCAATCTGCGGACCCATGCGCTGGCGCATCTGACGGCGGCCGATCAGGTCGCCCGCAAGAAGGAGCACGACATGCACGCGCTCAAACGACTCTCCATGGAGGAACTCCGCCAAGGGGCCGACAAGGGTCGCAAGGTGCTTTATGTCTGGGATCGGGCGGGGATCGACTTTCAAAAGTGGCACCACTGGAAGCACTCGGGCGGGCTCTATTTTTTGAGTCGGGAACCGAGCGGAGCGAGATAGCCAAAGGGCGGAGCCTTTGCCCGCAGGGCAGCGCCGGAGGGCGCTGGCAAAAAGAGAATATGAAGCTGGAGTGCATCGGCGAAAACCGCTGGGACCGCGCCGACCCGCGCAATGCCGGCGTGCTCGCCGATGAGCTAGTGGCGACCAGTCAGGGCGTCAGCGTGCGGCGGGTGCGTTACCACTGCGTGTTGCGCGGCGAGGAGTTTAGCTTTCTGACCAGCGAATATACCCTGCCGCCGGGCGTCATCGCGCATCTTTACCGGCTGCGTTGGGAGATCGAAAAGACCTTCGACGAACTCAAGAACAAGCTGGGTGAGACCAAGGCTTGGGCGAGCGCCGCCAATGCCAAAGCCATGCAGGCGCACTTCCTGTGTCTGGCGCATAACCTGATGATCCTCTGCGAAGCGGAGCTGGCTCGCGTCCACGGCGTGCGCAACGAAGCCGAGCTCAAGCGGCGCGCGCAGCGCCTGGCGAAAGAAACAAAGCGCCTGGCCGAGCAAAACGTGCTCCTGCCGCTGCTCGTGCGCACGCTCCAGCGCCTCACCGTGCGCTCGGTGAAGTTCATCCGCTGGTTGCGGGTGCAACTCTTCCTCCAGCCTCACCAGGAGCCTGCCATCGCCGCCCTGCGCCAGCTCTATGCCACTTTGTAGGCGGAATTTTGGACACCGTTCGACGGAACGATAAAGGGACAGGTCATCTATTGTCGTTTCTAGAATATAAACGATAAAGGGACAGGTGATCTATTGTCGTTTGCACCCAGAGCTTCTTGTCGCCTTTGGCGATCAGCACGATGTTCTGTCGCGCGCTCAGACCGAGCACCGATGCCAGAGGTGAAGGGAAAATAAAGGGACGAAGGGAAAATAAAGGGACAGACCTTTTATCAAGAAAGCGTTGACGCCGTTGTGGGATCGCGGTTCTACTTCGCCCCATGCGCCAACCCCGTTTGAAAGCGCCGCCGGAGCTTCCGGCGGCTTACTACCATTGCATTTCCCGCGTCGTGAACCGGGAGTTCGTCTTCGGAGACGAGGAGAAGGAGATGTTCGTCAAACTCATGCGGCGCTGGGAGAAGTTCTGCCAGGTCCGCGTCATCACCTTCTGCGTGATGAGCAATCACTTTCATCTGCTGGTGGAGGTGACGCCACGCCCGGCCCAGCTTCCGGGTGACAAGGAACTCGTCGGACACTTGGGCGGCATTTATGAAGCGTTGACGATCAAGATGCTGCGGGAGCAGATGAAGCTGCTGTGCGAGAGCGGCAGCGAGAAGGCTCTCGCGGACCTGCGCGAATCCTTCCTGCGGAGGATGTGGGACATCAGCGCGTTCATGAAAACGCTCAAGCAGCAGTTCACCCAATGGTTCAACGGGCGGCACGGGCGCAAAGGCACGCTCTGGGAGGAGCGCTACAAGAGCGTGCTGGTGGAGGGCGCGGGCGAGGCCCTCGCCACGATGTCGGCTTACATCGATCTGAATCCGGTGCGGGCAGGGCTGGTGGATGATCCCAAGGAATACCGCTGGTGTGGCTATGCGGCAGCAGTGGTGGGAAATAGGGGGGCGCGGCAGGGATTGGGCACGGTCATTGAGGCACTCAACCGGCCGGGCGAGAACACGCGCCAGGTGCTGGCTGAGTATCGGGTGCAGCTATTCGGCCGGGGCGAGCAAAGCGGTAGCGATGATCCCGAGCGCGGGGTGCGGGTGCGGCGCGGGATTCGCAGCGAAGCGGTGGAGCGCGTCGTGGCGAAGGGCGGGAAGTTGAGCCACTGGGAGATGCTGCGCTGCCGGGTGCGTTACTTTTCGGACGGGGCGGTGATGGGCAGCCGGGAGTTTGTGAATGCGATATTCCAGGCGGAGCGGCACCGGTTCGGTCCGAAGCGCAAGGATGGTGCGCGGCGGATGCGTTTCATCGAGAGCGATTCATTGCGGGTCTTGCGCGACCTGCGTGTGGCACCCATTGGGTAACGCGGGCAAATTGGACATCAGATCGCGGAGGCGGAAGTCCCGAACAGCGAAATCCTGCGCTATACGGAACCGGAAGATTTGCTGGGCTTCGGAATGATCCCGGAATTTGTCGGTCGTCTCCCGGTCGTCGCCGCGCTCGATCAACTTTCCGAGGACGAAATGG
>JANNWY010000052.1:0-48247 GCA_031409335.1 Chthoniobacteraceae bacterium | reverse complement strand
GCCCCGCCCGGAGTCGGAAGCGTCAGCGGGCGGGGCGCCCGCTGGACTTTTGGCAGGCGGGGCGCCTGCCCTACTTGCGGAACTGCTCGCGCTGAAACGCGAACATCCCGAGGCGCGGTTGGTCGCGGGGGCGACGGAGATCGGCGTCGAGATCGCGAAAAAATTCGCGCGGTTTTCGCGGCTCATCTCGGTGGAGCACGTTGCCGAATTGCGCGAAATCCGCGCGATGCCGGAGGCATGGCATCTCGGCGCGGCGGCTACGCTGACCCAGATCGAGGAAGCGCTGGCAGGTGAGTTTCCGTCATTCGACAAAATGCTGTGGCTCTTCGCGTCGCGGCAGATTCGCAATCGCGCGACGCTCGGCGGAAATCTCGTGACGGCCTCGCCGATCGGTGACAGCGCGCCGGTGCTGCTTTCGCTCGATGCATCGGTGGTGCTCGCGTCGGAAAGCGGCGAGCGCACGGTGGGGCTGAACGAGTTTTTCACGGGCTACCGGAAGACGGTGATGCGTGCGGACGAAGTGATGAAAACCATCGTGCTGCCGCGCGTGCCCGGACGGCGCGCGGAGTTTTTCAAAGTGTCGAAGCGGCGCGAGATGGACATCAGCATCGTGTCGGCGGCGTTTTGCGTGGAGACGGATTCGGCGGGAATCGTGACGCACGCGCGGCTGGCCTTCGGCGGCGTGGCGGCGACACCCGCGCGGGCGCTGGAGGCTGAGCGGGCCTTGCTCGGCAAGCAGCTCGACTGTCCCGAGGTTGCCACGATTCTGCGTGGTGCTTTCACGCCGATCGATGACGGTCGCGGCAGCGCGGAATACCGACGCGGCCTTGTGTTGAGCCTTTGGGAAAAGTTTGTCCGTGGTGAGCCTGACGCGCCAACGGACTTCGTGCCGGGAGATGCCTGGCCGGTCGCGGACGCTTCCCGTGCGCTGGCGCACGAGAGCGCGGTAGGGCATGTGACGGGACGCGCGGCCTACGTCGATGACACGGTGCAGCGGCGTCCGATGTTGGAAATGTGGCCGGTCTGCGCGCCGCACGCGCGGGCGACGATTTTGCGGCGCGATGCGACTGCGGCGCGCGCAATGCCGGGCGTGCGCGCGGTGCTGATGGCGGAGGATATTCCCGGACACAACGATGTCGGTGTGTCGCGGAAGGACGAAATCTTGCTCGCGGATCGCGAGGTGTTTTTCCACGGGCAACTGATCGTGATCGTGGTGGGCGAAACACTGGATGCTTGCCGGGACGCGGCGCGGCAGGTGGTCGTGGAGTATGAAGAGTTGCCGCCCATTCTCACGCTGCGCGATGCGTTCGCGGCGGGAAGTTTTCACACGGAGCCAAACCATATGCGGCGCAGGGATGTGGCGACGGCGCTTGCGGCGAGTCCGCATTCATTCAGCGGCGAATTTGAGATGGGCGGCCAGGAACATTTCTATCTCGAAACGCAAGCGGCCTGGGCCGAGGTCGATAGCGAGGGAAACGTCATCGTTGCCTCGTCCACGCAGCATCCGAGCGAGATTCAGACGATCGTTTCCGAGGTGCTGCATCTGCCGCGCAATCGTGTGGTGGTGCAGGCTCCGCGCATGGGCGGCGGTTTTGGCGGGAAGGAGACGCAGGGGAACACATGGGCGGCGCTCGTCGCGCTCGCGGCGTTGAAAACGGGCGAGCCGGTGCGCGTGCAACTCGATCGCGATTTGGACATGCAGCTTACTGGAAAGCGGCATCCGTTTTTTGCGCGGTTCGATGTCGGTTTTGACGACGCTGGGCGTTTCACGGCGGTGAAGTGCGATCTCATTTCCAATGGTGGCTGGTCGCTCGATCTTTCGATGCCGATCACGGATCGCGCGATGTTTCATTTGGACAACGCGTACTACATTCCCGCGATGGAAGTGAGCGGGCGCGTGGCGAAAACGAACCTTGTTTCCAACACGGCGTTTCGTGGATTCGGCGGCCCGCAGGGGATGCTCGTGATCGAGGAAATCATCGACCGGATCGCGCGGCGGCTCGGGCTCGCGCCCGAAATCGTGCGAGAACGAAATCTTTACCACGGCTCCGGCGAGACGAACACGACGCACTACGGCGAGGAGATCGGCGACGACCGGATCGGAGCGATCTGGCGTCAGCTCAAAGGCAGCGCGGATTTGGAAAACCGGCGCGGGGAACTGGCGCGATGGAATACGGCGCACGCGGATCGGAAGCGCGGGCTGGCGATGACGCCGGTGAAGTTTGGGATTTCGTTCACGTTCACGCCGTACAATCAGGCGGGGGCGCTGATACTGATTTATCGCGACGGGACAGTGCAGGTGAATCACGGTGGGACTGAGATGGGGCAGGGGATTCACACGAAGATTCTCGGCGTGGTGATGCGCGAACTCGGTGTCTCGGCAGAAGCGGTGCGGATGATGCCGACGGCGACGGACAAGGTGCCGAATACTTCAGCGACGGCGGCGTCGAGTGGGTCGGATTTGAATGGTGCGGCGGTGAGGAATGCGTGCATCGAATTGCGCGAACGGCTCGCGCCGATCGCGGCGGAACTTGCGCCGCAGGCGACCTTCGCGGAAGTCGTCGAACGCGCCTACATGCAGCGCGTGAGTCTCGCGGCGGGCGGCTTTTACGCGACGCCCGGCATTCACTGGGATCGCGCGGCGGGACGCGGTCGGCCATTTCACTACTTCGCGTGCGGCGCGGCGGTGAGCGAGGTCGAGGTCGATGGATTCACCGGCATGAGCACGGTGCGGCGCGTGGATATTTTGCACGATGTCGGCGACTCGCTGAATCCCGGCGTGGATCGCGGGCAGATCGAAGGCGGCTTCGTGCAGGGCATGGGCTGGCTGACGCGCGAGGAGTTGAAGTGGGATGCGAAAGGCCGGCTGCTGACGCACAGCGCGAGCACGTATCAGATTCCCGCGTTCAGCGATGCGCCCGCGGATTTTCGCGTCGCGTTTTTCAAAGACGCCACGCAGCCAAATGTGATCCACGGCAGCAAGGCCGTGGGCGAGCCGCCGCTGATGCTGGCGATCTCGGTGCGCGAGGCGATCCGCGAGGCGATCGCGGCCTTCGGGAAAAGCGCGGGCGAAATCGCGCTGCCATCTCCCGCGACCGGCGAGGCAGTCTTCGCGGCGATCCGCGCGCGGCGCTAACGCTACTTTTTCCCGCCGAACAAACTCCAGCCGCTGCCTTTTTCCGTTTTGTTTTGCTGGACCTTGAGCTGGCCGAGCAGGCTTTGCAGGGCGAGGAAAATCTTGTGCCACTGCGCTTCGACGGTCTGCACGGCTTCGGGCATTTCACTGAGGAAACGGAGCGATGGCGCATTGCTGAAGAGCGAGTTCACTTCTTCTTTCTTCGGCCCGGCCTTGTCCGCGGAGGCGGCGATGGCTTCGAGACCTTGGGCGATGATGCTCTTCACTTCGAGGAATTGACTTTCGTCGTCGCGCGAGAATTTCTTTTCGCGGGCGAGGTTCACGTAGTGATTAAACTGCTTCCAGCATTCGATGTAGTTCTCGAGATGCAGGACGAATTCTTCGATGCTCTTGTAGTGCATGGCTGGCGGAGTGAGGTTTTTGGCGAGATTGAGCGTGGCAGGATTCAGGAAAATGAGCGCGCCGCCGCGGAGTTCGCGGGCAATGACGGTGAGGCCGGTGTAGCGGATGTAGAGATCGGTGAGCGGCAGATTTGCCGCCTGCGCGCGAGCGAAGGCTTCGAGCACCACGCGCCCGATTTCCATCACGGCTTCTTTCGGAAACGAGCTGGGAAGCGTGCTGCCGACGAGGCCGCCGCTGCGGTCGAGCGTGAAGGCGCCGTTTGGCAGGCGTTCCGGGCGGAGCGGTTTTAGCGTGCGCGTCATGTTAGGAAACCCATCTGTGCTCGATCTGTTTCATGGTTTCGCGGACGTGCGACAGCACGGCCGAGCGCGTGAAGCCGACCCCGAGGTATTCTTCATCGCCGCAGAGCATCGCGAGATGGCGCTGCGGGCCGAGCGCCTGAACGTCCGTGAACAGGCCAGCCTCGAGCCGCTCGCCAAGTTCGCGCAGGCACGCGCCGCTTTCGACGAGCCACGCCGCGATTTGCTCGGCGTCCTCACATCCCCAGTGATCAAATTTTTTCCGATCCGTTCCGCTGACGCTGACGGCAAATTGCACGCCTTTGTAGCGGGCAAAAGCGGCGAGCCCTGCGGCTTCCGATGGTTCGCCGGCGGCGCTCGATTCATCGAGCGACTGCGCCGTTTCCATCAGCAGGCTTTCGTAGCTGCTGAAGATGGTGCGCGGTCGCGGAATGTCGGACGCGAGCATTTCGAAATTCCCGGATTTCCAGCGCAGCATTTCGAGCAACGCCTCCTTGCCGGAGGCCTCGCTCGTCGCGGCGTCGATGATTTCGCCGCGCTGCACCCAGATGCGGCCCTCGCCAGTCGCGGTCGTGATTTTCAAAATCGCGGAACTCTGCGTGAGGCACTCGAGCTGGATGATATCGACGAGCGTCTTGCTCTGCACGCCGCGGAAGCCGCCCTGCTCCTCGCGCTCGAGCAGCGACTCGATGCAGTCCACAAAATTGATGATCTCTTTTCCGGTCTTCGGTTTCTCAAGATAGAGATCAATGCCCATCGCATAGGCGCGGGCGCGGAATTGCTCGTCCTCGGCCCCGGTCATCACCACGACGCGCAGCGATGGAAATTTCCTGCGGACGATCGCGAGCACTTGGAAGCCGTCCATCTGCGGCATCCGCAAATCGGCGAGGAGCAGATTGAAATGCTCGCTTTCCAGAAGTGCGATGGCGCGGGCACCGTTGTCGGAGGTGTGAATCTCCGGCTGGCTGGGCAGCCGCGCGAGGATCTCCTGGTAGATGTCCAGGATGTCGTGTTCGTCGTCGAGGATGAGGATGCGTTGGCGTGCTGCCATGATGTTTTCGGAAGAGTGGAAACGCAGCGCGCTTTCTGCCGCACGATGAGTTTGGGGATTCCGATCAGCACGACATGCGCCAGCGCTGCCCGTGCGATGGTATTTTTCCCGAATTACTCCGCGTCCCGGCGGCTCCGCGCCCAGTTCCGCCTATCCCAGCCGGAATCGCATCTCACGAATGACACGACCGCCAAAACGTTTTTTCAGCTTCGCGAGAATGTCGCGCTTCCACACGCGCTCCATTTCAAAGTGAACCGTGGGCTGAAGCACATTCACATAGAGCACGCCATCCGACAGCCGGTGCGGCGACGAGTGTTTCGCAAAAAACTCGCCGACCACCTCCTGCCACGCCGCGAGCACTTCCTCCTGGCGCAGTCGCTCGCCCAAACCGAGCGCCTTCATCACCTTCGCGAGCGGATCACCGATCGGTTTCGCCGTGTCCGTCGGGAACGGCGTTTCCGGCAGCCCGCGCCACTCCGCCAGTGCCCGGGCGCGCAGTTTTCGGGAGTTGAGAGCCACGAAAGCGCGGATGGTTGGCCTCAGTCGAAAGCGCGGCTCCCGGCTCTCAACGCTCAACTATTCACCCATTGCTGCCGATCGCCTCGACCGGGCAGCCTTCCATCGCTTCCTTGCAGAGCGCCTCTTCCTCGGGTGATTCCGGCTGCTTGTGGACGTAGCTATGTCCGCCGTCGTCGTTGCGCGTGAAATTGGCGGGTGCAGTCTCGCGGCACAGGTCGCAGTCGATGCATTGATCGTCCACGTAGAATGTTCCAGTGACGTTCTCAGGGTATTTGTTTGCGACTTCAGCCATGGTGTTTTGCTTCTTTGGAAAGGCCGCGAAAATAGCGGCCAGCCCCGGTCGCGCAATGACTTTTTCCGAACCGCCGCCGACCCATTCCACGATTGACCGCCACGGCATGCGTCCCGATGTTTTCACACCATGACTGACAAATCACCCGCACCCATCATCGCCGCCGAGGGCTGGCACGTGCTGCATCTTTTCTACAAGATCGAAGCTGGCCAGTGGTCGCTGCTCAGTCCGGAAGAGCAGATCGAAGCGAAGACGCAGCTCTCGGAACTCGTCGCGGAAATCCGATCCACGACAGACGTGCAATTGCTCACGTTTGCGATGGTTTCGCCGAAATCGGACATCGGTTTCATGCTGCTCGGCGCGGACCTTCACACCGTGAATGCCTTTGAAAAGCGACTGACGCAGTCGCTCGGCGCGGACATCCTGACGCCGACTTTTAGCTATCTCTCGATGACCGAGCGCAGCGAATACACCACGACCGAGGAGCAGTATTCCGCCGAGCTGAAAACCGACGACAAACTCGAGCCCGGCACGCCCGAGCACGAGGCGAAGATGGAGGCCTTCCGCCAGCGCATGGCGAAATACATGAAGGATCGTCTTTACCCGAATCTGCCGCCGTGGCCGGTGATGTGTTTTTACCCGATGAGCAAACGCCGCACGGACGCGAACAACTGGTACGCGAAACCCTTCGAGGAGCGCCGCCAATTGATGATGGGCCATGCCCGAATCGGGCGGACCTGGCACGGGAAAATCCTGCAACTCATCACTGGCTCGACCGGTCTCGACGATTGGGAATGGGGCGTGACGCTGCTCGCGCACGATCCGCTGAATATCAAAGGCATCGTGTATGAAATGCGCTTCGACGAAGTGAGCGCGAAATACGCGGACTTCGGCGAATTCTACATCGGTCTGCAAGTCCCGCTGGATGAGCTTTTCCGGCGGGTGCTGCTGTAACCCGGACCCGGCTTCGCTTCCGGGCGAACGCGCTGATTCGCAGGGGCGTTTCGCCTACCCGATGGCGGCCAGGACTTTGCCGGCCGCATTCCTAACGTAACTCAGATCGCTTTCAGCACCATTGAGAGCCTCCAACTCCCAATTCTCCTCTTGAGTCAGCGTCCTTTGGCGGGACTTTGTTAAGAGTTCCTCCAACCGCTTACAGTCATCCTGATGCAACTTGACCTCGGATATCCATTCATACGTCTCCGGGAACCAATCTATGCGCTCGGCGCGAAGTGGGTAATTCGAATCCATACTATGCATACTGGCATCGTCACTCAACATTAGGCAAAATGACACATCCTAGGGTGCCGGCTAATTTGCGCTGGATTCCGCAACCAAATTGACGCGCTCCATTTCCCGGCGTTCCCTGCTCGTGTGAATTGCGAGCCATCATCGTCCGCCAAACTCAACGCTCTCCGCGCGCAACTCGCGGGACATGCCCCGCTCATCGTCGCGTATAGCGGCGGCGTGGACAGCGCGTATCTGCTCGCGGAGGCGCATCAGGCCTTGGGTGCGCGCGTCCTCGGCGTGATTGCTGACAGCGCGAGTCTTCCCCGGCAGGCGCTCACGGACGCTCTCGCGCTGGCGCGGGAAATCGGGGCGGCGGTCGAGGTCGTGCGCACGACGGAACTCGACAATCCCGACTACGCGAGCAACCCGATGAATCGTTGTTATTTTTGCAAAGCGGAGCTTTTTACCCGGCTCGATGCGCTGGCGGCAGAGCGCGGATTTCGGGCGATCGCCTATGGCGAAAATGCGGACGATATGAAACAGGTGCGTCCCGGACGGCAGGCGGCGACAGAGTTTTCGATCATCGCGCCGCTTCGCGATGCGGGCCTGACGAAGGCGGAAATCCGCGAGCTTTCCCGCGGGCTCGGCCTGCCCACCGCCGACGCGCCCGCGCAGCCGTGCCTCAGTTCGCGCATCCCGCACGGCACTCCGGTCACGATCGACGCGCTCGCGCGGATCGAACGCGGTGAAGCGTTTGTCCGCAGCCTTGGGTTTAAGGTTTTTCGCGTGCGCCACATCGTGGAGCCTGGCTTCGCGCCAGCCGCGCGGGTGCAGATCGCGCCCGACGAAATGAATCGCGTGCCCGCGCTCACCACCGAGATTCGCGATGGGCTGCTCGCGGCTGGATTTGCGGCGGTGGAGATCGATCCCGACGGATACCGCGCCGTGCATTGAGCGGCCTTACATCTGCCCGCGCGGCATCAGCGCCACGATCACCTTTCGCTTTTCCCCTTTCCTGAAAAACGTGATCTCGACCTGATCGCCCGTTTTCCGGTGCATCACGAGCGTCTGGAGCTGTTTTGGAGTCACGAGGATTTGATCGTTTAGCCGCGCAAGCACATCGCTGCGCTGGAGGCCCGCGACTGCGGCCGGGCTTTCCGCGATCACATCATTCACGACCAAACCGGTGCCGCGATCAATCGGAAGCCGCGTGGTGATTTCGATCGGCGCTTCGGCAATCGCGACACCGAGCCACGACATTTGCGGGACGCGGCTCTTGCCCAAACCCGCTCCACCTTCGGCGATCGGACGGCTCAACTTTGCCCCCAAATCCGCCAGCGAGTGCGCACCGAACATCGCGAGCGCGAGCATGGTGAGTGCGGTGTTTCCGATGGGCGATTTCATTCGATTGCGAACGCGTGGAGCATCACGACGCCAAATCCGTTCGTCAATCGACCGTCGCTCGCCAATGCTCGCCACATGCCAGCGCCCGCGCCTTTCAACCCGACTCCTGAAGAACTCATCTCGCTCGCCCAAGGCGTCATCCGTTCCGCGCGATTCCCACAGCTCGCGACGATCGATGGCGACCAACCGCGCGTGCGGCCCGTCTCGCCCGTCCGCGTCGATGGTTTCACGGTCTTCGTCGCGAATCTCCGCCGCTACGGAAAGACCCGCGAGATCGCCGCGAATCCGAAAGTCGAACTTTGCTACCTCGACGAACGTCACGATCAAGTCCGCATCACCGGCATCGCCGAAGTCCTCACCGACCCCGCGCTGCTCGGCGAAATCTGGGAGAGCAATCCGCTGCTCCGCAAATATCTCGGCACGCCTGAGAACCCTGATCTCGTCATCTACCGAATCCGCCCCGAGCGCGTGCGTTTTATGCGCGAGTGGGCTTTGGATTATTTCGACGTGCCGCTTGAACGGACTGCGGGTTCGGTCTGATTCGGAGTGGGATTCCGTCACGATTCGTCGTGCCAAACGACAAAAGCCGCCGCCCCTTGTCGGAGCGGCGGCTTTCAATTTTTCTGCGCAGGATCAGCGACTAATGGCGCTCGCGGGAACGTTCGCGGTCGCGACCGCCGCGGTCTCCACCACGGCCACGATCACGGTCGGGCGATTGCTCGCTCGATCCACCGCCAGCGGCAATGGCTTCGAGCGCGCCGGGCGTTGCGCCGGCTTCTTCGTTGCGATCTTTCATCGCGGCTTTTCGGCTGAGTTTGATGCGGCCCTTTTCATCCACGCCGATGCACTTCACCCAGATCATGTCGCCGACGCGCACGACGTCTTCGACGCGGTTCACGCGGAAGTCCGCGAGTTCGCTGACGTGGACCATGCCGTCCTTGCCGGGCATCACTTCGACGAAGCAGCCAAACTCTTTGATGGTGACGACGCGGCCCTGATACATGGTGCCGATTTCGATTTCCTTGGTCATGCCGTTCACGATTTCTTTCGCGCGTGCCATGCCGTCCGGGTTGTTCGAGTAGATGCGGACGCTGCCATCGTCCTCAATGTTAATCTCGCAGCCGGTCTCGGCGACGATGCCTTTGATGGTCTTGCCGCCGGGGCCGATGAGGAGGCCGATTTTATCGACGGGAATCTTGATGGTCTCGATGCGCGGGGCGTATCGTGAAAGCTCGGCGCGCGGGGCGGCAAGGGCGGCGTTCATCACTTCGAGCACTTTCATGCGCGCGTCGCGAGTGCGGTAAACCGCTTCTTCCATCAGCTTTAGCGAGATGCCGGGGAGCTTGAGGTCGAGCTGGAAGCCGGTGACGCCGACGCTGGTGCCGCAGAGTTTGAAGTCCATGTCGCCGAAGTGATCTTCGCTGCCGATGATGTCGGTGAGCATGGTGTAGCGGCTCATGTGTTCACCGGTGTATTCGGTGACGAGGCCGCACGAAATTCCAGCGACGGGCCGGGTGATCGGCACGCCGGCATCCATGAGCGCGAGCACGCCGGAACAGACGGAAGCCATCGACGTGGAGCCGTTGGATTCCATGACTTCGCTGCTGACGCGGATGGCGTATGGGAACGCATCGCGCGGCGGGATGACGGGCGCGATGGAGCGCTCGGCGAGTGCGCCGTGGCCGATCTCGCGGCGTCCGGGCGAGCCGGTGCGGCCGGTTTCACCGACGGAGAACGGCGGGAAATTGTAGTGCAGGATGAAGTGCTTTTGGGTGACGCCGCCGGTGTAGCCGTCGAGATCCTGTGCTTCATCGGTGGGCGCGAGCGTGACGAGCGCGACCGCCTGTGTTTCGCCGCGCTGGAAGAGCGCGCTGCCGTGGCTGCGCGGGAGCAGGCCAGTCTCGGCGCTGAGCGCGCGGATGACATCGGGGCTGCGTCCGTCGCAGCGGACTTTTTTGTCGAGGATCGAAATACGGAAGGCTTTCTTTTGCAGGTAGTCGAACGCCTGGCTGATCTCGAATTTCGTGGCTGCGGGAAACTTCGCGATGATCGCGGCGCTGACTTCATCCTTGAGCGCGCTGACGGCTTTCTGCCGGGCGACTTTGCTCGGCGTGTAAAGCGCGGCCTCGATCCGGTCGCCGGCGACGAGGTAGGCGACTTCGAGCAGTTCGTCACTGACGACAAAGAGCGTTGGCTGGCGCTTGGCCTTGCCGGCTTTCGCGGCAAGTTCCTTTTGCGCCGCGACGAGGAGGGCGACTTGCGACTGCGCGAAGTTGAGCGCCTTCACAAACTCCTCCTCGGGCAGTTCGCTGGCCTCGCCCTCGATCATGATGACGTCCGTCGCATTGCCGACATAGACGAGATCGAGGTCGCTGAACTGGCGCTGGCTGTGGCCGGGGTTCGCGACGAATTCGCCATTGATGCGCCCCACGCGCACGGCTCCGACCGGGCCCGCGAACGGGATGTCGCTGACGCAGAGCGCGGCGCTCGCGCCATTGATGAAAAGGATGTCCGGATCATGCTCGCCATCCGCGCTGAGGAGGACGCCGATGATTTGCGTGTCGTAAAGATAACCCTTCGGAAAGAGCGGACGCAGCGGGCGATCCGTCATGCGGCAGGTGAGGATTTCTTTTTCGGAAGGGCGACCTTCGCGTTTGAAATAACCGCCTGGAAATTTGCCGACGGCAGCCGCTTTTTCGCGGTAATCGACCGTGAGCGGGAACCAGTCCTGGCCTTCCTTGATGGTGGTGGCGGAGACGGCCGAGACCATGACGATGGAATCGCCGCTGCGGACGGTGACGGAACCGTCCGCGAGGCGCGCGAGTTTGCCGGTTTCGATGGTGATGGGAGATGGCCCGACGTGGACCGTGACGTTGTGGATCATATTGCGTGGTTCTTCTTTGGTGATGCCAGGCAACCCCATTTCCGATTTCGAGCGGCTAGCTCGTAGCCCGGGATTCTCTCGCTCAGTAGGAAAAAATCGGAGCGTGAAAGCCCGGGGCTAAGACTAGCCTCGAAAGGAGAAGGGGATGCCGGCGGTTTTCTTTCCTGGTTTGTTTAAGACCCGACCGGCGCGAATCGCCGGACGGGCGGAATGAAAGGGATGCCCGGAAAGCATTCGCCCGCGAAAGTCATCGCGGGCGAACACAGGGCGAAAGTGGCTGCGCTATTTGCGCAAGTTGAGCTTCTCGATCGCGCTCTTGTAGCGATCGGTCGCGGTATCCTTGAGGTAATCGAGCAATTTCCTGCGGCGCGCGACCATCTGCAGCAGCCCGCGGCGCGAGGAGTGATCCTTCACGTTGGCCTTCAGGTGTTCGGTCAGTTGATTGATGCGGTTGGTCAGCAGCGCGGCTTGCACATCGGCGCTGCCGGTGTCTTTTTCATGCAGCCTGAGCGCCTGGATATCCTTTGTGTCGGTCATAACGTCTTCTTCGTTTTCGGTAGTTTTATGGGGCGCGAAGTATGTGCGGGAAAACTCCGATGGCAAGTAGTTGTTTCGGAATACCGCGTCGCGTGCGCAGCGTGGGTGGCACCAGTCGTGCTTTGCAAAGGCCCGCCATGATGACTTTTGCCTACCAAGCTCGCGACTCCTCGGGAAAAATGATCTCCGGAGTGCAGGAAGCGCTCAACGAAGACAACGCGATCAACACGCTGATGACGCGCGGCCTCATGGTGCTTTCCATCCAGCAAAAGGCGGGCGGGAAAGCGACTGCGCCGCGGGGCAAAGTCTCGGAAACCGATCTCGTCCTCTTCACGCGCCAGCTCGCCACGATGGTCGATGCCGGTCTCCCGCTGGTCGCCGGTCTCACGGCATTGTACGAGCAGGCTGATCCGAAAAAACAGGCCGGGCTGCGCCGTGTCATCGGTGAAGTGACTGCGCTGGTCCAGCAGGGCGATTCCTTTTTCGAGGCGATCTCGAAACATCCCCGCATCTTCACCCGACTCTACACTTCGATGGTCAAGGCCGGTGAGACCGGCGGTCTGCTCGCCGAGATTCTCGATCGGCTCGCGTGCTTCCTCGAATCCGCGGCGCGACTGAAAAAGAAGGTCAAATCCGCGATGACCTATCCCGTCATCGTCATTAGCATCGCCCTCCTGATCACCACATTTCTGATCGTGAAAGTCGTGCCGGTCTTTGGCGACATCTTCAAGGACTTCGGCGCAAACCTGCCCGCGCCCACTCAGTTTTTGCTCGATCTTTCCGCCGCGATCCGGGGCAACTGGTACTTCATCCTCGGCGGCGGGGTCGCCGTATTTTACGGATGCCGCACCTTCGTCCGCTCCGAGCGCGGCTCTCAATTGTGGGACCGCTGGAAGCTCAAGCTCCCGATTTTCGGCCCGCTCGTTCACAAGATTTGCATGACCCGCTTCGCGCGCACCTTCGCGCAGCTCATCCGCTCGGGCGTCCCGATCCTCGAGGTGATGGAGATCGTCGGCGAAACGTCCGGGAATTTCGTGGTGGCCGAAGCCATCAAAAACGTCTCGACCGACGTCGAAAAAGGCGACCATCTCGCTTCGTCGCTGGGTCGCCAGCCGATCTTTCCACCGATGCTCGTCCGCATGGTCAGCGCCGGTGAGGCCACGGGTAAGATCGACACCATGCTCGAAAAGATGGCCGACTTCTGGGACGAGGAAATCGAGGCGATTCTCAATGCGCTCACGTCCCTGATCGAGCCGCTGCTCATCGTCTTCCTCGGCGTCGTCGTCGGCGGCATCGTCATCGCGATGTTCCTGCCGATCTTCAAGCTGAACGACGTGGTCTCGGCGGCGAAGTAAAGCGTCTGCTACTGCATCGGGAACGATAGCTCGATCCGCGCCGCATCCCGCAGGACTGCGCCCGCGACAAGTTCGCCCGGCTTCCGCGTCCGCAACAGCCGTCCAATCAGCTCGCTCTCACTGATGCGATTTGAGAGGCCGTCGCATTCGATCAACACATCGTCCTTCCGAACGCCGGCCTTTCTGGCGGCTGCATGAGCGCCGTATTCGCCAGCGTGATTCACGCGCAGCGCCATTGCGTTTGGCGCGATGTTTCTGCCCGTGCGCAAGTCATCCGCCAAGTCTTCCAACTTCAAGCCACCGAGCGCCATGGCGCGCATCTCCCACGTTCCCACCCGGCGGGAAATGTCGGCTTTCGCGCGCCAATCCACGGGCAGGGAAATCGAGAGCGTTTTCTCCACGCCGCCGCGCCGCACCACGATCGCCAGCGGGCCGGATTCGGCAGCGCGGTGAAGCGCCCACGCCACATCGGCGATCGAGACCAGCGGCTGGCCGGAAATCGAAACGAGGTCATCCCCGGATTCCACACCACCGCTCGCTGCCAGGGAGCCGGAAGCCACGGATTTCACGTGGGCTGCACCCTCCGCCGCGAGGGTGAGGCCGATGGTTTCCGGCGGCGGCATCGGATAGATGAGGTTGCCAGGCAGGGTCTCGCCCTTCGCGCGATAGGACGCGCGAAATGCGTCGCCGATCTGGTGACAGTGAACGCAGCTCTGCACCACCTTGCCGTCCCAATCGAGTTCGCGCCGATACTTCCCGGCGAGCGCGGGGAGCTCGACCGGCGTTTTGAATGGAGTGGGAACGCCCTGTTTTCCGGCGAGCGCGGATTTGTTGGCGGGAAAATCGCGATGCAAGGCGAGCACCGCTGCGAGCGTGGCGCGGTATCCCGCAGTCGTGGTATCGCGCGCATCCTGCTGATGGCTCCACGAGCCAAACCGTCCGAGCACGGTGCCATCCGCGGCGAAAAACATCGTCGAAAATGACAGATCGTAGTCGAACTGAAACAGCGTGAGATCGAGTGCATTCGCATTGATGACACGGACGCAAACAAACCGGTCCAGCAACGGCGCGAGCGAAGGCTCCGCGATTACGCTCGCATCGATCCCCATGCAAGCGAGACACGGCACACAGCGCAGCACCACGAGCAGCGGCTTCCCAGTGCGCTGCGCCTCGGCAAACCCGCGCGCGACATCATTGTAAGTCCAGCGCGCATCGCTCTCCATCGTCGCACGATCCTTCCGCACCGCACCCTCCCGGTCCTTCACCGTTTCGGCCCGTGCCATTGCACAAAGTAGAAACACGGCGGCAAGCAATCGGACGGTTTGCATGAGCACTTTTTGAAGCGTCTCGACCAGACTTGCAATCGCGGTCATCGCGATGCACCGGGAACGCGAAAGCGTTCATGGCGATGGGTGCCGCTTCCGTGCGAGCCGCACATTCAATCGAGATACAGCGCCGCGTGGACGAGCATTTGCCACGGCAGCGCATAGGGCGTGAGCGCCGCCACATTTGCAATGACGCCGGCAATCGCCACGAGCAGTGCAGCGCGATGCCGCAAACGCCGTGCGCCCAGCATCGCGAGGCCGAGCCACGCGCAATACTGCGGGCGCAAATGCGAAAAAAGGTCCACACCCCAAAACCAGTCACCGAGGAACGCGATGCCCATTGCCAGCACGCCAGCCACGGACATGACCAGCACCGCCAAGCGCAGAAAACGAGTTCGTTTGTTTGTGGGAAAATGCACTGGCAAAAAATGAGCCGCCCCGGCCTTGCGACCGGGGCGGCTATAGCGGGCTCCGACTGCGAGAGCCGGTTTGCCCCACGAACTCATGCGCCGAAGCGATGGTTCAAAGTCACCTCGCGGTGGCACCTCTCTTGATATTTCTTCTTCTCTGGTTTTCCAGCTTTTTTTGGTATGCCCGCCTGCGCCGCGGCCCGTTGAGCTATAAAGCCTCTCCACAGATTTCGCGGAAAAGATTGTCGGCGTCCTGGCCGGTTACTGCGGGCGGGTCGAGCAGGTCGCGGCTGCGGGCGCGCTTGCGCTGCATGAGTCGGTCGAGCGTGAGGTCGAAGGACGTTTCGGCGAGACGGGCATCGGGGTGGCGGGATAGGCGATAATGAGGCTGAGATTACTTCACCGCGTAAAGAGTTACGCGTAGTTCCGCATCGTCTATCGACTCGATTTTCGGCGGCAAAGCTCCGATCCGTTCGCTTTCGCGTTGCATGACTTTAATCCCGTCGCCACGAGTCTCCATAAATTTGCCGCGTCGCATGGGTGCCTCAGGTGGATTGTCGGTGAAATCCAGACGATTGAGAAGCCCGACCAGTGTTTCGTTTCGTGTGAACTGGCGGTGTGCCATAGAATCCACTGTGAGAGTATTCGGCAGTCCGCCGGGCGAGTATATCTCCAGACGGTCGTCAAAAAGGAACAGGCGTATCTTTGAACCTGCGATCGAATAATCCCGATGAATGACCGCGTTGACTAGCCCCTCGAAAATTGCTCGTTCGCTGAAAGTTGGCGTTTCCACGCGGGCAGGTTCCTTTCGGGCGGAACGCACGATTCCGCCGCGGAGAAAGGCGAAGCCGTCGATGATTTGACGATCCAGTGGTCCGACAACGCGGTGCGAATTGATTTGGTTGGCGGAGTCTTGCTGTATTCCCGCGAATTGCACCGCTTCGATCAGCGCCCCCGAGTGCAAATGGGATTCCGGGTTTCTCGTTCCGAGCAATACGCCGGCTACGGTGCAGCATTCCTTGCCGGCGGGGTCCCGCGTGAGGATGCCGAGCTTGTGCAGGGACTCGTTCGTCGGCGATTCCGCTCCGCTCACGAAGCGGCCAGCCAAGTCGGAATCGAGCGTGTTGGCGCTGGTTCCCGGCACGGGTTGTTCGTCAAAAAGCATCAAGCCGCTTTGGCTTCGCTGCTGCATCAGGCGCTCCAGCCGCGCAGTGGCGATCTCACGTTTCGAACTGCCGATACGCTCGAAATAACCTCCCGGTGCGCGGTGGACGAACAAGCTGCGCGGAACGTCCACTTTGAGAATCGCGCGGGCGATGCCGAGTGAGTCAGGTAACTCCAATCGCTCAATGGTGCATGTAAGCGGGGGATCAATTCGGTCGTTGCAAAGGTTTCGGATCGTCTGTTCCGCCGCATCGAGATCGGAGGAAGACAAGCCTTCGATTTCGCGAGTTTTGTCGTTCACGCCCAGAATCAGCACGCCGCCTTTTGCCGAATTCGCAAATGCTGCAAGCTCCTGTGCCAGTTTCTCCGGGTGTGGCTCAGTGATGCCTTTCGTGGAGCAGGTGATGGCCTTAAATTCGACCAGCGAGTCTTCGCCGAGGCGGATTTTGTCGAGCAACTCTATTGGCGTGTCGAACATGGCGCGTCAGTCGTGGATGATACACCGGAAGCGCCGCTCCAACGCTTCACGCCCGCCTTCCATGATGTTGCAAACCCACTTGCGCACTTCGCGATCTTGCAAAGCGCCACGCACCGGGATGTGAGTTTGATCGTTGGGATTGTCCAGCGGGATGACGAGATCGGCGTTGCCGTTGACGACGATATTGGGGTTGTGCGTGACGACGATGACCTGGCGTCGTTGTTTGTTGGTCCGCAACTCACCGCGGACGATGAGATCGTAGATGAGCTGGTTATCGAGGTCGTCTTCCGGTTGATCGAGGATAAGCGGCTCGTCGCCTTGCGCGAGGATGAAGGCGAGCACTGCTGCGGTCACCTGGCCCGCCGAGGCGGTATTCAATGACTTGAATTTTCCACTGCTGCTTTCGCGATAGCGGAGGTCGAGGTCATCGGGTGGAAACCAGAGGAGCACCCGGCTCATGTCCTCGGTAGATCGACTCTTGAGGTGTGAAAGAAATGGGCGATTCCAGTAGAGGCCGGTAGCGTCAGCAGGAAGCTCACCGGTACGGTTCACATAAAGTAGAGCGGCCTTCACTTTACCGACAAGCGCATCGAGATCGCCGACTTCCTTTGCGCCCGAGAGATACAATGAGATGTTCTCAAACTCCGCGTCGGCAACGCCCTGCTCCCGGCCCAGAATGCTCCGCAGGTCAGTGATTCCGCCGTTGATGTCGCCGCGCGGTTTGAGCGTGGCTTTCAGATTGCTTTCCGTGTTGAAAAGTTTGCCCAGAAAGTCGCTCCGGTGGGTGGAAAGCAGTTCACGGCTTGTCTTGATTTCGTTGAGCAATACGTCGGCTCGTTGAGTGAGAATGCCCTTCTCAGTCGCCTTCGCATCCAGTGTTTCGATCTGCTTTTTCAAGACTTGCTCATGCTGAACTAACTGTCCGTATTGCTCGGGCCGCACGTTTGCCTTGCCGGCGAGGCTTTCGATCAACTGCTTGTAAGCTCTTTCGCTTTCATCGTTTTGCGCCTGCCAGCCGCTAGTTGCGCGTTCCGCTAGCCAGACATCACGCGCAAGCTCAACTCGCTGGCCAATCTCTCGCAACATGGCTGCTTCCCTTGCCAGTTCTGCCCGAAACTTCTCGGACGCCGCAGCGAGTTTTGTTTCCTCTTCGCCCGCAGGATTGCCTTGCGTCAAAGTCAGCGGCGGCAGTGCGAGCAGAGCGGCCAACTCCTCTACCGAGGCAACCAGCGGTTCGCTATTTTCGTCCCATTTTTCCAGCTCGCCGCGCTGGCGCCGACGGAGAGCGAGTTGCTGATACACTGCTTTGTTTCCGCCTTCCTCGAGCACCAGGATTTCGCGCTGCTTGTCATCAAACTGTGCTTGTAGATTGGCACGCTGCTGAAGTTCGGAGTCCAGTGCCGCGATCTTTCCACGCAATTGTACAAAATCGCCTGCGGTGCGCTCCCAATTGCGTTTCCACTCCGAAATGCCGAGTTGCGGAGCCGCATCTACTTCGTCGAGGAGTGCCGCCGTTTGTTTTCTGAAAGCGTAGAGCTGCTTCTGGCTGAAAATTCGCAACGGAAATCGAGTCTCCCAAGCCTCACCCGCGCCCACAGCCGGGCTGAAGCTGCCATCCGGTTGCCGCTCACTCAGGGCATAGCCATCATCCCTGCTCCAACGCAGGCGGAAAACCTGCCCGTGAAGTTCGTAATCGAGTTCAACAATCGGCTTCTGTGTTGGATCGCCAGTGATCTCACCCAGCAGACTGTCAAATGTATCGAGGATGCTCTTGTCCGTGCGTCGCAACGCTTCACCGCGCTTGGTGGTCTTGCGGATGAGTTCGAGGATGCTCGATTTCCCCGTCCCGCGACCGCCGATGATGGCATTGAGCGAGGGATTGAAATCAATGCGTTCCGGTTGCTTGCGCCCGATGTGGCGGGTGCCGGAGATCGTGATTCCGCAAATCCGGTAAGGCGCGTTTGGCCCCGGCTTTTCCCCGATCACGAAGGGCTGCACTGAGGGGGTGCCGTCGAGCAGCGCCACGCGCAGACCTTCCAAGGTCGGCTCGGCCATGCGGACCCAAGTCGTGCGTCTCCCAATCTGATCGCGCTCGTGGGAATCGGAACCGAAGACAGTGGCGAAGCTCTTTTTTTTCCCAATCGCGTAGTCTGTAAGACTCCAATCGGGTTGCTTTGAATGGGAGCACTCCAAAGCGAAAATGAGTGGGTGATGGAGCGCCTTCTTTCGCGTGTCGAAAGGCACCTCATTTCCCAGCAAACCTTTCGCTCCATTGACATGGGCTGGAATCACAATCGAATCCACTCCCTGAGCCTGAATATCCTCCACGAGAGCAACCACCGTGGAATCCCCAGCGGAACAATGATCGCCCTGTTCGCCAGTGTAGCGCGCAAGCTGAAGGATTCGCGCAATGTCAGAGGATTCCTTTGTCGTCTCGCAAACAACAAGCAGGTGAACATTCTGTGCGGTCGTGATTTCGACTGCTGGAAAAATCGTCAATGGACGAAAGCCTGCTGGCTTTGCGGCTGCAAGCGACTGGCATTCTTTTTTCAGGCCGTCAATCCACCCGCCGCCGTTGTGATCCGTCACCACCACCGCATCGAGTCCCGCCTCCATGTGCGCGAGCAGCCATTCCCGCTCCGTAATCGTGGGGGTTCCAACCTTTGCCTGCACCGTCCTATACGCATCCCATGAATGCGGCGTATGCGTGTGAAAATCCACGCGCCACCACTTCGCACCCGGAGTGGGATCGTCGGATGGTGAAGCGTGTTGAATCATGTGAGAGCGATGCGAATAGCCGATCAGGTAGAGGGCGTCGAGTTGGATGTCTGGTCAGAATCGCAGCAAAAAGCCGCCCCGGTTTCCCGGAGCGGCTTTGTAATTTAGCGAATTAAGCGAGGCGCTTACTTCTTCTTCGCCGCGCGCTTTTCCTCGATCGCTGCCTGCGCCGCTGCGAGGCGGGCGACGGGGACGCGGTAGGGAGAGCAGCTTACGTAGTTCAGGCCGAGTTTGTGGCAGAACTTTACGCTGTCTGGATCGCCGCCGTGTTCGCCGCAGATGCCGAGCTTGATGTTCGGACGGCTCTTGCGGCCCTTTTCCACCGCGATCTGCATGAGTTGGCCGACGCCGACGGTGTCGAGGGTGGCGAAAGGGTTCTTTTTGAACACTTCGTTCTCGATGTAGGGCATCATGAAGTTGCCCATGTCGTCGCGGCTGATGCCGAGCGCGGTTTGCGTGAGGTCGTTCGTGCCGAAGCTGAAGAACTCGGCGGTCTGCGCGATTTCATCGGCAGTGAGGGCGCCGCGCGGGACTTCGATCATGGTGCCGACCAGATAGTCGAATTTTACCTTCTTTTCCGCCATCACTTCCTTGGCGACGCGGTGGACGATCTCGACTTGCAGATCGAGTTCCTTCTTGAAACCGACGAGCGGGATCATGACTTCGGGTTTCACTTTGATCTTCTTTTTCGCCACGTCCGCGGCGGCCTCGAAGACAGCGCGGGCCTGCATCTCGGTGATCTCGGGATAGGCGATGCCGAGGCGGCAGCCACGATGGCCGAGCATCGGATTGAACTCGTGGAGCTGCCCGACGCGGTGCGCGATTTTCTCGGCCTTCACGCCCATCTTTTTGGCGAGCGCAGCCTGCGATTTCTCGTCGTGCGGCAGGAACTCATGGAGCGGTGGATCGAGGAAGCGGATGGTGGCCGGGAAGCCTTTGAGGGCTTTGAAGATGCCGGTGAAATCTTCGCGCTGATACGGCAGGAGTTTGGCCAGCGCCTTTTTCCGGTCGGCGAGATTGTCGGCGAGGATCATCTCGCGCATCGCGTCGATGCGGTCGCCCTCGAAGAACATGTGCTCGGTGCGGGTGAGGCCGATGCCGACGGCTCCGAAGGCGAGCGCGTTTTCGGTTTGCTCGGGGTTGTCGGCGTTGGTGCGGACATCCATGCGCGCGGCTTGCGAGCACCACTTCATGAGTTGCAGGAAGCTCTTGAATTTCTCGGTCTTCTGCGCCGCTTTGTTGCCGTGCAGCAGGCCGGTGATGATCTCGCTCGGCTGGGTGGCGAGCTGGCCACCATAGACGGTGCCGCTGGTGCCGTCGATCGAGAGGAAGTCGCCTTCCTTGAAGGTCTGGCCGGACGCCTTCACGGTCTTCGTGCTGTAGTCGATCTCCAGCGCGCTCGCGCCGCAGACGCACACTTTGCCCATCTGCCGCGCGACCAGCGCCGCGTGGGAAGACACGCCGCCTTTTGCGGTCAGGATGCCCTCGGCGGCGATCATGCCGCGCAGATCTTCGGGCGACGTTTCATTGCGCACGAGCAGGACTTTTTCACCCCGCTCGGCTGCCGTCACCGCGCGATCCGCGTTCAGGTAAATCTTGCCGGAAGCAGCGCCGGGGCCGGCCGGGAGGCCAGTCGCGACGGCTTTCACCTTCTTGAGTTCGGCGAGATCGAAGACCGGCGCGAGGAGCTGGTCGAGCTGGTCGGCCGGGTTGCGGAGGACCGCCGTTTCCCAGTCGATGAGACCTTCCTTGTGCATGTCCATCGAGAACTTGAGCGCCGCCATCGCGGTGCGCTTGCCGTTGCGGGTCTGGAGCATGAAGAGCTTCCCTTCCTGCACTGTGAACTCGACATCCTGCACGTCCTTGAAGTGCTTCTCGAGCGTCTGCCGGACTTTCATCAACTCCGCGAAAGGCTTCGGCATCGCCGCCTTCAGCTTCGACACCGGCTCCGGCGTCCGCACACCCGCGACCACGTCTTCGCCCTGCGCGTTGATCAAAAATTCGCCATAGAATTCATTCGCGCCGTTCGCCGGATTGCGCGTGAAAGCCACGCCGCTGCCGGAGGTTTCCCCCGTGTTTCCGTAAACCATGGCCTGCACATTCACCGCCGTTCCCCACTCCGTCGGGATGTTGTATTTGCGGCGATAAACAATCGCGCGATCGTTCATCCACGAGCTGAACACCGCCCCTGCCGCACCCTTGAGTTGCTCGCGCGGATCGTTCGGAAAGCTCTTCCCGGTCCGGTCCTTCACGAGCTTTTTGAAACGAACGACGAGTTCCTTGTAATCCTCCACCGTGAGGTGCGCATCGTCGATGTCCTCCTCGTGGTGGTCGTGCTTGAGCTTGTGGATGACTTCCTCGAAGGGATCGTGATCCTCGCCCTCACGTTTCTGCACACCCATCACCACGTCGCCATACATCTGGATGAAGCGGCGGTAGCAGTCGTAGGCAAAACGCTCGTTCTGAGTCGCCTTCGCGAGCGCCACGACGGTCTGATCGTTCAGCCCGAGATTGAGCACCGTGTCCATCATGCCCGGCATCGAATCGCGCGCACCGGAACGCACCGCCACGAGCAACGGCATCGCATTGGTCGCGCCGAATTTCGTGCCCATGATCTTTTCCATGTTCGCGATCCCCTTTTCCACCTGCGCCTCCAGCTCGGGTGGATAGGTCTTCTTATTGGCGTAAAAGTAAGTGCAAACCTCCGTCGTGACCGTGTAGCCGGGAGGCACCGGCAGGCCGATTCGGGTCATCTCCGCGAGGTTCGCGCCTTTGCCGCCGAGCAGCGGCTTCATCGAGCCATCGCCGTCGGCTTTATTGTCGCCCCAGGTGTAAACGTACTTGGTCGCTTTGCCGGGTTTGGCGGCGCCGTTGGAGGATGTTTTGCCCCGCGCTGGCGGGAGTTTCACTGCTTTGGTCTTAGTAGGCATTTCTAGTGTGTTGTTGATGTGTTTTAGCGGATGCAAAAGCCGGTGCGGCCCGGTTCAGGCCGCGGGCGTGGTGGTGCTCGCTTCCCCCGCCTGGGCCAGCACCATCGCGATCGAACTCAGGAAGTCCGGCAGGCCGGGACTCGGCACGATGACGGTATTCCGGCGGCCGTGCGCCTCCTCGGTGATCCGAAGGAAGCGACCTTGGGAATTCTCGCGATACTCGATCACGAGATGTTTCCGTTCGACCTGAATTTCTTTGCTGGCGATGATGGTGTCCATGTTTGCCCTGGGAGACTTCCACTGGGAAAAAACGAGCCGCGACATATGCCACAAAGAAATATGGGCGTAAATGGCTTTCTGAGTTCGGCCAAATCCGGGCTTTCAGCGCCTGTTTTCGGAGGATTTTTCTTCGCGAAAAAATACCCGCTGCCTCCGATCTTCCGTATCATCCAGCGACTAATCCGACCCCTCGCCCGATGACTAGCCACGAATATCCACCGACCGTTCACCGCATCCTCGTCGTGGACGACAACTCCGCGATTCACGACGATTTCCGAAAAGTCCTCGCCGCCGAACGCAGCGACACCACCGAACAAATGGCGGCCCAGATTTTCGGCGACGATCCGCGCCAGCCAGTCACGGAGCGCTACGAAGTGGATGCCGCGACGCAGGGCGAGGAGGCGCGCGACAAAGTCCGCGACGCGCTCATCCGCGGCCGGCCTTACACGGTCGCCTTCGTGGATATGCGGATGCCGCCCGGCTGGAATGGCATCCAAACGATCGCGCATCTGCGCGGCGTGGACCCGGCGCTCCAGTTCGTGATCTGCACCGCGCACGCGGACTATTCGTGGAGCGAAATTCACGAGGCGCTCGGGCCGACGGACAGCCTGGTGATATTGAAAAAGCCCTTCGACAAAGTGGAAGTCCTCCAGCTCGCGCACGCGCTCTCGCGCAAGTGGCTGCTCGCCCGCGAAGTCGAGCGCCAGATCGCCGGGCTCGACGCCGCCGTCGAGATTCGCACCCGCGAACTGTGCGAGGCGAACGCCCGCCTGCAAGAGGAGACCGCCGCGCGCGGTCGCGTGGAGGCCGCGCTGTTGCACTCGCAAAAGATGGAAGCCATCGGCCAGCTCGCCGCCGGCATCGCGCATGATTTTAATAACATCCTCACCGTCGTCCGCGGCCACGCCGGGATGATGCTCGAGCGCCCCGATCTCGATCCCGAGACGGTCAATTCGCTCAACGAAGTCTCCCAAGCCGCCGCGCGCGCCACCTCGCTCGCCAGCCAGCTCCTCACCCTCAGCCGCAAGCAGCGGCTGACTCCGCGCGCGTTCGATTTGAACGAGACGATCGATCAACTCCACTCCCTATTCAGCCGCGTGCTCGGCGAAACGATCACCCTCGGGCTCGAATGCGCGCCCGATCTCCCACCGCTCTTCGCCGACGAAACGCAGATCGAGCAAGTGCTCATCAATCTCGCCGTCAATGCGCGCGACGCCATGCCACGCGGCGGGCATCTCAAGATTGGCACGCGCATCGTCCATTTTCGTGCCGGACAACTCACCGCCCAGCCCGATGTCGCCCCTGGCGAGTATGTGGAAATCAGCGTCGCCGACACCGGCTGCGGGATGCCGCCGGAAGTGCTCCAGCATTTGTTCGAGCCGTTTTTCACCACGAAAGCGGTGGGCAAGGGAACCGGCCTCGGCCTCGCGACCGCCTACGGCATCGTGAAACAACACGGCGGCTGGATCGAGGTCGACAGTGAACCCGATCGCGGCACGGTCTTCCGCATTTTCCTGCCGCGCAGTGAATCCGCCGAGATCGTGGAAGCCGCGCCCGTCTCGCGCATCAGCCCGGCATTGCGCGGCACCGAGTCCATCCTCGTCGTCGAGGATGAAGCGACCGTCCGCGCCGTGATGCGCAGCATCCTCACACAGTCCGGCTATCGCGTGGCGGAAAGCGAATCTGGTGAAGCAGCGCTGGCGCTTTGGAGCGCGCAGGAGAGTAAATTCGACCTGCTCATCACCGATCTCGTGATGCCGGGAAATCTCGGCGGCGAAGCGCTCGCCGAAAAACTGCGCGCACAACGCCCCGCACTCCGCATCCTGCTCACCACCGGCTACGTCGATCACACCATCAGCGAAGAGCGTTTCTCAAATTTGGGCATGCAACTCCTCCGCAAGCCCTACACCGCCGAAGAGCTGCTCCAGAGCGTGAGGCGAAGCCTGGCTCAGTAGCTACAACACCGCCCGCAAAAACGGCGCGGTCCGCGAACGCTTTCAGCGGCCATGTCCAGCCGGAATCCCCCGTGGCGGGTGATCCAAGTGGGTGGATGGCGTCACTCCGCGCGCCATGCCAGACCCCGCCGAAGGCCCATCTCTTCAGAGTGGCGCGCATGCGCGTGCATTGTCATGGCGCGCGGAGCGACGCCATCCACCGCGCGGTTTCGCCTTCATCCACCGTCTCTGCGCGGTCGCGTAAATGGGTCGGGAGAAATCGCCAGCCAAGCCCACCGGCCAGATCGCCCGCTGCATCGACGACGGCTTCGAGGTGCGCGGAGCACAGCGTTCCGGGTAGCACGCTCGTCCCGAGCGTTGGTCGAGGCGTCCCGCCTCGACGAACTTCCCCAGCCGCGCCCTCGGAAACAGCGCGTCGCAACCCAAAGCCGTGCGCGAAGAAAGTCCGCCAAGGCGGGACGCCTTGGCCAACGCTCGGGACGAGCGTGCTCCCGGGATTCCCCGCGCGCACTTTTCCAAGCCTCCCGCCCCTCTCTTCGCGGGTTCAGCGGCCAAGGACTTGGATCTCCGGGTGGCTTCGTCTGAAATCAGTCAACATTTCCTCGCTCATGCCCGTGCAGCCAGAGACGATGACGGTCTGCAACTGCGGAAGTTCGGCTAGCGGGGCGATGTTCTTCACTTTCGTGCAGCGCATGAGAAATAGCCTCCGCAACTGTGCAAGCCCAGCCAGAGGCGTAAGGTCTTCCAGCCCGCGGCAGCCGGGGATAAAGAGCTGTTGTAATCGTGCGAGGTTAGCCAACGGCGTGAGGTCCGTGACGCTTGTGCATTCGCTGAGGAAGAGTAATTCCAACCGTGTGAGGCCTGCCAGTGGGAGGAGGTCTGCCACGCCGGTACAGCCATTGAGATAGAGTTTCCGCAATTTCTTAATGCTGGCTAGCGGCGCGAGGTCCACCACCCCCGTGCAGTCGGTTAGGTAGAGCCTCCGCAACTGGGTGAGGCCGGCCAGCGGCGCGAGGTCCGCCACGCCCGTGCAGCCGTTGAGGTAGAGCTCCTGCGGCTGCAAGGGGATGAGGATCTTCCACACTTCCGGCTGGAATTCCGAGGCGGCGAGGAGCGCCGGGGCGAGGTGCCATACCCCAAGGGGTTGTTGGGCGAGGTGCGCGGGCCAGAGCTTTTCCCAGATCGTCTGGCGTTCTTCCAGGACCAAGGCCACCTGCGGGTCGAGCGAGAGGGCGGCCAAAAGCTGGGCGGCTGCGATGGGCATGAGTTCGGTCGTCCCATCGTCGCCTTCCGCCGCCACGGGCGCGGGCCGGGCGAGCTGGGGAAAGAGCCAGTCGATGAGGGTCAGGGTGTCGTCCACGTTGGCGCTGAGCTTTTCCACGAGGAAGACCAGCGGCTCGCGCCAGGCAGTCAGCGCAGCCAGCACGGCGAAGTCTTTGCGCTGCAGAGCACCGGCGGCTTCGGGCGCGGCGGCGCGGCGCAGGAAGCCGCCGCCGCTGCCGCGGGCGTGGGCATTGAGCAGGCGGCGGAATTCCTCCTCCAGCCAGCAGGCGGCGTAGTATTCCTGAAAGGAGAGGTGGGCAAAGCCGAACTGCCCCTCGCCGCGCGGCAGCAGCAGCCCGCTGCGCGCGGCCACGTAGCCGATGAAGGCGTGCAGGGCCGCGCAGCCTTCGTCGCTGGGGAAGTGGGGCGCGAGCCACTGCTCCAGCTCCGCGCGCGTGGCGAGGATGTCGCCCGCGCCTTCGTCTTCCTTTTTCGCCGCTCGGCGCTCCTGCATGTGGCGGGCGATGGTGGCGAGAAGGCGCACTTTGTCCTGGTGCTCGCTGCCGCCTTGGAGGCGCTTGGCGGCGTCGATGCTGCCGCGGGCGGCGTCGATGCCGAGGTCGATGCCGCCGAGGTAGGCCTCGGAGATGGCGGTATAGACGTGGGTGCGGCCATGCGGGAGCAGGGCGCGGTGCCGGTAGAGCAGGGCGAGGAGGTAGAGGAGATTTGGCACGCGCCCGATTACGCGCACGGCGGGATGCCGCCGGACGGCCTCGACAAACTTCCCCGCGTGCTCCGCGCCGAGCACCGGCCCCATGCGGGGGAGATACCAGTGGCGGGCGAAGGTGAGCTGCTGGGTGTCGTCGAAGGGGGCGAGGTAGAGGAGGCGGGCGCGGGGGATGTTGTCAAAGACGCGGTGTGGAAAGAAGTCACCGTCGATGGCCATTGCCTCCCGCTTTTCATCATGCACCTCCGCCTCCTCGTAGCCCACCCAGCGAGAGGTGATGAGCCAGCGGGCTTTGGGATACTGCTCGAAGCCCTGCCACAGCGCGTCGCGCAGGGCGCGGCGGTGCGCGGGGTCGCCGATTTCGTCGAGCCCATCGATGAGGAAGAAGGCGCGGTCGGAGGCGAGCAGGGTGCGGAAGTAGGTGTCGTCGCCCGTGAGTGCGGCGGCGAGCGGCGGGCGGTCGGCGGCGCGCGGGTGGTAGCTGGCGAAGGCCTTCACCAGCGCGGGCCAGTCCCACTCGGCGGCGTCCTTCGGCAGATGCCCCACGAGGTCGCGCAGGATGAAGGGCAGCGGGATGGCCCCGCGCAGCCCCGCCGCCCCCGCCGGCAGCGTGGCCTCCTCCGCCAGCGTGGTGATGAGCCACTGGACGAGCGTGGATTTCCCCATCCCCGGATCGGCAAGCAACACGAAGCGGCGCTCCTCCCCCGCGAGCACTGGCAGCAGCGGCTCGGCAGGGTTTTTGCCCGCCAGCAGCGCGGCGTCGAACTCCTCCGGCGACACGCGCCCCGGCGTGCAGGCGGGCTCGACGAACAGCTCGCGAATGGCGATGCGCACATCCTTCTCCCACTCCGCATTGGCCGGCGGCGGCAGGCCAAGGTTTTCGTAGGTGGAGAAGTTGTCGCAGAGCGCAAAGAAGTAGCGTTTGAGCGGATCGCTCATGGCGCGGAGATGCTCGATCACGTTTTCGCGCGTGACATGATTCACCTTGTGGAGCGTCCCGACGGCGGCGGCGACGGCTTTGAGGAGCGCGGGAATGGAGTCCACGCGTTCGTTCGACGTTCGACCGACGCTCCCGGCCAGCGGCGTCCCGTCGAACTTTCCCGATTCAACGCGCTTCCAATGCTCCTCCTGTAGCCGCCGCTTGCGTTCGCAGTCTGCGGCGGTGCCATTCTCGGTGAAGCCAGCCTTTGAAAGTTCTGACGTGCAGGCAAAAGCGATCACGTCCTTTCCTTTCTTATGGCCGTGGTAATACTCAAACTGCGTCCACGAGCATTGGAAGTCGGGCGCGTCCGGAAAGGGATCGGTGGCGTCGGAGCCATAGCCCTGACCGGCAAGGTGGATGATGCAATCGCACTCTGAGATGGTGTCGGCGAGAAGCCGCTTCACGTTGCCCAATGCGGAGCCGAGGCTCTGGTCCTGCGTGAGGACGTGGAAGCCGGCGCGGCGAAAGGCACCGTCAAGCACGTCGCGCCATTCCTTGAGGTCAACGGTGGCGGCGCTGAGAAAGACGGTGGGTGAGGACATGGAGACCGCTTCCTCCTATCCGATCCCGCCCACGCCGACAAGCTGGCCGATGGCGGCGGCAGCTTTCTCCAAATGAACGGACAGCGCGGCGGGTTGTCCGAGCACCACCATGAACACCCTGACCAAGTCCCTCCGCACCGTCGCCGTCGTCTTCGCCTTCACCTCCGCCGCCTTCGCCAAATCGGGCTGGGTCGAGAACTACGAGAAGGGGGTGGAGCAGGCGAAGAAGGAGGGGAAGATCGCGCTGGTGGATTTCACGGGGTCGGACTGGTGCGGGTGGTGCATCAAGCTGGACAAGGAGGTTTTCTCGAAGGCGGAGTTTAAGAAATATGCGAAGGACAATCTGGTCTTAATCGAGATCGACTTCCCGCAGGCGAGGCCGCTGCCGAAGAGCAAGCAGGAGAAGCACGACGCGCTGGCGAAGGAATATGGCATCAAGGGATTCCCCGCCGTGGTGCTGCTGGATGCGACCGGGAAAAAGATCGGGCAGCTTGGCTACATGGAAGGCGGGCCGGCGGCGTTCATCGCGGCGATCGAGAAGGCGAAAGGCGCGACGACGCCCGCGGCGACACCTGCGGCGGCGGCTCAGTAGCGCTTCGTCCAGACGACGCGCTGCGGGCTCGCTTCGCCCGTGAGGACGCCCTCGCGATCCGCTCAGCCCATCCCCGCGAGTGTGGTCCGCAGAAACGGCGCGGTCCGGCTGCGCTTGCTTTTCGCCACCTGCTCGGGCGTCCCTTCCGCGACGATTTCCCCGCCAGCATCGCCCGCTTCCGGGCCGATATCGACGAGGTAATCGGCGTCCGCGATGAGGCTGAGATTGTGCTCGATCACGATCACCGTGTGGCCGTCATCGACGAGCCGGTGCAGCACTTTCAGCAGCGCCTCCACATCCGCCATGTGCAGGCCGATCGTCGGCTCTTCGAGAAGGTAGAGCGTCGATTTCGGTTCGCGGTTTTGGCGAAGGCGCGAGGTTTCGTTGCGGGCGACGCCGCGGGTGAGTTCGCTCACCAGCTTGAGCCGCTGCGCCTCGCCGCCGCTGAGCGTCGGGCTGGCCTGGCCGAGTTTCAGATAGCCGAGCCCCGTGTCGCAGAGCAGCGCGAGCGGTCGGTGAATCTTCGAGTGCGTTGCGAAAAACTCCGCCGCTTCCTCCAGCGTCATCTCCATCACGTCGCCGATGCTGCGGTCGTTGTAGAGCACTTCGAGCGTCGCCGGGTTGTAGCGTTTCCCATGGCAATCCGCGCATGGGATGTAACCCGTCGGCAAAAAACTCATCTCCACCTTGATCACGCCCTGTCCCGCGCAAGCCTCGCAGCGCCCGCCGTCCGTATTGAAAGAAAACCGGCTCGCCGTGTAGCCACGAATCCGCGCCACCGGCACCTGCGCGTAGAGCTTTCGGATTTCATCGAACACGCCGATGTAAGTCCCCGGTGTCGATCGCGAGGTCTTCCCGATCGGCGCTTGATCCACTTCGTACACCGCGGCGAGATGCTCGGCTCCCAACAGTTTGGCGTTTGGCGTTTGGCGTTTGCCGTTTGCCGTTTTCCGTCGCAACGCCTCCGTCACTGCCGGCTTCAACGCCCCGCGCATCAGCGTGCTCTTCCCCGATCCCGAAATCCCGCTGATCACGCTCAGTCTGCCGACCGGAAACCGCACATCGATATTCTTCAAATTGTTGTGCGTCGCTCCGCGCAATTCGATCCACCGCGTCGCCTCTTTCAACGACCGCCGCGTGCCGCGCGTCGGATGTTTGAGCGGTTCGCGCATGCAGCGCCCCGTCTCGGAACCGGGCGTCTTTTTGATCTGCGCGAGCGTTCCCACCGCCACGATCTCGCCGCCATGCACGCCCGCGCGCGGACCCATGTCGATGATCGTATCCGCGCGCCGCATCGTCTCCTCGTCGTGCTCCACGATCACGAGTGTGTTCCCTTTTTTCTTCAAGGCTTCGAGCGTATCGAGCAGTGCATCGTTATCGCGCGGATGCAGGCCGATGGTCGGCTCGTCGAGCACGTAAAGCACGCCGCGCAAATTCGAGCCGAGCTGCGCCGCGAGCCGGATGCGCTGCGATTCGCCACCGCTCATCGTCTTCGCGGAACGGTCGAGCGAAAGATAATCGAGCCCGACTTTTCCCATGAAAGAAAGCCGCTGCTCGATCTCGGGAAGGATGTCCGCCGCGATCGTGTGCTGCCCGCCCGCGAACTTCAGTTTGCACACCCAGTCATGGGCATCGCGCACGGACTGCCCGGTCGCCTCGCCGATCGTGCAACCCTGCACGCGCACATGCCGCGCGACCGCATTCAACCGCGTGCCCGCGCACGCCGCGCACGACACGGCCTCCCCTTCATCAAGCGATTGATGCTGCCGCTCCTGATCCATCTCGATCTCGATCGCCGTCTCCAAACGCGGATTCACATAAGCCTTCCAAGTCTCGCCAAAGCCGTGGCAATCCGCGCACCAGCCGTGCGGCGAGTTGAACGAGAAAAGTCGCGGATCGAGTTCCTCAAACGAATCGCCGCAGCCCGGGCAGCTCATCTCTGTGCTCAACACCGTGAACCGGTTTTTCGCATCGAGAATCTTCGCCGTCCCTTTCCCGATCTCGATCGCCCGCTTCACCGCCGCCGCATCGCTGCCGACCAGCACATCGATGCTGTGCTCGCGAAAACGCTCCAGCTTCGGAAACGCATCCGCGCGCTCAAGCTTCCCATCCACGAGCATCATCTCGAATCCCTGCCGCACCGCCCATTTCGCGACCTCGCCGTGAAACCCCTTGCGCGCCTTCACCAGCGGAGCCAGCACGCGAATCTTCCCGCGTTTCGCCAGCGCCGCCGCCTGTTTCGTGATCGCCGCAATGCTCTGCTTCTCCACCGGCAAATCGCACTTCGGACAAAACTGCGTCCCGACTTTCGCAAAGAGCAGCCGCAAAAAATGATAAACCTCCGTGACGGTTGCCACCGTCGATTTCCCCCCGCCGCGCGTGATCCGCTGCTCGATCGCGACACTCGGCGGCAGCCCCGAGATAAAGTCCACATCGGGCTTCTCAAGCTGCTCCACAAACTGCCGCGCATAAGCCGACATCGAATCGAGAAACCGCCGCTGCCCTTCGGCAAACAGAATATCAAACGCGAGCGTGGACTTCCCCGATCCGCTCAAGCCCGTCACGACAACGATCTCATCGCGCGGAATCTCGACCGAGATGTTCTTCAAATTATGCTCCCGCGCGCCGTGAATCTGGATGGATTTCTGATTTCTGATTTCTAATTTCTGATGTGGCTCTTCCGCCACACGCAGCATGTCTCCTTTCGATGTTCGATGTTCGATGTTCGATGTTCGATGTTCGATGTTCGATGTTCGATGTTCAGCCGCGCGCAGCACCTCCCGCAAGAATCTCCCGGTGTGCGACTCCTCCACCGCCGCCACTTCCTCCGGCGTCCCGACGGCCACAATATCCCCGCCGCCCGCGCCCGCTTCCGGCCCGAGATCAATGATCCAGTCGGCGCGCTTGATGACTTCGAGATTGTGCTCAATGACGACTAGCGTGTGGCCTTGCTCCACCAGCCGGTCGAAGACACGCACGAGCAGCGCGATGTCATCGAAATGCAGCCCGGTCGTCGGCTCGTCGAAAATCAGGAGACAGTTCTTTTCGTCCTTGTTCGTGAGCCGCTCGACAAGCTTTAGCCGCTGCGATTCGCCGCCGGAAAGGACATTGAGCGGCTGGCCGAGCGTGAGGTAGCCGAGGCCGACTTCGGCGAGGGTTTGCAGCGGGGGGATGAGTTTTGAACATCGAACATCGAATGAAGATGCGCGGACCCGCTTTCCGACTTCGATGTTCGATGTTCCAAAAAAACGAATCGCCTCATCCACCGTCATCCCCAACACCTCATGGATCGTCTTCCCTTCCCACCGGATGTCGAGGATGCGCGCTTGAAACCGCCGGCCTTCGCATTCCGGGCAGCGCACAAAAACATCGCTGAGAAACTGCATCTCGATCTTCTCAAACCCCATCCCGCCGCACCGCTCGCAGCGGCCCGTGCCGGAATTGAAAGAGAATGCGCTCGGCGTGAGCCCTTGCCCCACCGCGTCCGGCGTTTCGGCGAAAAGTTCTCGGATGCGATCGTAGATGCCGAGGTAAAGCGCGGGCGTCGAGCGCGGGGTGCGCGAGAGCGGCGATTGATCGACCATCACGACGTGGTCGATCTTTTTCGCACCCGAGATTTTTCCGCACGCGCCCGGCGTCTCGTCCGTCGCGAGACTCTTTTCGCGCAGGAGATTCCGGTAGAGCACGTCATGGACGAGCGTGCTCTTTCCCGAGCCTGAAACGCCTGTGACGCAGGTGAAAATGCCCAGCGGAAACTCCACGTCGATGCCGCGCAAATTGTGCTCGCGCGCGTCTTCCACGCGGATGCTGCCGCGCGCCTTGCGCCGCGTTTTCGGAACGGGAATGGATTTGAGGCCGGTGAGATATTCGGCGGTGAGGGAAAGTGGCGCAGGCGCCCCCGCCTGTGAGAAGTCCGGCGGGCGCCCCGCCTGCCGATTTACCGGGCGGGGCGCCCGCTTGACTATTGGCAGGCGGGGCGCCTGCCCTACTTTTTCGGGTGCTCCCTGGAAAACCAAATCGCCGCCCGCATCGCCGCGGCCCGGCCCAAGTTCGATCATGTGATCGGCCGCGCGGATCACCGCTTCATCGTGCTCCACGACGAGCAGCGTGTTGCCCTTGTCGCGCAGGTTTTTCATCACGCGGATCAGCCGTCCGGTATCGCGCGGATGCAGGCCGATGCTCGGTTCGTCGAGAACGAAGAGCGTATTCACCAGCGCCGCGCCGAGACATGTCGTCAGATTCACGCGCTCGATTTCACCGCCGCTGAGCGTCCGCGTCGCGCGATCGAGACTCAGATATTCGAGGCCGACTTCGATGAGATAGCGGAGGCGCGAGAAGACAGCGTCGCCGAGCATGGCGGTGGTCGGATCGGTGAGTAGGGCAGGCGCCCCGCCTGCCAAAAGTCCGGCAGGCGCCTCGCCTGGCGACTTACCGGGCGAGGCGCCCGGAGGACGATTGGCAGGCGGGGCGCCTGCCCTACTTCGCAGCGCGACGATCACGATGAGCTCGGAAACCGGCATCGCCATCAGCTCCGGCAGCGTCTTTCCCGCGAAGCGGAAATTCAGCGTCGCCGGCTGAAACCGTCCGCCGCGGCAATCCGCGCATTCCGTGTAATTGCGGTAGCGGCTGAGCAGCACGCGGACGTGCATTTTGTAGGCCTTCGATTCGAGCCAGTCGAAGAAGCCCTTCACGCCATACCAAAGGCCATCCTCCCAAAGCTCCTCGCCCTTCGCGCCCTTGCGCTCGCCATACATCACCCAGTCGCGATCGGCCTTCGGCAGATCGTCGAACGGACATTTTACATCCACCTCGCGCACCGCCGCGCAGCGCATCAAATCGCGCTGGCACTGCTGACCGTTCTCGGTCTGGAAAGGCTTGATGACACCGCGCGCGATGCTCAACGAGCGGTCGGGCAGCGCGCGCTCCAAATCGATCGCAATCGTCCGCCCAAACCCGCGGCAAGCCGGACATGCGCCGAGCGGATTGTTGAAGCTGAACAGGCCCGGGGTCGGCGGCGCGATGTCGACGTCGCAATGCGCACAGTGCCAGCCCGTGCTGAACGGATTGCGGATTGCGGATTGCGGATTGCGGATTTCGATCTTCCCTTTTCCGAAACGCAGCGCGGTTTCGATCGCTTCGGTGAAACGCGCGCGGTTTTCCACGGCAATGGTGATGCGATCCTGAATGACGGCAACGACAGCGGGCAAACGCTTGATCTTCGTCGCCTCGTCGAGACGCACCACTGCCCCGTCGATCCACGCGCGCAGATAGCCCTGCTGTTTTAGAAAATCGAAAAACTCCGCAGGCACCGTGCCGACCGGCGCGGGGACGCCAAACGTCACGAACACCGCCTCGCCCGCGTGCTGCGCGAAGACTTCCTCGACGATCGACTTCGCCGACTCCGGCCGAATCGGGCGCGCGCACGACGGGCACTGCGCCGCGACCACGCGCGGCAGCAGCACTTTCAGATAATCGTTGATCTCCGTGATCGTCCCGACCGTCGAGCGCGTGCTCTTCACCGGGTTCGATTGCTCGATCGCGATGGCTGGCGGAATGCCGCGGATTTCGTCCACCTTCGGCTTATCCATCCGGTCCAAAAACTGCCGCGTGTACGGCGAGAATGTCTCCACGTAACGCCGCTGTCCTTCCGCATAAATCGTATCAAACGCGAGGCTCGATTTCCCGCTCCCGCTTGGCCCGGTGACGACGTTCAGTTTCCCCAGCGGCACATCGAGATCGAACCCCTTCAAATTATTCTGCCGCGCCCCGCGAATCTCGATGACACCGGGATCGGGAGCGATGGTGAGCTTGGGTCGTTTCATCGGGAAAAGGCGCGCATGTTCGTCCTACGAATCGGCGTTTGCAACCGGCGCAACCAATTCAAAAAACCGCTTGCCAGCGCAAACCACGCGCGCCACTTTTGCCGCTCGCAAACGGGGTCTTAGCTCAGTTGGTAGAGCGCCGCAATGGCATTGCGGAGGTCAGGGGTTCGAACCCCCTAGGCTCCATTTTCTGAATCGTCGTGAGTTGGGCATTGTTTGGGGCGCATCGGCATTTTCCTCATAAAACGCTCCAATATTGGGAAATGAGCGCGTGGCACGAGGCCAGCTATGTCGGGCTGTCGCCTCTCCACGACCTTGCCCATGAACCACTCCGACGCTCCCGCGCTTTCCCTTTCACTCGCCCGCTTCTCAATGATTGGCGTGGTTGCTTTGAGCCTCCGCGCGCTGGCTCCTCAGGCTTCGGCGCAGTGGGTGACGGAGGACTTTCCGTTGAAGGCGGGCTGGAATGCCGTGTGGCTTTCCATGGATTGCTCGGATCGACCACTCGATGACCCCGATCAGGTCGCGCCGGATACCGGGCTGCTCGTGGATTCACTGGATATTGAGGAAGTGTGGCGCTGGAATCCGGCGGCCTCATCGGCCACTTTTACCGACTCGCCGGCGGGGCCGGTAGCGGGCGATTCGCAGTGGCATGTGTGGCGGCGGGGTTTTCCGGCGGATACGACGCTGGGAAGTCTTACGGCAAATGCTGCCTATCTGGTGAAGTTGAAGGATACGGTCACTGGTCCTTACACGCTGACTTTGAAGGGCAAGCCGCAGCCTCCGCGTTATCAGTGGAAGAGTAATGGGCTCAACTTTCTCGGATTCCCGATGCAGCCGACGCTCGCGCTGCCGGATCGCAGTCTTGAGAGATTCCTCTCGTTTTCATCGGCGCTGAATAACAACCCGGCGACCTTCTTCTATGATGGCGGTGAACTCGGGACGAATAACCCGCTGCGGGTCACGGCCCCGCGCACGACTGCGGTAAAACGCGGGTCGGCTTACTGGGTGCAGAGCACAGGTTACACGGACTACTACGGGCCGCTCCAGGTCACGCTGAGTCATTCCGCCGGCCTCGACTATGGCGACGCGCTGGTGACCATCCGGCTGAATCTCAAGAACACCACGACGCAGGCCGTGACCGCGACGCTCACGCCGCTGGCTTCGGCCACGCCGCCGGCGGGACAGCCTGCGGTTGCGGGAATCGTGCCGGTCTTACTCCGGGGCGATCTCAATCCCGCGACGGGACAGTTTGCCTATACTCCGCTCGCGGGTCCACTCGCGAAGGTGCTGGCTGCCGATGAAAGCGCGGAACTGGTCTTCGCGCTGAATCGCTCGCAGATGGGTAATACGCCGGGCGCAGTTTTCCAGAGTATCATCCGCGTTACCGATTCACTCAATCTGACGCAGATCGACTTACCCGTGCGCGCCGTTACCACCTCGCTCGCGGGGCTGTGGGCGGGCGAGGTGAAGCTCACGAAAGTAAATCAAATCGTCGGGCAGACGAGCACGCCGGCGGATGCGCCCTCGGAGCTCACGATGCGCGTGCTGATGCACGTCGATGACTCCGGCCAGACGCGGCTGCTGCCGCAGGCCTTCCTCGGCAAACGCTCCGGCGCGCAGGCACTCACCATCGCGGAATCGCTTCTGGATGCCTCCACTCTCGGCAGCGCGCGACGCCTGACTTCCGCGAGTTATCCGCCCGGCGCGGGCTTCTACACGGGCGCGGGTACGTTCGGCCTCACGGGTGCGGCCACCTTCACCGTCGCGCTGGGCCATAACGCGGCGACCAATCCCTTCGTTCACACCTATCACCCCGATCACGACAATCTCGATGCGAAGTTCCAGCCGCTCGCGGCGGGCAGGGAATCGCCCGCTGTTAGTCGGGCAGTGACCTTCACTTTTCAGCCCAGTCTGCCGGGCGTTTCCGAGCCGACGTGGGGCAGCACCACCGTCGGCGGCACTTATGCGGAAACCATCACCGGCCTGCGCGCCCAGCCCGTCGCCATCACGGGCACGTTTGTCCTGCGCCGCGTATCCGACCTAACAGCCTTAATCACCCAATAACTAACCAACCCATTTCGCCAACACCATGAAACTAAAAGCCAAACTCCTGCTCGTTACTTCCATCGCCCTGCTCCTCGCGGCTTCGATCACCCCGGCCTTCGCCACGGTCGATGGCGCACCCGCCCTCATCGACTACCAGGGCCGCGTGCTTGATGCGAATGGCCTTCCCTTTGCCTCCACCGCGCCGGTGAACTACGAGATCGAATTCCGCATCTGGGACGCGCAGGAGGCTGGGACGGTGCAGTGGGCGGAAAAGCAGGTCGTCACCGTGGACAATGGCAATTTCTCCGTGCGGCTGGGTGAAGGCACCGCCTTTGGGGGAATTGCGCGGCCAGCCCTGCTGGAACTCTTTGGCACCAATAAGAACCGCTACCTCGGCGTCACCGTTATCATTCCGAATCAAACTCCCGGTGAAATCGCGCCCCGCCTCGCGTTCCTTACCTCGCCCTTCGCCTTCGTCGCCGAGCAGGCCAAGCTGGCGGACCGGGCGACTATCGCGACGGCTGCCGAGGCGCTCACTTCGAATGCAGCCCTCCAAAGTAACAACCCGATCAGTGTCGCCAAAGACGATGCCAACCAATCTCCGGCGCACGTCGTCCTCAAGGGGGCCGCTGGCGGAACCGGGAACGAAAACGAACAGTTGTGGCTCGGCGTAAATACCAACGGCAACGGTTACGGCTCGATCCAATCCTTTCGACTGACGTCCGGACCCACCTCGCTTGTCCTCAATCCCGGTGGTGGCGGCGTGGGGATCGGCACGACAAGTCCTGCCTGGGCGCTCGATGTGAACGGCACCCTGGGCGTCCGCGCCGACCTCCATGCGTATAGCCAGATCCAAATGGAAAACTGGAACGACATTCTGTTGTCCGGCAATGACAACATCTACCACGGTCTCGGCTTCTATAACACTCCTAAACTTTTCGCGGGGACAAGCGTCGGGGGTCCGGTCCTCTACGGTTTCTATGGCGGCGCTCTCGGAAGCCGGCAATTCGGAAACGTTGAGAAGATCGCGCTCAATTGGAATCAGAATGGTGATGTCGGGGCTTATGGGCACTTCAGTATGGTCAATAACGGAGACATTTATCTCTCCCCAGGTAGCGCCTTCGATGGGCTCGGTAACTACGGCGGCAGCACGGGTAAATTTTTCGCGGGCCAGACAGGATGGGGACCGGTGCTTTACGGAGCCCAAGGCGGCGCGCTCGGCAAGCGGTCAGGCGGAGTCGAGAGCGTCGTGTTCCGATGGGATGCCTTCGACGTATTCGTCAGCCGGAATGCTTACGGGAACGCATTCGTGACCAACTCGGACGCACGGCTCAAGAACAGCATCGCCGCGCTTGATCGTCAGGCCACGCTGAAGAAGGTGCTCGCGCTCGAAGGCAAGAGCTACAAGTTGAATGGATCGGACGAGACCCAAATCGGCTTTGTGGCTCAGGATGTCGAGAAACTGTTCCCGGAGTTTGTCGTGACAAAAGGCGATGGGATGAAGGGAGTTAACTACTCGCAGATGGTCGCTCCGCTGGCCGAAGCGATCAAAGCGCAACAGCAGACCATCGAAGCGTTGCAAAAGCAGAATGCGAAACTCGAGGAGCGGCTGAAAGCCATCGAAACCAAGCTCAACAAGTAAGTCACGGGAACCTGTCACTTTAACCCTGACGACACCGAGCTTATGAGGCACTTGCGAATCCTGCTGGGAGTCCTGTTCTGCGCCGCCGGCTTTGGCGCGGCGCACGGCCAAGTGCTTCCCCTACTGGAAAACGACTTCCGAAACAACTTCAGCCAGGAGGGTGCGCCCGCCGATCCCGTCGGCGATGCGGGGCCGCGCACTGGTTTGCAGTTCCGCAGCGGCACGGTCTTTGGCGGCTGGCGCACAGGACGGATTTTAGACTTGGGCGGAACCGTGGTCGCAGGTGCGCCGGATACCGTGCTCGGACCCACGACGATCCTGCAACCTTCCTTCATCCCGAAGGATAACACCGGCGCCCCGCTCCCCGGCCAGGGTGTGCGCCTGTCCCTCTCGCGCCTCGGTGTGCCGCTGGTGCTCAAGGCGGTGACTTACCCCATCGGCGGAGTCATCCCGCCACCGGATCGCGACTTAACAGGCGCTCCCATCCCTTCCAACTACTACCTGCCCGAACCCGCCAACTCCGCGACGAGCGGACGCTTTTACTTTAGTCCTCATGCGCAGAAGGTCTTTGCCGCGGACCCAGGCTACGTGAGCATTCAGTGGAAGGTGCGCGCGACCAACGCGATTCACACCAAGGTTTATACCGTGATCGGTGCCGCGGTGAAGACACCGCGCAAGATTTTCTGGACGGAGAATGGCTTCAACGGCCCGAAGGTCGCGGTGCCGGACTCGCGCTTCGGCGCGGTGAATGTAGTCTATACTCCGCGCTTCACGCGGACGGTGACGATACCCTTCCGCCCTTCCACCCAGTCCGTCCCCGGCGATCCGGGCAGCCAGCTTCCCCTGGAATACCGGACGCTGTGGTATGACACGCTCGACAAGCAAATCCATGCCTATAACTCCGAAGGCCGCGTGCTCGTCGAATATCTCGGGGTGCTGAAACCCGACGGCATCTCGCGCGTTCATCTCGGCTTTGAAGTGGTGGATGTCATCAAGGAAATCCCTCCCACGGAAATGCGGGTGAGCATCGGTGAAAAGGTGACGGCTCCCGACGGCGATCCTGCGCTGAAGGCGGCGGTTATCACCGGCCTCTTCGGCACGGACAAACCTTACCTTTACGAGCACTACTCGCTCGGCGGGACCAAGCGGACGCTTTACTCCATCCGCAAGACGACGCCGCTCCTCATCGACAGCAGCGAGCAGCAGAGTAACGAAGTGCTCATCTATTGGGAGGAGGAGGGCGTGATGGGTCTCTACTGGCCAAAGAGTTATGCCGGCTATATCTTCCAGTGGCCGACGGACCCTTCGCAATACACCCTTTACGCGCGGCCCGAGGGAAGCCCCGATGCGCTCGCGACTGGCGTGCAACTCAACTCCGCAGACACGCCTTCGCTGATCTATCAAGACGATCCGACCACCCAGCAGGCGGCGCTGACTCCGCAGAATGTCTTTTACACGAAGGTGGATTCCACGGACTCGGAGAACAAGGCGCTGATCCGCTATCTGGTCGGCGATAACATCTGGTTCGAGCGCGTCCAGTCGCAACTCGACACGACCTTTCCCGAATACAGCGGCAGCGGTATCCCCGTGGACGTGGGCACGCGCATCGAACCTCCGGCCTCGGCGGATACGTTGGTCGGTCACATTCGTCCGCGGACGGCGGGCGGCTTCGGCACTTCCTACAATGCGGAGGCTTACCAAGACCCATTCTTCGCCGGATTCAACGAAGCGGCGAAAGGTGCGATCATCGGCGTGAACGCGCTGGCGGGGAAAGACCTGCTGGAAGTCTGGTGGTTCAAGAAGAACGCACCGCCGAGTGACAAGTTCACCGGCACTTACTGGCCCGCCTTTGTGCGGAAGTATCAACTCCGCTGGCCCACTGCACCGAAGGAGATCGTGCTCGCGCGAAACGATGGCTCGGGCGACCTGCCCAGCCTCGCAGCGGCGGGTAAAATCTACTTTGAAAACAACGCGGCGAAGCCCGGCTACAACCCCAACGAAGAACACGCGCTGATGCTAAATGGCCGCGCTTGGGCGCTACGGGACGATCTGAACCTGGCCACCACTTCGCAACCGTTCGTGCTGATCTCCTACACTGAAGCCGATGGCCGTCCGGCGATGGATGCCTTCCAGGTGCTCCGTGAGAAAGGTGCCAGCACTTTTTCCTACGATGCCAGCGTGGGCAAGCTGCTCCAGTCCCCGATGCCGTTGCCCATCCTGCCGCTTCCGATCCGGGCGAATAACACCGTCGCCAACGAAGAAGTGCAGCCCACAGCGCCGCCGGACCCGGCTCCAGACTTCAACTCCACGCGCGACGCCAGCTACGCACACTACAACTCATTTACCCACATCGACCGCAAAGGTGGGCACTGGCTCTATCGCGGCCCGCACGATGGAGTCAGCAACGCGGCGAAGAGTCTGCGGATGCGCTACTACTACAAGACGCAGCCGGGTTTCTACTTTCCCGACCGCGCGACCCAGCCAGTCGTCGGGACCATCGTGCCTTACCTGCGTCCGCTGAATGCGGGACTGCCCGCAGGCGATGCGGTCAATGGCACTCCGTTCGAGGTGGTCTATCAACCCAAGTGGCCCGACACCGCGCCGGAACTGGCCATCGGCGAAACGCTGGCGCTGCCGAAAAACGGTCTGCCCGCCGTGCGCGGCCAAAGCAGCGCGCGGGTGCTTTACGAACAATCCGTCGCGCTGAGTCTCGCCAGCAAGCCGCGCAGCGTGCGGCTCCACGATCCGACTCGGGCGAAGAAATTCGCGCTGTCGCCGGTGGGGCTCGATATGCTCCCGGCGTCTATCGCCACCAGCTTGTATCTCGGGAAGACTTACTTCCCAAACTTACCTCCGCATCTGAGCAAGCGGCTGTATTTCGATCCGGCCATCGGGGCGAAAGGTTCGCTGGTCTTGCTGGGCGAGTTTGAAGACGAGCCGGTGGGTGAGAAGTTTTTCCAACTCAACGTCCTGACCACGGAAGACCGCGTCTCCGCCAAGGGACTCTGCGCGGCCAGCGATACGCGGAAGACGAAGTGGGATCAGGCGGTCGATGGGTTGAAGACCACGCTCCAAACCTTCAAGGAAGACCCCGCGCGCCGCGGTGTCTATATTCCTGACACCACGAAGAACAAAGACGTGGCCTTCGGTGAACTAGCCGAACTCGATAGCTCGAATACCGCCGTGGATTCCTACGCGCTCACCGCCAGCGGTGGCGGCACGGGCTTCGTGGTGATGACGACGGGCGACGGCGCGGCCTTTACTCCGCAGGGCAAGCCAGTCTCGCTGCATGTCTTCAAAGTCGCCGCGCCACTTTACCGCGGTGAGTTGAAGGTGGTGGAAGCCGCCAACCCGCTTGATGAAAAGCTCACGCTCCAGCATTCCGGCGACTTCGCTGGCAAGCCGGACGACTACGAATTCGCGTGGCTCTACGCGCCGCCGGTCGATGGGGTGCCGCCGACGCTCTACAATTTCACCCGTGAGTTACTCCTGGGCGACGGCCAGTGGTCGGTGCTGCACAATCCGCCCGCCGACTTCGCGCGCTTCCGCGAATACTCCGCGGACCTGACTGGCTGGGATACGGCGAATCTCCCGCAAACTTCCATCGTCATCCGCGATGGCAACGGCACCGCGCTCCCACAGGCATTGTTGCGCCGCACCTTCACCGCCACATCGCGGCCATTGCGACTCTACGTGAGCCTTTCGCTGGGCCAGAACGACGGCGCGATTGTTTATCTCAACCAGGCGCAAGTCGCCGTGTGGAATATCGCGGGCCAGGTCGATACCGCGCTCGCGGCGTCGCCGGGTTCGCTGCTCGATCCACTGCCCGTGTTATTTGAAATCCCGCCGGGCGCGCTGCTGCCGGGCAATAACACGATCACCGTGGAACTTTCCACGAGCGCCGATGCGGGCACCTTCTCGCCGGTGAATGTGCGGATCGAAGGCGCACGGGAAAGTGCCACCCTGACCGACTGGCTGGAACTCACCAGCGGCGCCAAGCCGGCCGAAGCACCGGGTCTGGGCGGCCTGGGTGTAAGTGCCAAGAGCCGGCATACGATCGAAGGAGCGAGCCTACTGACGCTGACGGATAACTACTTCACGATGCGCTACCGCGCGAAAGCCGGCACGCCAGCTTTCACCGCGACCGGCGGAGCGTGGTCGCGCTGGATGGACCCGCAGCTTGCGGAGGGTTGGATCAAGCGCGCACTGCGCGGCATCAACCCCTTCCAGCAGCGCGTGACCGATCTGCTGAATAACTCGGTGGACACGCAGGTCAGTCTGCTCACCCAGGCGGGCAAACGCTGGGAGGGTAACATCGCGCTCTCGCTGGAAAGCATCAATGACTTCGGCCTCGTCGAAATCTACGAGACGGTGCTAAACCGGGGGAAAGACCTCTCCATTGATGCGGTCGTGCCGATTAACTACCCCGCCGCCAACGACGCGCTCATCCTCGCCGCCGGTTATTTGAACGATCTTTACATGATTCTCGGCAACGAGGCTTATGCCGACGGGGCGAATCCGACGATCGCCTACTCGACGAACACCGCGGCGGAGACTGCGGGTATCTTTGGCAATGTCGTGACCTCGCTCTTCGCATTCAAAGGCCAGCTCCCCAGCGTGCTCGAGGAAGAACTCGCCCTGCTGCGCGGGCGCGATGACTTTCTCCAGCCCGGCACGCGGATCGCGCCGGTCTATAACCGGCTCTTCTGGAACTACACGCGCGGCATTGATTCCGGCGAAGCGGTGTATGCGCTGAACTATAACATCAAGGAAGTAACCAGTGACGGCAGGGTGGACGCCGCCGATGCGGCGAAGCTCTACCCACAAGGTCACGGCGATGCCTACGGTCACTATCTCACGGCGCTCACCGGCTATTACCGGTTGCTCTCCAGTGCGAACTTCGATTGGTCGCCGCGCACGGAGGCGGTCACCGTTTTAGGAAAAGCCGTGCAGGTGGACTATCTCGACGAACGCAAGTTTGCCGCCGCCGCCGCCGCGCTCGCCCGCACGGCGAGCCAGACGCTCGATCTGACCTATCGCCAGGCTTTCACCGCCTCGGGGAACAAGGGCTGGAGCCACTTGCGCGACGGTCGCACGAACGCCTCGACGGGCGTGACGCGCTCGTGGGGCGTGGACGATTGGGCGTGGCGCGCGGGACAAGGCGCGCTCTTTCACTGGGTCACGGCGAACTCGACGCTGCCCGCGGTGGACACCAATCCGAACCACGAAGGCATTCAGAAAATCGACCGGACCACACTGCCCGAACTCGCGGAGATCGTCGCCCAAGCCGCGACCATCCAGACGACCGTGGACAACGCGGACGCGCGACTGAATCCGCTCGGACTGAGCACCGGCGCGCTGTCCTTCGACATCTCGCCGACAGCGGTGGACGACGGGCAGACGCACTACGAACAAATCTACGAGCGCGCCGTTGGTGCGCTGGGGAATGCCGTCAGCGCCTTCGACAATGCCAAGGGTTCTACCCAGCTCCTCCGCCAGCAGGAGGATAATCTCGAAGGGCAACGCTACGCCATCGCGGATCAGGAGCTGGCTTACAAAAACCAACTCATCGAACTCTACGGGACGCCTTACACCGACGACATCGGGCCGGGCAGGACTTACAAACAAGGTTACGACGGACCAGATCTCCTGCACTCGGCTTACGTCGAGTTACCCGAGCTTTTCGCGAATAGTCTCGAAGCTAGGACTTATGAGTTACCGCTCAACCCGGCTTTCCAGACCGCGCAAATCGCGCTGCCGCTGGGTCTGGGGACGCTCACGACAGAGACCACGCTCCTGAACGATTACACCAAGGTGACCTTTACCCTCGATGCCGAGGGGCGTTTTCGGAAGCCAGCGGATTGGACGGGGCATCGTGTCTCGCCGGGCGAAATTCAGTCCGCCATTTCCGAGGTGCTGCTGGCCCGCGAGGCATTGCGCCAGAGTTTGGAAGATCACAGCAAGCTGGACACAAAGATTCGTGCCCAAATTACCGTCGTGGATTCCGGCCTCAAGGCGCGGGGTCGTATCATCGACTTGCTGAACGGCGAGAATGATACCCAGACGATTCTCGACTCGGTGAAGCTCGCGCTGAATACCACCGGGCGCATCATCGGACTGGCCGAGGATATCGGTGAAGAGGCCGCTGACACGGTGGGTGAAGCCGCACCGACTTCGGTAGGCTTGTCGGTGGATGTCGGGTCGGGAGTTCGCACGGTGCTCGGGGCGATCAAGCTGGCGCTGCAATCGTCGATTGGTGCGATTCAGGTCGGCTTGGAATCGGCGGCGGAAGGCGTGGAAGTCGCGCAGGCACGACTCGAACGCACGACGGGGATTCTGATCGAGAACGAAAACTTCGGGCAGGAAAACAAACAACAGTTTTACGAGCTGCGGACCTCGCTCCAGGAACTCGTGCTCGGCACGCGTGCCGTGGACGCGGCGCTCCGCGGACTCGATCAGGCGAACCGCGATCTCGCGGGCCTCCGGGCTCAAGGCGATCGCGTCCTGAGCGAGCGCGAAGTCTTTCGCCAGCGCACTGCGGCGCTGATCCAGGGTTATCGCACGAAGGACTTTGCCTTCCGCGCTTTCCGCAATGAGGCGCTGGAGAAATACCGCACGCTGTTCGATCTCGCATCGCGTTACACCTTCCTCGCCGCGCGCGCTTACGACTACGAGACCGGGTTGCTCGATGCCTCTGGCAGCAGCAGCGCAACGAACTTCTTCAATAAGATCGTCCGCTCCCGCGCGCCCGGCGTGCTGGCGGTTGGAGTTCCGCAATTCGCAGCGTCCGGCACGGGCGATCCCGGCCTCGCTGGAGTGCTCGCCCAGATGCAGGGCGATTGGTCGGTGGCGAAGACGCGGCTTGGCTTTAACAACCCGGATCATTACTCGACGACCTTCTCTCTGCGGACAGAAAAGAACCGTCTGCTCGTCGGCGCGGAGGGTGATTCGGCCTGGCGCGATGTGCTCGCCGCGGCGCGCAGGGAGAACATTCTCGATGACCCCGATGTGCGCAGATATTGTATGCAAGCGGGCGATCCAGACGGGGTGCCGATGCCTGGGTTCGTGATCGAATTCCAAACGACAATCACGCCGGGGTATAACTTCTTCGGTCGTCCGCTGGCGGGTGGCGATGCGGGGTTTAGCCCGACTTCCTTTGCCACGAAAATTCGCGCCTCGGGTGTGGCCTTCGATGGGTATGTTGGCATGGATTCGCCGCCGACAACGGCAGATGCGCTGGCCGGTGCGGGCGCGAGTTCGCCGCCGGAGCCATCAACTGGCTTCGCGGATAAAGACGCCCTCAGTCGCACGCCTTACATTTACCTGGTGCCATGCGGGGTGGATTCGATGCGTTCGCCGCCGCTGGGCGATCGGAGCACGGTGCGCACTTGGTCCGTGGAGGATCAGGCAATCCCGCTGCCGTTCAATATCGGCAACACGGATTTCTCAACGAGTAAGTCGTGGCAATCGAGCGACTCCCTCTCGGAGACAGCGTTCACAATTCGCAAGCACCAGGCTTTCCGCGCCGTGCCGGGCGGGACGAACTTCAGCGACGACCCCGGCTTTACCAATGCGCGGCTCATCGGTCGCTCGGTCTGGAACAGCCGTTGGAAAATCGTGATCCCAGGCCAGACGCTCCTCAACGATCCGAACAAGGGCATGGAGACATTCCTGAAAACGGTCCGGGACATCCAGCTCCACCTCGAAACTTACTCTTACTCCGGTAACTAATGCACACGCGCAACTTACTTCTACTGACTGCCAGTTGGCTCTCGCTGAGTGCGTCAGCCCTGGCGTTTCCACCTGCGCCTTTCCACACCTACTATGGCATGGTACGCGACGAACTCGGCAGGCCGCTGGACACAAGTGACGCCACCGTGATTCTCAGCAGCAGCGCGGGTGAAATTGCGCGCGGCACGGTGGATCGCAACCTCGGCCCCGGTCGCAACTACACGCTGCGAGTCCCGATGGATGCGGGCACTGCGAGCCAACTCTACCGGCCCACGGCGATGCAGCCGACGATGCCATTCACGATCCGCGTGGTGAAAAGCGGCGTGACGCTCCTGCCCATCGAGATCGCCGGCAAATCGCTCGCGATGGGTGATCCGTCCGAACGCGCGCGGCTGGACTTGACGCTCGGCGAAGACACCGATGGCGATGGCCTGCCGGATGCGTGGGAGCGGAATCTGATCGAGGGAAAGAAGAACGACAACCTGCGCACCCTGGCCGATGTGAAACCGGGCGACGACGCGGATCGCGACGGGCTGACGAATCTCCAGGAGTATCTCGCGGGAACCTATGCCCTCGACCGGCTCGATGGCGTGACGCTCGAAGTAGTGGATGTCGCCAATGGCATGGCGCGGTTGCGCTTTCTCGCGACGAGTGGACGAAGTTATCGCATCCGGTCTTCGCCGGATGCGAAGACGTGGAGCGAGCAGTCCTTCTCGCTCGATCCGTCTGGCGCGAATCCGGTGGCTAATCATCTGTCGAATGATGTGCAGTGGCTCGATGTCTTCGTGACGATCGGCGAGGCGAGACGCGGATTCTTTCAACTCTTTGCGGAATGAAACGACTCAGTCCCAAATCTCTGGTCATCGGAATCGCGGCGCTCGTGGCCGTAGTGGTGATGCTTCGTTCCAGGCACGCACCTTCCACCGCGATCCGCGAGCTGCGACGCGATGCGCTCGAACTTCGCGACGGCACGCTTTTCGCGAAGGGTGAGAGCAAGCCTTTCGATGGCGTGATCTTTGAAAACTTCGCCGCTAATACGCGCAAGGTAGCCATCGAGATCCGCCACGGAAAAGCCGACGGGCTTTCGCGGGGCTGGTTCGAGACCGGGCAGCTTGAAGTCGAGGAGCATTTTTCCAAAGGCTTCTCGCAAGGTCTGCGCACACGCTGGCACGCGAATGGTCAGAAAAAATCCGAGACGCAAATCGCGCACGGCAAACTGGAAGGGCGTCACACGGAGTGGCACGACAATGGACAGAAAGCCATCGAAATGACGCTCGCGAACGGCGAGCCCGAGGGCGGTGCCGAAGCTTGGTTTCCGAACGGGACGTTGAAGAGCCGGACTACTTTCCAAAGTGGAAAGATGGTCGCACGCGATTTTTTTGATGACCCATCAGCACCTTCCACCGTCGCGCTGACCACTCCATGAAGGCGCGCGTTTTCTCTATTTTCCTGGCGGCCTCTTCGCTGACCGCGGCTGAACCAACCGCTCCGATGGTCAATCAAACGGGCGCTCTGCCGGTTCGTTTGCATGGTCCGGTGGAGATGAAGTTTGCCATCGTCGAGCCGATTCAGGTCGTCCAGGCCGCAGCCACAGTCACCGTTTCTCGCGGACGTCGCTTACTGGCTGTGAGTATGACCGAGCCGGGCTTCGGGTATGATCTCGCACCCGCCGTTAGGTTTGACGGAGGAGGCGGAACGGGTGCGACTGGCGTGGCCCATGTGGCGAATGGACGAGTCCTTTCAATTACGATAACCGCCCCTGGCGCTGGCTACACTAGTGCGCCCGTGGTTCGCATCGCCGCGCCGAATGCCCGGATGCCGGTCGTGACTCTGTGGAGCAATGACGGAACCAGCGTTGACGGGAGCGTCCCTGCGAGTGCCACCACGTTGAATCTTAGCTACGGGACTTACTCGGCGCTGCTTGGTTACACGGGGCTGCCAAACATGGCGTCGCTGTCGCGCGAAGTGCTTACGCACTTGGATGCCCGCGTGCGTGTCTGGTATAAAAGTGGAACCAGGTTCCAGCAGGTCGTGCTCGACTATCCGCTACAATCGGTGCCCTACGCTGAGGAGGCGAGTCACGCCGACCTTGCCAGAACGGTAGCGGACGGTTCCATCACGGTCGCCAAACTCGCTCCTGATGTGCTCGGCGCACCCGGACTCCCTGGGCCGCAAGGCCCGGTCGGTCCCGCGGGACCTCAAGGCATTGCGGGTCCCATCGGTTCGCAAGGTGTTGAGGGTGTGCCCGGCTCGCAAGGTTCCACTGGTCTCACCGGGCCTGCTGGTCCTGCGGGGGCGATCGGTCCGAAGGGTGACATTGGTTTTACTGGCGCGGTTGGTCCTGCGGGGGCGATCGGTCCGAAGGGTGACATTGGTTTTACTGGCGCGGTTGGTCCTGCGGGGGCGATCGGTCCGAAGGGTGACATTGGTTTTACTGGCGCGGTTGGTCTTGCGGGGGCGATCGGTCCG
>JANNWY010000051.1:0-2895 GCA_031409335.1 Chthoniobacteraceae bacterium | reverse complement strand
CACCGCCCTCGGCACGCGCGCCGGCCGGCGCTATCAGGTGCCGGGTGTGGCCGCACCGTTGTCGGCCACCCCAGCGCCGTCGCACGAGCCGACGTCGTGGGTCCTCGCCGAATCGCCCGCCGAGGTCGATCCCATCCGCCTGTCGCTGACCGCCCAGCAAACTAAAAGACTCGTCGAGCGGCCGATGACGCTGCGCAAGCCCGTGGGCTATGTGTTTTCGTTTCTCGACGGTTACCGGCCCAATGTGTCCGCGTATCTTTCGCCAGCGCTCCGGAAGAAACTCGCCGCGCTCGGGCGGACCACCGGGGAGGCGCTGCCCGCGGGCACGCACCTGCGCAAGGTGATGGACCGGCTGCTCATCGATCTCTCGTGGAATTCGAGCCGGCTGGAAGGCAACACCTACTCGCTGCTCGAAACCGAGCGGCTGCTCGCGCTCGGCGAGAGCGCCACGGGCAAGGAAGCCGACGAGGCGCAGATGATCCTGAATCATAAAGCGGCCATCGAGCTACTTGTGGAGCAGGCGGACGAGATCAGTTTCAACCGCTACACGCTGCTCAATCTGCACGCGCTGCTCTCGGAAAATCTGATGGCGGATCGCATGGCGAGCGGGCGGCTGCGCACGATCCCGGTCGGCATCGGCGGGACTGTGTATCATCCGCCGTCCACGCCCGCGCTCGTCGAGGAGTGCTTCGCGAAAATTCTGCTCAAAGCGGGAAAGATTATCGACCCGTTCGAGCAGGCGTTTTTTGCGATGGTGCATCTGCCGTATTTGCAGCCCTTCGAGGACGTGAACAAACGCGTCTCGCGGCTGGCGGCGAACATTCCGCTCATCCAGCGGAATCTTTGTCCGCTGTCGTTTGTCGGCGTGCCCGCGCGCGATTACATCGACGGTATCCTCGGCGTGTATGAAATGAATCGCGTCGAGTTGCTGCGCGAGGTTTTCGTGTCGGCATACGAGCAATCCTGCGGGCGTTACTCGGCGGTGCAGCGTTCGCTTGGAAAGCCCGATCCGTTCCGTCTGCGGCATCGCGTGCTGATCGCGGAAACGGTCGGCACCATCCTGCGCAATGCGATGGGGCGCGATGCGGCGCTCGAACTGATCCGCCGCGAAGCTGCTGCGAAAATGTCCGATGAAGAGCGCGCGCGTTTCGTGGAGGAAGTCGAAACGGACCTGATGAGTCTGCACGAAGGCAACTTCGCGCGGTTCCGCGTGCGGCCTTCGGAATACAACGCGTGGCGCGCGGTGTGGCGCTGAAATGACGGGCGTCGCGGTGTTTGCAAAAACGCCGCGGCGCTCGTCAAACGCGGCTTTCGCGATGTGCAACTATCTGCCCGTGGGCAGGGTGTAAGTCACCGCGTTCTTTTCATTGATCGCGATGTGACCGGCCTTGATGAGTTCGTCGATCAGCGTCTCGATCCCGCCTTCCGCCGACTGCTTGCCGAGCAACGCGGCTAGATGGCTCACCAATGTCTTTCGCCGCTTGGGCCGGTTGGTGGGATGCGTTTGCAAATGCCCCACTACTTTCGTCAGCAATGGGTCGCCGACGGGCGCTTTCGGCTTTGCTGAAACTGGCGGTGTCCTCACTGTTTTGTCAGCGGCTGGGACTGGCCGTTTCGATGCAGGCGCGAAAGTTAGCTCAGAAAAATCGTTGTGGCGGCGCACCCGAATGTGTCGGCTCCGCAGATGCTCGATCATGGGGTCGTAGCCCGTGTCTTTCGAGACGATGTGAAAGAAACCTGCCGGGTCTGCTGCGACTGCGCGACCGATGTAATAGGCCAGCGTGAAATCTAGCGCATTTCTCCCGGATGCAGTCAGCCGCACCAGTTCCACGGATGCCGCGTGCGCGAAGAGTTGCTCCACCAATTCCACATCCAGCTTCTTCTTATCCCGCCCGATCAGCAGCATGAACGTGACACCTTTGCTCCCGATGGCAGCGAGATCCAGCGTCTGCACATTTTCGTAGTCCACGAAGACATGATTCAGCGGCAGCGGTAGTTCCATGGTGAAATCGAGTTATTGCGGCCACCGAAATTTACGCAGCACGAGATAGGCGATGAAGGCGACCGCGAGGATTTTGAGAATCGCATTCCCCCCGATCTGCGTCTGGATGCCGAACCATCCGCACGCGACGAACGCCCTCAGCAGCGCGGGCACATTCGCGCCGAGCGTGCCGAAAGACGCGCGGCACGGCACGGGAAACGGAATCCCGTAGCGCGTCCAGGCGTGGGCGTTCAGCAACATCGGGATGAGCACGATTACGTTTCCCAAAAAGATCGTGAGAATCGCATGCCACCCAATTCATGCCGCCTCCGATGAGCGACGATGCGAGCATGTAAGTCGGGATGCAGGCCGACATGGAAATCCACAGCGCCGCGAATCTGCCGACGCGCCATTTGCGGAGTCGCATCGGCACCGGTGCCAGATCCGCATTGGAAAGCGGAGAGTCCTCGGCGTCGATGAGCGCGTCTGGCATTGGCTGCGTGTTAAATCACAAAGCGGAGGGCGGCGCAATGTGCGTGGCCGACGAGCTTCATTTGAGGTGCGGTTGAAATAACACTGCGGCCCTTGACAGAAGTCCTTATCGCGAGATGTTAATTTTATCACCTTGGCGAACTCGCTATGAAAAATCCCCTACTGCTGGTGGCCTCATTAATCCTCGGACTTTCTTCGAGTGTTTTCGGAGAAGTCCTCATTTATTCCGGGTCTGTCCGGGAAATGCGGCCGGGAGCTGATCACCGTGCAGTGAGGGCGCTGCTAGTGTATTGTCAATTGTAGCGCGATGGTTAAAAGTGAAAGAATTAGCGGGTACTAATATTATCTCTGTATAAATGGGCGTGATGCCAAAGAAAAAGCATCACATCCGACTCAGTGGCGAGGAACGCGGGCAACTCGAA
>JANNWY010000050.1:0-15334 GCA_031409335.1 Chthoniobacteraceae bacterium | reverse complement strand
TTCGAGTTGCCCGCGTTCCTCGCCACTGAGTCGGATGTGATGCTTTTTCTTTGGCATCACGCCCATTTATACAGAGATAATATTAGTACCCGCTAATTCTTTCACTTTTAACCATCGCGCTACAATTGACAATACACTAGTGTACGCGCATCGCCTGACGATGAACGATCGGATGGAAGTCGCCCGCCGCACCCACGAACGGATGCGCTGGATCATGCCCCTGCTTTTTGTGATCTGCCTGACGGTTAGCATGCTCCTGAGCTTTTAGGGCGTGTTTGTAAACTGCCCCTCTGCAAGCCTGAAAGGCTGAAACAACACAGCCCAGGGCAACGCCCTGGGTTTGTTGCCACCATGCCAAGAGCCCTGAAAGGGCGGGACACCCAGCGTTCATCGGCTGTCGCGCCCTTTCAGGGCTTCCCTTCGCTATTTCCGAGAACCCAGGGCTGTGCCCTGGGCTGTGTTGTTCCAGCCTTTCAGGCTTTCGGAGGATCGAGCTTGCAAACAAGCCCTGGGGAAAGCAGCCACGCGTGCCGTCACGTATTCTTCAGCGATTCGATGTAAGCCAGCAGCGCGCTGAGATCGGCGGGGGTAAAGCCATTCAGCAGACCCTCTGGCATCATCGAAACGTCGCGCTTTCCGCGCTCCTTGAGGTCGCCTTTTTCGATCGTCACGGTCTGCCCGGCCACGTTCCGCACGTCCAGCGAATCGCCGCCTTCCCGCGTCACGAATCCCTCGATGCGTTCCCCCTTTTTCGTATCGAACCACTGCGACTCAAAGCCCTGCGCGATCTTTGCATTCGGTTTCAGGATGGCTTCGATCATCTCCGCGCGACCATAGATTTTCGCGACCGCGGAAAGGATGGGTCCCTTCGGCGGTTCGTTTGCCGAGACGGTGTGGCAGGCTCCGCACGCGGCGCGCAGGAATACTTCCTTTCCCTTCTCCACGTCGCCACCTTTGCCTGCTGCGGCCACGATTTTTTCATAGTGCACGTTTGCGATCATCTCTCCGGCTCCGGTGTCGCCGAGCCCGAGTTTCTGAAACGCGAAAAGCGCCGCCTCGGCCACCGCGTTGTTCGGATCGTTGAGTCGCGATTTCACCTGCTCCGCGTATGCCTTGGCGCCAGTCCGCGCGATCACGGCGAGCTGGCTCGCGGCGGATTCGGGAGTGTCCCAGCCTTTCTCCACCGCGCGCTCGGCGCGTTCCTTGGGTTTGTCTTTGACGAGTGTGCTGGTGGCAAGATTGACGAGCACAGTCTGCGCGAGCGTCCGCTTTGCCACATCGTTTTCCTGCGCCAGCTTCGCGAAATCGCCGATCCATTTCACATGCCGTGCATCGCGTGTGAAATCCTCGAACGCGGCAGTGAGCGCAGCGTGTGAAAGATCGTGGCCGGCCAGTGGTGCGAAGGCGGCGACGACCGCCGGGAAAGCCGCTCCACTGCTGGAAGCGCGCTGCAGTAAGCGCAGCGAACGCGCCCGCGTTTCCGGTGGCTCGGCTTCATTCGCCGCGATGGATTGAAGCGCCGCGAGCGCCCCCGCCGGAAGCTCGTCGGCGTGCGTGAACAATCCCTCCACCGCAGTCAGCTTCGCCGCACTATCACTGCCGGCCCGGGAAAGCATCTGCTCCACCAAGCCAGGGAAATTCACTTTCGTGAGATGCATCCGGCGCACGAGCCAGGTTGCATCTTCGTCGCCCGACCCATCGAGCGCCGCCTTCAGCGCGGCCTCGATTTTGTCGGACGCCTCCCACCGCTCCGGCTTGTAAACGGGACCGCTCGTATCCGGGCGCGTGCCCCACCACACTTTTGGATCGACGTAACTGGCCTCCTTGTTCGCGAGACGACAAAGCGCATTGAGAATGCCCCGTCGCAACTCCTGCCCGTTCGCACCAGCGAGACGCGCGATGAGCCCGTCCACCACCGGCATTTCGTAAATGCCGTAGAGCGCGCGCAACGCTCCCGGCTTCACGCTTTCATCCGAGGAATCCAGCGCGGCGAGACCCACCAGCGCGGCCTTCCACTCGCTCAAAGTCCGCACCGCCAGATGCGCCACGATCGGATCGGCATCCGCGACAAGCGTCAGCACGCGCGGGGCGAGCGATGCCTTCCCCGCACGCCGCGCTGCCGTGATCGCTGCCGCGCGGATTCGCGGATTCGCATCCGCGAGGGATTCATTCACGAGGTCTTCCAAATCCGGCGTTTGGAAACTCGGCGTGGCATCGACCAGTCGCAGCAGCGATTCGCCGAGCCCGCTCGATGCCGCCCAGTCGATCGCCACATCCAGACTCAGATTCGCGATCCCCGCCCCCTGCGCCATCGTCGCGAGATAAGCCGTCCGCTCCGCCACTCCATCGCGGCCGGGCCCGGCCACTGCCACACCCTTCACCGTAGGCCGCTCGCCCTGACGCACGCGCCGCAGGAGCTGCCGCTGCGCTGCGAGTCGCAACGTGCCACTCGGGGAATTGATCGCCGCCACGAGCTGCCCCGCATTCGCTCCCGCCAAATCCGGCACGATCACCGACGCGCCACCCTTCTTCGTCACCCGCAGGATATAGCCCGCATTCGGCCCATTGTAGGTAAAGGTCGCTCCTTCCCACGACGAAATATAAATCCGCCCCGCCGCATCCACATCCATGTCGGTCGGGCGAGTCATCTTCAGCCATTCCTGCTGCTCCGCTTTCCAACTCGCACCGTCCGCCGTGAGTGGGTGAAACATGATCGCGTTGCGTCCCCACTCGACCGTGAAAAGACCGCTCTGCAATCCCGGTTCATCGATCCACAACGCGCCGCACGGCGAGCCGCCGCCGAGTTCGGCCAGCGGTTTCACGTGATCTTCCGGGAAGTTTTTGAAGAGCGTGGGATAACCCATGTGCGCGCCCGGTGGCACGTGGGAAAGCCGCACATCCCAGCCGCCGCCGTCATTGGTATTGTCGCGGGTGAAAAGATCGAGCGTCGGCGAAACTGCCACGTCATAAATATTGCGCTGACCTTGCGAAACAATCTCCAGCCCGGTTCCATCCGGCCGCACGCGCACGATCCCGCCGCCACGACAATTGATGGTCTTCCCATCCATCCCGCGCGCATCCACAAACCCATAGTCACCAACCGCGATGTAGATGAAGCCATCGATCGCCAGCCGACAGCCATTCGTTGTGTGATCCGCGCCGCGGAATTTCAGATCGAATCCCAGCCCCGTCACCAAGTCTTCCTGACAGTCGGATTTCCCGTCACCATCGTAGTCGTAGTACGCCGTGAGATTGGGCGGATGCATCACATACAACGCTCCCGGCCCGCGTCCACTCGGCCCATCCCAGATCACCCCGCGCGGACTATCCATCTCCGCGAAAACGCGGAACTGATCCGCCTTCCCATCACCATCCGCATCCACGCACCGCACCACCCGCCCGCGCCCCGGTTTCTGATCGATCGACCCATTTTCATCCACCGCCACAAAGAGCACGCCATCCGGCGAAGCGCTCACCGACACCGGATAACCGCCCTCCGGCGGCATCGCAAAAACGGTCGCTTCATAACCCGTCGGGAGTTTCACGGACTGTAGAATATCCGCCTCGGTCCGCACCGCTACCGCCTCGGCAAACAGGAAAGGTGAACCGATGGCGAAAACGGCGATGGCAATGGCGGAACGGTTTTGGATCATGGAAGTGCGGGCGCAAATAAGCGCAACAACGTCAACTCCACCGCTACAAAAACGCTTGGTATTTTCTCACCTTCACACGGTGCATCAGCAACCATCGAATATTTCCCAGCACTTTGTCCGGTGGTCAACCAAGTCACGCCCACCCAAGAAAATGCTTCGCGAACGGTCGCATCTTCACTCCGTCAGCCCGTCTTCGATTCCCGACCACCATGATACCAGCCATTCGCCTCGCCGCACTCCTCGTCCTGCTCCACACGACCGCCTTAGCGGCAGAACTTGTGACGATCGACTCGCTGAAATGATTCACACAGGATCGCGACTTTCAACCGATCGAGCCTGCGGCGTGGGTGGCGGATTCACAAAGTAAGTGCAACACGTCACAAATCCTCATGTGCCCGGCATTTTCGAGCCAATGAAAAACCCAAGCCCTTGTCATTAACGGCTTTGCATCGGCTCGGAAATGCCCTAGTCTTTGAAATGCGGTGGTCCTCAGCGGTTGCAGTTGTTGCACTTCAAAGTTGAACTCAAGAAAACAAACCAACACCAAACGCAAGCCGCTTGATAGCCGTGAACCAGCGTGTGCGCGAGGCAGCGCAGCGCTGGATTGAAGGCGGATCCGGAAAGTCGGTTCAACATGCTCTCGTGCCGGGGCGATATCCTGTGCGAGATCGGCGGAAACCGACCTTCCGGACACGCTCTGAGCGTGGCGGCAAAGGCTGACACGAATTTCATTGCGGGGAGGGTTTTGTGAGCGGCGAAAATAGGGTGCCACTTCCTGAACCTGCAAGTCATCTGCCGCAGCTTTCCCCAAAAGTGGCGGAAAGCATCTACGGTTTTCCAGCGACTTCGCTTGTCCCGTGGCAACGTCGCCATGCTGACCAGCCAACCGGACTCCTCCTGGAAATGAAAATGCTCTTACCGGCAGCTTTGCTCCTGGCGCTCGGGGCTCGCGCGGAGATGCCGCCGCAAAGCGCGCAGGAATTGTGGAGCGGCTACGATCCGCGCGCGGAGCCTTTGGAAATCGCGGTCGCGAAATCGTGGGAGGAAGGTGCCATCAAGTTCGAGCAGTTGTCTTTCACCGGCGAGACCTGGCAGGGAAAAAAAGTGCGCGTCTTTGCCTGGCGCGGCGCACCTGCAGATGGCGCGCGGCTGCCGGGAATGCTGCATCTGCACGGCGGCGGGCAGACGGCTTCGCTCGAATGGGTGCGCTACTGGGCCGGACGCGGATACGTTTGCGTGAGCCATGATTTCTGTGGCTCCGGGCCGGGACGCACACCGGAGATGGTGACGCAATGGGGCGCGGCTCCGGCCTACATGGCTGAGCAAAACGGACCACGCAGCAGCCTGCATCCGACTGCACGATATAACTCTTGGTATCACTGGACGCTCGTCGCGCGGCGTGCGCTAACTCTTCTCGAAGAGCATCCACAGATCGACGCCGGGAAGCTCGGCGTCTTTGGTGTTTCGGTAGGCGGGACGCTGACGTGGATGGTCGCCGGGTGCGATGCGCGCGTGGCGGCGGCGGTGCCGATCTATGGCGTGGGGCAGAATAGCTATACCTTCCCCTGGCAGTCACCGGACGAAGCAGTGGATGAAGACACGCGACTGACTCGCGCGTTGATCGAACCGGAAGGCTACGCGTCCGGCGTGAAGTGCCCGCTGCTCTTTATGAATGCGTCGAACGACCATCACGGCCGGCTCGATTTCGGAATGCGCACGCTCGCGCTGGCGACCCAGTCGAAGATGCTGCGCGAAGTCTATACGCCGCGCAGCATTCACCACATCGAGCCTCCCGAGGCGCAGGATCTTGCGCTGTGGATGGACTTTCATCTTAAAGGGATCGGTCCGGCGTGGCCGGAGTCGCCGAAGATCGAAGTGCGCGGTGTGCGGGGCGGGGGAGTGATGCTGCGCATCGTGGTAACGGTAGATCGACCTGATGAAGTCGCGACTGTGACTAGCTACTACGGCCTAAACAACGCGTGGCCGACGAGCAGGTTTTATCGGACGGTAGGAGCGAGTGAAATCGAAGGCACTAGTTACGGCGGCTTCGCCCCGATCTTCGGGATGGATGACACGATCTACGCGTTTGCGAATGTCGCCTATCGCTCGGGCATTCATCTCAGCACAAGGCTCATCAAGGCGGCCGTGAAGGATTTCCCCGATGTGCGACCCACGCTGCCACGCACCACGCTGATCGACGCGATGGGCAATGATCGCGCGTGGTTTTGGTGGCTCGCAGGGACCGATCCATTGAACCAGGCCGCGCTCTTCCAGCCGTGGACCGGGCCGCACGGTGAGCGCGGCTTCACGCACGCGCCGCCGGGAGGTTTTTCATTCGCGACGGCGGCGCTTGGCGACCCGCAATTCAAAAGCGAAGGCACCTCGGCGCTGCTCGTGGATGTGTGGGCGGAGGCGTTGCCCGCGTCGCTGGATGTAAGCGTGGCAACGAAGTTTTTCCAACCGGGGCAGGGCAATTACAAGACCCAGCCGAAGTTTGGTGAAGCCAAGGACGGATGGGTAACGCTCCACCTTCCGCCTGCCGATTTTCACGACGAAAAAGGCACGCCGCTCGCAAGCTGGAAGGACGTGGATTTCCTCTGCCTCTCCGGAACCGGCGACGCTCTCAAGCGCGTGGTCTTCAAGAATCTGCGCTGGGAGAAACTCGACTAACTTCACAACCACCAACCCATGATCCTCCGCTCCATATTCCTATCACTATTCTGCGCCTCCGTGCTCGCCGCCGAACCCGTCACCATGGACTCGCTGAAATGGTTTACGCAGGATCGTGACTTTCAGCCAGTCGAACCAGCCGCGTGGGTCTATGCGGGTGTGCAAAAAGCGTTTGTCGGCGACTTCGCGAATCCCAAGACGTTTCCCTACATCGACGATCTCGCGGCGGTCGGCGTGACCGTCATCCACACTGGGGGGCCGGAGCCGTATTCGCCTCTGAAGCGGGATGGTGGCAGCGGCTTCGATGCGAAGGAGAGCACTCTGATGCTGGCTGCGTTTGAGCGGATGCGCAGCCACGGGATGCGTGTCGTCATCGGCGTTTCGCCCTACGCGCCGGTGGACATCGTGAAACAGCACCCCGAATGGCGGAACAAGGCGACGCCTGACGAAAAGCCCATCGACCCGGCGCTCGATCTGACGAAGCCCGAGACCGTGGCGTTTCGCAGCATGAGTCTGAACACACCCTATGGAGACTACCTCATCGAAAATCTCGCGGAGATCTTTGCGGACTATCGGGTGGATGGCATCTCGTTCGACGGCAATTACCACCCGATGATCAACTTCACGCCGCATGACATGGAGTTGTATCGGCAGGAAACGGGGCGCGCCTTCCCAGCGAAGATCGACCTCTCAAATGACGACTACAAAATCTACCTGCTGTGGGCCGATACGAAGCTGGAGAACTGGTATCGCAAGCTCCACACGCGGCTGCGGCAGGTGAATCCGCAGGCCGCGGTCTATACGTGGACGACCAACGCCGGGCGCTACGGACATTTCCTCACGAGCCCGCGCGTGATGTCGGCGCGCATGAATCTGCTCTTCGATTCGCCGGTGCAGGAATGGTGGCTCGACGAAGTGAACCTCGGCGCGAGCGTGGTGCCGGCTTTTGGCGCAGCCTATGTGCGTGCCCTCACGGGCGGCCGCACCGGGGCGAGCGAGCCCTACATCATGTCGCATGGCAATCCCTACAGCAGTTCGGGCTTCCCGCAGCACGAGTTGTTCGTGCGTTGCATGAGCGCGATGACAAACGGCTCGATCACGCCGCTCGCCGTGCCAACTGCGGCTGGAAAAGAAGCGGGCGACTACACTCTGCGTGAGATCGGGCGGCGCAAGAAGTGGTTCACGCGCACGACATCCGAGCCGTGGGCGGCGCTGCTCGTGAGCGAACAGACGAGGCAGTTTTATGCAGGCGGGCAAGTGATGGAGCGCTTCCTCTCGCACGCGCTTGGCGTGTTCCGTGTCGGCTACGAGGAACATCTGCCCATCACGCTTATCACCGATCTCGATCTGAGCCCCGAACGGCTCGCGCCGTATAAAGTGCTCATCCTCCCGAATGCCGCCGCGCTCTCCAATGCACAGGTCGCGACCATCCGGGAGTTCGTGCGGAATGGCGGCGGACTCGTCGCCACGTGCGAGACATCGCTGTTCGATGAACTCGGACATCCGCGTCCCAACTTCGCCCTCGCCGATCTCTTCGGCGTGGATTTCCAAGGCCGTCCGCAGGCCCCGACAAAGCGCACGGAACTCGATGTGAACTTCGCGATCGTCGTGGACGACAAGTATTGGGCGAACCGCCAGGGCAGCGCCGAAATGCGCTGGGGCGCGGGCGATCTCCAGACAAGCGAGCTCATCGCCGATCCGCGCCTGAAGCTCGTCGCCAACGGAGTGCAGGCCAGCTTCAAAGGCCCGATGGTGCTGATGAGCGACGCGCGCCCACCGATGAAACGCGCCATGTTTATGTTCCCGGAAGGCAGGCCGCCCGTGCCCGCCGTGGTCATGGGCGAGCAGGGGAAAGGCCGGGTCGTTTACATGGCGGCAGGCTTCGATGCGGCGAACTTCAGCTACGGCTATCCCTACCAGCGCATCATCTTCGCGCAGGCCATCAAGTGGGCCGCAGGCGCGCCACAGCCGGTCGCGGTGGACGCGCCGATGTGCATCCAGAGCACGGTCTTCCGGCAGAAAGACGCAGCCGGCGAGCGCCTCGTCGTCCACCTTTTCAACGGCCTCAACACCACGAGCGACCACGGTCTCCCGGAAGTGGATGTGCCGCTGCGCGAGGAAGCGGTGCCGGTCGGCGGGATCAAAGTGCGCTTCCACCAGCTCACGCCGAAACGCATCCATCTCGAGCCCGAAGGCGTGGATCTCACGCCAACTCAGAATGGCGAGTGGACCGAAGTCGGAGTGCCACCACTCTCCGTCCATTCACTCGTCGTCGCAGAGTTTTGAAACCGGTGCGGAGTGCTGTCAGCGTTCGCGCAATTCCTCAAGCAGGCGCGGGATGTATTCGTCGAAACGCGGGTGCGGCGCGGGACCTTTTGTCGGCAGCGCCTTCAGCGTGGCGGCGAGCGGCGCGGCTTTTTCGCCGAGCGCGGTGATCGCGTGGAGCGCGGCCATCGCGGTGAAGACATCGTTTTTCGACCAGTCGGCGGCTTCCGCGAGCAGCGGAAGGATGCGGGCGAGATCGGCTTCGCTGCCGTAACGACCGAGCGCTTCCGCGGCGGTGATGCGCACGTCGGGCGTGGAATCTTCGAGCGCTTTGATGAGCGCAGCGTGCCCGCCTTTCACGGCATCGGCACCGCGCATGAGCAGGCCGAGGGCGGCCCAACAGCGGATGCCGCTGTCCGCCTCGCCGAGCGCGACGATCAGCGCTGGTGTGGCATCGGGCGCGAGCGAGGAGGCGCGGTCGGCGATGTCGTAGAGCTTCGCGAAATCGAGCTTCCCGGCATCGCGCGCGAAGTCGTATGGCGAGCCATTCGCGCTGCGGCGGTGCATTTCCCCCTCGGGCAGCAGGCCCGCGTCGTGGATGCGCGTTTCGTTTTCGCGGAGCGCTGCGCGGAGCTTTTCCAGCACGGCGCGATGTTCCGGCGCGGTGGCGAGATTGCGGACTTCATCGCGATCGGTCTGAAGATCGTAGAGTTCCTCGGCGGGTTTTGTTTTCCAAAAATACGACTGCACCGCATCGAGCTTTCCCTCGCGAAACATCCGCGCCCACACGACCGTCGTCGGCGTCTCCCACATGTACGCGAGATGCTGGCCGTAGATTTTGTCGGGGCGAAAATTCCGCGCATACACAAAGCGCCCATCCGTCGCGCTGCGCACGCAATCCACGCGCTCATCCATCCGCCCGCGAAAGCCGAACAGGAACGGCTGCGGTGGTGCCGCGAACTTCCCGAGGAACGCATGACCTTGCAGCCACTCCGGCGGCGGCACGCCCGCGAGGCTGCACAGCGTCGGCGCGAAATCCACGAAACTCACGAGCCGGTCCGCAGTGCCACCCGCCGTGTATTCCGGCGGACGCAGCTCCGCGAATTTCTCCGGGATATAAACAATGAGCGGCACGTGCAGCCCGCGATTGAGCGGCCAGCGTTTGTTTCCCGGCATGCCCGAGCCGTGGTCGGCGTAGTAGAAAACGATCGTTTCTTCCGCGAGCCCGGCGTCCGCGAGTTCCTGCAAACGCGCGCCCGAATCCGCATCGGCAGCGCTCACGCCGTCGTAGTATTGCGCCCAGTCGCGGCGCACCTCCGGCGTGTCGGGATGATACGCCGGCACGCGCACTTTCGCGGGATCATGGACGGGCGTGTGCGGGCGTCTGCGAATCTGGCTCTCGTGACTCTTCTCCGAATTGAACACAGACATGAACGGCGTCCCATCCGGGCGATTGCGCCAGTGCGCTTGCTTCGATGATTCGTCCCAGATTTTTCCAGCAAAGCTGACGTTGTAATCCTCCTTCGCGTTATTCGTGCAGTAGTAGCCCGCCTCGCGCAGCAGTTGCGGATACGCCTTTTTTCCCGCGGGAAAAGGCACGCTGCTCCGCATGTGCTCGCCGCCCGCGCTGCTTGCGTAAAGGCCGGTGATCAGCGTCGTGCGCGATGGCGCGCAGACGGGTGCATTCGACCAGCAGCGGGTGTAGCGCAGCGCGCGTTTCGCGAGCGCGTCGAAGGTCGGCGTGATCGCAAAATCGTCGCCGTAACAGCCGACGTGCGGCCCGTGATCTTCGTTCACGAGCCAGAGAATGTTCGGTCGTTTCTCCGCAGCGCGGATCGGTGTGAGCGGCGCGAGCAACAGCGCCGCGAGCGCGTGGATGGCAATGATTTTCATGGGGCGTTTACTTCCCGGTGGAAGCCTTTGGGTTGCGTTTCACTTTGGAAAAATCGAACTCCAGCGGCTGCGGATCCGCGGTCGTGAGCGGCAGCGGATCGTCCACCAGCTTTTGCTCCGCCTGCAGGCGCGCAGTCAGACGTTGCACCTCCCCGACATGCTGCGGATCGCCGGCGAGATCGCGCAATTCCGCGGGATCTGCGCGCAGGTCGAAGAGCTGCGTTTTATTCACGAGCGGATAAACGATCAGCTTCCAGCGATCGTCGCGGATGGCGCGCTGCACTTTCATGTATGCGGTGAGCAGCACGTCGCGCGGCGGCTCCGTGCCACCCGCGAGCAATGGCGCGAGGCTGCGCCCTTCACTGCCTTCCGGCGGCGCGATCCCCGCGAGCGCTCCGAGCGAGGGAAAAATATCGAGCAGGTAACACAGTGCGTCGGACTTTTTCCCGCGCGGGACGCCCGGCCCGGCGATGATCAGCGGCGCGTGCATCGAGTGGTCGTAGAGATTTTGTTTTCCAAAAAGTCCGTGGCTGCCGATCGCGAGCCCGTGATCGCTGGCAAAGACGATGAGCGTCTTCTCCGCCTGCCCGCTCGCATCCAGCGCGGCGAGGATGCGGCCGATCTGGGAATCGAGGTGCTCGATCGACGCGTAGTAATCGGCGAGATGCTGGCGGACGAGTTCCGGCGAGCGCGGCCACGGCGCGAGTTGCTCATCGCGGATGACGAGCTCGCCGTTGTTGAACGGATGTTGCGGCAGAAAATTTGCCGGCAACGGTGGCAGCGCCGCCCGGTATTTCTCGTGGAAGGGCGGCGGTGCGATGCGCGGATCGTGCGGCGCGTTGAAGGCCACGTAACACAGAAACGGCGATGCCCCCTTTTGCCGCTGCAAGAACTCCACCGCCGCATCCGCGAAAACCTGCACCGAGTGATCGCCACTCGCGCGTTTGTTTTCAAAAATGTGCGCCGCCGAGATATCCTGGATCGGGAGCTTGCGAGGATCGCCCATGCCGCCGAGGAAGATCGCCTTCCCTTCCTGAAAGACGCGCCGGGCGGATTCGCCGCCGTTGTGCCACTTGCCCGTCATGAATGTGGCGTAGCCTGCCTTTGCAAACATCTCCGGCCACGTCCCCTGCCCCGCGAGGTTTTCCTGGATGCGAAACAGCGTGCGCCCGGTCATCAGCATTGCCCGCGACGGCACGCACACCGCGCCCTGCTGCGCACCCATGCAATACGCGCGGGTGAAGGTGGTGCCCTGCGTCACGAGCCGGTCGAGATTTGGCGTGCGGATGAGCGGATTGCCCAGCGCGGCGATGGTGTCCGCGCGCTGATCGTCGCTGAACAGGAACAGGACGTTCGGTTTTCCAGCGTCGGCCGCGATGGCGACTCCGCCGGACAACAAGACGGGCAAAAGCGCGCGCAGGAATGAAAGCGACATCCCGGCAAGGAAAACCGATCGCGGCGCGGCGCGCAGCACAAAACGACACCGAAAACGACGGACTCGCGGGCACACTCCGACGGCGCGATCTGGACTCAAGAAGCAACGCCAATCGCAGTGGCAACGCCTTCCCTTGAATCCAAAATCAGCGGCGGCAAACTGCCGGCGGGTGACTTTGACGGTTTGGCTTTACAATCATCCGCGTGGCGTTTCACATCCGCCCCGCATGATTCCGCGGCGGTCACTGCCACTTCTATTTCTGCTCGTCTGCGCGTCTCGCGGCGCTGCCGAGCCGGACCCCGGGCCGGTGGATGTCATCATCAGCGTTCCTGAGCAGAAGATGGTCGTGCTGCGCGACGGTGGTTTTCTAAAGAAATACAAAGTTTCCACTTCGCGCTTCGGCCTCGGCGATTCGCACGGGAGCTACAAGACGCCGCTCGGAAGAATGCGGGTTTGGGAAAAACTGGGCGGTGATTTGCCGTCGGGGGCGGTGCTGAAGAATCGCGCGGCGACGGGTGAAATCCTGGCCGCCAATGCGCCGGGTCGCGATCCGATCGTGTCGCGCATCTTGTGGCTGGAAGGGATCGAGCCGCAGAATGACAACGCGCGCGGGCGCGGCATCTATATTCATGGGACGACCGAGGAAAGCCTGATCGGAAAGCCGGTGAGCTGGGGCTGTATTCGGATGCGCTCGGAGGATGTCATCGAGCTCTACGAAATGGTGGACGCGGGCGCGCTGGTCACGATCACGGAGGACCGTCTGGCGTCCTATGCAAAATGGCGTCCGCAGCCGCGGACAGTGTTCGTCGCGTCGCAGACCGCGGCCACGACCGGGCGCGCCGGGGCGCAGCGGCTTTCGCCTGTGGCGGAAATGCTGCGGCCTCTGGAGAAGCGGATCACGCCGGCTGATTTCGGCGCGGCAAATGCGTTTCGCGGAAGCATCCTTTTCGCCGGATTGCCGACTGTGCAAAAGGCGGCTCCGAAGAAACTGCCAAGACCGGTTCCGCCAGTCGCGGCGGAATTTTGGCTGCCGGGAGAACTCCTCGCGTCCGCCACCAGTGCGCTCCTCGACGGCGGATTTTCCCTCCGTGAGCGATCGGCAGTCCCGCCGATGGCGCTCATCGACCTGCGGCGCGGGCCGCAGTCGCCGCTCGCCGGAAATACGAGCATGCTGGATGCGCCGATTCCGACGCTCGCGTTTGAGGAGGAATCCGATCGCGAGACGACGATGAGCGCCATCATCCAGCCGGCGCGGTCGAATCTGCATTAGCCCGCGATCAGGCGCGCTCGGGAAACAGCGCGAGGATTCCCGCCTCATCCGCAGCGCAAATGCCGCGCTCGGTGATCAGCGCCGTCACGAGCCGCGCGGGCGTCACGTCGAATCCGTAATTCGCCGCGGGGCTCCGCTCCGGCGTGATTCGCACCTCGGCCACGCGCCCGTCGAGCCAGCCATCCGCGCAGCGCACTTCGTCGCCGCCGCGCTCCTCGATCGGGATTTCCCCCACCCCGTCGCGCATCGTCCAGTCGAAGGAGGACGACGGCAGCGCCACGTAAAATGGCACCCCGTTATCCTGCGCGGCGAGTGCCTTCAGATAGGTGCCGATTTTGTTCGCGACATCGCCGGTGCGCGTCGTGCGATCGGTGCCGACGATCACGAGATCGACGAGCCCGTGCTGCATCAAGTGTCCGCCCGCATTGTCGGCGATCACCGTGTGCTTCACGCCGTGCCCACCGAGTTCCCACGCGGTCAGTTTTGCACCTTGATTCCGCGGCCGCGTCTCATCCACCCACACATGCACGGCGATCCCAAGATCGTGCGCGGCATAGATCGGCGAAGTCGCCGAACCGTGATCGACAAAAGCCAGCCAGCCCGCGTTGAAATGCGTCAGCACATTCACCGTCGCGCCCGCTTTTTTTTCGGAAATACGGCGGATCAAATCGAGCCCGTGCGCGCCGATCTGGCGGCAGTTCCCGGCATCCTCGTCCGCGATCGCGCGGGCGGTCGCGAGCGCGGCCGCCACCTTTTCCCCGGTGCCATTTGCCGCCCGGATCGCGCGCGATTGGCGCTCCACCGCCCAAGCCAGATTCACCGCCGTGGGCCGCGTCGCGAGCAGCATTCTGGCGAAACGCGCGAGCGATTCTTCAAAATCGGAGCCGGTGCCCGCCTCGGTCGCCGCGAGGAACATTCCATATCCCGCCGCCGCGCCGATCAACCCCGCCCCGCGCACGCGCATCTCGCGGATCGCCGTCGCCATTTGTTCCACTGTGCGGATGTCTTCGATCACAAATTCATGCGGCAAGCGGCGCTGATCGATGATCTGGATCGCGTGATTCGACTCATTGAACCAAATTGTGCGGTATGGAGTGCCGTTGACGTTCATTTTCCCAAAGTTGTTGGCGCGGATTGCCGTCGGTCAAGGCTTCCGAACGGGTAGGAACCATGGAATATTGCGATTTCTGGCATTTCCACGCACACGACGCTCGACCTTTGGGTGAAAATGACCATTATTTGTCGATGAAGACTACTTACGGCTTTTCCAGACGCGGGCCAGATCGCGTCGCAGAGGAACTGGCAGCAGTGCTCTTGAAAAAAGCCTCTTTCGAGTTCAAAGCACTGTTCGACATCGTCCACGCCAATCTCCGCGAACGCAATGCGGCCGGGGGCGGCGAGGAAATGCTGCGCCTGCGCGCTTACGAAAAACTTCAGAATCTCGTCCGCGCAGGGATCGTGAAAAAGACCGGCAAGGAATACCGCGGCGACGCCGCCGGGCTCCGCGCCTTTCTGGAAACCGCCGCCGAATTGAACGCAAAATTTGCCGCCGGCATCCATGCGCGGACACCGGGAGCGATCCCTGCGGCGGCACCCGCCCCGGTTGTCGTTGCGAAAAAAGCGCCCGCTCCGAAAAAAGCGCCCGTGGTGAAGAAAGCCGCGGTCGCAAAGCAAGCACCGCCTTTGAAGAAAGCCCCGATCTCAAAGAAGGCTCCCGCTTCCAAAAAAGCAGCGCCGACACGAAAAGCGCCCGCCGCCAAGACCAGCCGGCGCTCGAAATAGGACGTTGGTGATCGTTCGGTTCCCGTTCGAGGAGCGGGGCGAGACTCTCAGCCAGAGGCTGTGAAAAAGCTCAGGACCTGCGCGAGTCTGCCGGAGTGACGGCCTCTAACCTGCATTTCTCACACCCAGAAAGGACCAGCCCACAGCCTGTCTTCTTCCTCTTTCTCTTCCGCTTAATCTTCCTCCTTGCGTGACAGAGGAAGATTTAGCGGAAGAGGAAAAGCAGAGGACTGTGAGAAATGCGGGCTAGGGTCAATGCCTTTCGGGAATTCACCGGAATACAGTGATTATAGTACTTTTACTTTATTGATGTACAACTACTTACACTTGGGATGCCGAAACATTCCAAGCACAAGCATCGCCAGC